>CAJUDG010000005.1 GCA_910584745.1 uncultured Eubacteriales bacterium
TCCTCTTCTCATATCTCTCTTATTCTATCATAAAATGTTTGATTTGGACACTCCTGAATATACATACCAAAACCCACGCCGTGCGCCCTTGTGTTTTCTTCCCCTCTCTGCTATAATTATCAAAACCTCAGAAAAGGAGCGGTCAAAATGAAAAAGCAATTCCCCCGGACACAGGTGGAAAACGTGTCCCTGTCCCGTATGCTCATAGGCACAAACTGGCTTCTGGGCTGGAGCCATACCAGCGCCTCGGCGGACGAGATGATAAAGCGGCGTTATGAGAGTGCAGAGGCCTTTAAACCCATATTGGAGACGTACCTGAGCCACGGCGTGGACAGCATCATGGCCCCCTTCGGCCTTTCGCCGGAGCTGACCCGTGCGGTGAAGGAGACCGAGCAGCATATGGGCCGGAAGATAGTGATGATAGACACGCCCACCCTGGACGTGACTGACTCCGCCGAAGGCAGGCGTATATCCCAGCGGATGGTCCGGGAATCAAAAGAGCGCGGGGCGAAGATCTGCCTTATCCACCACTCCGCCGCCGAGCAGCTGGTCAATAAGAACCTGGGTCAGATAGTCCGGCTGGACGACTATACCAGGATGATCCGGGACGCTGGCATGGTGCCCGGGCTCTCGGCCCATATGCCGGAGCTGGTGGTCTACTCGGACCAGAACGGCTATGACGTGCAGACATATATCCAGATATTCAACTGTATGGGCTTTCTCATGCAGGTGGAGATCGAGACCGTGGCCTCTATCATCCACAGCGCCAAAAAGCCGGTTATGACCATCAAGTCCATGGCCGCCGGCCGCTGCTCGCCCTATGTGGGGCTGACCTTCTCCTGGAACGCTATCCGTCCCCAGGACATGGTGACAGTGGGGGCATTCACCCCACAGGAGGCGCAGGAGGATATCGAGATATCCCTGGCGGCCATCGAGCACCGCTTTCCCGACCTGGAGCGGCGGGGCAGCCCCAACGAGGGGCAGGCGGCGTTTGGGGGATGAGTGCGTCCGGCGGCGCAATACAGTCCAATAGCCATTATGAGGAGGACCAGAGACTGCTTTGGCCCTCCTCTGCTATTTATTGGGAAAAGCCGCGCATGGAGCGCCCTTCAGTTGATTATACGATGATAATGGGTAACTATATTTATTGAAAACCCTCTGGAAAAAATAATATAATATAGCTAAAGGCACGCGCGGGCCTTTATTGGCCGGGTCTCTGTACACGGCTATTTTTGGGGAGTTTCAATATACGCCATATGTAAAGGCGAGAGCGGGAGGACGCAGATATGGGGATAAGTCTTGGAATAATCGGGTACGGGAGCATGGGGGAGCGGCACCATAAGTATGCCGCGCAGACGCGGGGGGTCACCGTGATAGGGGCCTATGACGCGGACAGCGCCCGCCGGGACACGGCCAACGAAAGCGGCATATGCGTTTTTGGCTCGCTGAAGGCCCTGCTTGGGTGCAGGGAGATAAACACTGTCCTTATCTGCGCGCCTGCGGGTGTGCGCAGTGAGCTGTGCGTGGCCGCGGCCAAGGCCGGAAAGCATGTGGCCTGCGCCGCGCCGGCTGCCATGAGCGTCTGGGAGCTGGACCAGATGATCGCCGCCACAGGCCGAAGCGGCCGGGTCCTTGCCGTCTGTCAGGATCACCGCCGGGACAGGGACTTCTGCACGGTAAAGAAGCTTCTAAATACCGGCAGGCTTGGGGAGGTATACTCCATACAGGTCCGGCTGCAGGGCCCCGGCGCGCTGCCGGACCGGCACCGTTCGGCGGAGGGGGGCGTTTTGTACGGCTGGGGGATACATGTGATAGACCAGCTAATGTGGCTTTTGGGTTACGACGATTTTGCCAGCGTGTTTTGCAGGACCTGCGGGACCGGGGAGGAATACTGCTTTCTTGCGTTTAACCTGGAGAGCGGCGGAACGGTGCAGATTGAGCTTGACAGCCGTGCGCCGCGGCTCGCCCCCCGCTGGACCGTCCTGGGGGACAGGGCGGCGGCCTGCCTTGGGGGCACGGCGGGAGAGGGCCGCGTTACCCTGCTGAGGCCCGAAGATGGGGACCGGGAGCCCGCATTGCCCGAGCCGGAGGAGACGGGGGACGCTCTTGCGGCATACTATGAGAACCTGCGGGAGGTTATAGACGGAAACGAAACGCTGGCGGCCCAGCCCTGGCAGGCGCGCCGGGTGCTGAAGGCAGCGGAGGCGGCGCTTCAGTCGGCACAGACGGGAAGGCTTGTCAGCCTGAAGGGGTAAAGGCGGCAGAACGGCTGAGGGGCCGGGCCGGCGGTTTTCTGGAAAGGATGGCTCGATATGTCTCTGAAGAAGAAACTTATGCTGACAATGATCGGCATCGCCGTGCTGCCGATCCTCATGCTGGGAAGCTTCTGCTATGGCTATTTCAAGCAGGTGCTGCTGTCGGACGTCCAGCAGAGCGAGCTGTGGCATAACAGCCAGACGATCTACGTGATGGACAGCTTTTTCCGGTCGCTGGAGAAGATATCCGACTCGCTTCTGATGAACGCCCAGCTGACCGAGGCCCTTGAGCGCACCTATTCCGGCCCGGAGGCCAAGGTGCTGAATTACAGGGACAAGCAGAGGATAGAGGACGCGCTGTACCGCAACGGCTACTATCTGGACAACAGGATAGACACCATAGCGGTGTTCCCGGAGAACAGCGATATGTATTACTACTGCACCAAGCGCACCATCAATCCCAGCTACGACGTGAAGTCGGAAAGCTGGTATGAGCAGGTGGTCGAGAACGAGGGGGCCCTTACCCTGATAGGCGTGCATGAGAACCGCCTGGTCCAGCCGGACCCCGGCGGAGAGACAGGGTACTGCGTGACCCTGGGGCGAAGCCTGCACTCTCCAGGCAGCCCAAAGGTGCTGGGGGTCATTCTGATAAACGTAAACGTCCAGGACCTGGAGAAGCTCTGGCCACAGCGCCAGGAGGACCCTCAGGAGCGCTTCTACCTTCTGGACGGCCAGTCCAGGGTGGTGTACAGCGATAAGGAGGAGGAGATAGGCTCTGAGTTTTTCATGCCGGAGCTTAGCGGCGGGGTCACCACGGCCAGAGTGGACGGGGCCCTCTGCGACATAATGGTCTCCGAATCCTCCAACCCCGGCTGGAAAGGGGTCAGGCTCATTATGCGCAGCAGGCTTAACAGGGAGATCGCCGCCATGCCCTATATCACCATCCTTTTGGGGCTTATACTTATCTGCCTTGCGGTGGTGATGGCGCACTTCCTCTCAAAGGTGATAACCCGCCCCTTACAGGAGCTGTACACGAAGCTGCGCAGCTTCGAGGCCCAAAAGAGCGGGGCGGACCCAGGGGAGAACCAAGTGGGGGTGAAGGGCCTCTCAAGCAGCTATAACAGCATGATAGAGGAGATAAACAATCTGACCGTGCGCAACTATGAGACCCAGACAAGGCTTAGAAAGGCCGAGCTTCTGGCCCTGCAGTTCCAGATAAACCCCCACTTTGTGTACAACACCATCAGCTCCATCAAGTGGATGGCGGAGATGCAGGGCTCAAAGCGCATGGTGACGGCCCTGGAATCACTGATAAAGCTTTTGCAGTTCTCCTCCAAGAACGACCGGGACATGGTGCCCATCCGTGATGACGTGCTGTTCATAAAGGACTATCTCAACCTGATAAACCTGAAGTATTTTGACAAGATACAGACAGACGTCAGAATGGGGCCGGGCACAGAGACCTGCGGGACCCTGCGCTTCCTTTTGCAGCCCGTTGTGGAAAACGCGGTCCTTCACGGCTTCAGCGAGTTCAAGTCGTCCTGCGCGTCTCTTACGGTGGATATCCGGCGGGAAGACGGCAGGATAGTGTACGAGGTGACGGACAACGGAAAGGGCATGACCCAGGAGCAGATCCATATGGCCCTGGAATCGGAGCACCCGGCAAACCCGCTGTCCTTTAACAAGATAGGCCTTTACAATGTACACAAGCGGATACAGTACACCTTTGGAAGCCAGTACGGTATCAGGATAGACAGCAGGCCCGGGGAATACACCCGGGTGCAAGTGGAGATACCCGCCAGGGAGTATGAGGAGGAGGAAGGATGAATAGGATCCGGATCGCGGTGGTAGACGACGACAGCCTGATACGTCTGGGAATCTGCTCCTCGGTGGACTGGGGCCAGCACGGCTATGAGGTGGTGGGGGAGGCGGAAAACGGACAGACCGGCTGGGAAATGATACAGCGCACACAGCCGGACATCGTGTTTCTGGATATCAGTATGCCGGTTATGGACGGCATAGAGGTCCTGAAGCTCATGCAGCAGGCCGGCGTGCGCACCAGGGCGGTGATACTCAGCTGCCACGACGACTTCCATCTGGTGAAGGAGGCCATGAAAAACGGCGCCTATGACTACCTGCGCAAAAGCGAGATAAACAGCGACAATCTGCTCTGCGTTCTGGACGAGATATGCCAGTCCTTATTGGAGCGGGACCTGGCCGGAGAGCAGGCCGCGGAGAGCGGCAGCTGGGAGAATTATTCCAACAGGTACGCAAGCCTGAAGCGGCTGGTAACCGGCCGCGGCGGGGACGGGCCCGCCGACTGGGCCCGGTGGCTTTCCATAAGGGAAAGGGAGCTGTACTGCGCGGCCTTTGCCGTGGCCGGATATCAGCAGGTGATACAGCGGTACGACGAGGGCTATCCCTTCACCCTGGAGCACGGTGTGGTGAATCTGGCAAAGGAGGTGCTGCGGCAGAGGACCGCCGAGGTGGAGCTGTTCGTATTAAAGGAGAACTTGTACGTGCTTCTTTTAAGCGGCGCGGACCGGCGGGATGAGCTGTTCTCTCTTTTGGAGCAGATGGCCTCCGTTATAAAGAACTACCTGAATGTAGAGGTGCTCTTTGGCGTCGGCGGAGTCGTGCAGAGCTTTTCGGCGCTGCCGGGGGCCTTCCGGCAGGCCGTATACTCACAGAAGCTGCATTATCTGCGGCCCGGGGAGAGGATAATCCAGGAGACCCGCCCCCCGGAGGACACTATGTGCGGCCCGGTGTTCCACAGGCTGGCCCAGGGGGTTGCGGATATGGCGGCGCAGAAAAGCTATCCACAGCTTTTCGCCGGTCTCGGCGAGGCCATAGGGTGGCTGCGCCGGCACAGTGACAGGAACCTGGATGTGGACGGTGTGCGGGAGTTTTTAAAGGAGACCGTCCGCTCGGTGCTGGTGCAGGAGGGCAAGACGCCTGAGCAGGCCCTGATAAGGCTTCAGAACTGCGGCAGCCTTGATGAGACGGAGGAGTTCTTCACCGAGCTCCAGAAGGAGGTGCAGTCCGAAGGGGCGGGCCAGAACCATTATCTTATCCGGGCGGCCACGGAGTATATCCAGCAGAACCTCAGCCGGGGGGACATCTCCCTTGGGGAGATAGCGGACTATCTCATGATAAGCAAGTCCTATCTCTGCCGCCTGTTCCAGAAAAAGCTGGGGGTCTCGGTGCAGCACTATATCCACAATATTCGCATCGAGAAGGCAAAGGAATATTTGAACGACTTCCACCTGAAAATATACGAGATAGCGGAGCTGACGGGCTTCAACAGCTCCACCCACTTCAATATCGTTTTTAAAAAGATAATGAACTGCACCCCCGTCGAATACCGCAACGGACTTAAGCATTAGGCCGGTTTTGGGGCTGGTCAATATCCATAAAAAAGCTACAATGTGGTTTATTGAAATAATAGGCATAGTTAGATTATACTATAATCACCATAGAACATGGAAAATATCATGCAAATGGAGGTGACAGAAAAGTTCAAGCTCAAACCAAAATAAAAGAATTGAGGTAAAGAAAATGAAAAAAGTATTGGCATTATTATTGGTCTTATTGATGGTCGCGGCTCTGGCAGCCTGCGGGCAGAGCGGGAATAATTCCTCGACGCCCAGCAGCAAGGCGGAGAACAGCGAGAGCTCCGGCGAGGAGAGCTCCGAGGCAGAGGACAGCAGCCAGGCTACAAACGAGGGTAATTCCGGCGAAGTGGTAAAAATAACCATGGGCGGCTGGGGCGACTTTAACACCGAGCATGAGGCCGGCACCGAGGGCATGGCCGACGCTATCGGCGTTGAGGTGGAGTTCCAGAAGTATCCTACCGACTCCGCTTTCTGGGACAACCTTCCTGCCCAGATAGCTGCCAAGACGGCTCCTGATTTTATCGCCCTTACAAACGAACTGTACCTGCCATATATCAAGGACGGCCTTATCGTCCCCATCGACCAGTACATTGAGGACGGCACCATTACCTGCTGGGATAAGGTAGGTCAGAACGTAAAGGATATCTGGACCGTAGACGGACAGATATACGGCGTGCCCTATCATCAGACCCCTGCGGTGTTCGCGGTCAATATGGACCTCTGGGAGGAGGCCGAGCTTACCGAGGCCGACCTGCCCGAGACCTGGGACGACGTTTTGGATGCCTGCAAGGTCTTCAAGGATAAGCTTGGCATGACCGGCCTGTGCTTCAATACCCAGGAGTTCCACTTCACTCAGTATTGCCTGTCCTATGGCGGCGGCTGGGGCCTGGGCAAGACCATCGACACCCCTGAGAACGCGGCGGCCTTACAGTTTGTTATCGACGCCTACCGCGAGGGCTATGTTGTCACTCCCAAGGAGCTGGGCGTCAGCTATGACGGCAATGTTATCATGTCCGGCGACGCGGCCATGTCCACCGGCGGCACTTGGTATGTGAACGACTTTATGCGCAACGCCCCCGACGTGAAGGTCAAGTATATCACCATCCCCCATGCCGAAGGCAAAGACGACGTTTCCGGCACCTTCCATGCCCCCTGCTACGCCATACTGAAGGGCGGCTCTCATGAGAAGGAGACGGCCATGGCTATCAACTACATGCTCAATGATAAGCTGTTTGACCATTTCCTGGATATCGGCTATATCCCCGCGGACCCCGAATTTTTCGAGCCCTTCAAGGAGAGGCAGCCCGAGCTCGCCAGCTTGGTCGACGCTGTGCCCAAGTCCAACGGCTTCGGTTATCCCCCGGCGGGCAAGAAGTTTGCCGACGCGCTCATCTACAAGATGGAGGAGGCCCTTTTCAACTCTGATTCCACTGTCACCGGCGCTCAGATCGTCAAGGAGCTCCAGGAGGAGTTCGGAGAATAAAATTTGAATCACTGATACGATTCAGAGATGTGGTGTGGTCTCCCTGCCGGCTGCGTCCGGTGGGGGGACCCACATATATAAGAAAGGGGCTTATATAAAATGACGGCTGAAAACACAGGAGGTATGAAAAAGAAACACAGTAAGATGAGACGGCAGGAGGCCGTTGCCGGCTGGATATTCGTGCTGCCCGCCGTGCTGTTCTGGCTGTTATGGTTCCTATACCCTGCCCTGAAGGCCATATCCATCAGCTTTTACCAGTACAACTACGCCACGCCCGAGACCAACGCCTTCGTGGGCCTTGCAAACTACGCAAGGCTGTTCCAGGACCCCAAGTTCTTCACGGCCCTTGGGCACAGCTTCCTCATGGTGGCGGTGATAGTGCCGCTGCAGACGCTGCTGTCCTTTGCCGTGGCGGTGATGCTCAATGGCCCCATAAAGCTAAAGGGCTTCTACCGCTCCAGCTGCTATATCCCGTATGTCATCTCGTCCATGGCGGTGACCATATTCTTCATGTACTTCTTCCTGAAGGGCGGGCCGGCCACCACCTTCTTCACCCTCTTTGGGTGCGAGAACGTCAGCTGGTTTGCCAACACCAAGTACGCCATGGCCTTCCTTATCATCGTCTACGTCTGGCAGCAGGTGGGCTTCTATATGGTCATCTTCATCGGCGCCCTGCAGGAGGTGCCCATAGAGCTCTATGAGGCCGCCAAGGTGGACGGCGCCAACGCCTGGCAGAGGCTGACGAAGATAACCGTGCCCATGATAAAGAACACCACCTATCTGGTGCTGACCTTCGGCATGATAAACGCCTTCCAGATATTCGACCAGATAGCGGCCATGTCAAAGCAGTCCCCCCTGGGGTCCCCCTCGGGAGCCACCAGCACGCTGGTCACCTTCCTGTACCAGCAGTCCTTCAGCTATATGGACATGGGCTATGGCAGCGCGGCGGCTGTGGTGCTGTTCCTGATAATCTTCTCGCTGTCCGCCGTGAGGGAAACTGTTGGAAGGAGGTCCGACTGAGATGGCTAAAAAACGCATAGGCAAGATATTCACGTATCTTTTCCTGATCTGTCTGGCGCTGATATTCCTGGTGCCGGTGTTCTACGTGTTCTACAATTCACTGCTGCCCAAGCGCTATATCGGCACCTTCGTGTCGCCGGACATCTGGAGCTTTGACAACTATAAGGAGCTCTTTACCGAGTTCCCCATTTTCAGATGGTACGCCAATACGGCCATCTCCACCGTGACGGTGGTCGCGGGCAATATCTTCTTCACGCCCCTGGCGGGGTACGCCCTGGCAAGGCTGCGGTTCCCGGGTAGAAAGACCATTTTCCTCTGCCTTATGCTCTCCATGATGATACCCGGCCAGCTGGTGCTGCTGCCCCAGTACATCATGATGGCAAAGGCCGGCATGGTCGACACCCTCTGGGCCATAACCCTGCCGTACCTGTCCCAGTCCATGTTCATCTTCATGGCCCGGCAGTTCTTCTACGGCATACCCGAGGAGCTGGAGGAGGCGGCGCGCATCGACGGCCTTGGGCGCTTTGGCACCTATTTCCGCATAGTGCTGCCAATATCCGGGGTGCTGCTGGCCACCATCGCCATCTTCAACTTCACAGGCACCTGGAATTCCTATCTGGTGCCGTCCACGTTCATAAGCTCCGCGGACAAATATGTGCTTGTGGTGGGCCTTCAGACGGTGAACAACCAGCATTTCCAGCAGGAAAACCTGACCCTGGCGGGGGTGGTGCTGCTTTCCTTCCCGGTCATCGGGTTCTTCATGTTCACCCAGAAGTTCTTTGTGCAGGGCATCGCCACTGCCGGACTTAAAGGATGATGGCTATACAAAAGGTATAGTTTATCATATAGAATTTTAATTCTGTTAGGAGGAAAGTTGTAATGAAAAAATGGAAGGTTGCGCTTATCGGCTGCGGTTCCATTGCGGACAACACCTATCTGCCCAGGATCAAGGACATTCCCGAGGCGGATATGGTGGCGGTCTGCGACATCATCCCGGAGAGGGCAAAAAGTTACTCCGAAAAGTTCGGGGTGCCCGCCTGGTACACCAGCATCGACGAGCTGCTGGAAAAGTGTGATTTTGAGATCCTGATGAACACCACATCCATCCCGGCCCACCACGAGATCAACATGAAGGCCATAAAGGCCGGAAAGCATCTCTATTCCCAGAAGCCGGTGGGCCTTACGGTGGAGGAGGTCACAGAGCAGATCGAGGCGGCAAAGGCGGCGGGGGTCAAGTACACGGCCTCTCCCATACATATGCTGCGCGACGATATCCGCTTTGCCAAAAAGCTCATCGCCGACGGCTGCATAGGGGAGATAATGAAGGTGCACACCAACGTCTGCCACGGCGGGCCGGAGTATTTCCAGTACCGCACCGCCGATCCCACTTGGTTCCACCGTCCGGGCAGCGGCGCCCTCTATGATATGGGCGTCCACGGCCTTACCATGACCACCGGCATCCTCGGCCCCGCAAAGGCCGTGGGGTGCATGGCGAAGATCTCAGAGCCCCTGCGCACCGTGCGCTCCGGCAGCTTCGACGGCATGAAGATCGAGGCCGACCAGCTCTACGACAACTACATCATCACCCTGGATTACGGTGACCGCACCATGGCCGTGGTGGAGTCGGGCTTCTGCCAGAAGGGCAGCAGGGCTCCCCAGATGGAGATCTTCGGTACCAAGGGCACCATTTCCTTTGTGGAAAACGGCAACTGGATGCCCCTTGACATCTATCTGGACGCGCCCGAGCGGGGCCTTAGGGGCTGGATGAAGCCCATGGAGTGGGATATCCCCGCCTGTGAGCAGAACTTCTTCCAGTGCATGGTGGTCCAGGACCTGATTCATGCCATCGAGGAGGACCGTCCCGTGGGCCTGCCGCCCGAGCACGCAAGGCACGTTGTGGACATCATGTGCACCATCCCCGAGGCCATAGAGACCCGGAGCATAGTGCCCCTGCACACCACGTTCTAGTTAAAAACCGTATTGCAATGGGAAGGAGAGGTATGCTATAATGAAAAAATATCGTATAGGTCTTGTGGGCTTTGCCCATATGCACGTGCTGGACCAGATAAAGCCCTTTTTAGCCATGCCAGAGAGGGTAGAGTGGATCGGCGCGGCGGACATAGAGCCCATGGTGGAGTCCGAGTATTTCGAGAGCTCCAGCCGCAGCATGAACCTTGAGCTGTGCAAACAGCAGTGCGGCTTTGAGAAGGTCTATGAGGATTATAAACAGCTTCTGGACCAGAAGCCCGACCTGGTGCTGGTAAACTGCGAGAACGCCTTTCACGGCACAGTGATACCCGAGATACTCATGCGGGGTATCCACGTGGTGGTGGAGAAGCCCCTGGCCTATTCCACGGCCCACGCCATGGCCATTGAGCGGGCCTCCCGTATAGGCGGGGCCCAGTGCATGATAAACTGGCCCTCCACCTGGCAGGCCAGTATGCGCCTGGGCCAGAAGCTGGTCAGCGAGGGCGTTATCGGCAAGGTCTACCGCTTCCAGTTCCGCAACCCCGACTCAATGGGCCCCTTCTCCTACGGTCAGGTCATGACCGACCGGCAGCTTGGTAAAGAGTGGTGGCATCAGGAGGCCGCGGGCGGCGGCAGTATGCTTGACTACTGCTGCTACGGCACCATACTCTCAAACTGGTATCTGGGCCAGGAGCCCCAGGGGGTCTACGGACTGAAGGCCAACTTCAACCACAGGTTCGGGGACGCGGAGGACTACGCCTCTCTCATGGTGCGCTATCCCGAGGCGGTCTCCATTTTGGAGGGCACCTGGAACACCATCAGCAGCGGCTATCCCTCCGGGCCCATCGTCTGGGGCGAGAAGGGCGCGCTTATAGTGGAGAACGGCGGGGAGCATGGGGCCCTTCCCAATGTGTGCGTGTACCACGACAGGTATTCCACCACACCCAACGAGGTCTACAGCTCCGGCGACTATCCGCTGCCCGCGGGCCGCGAGGACCTTGCCAAGGAGGTCTTCCACCACCTGGAGACCGGCGAGCCCATCCACTATACCATGGACCTTAAGAACAACCTCTGGTCCGCCGCCATGCTGGACGCTGGCCTGCGTTCCAGCCGGTCGCTGAAAATGGAGGACGTCAAAAACGCCTGTTGGACCATCGGCTGACAGGGAAAATAGGAGGAGAATAAATGAAACTAGCAAACGTCGCATGGGGCTGGACCCCCATACCCGAGGACATGCCCGAGGGGGATTCCCTTATAAAGATAGCCAGCGAGATCCGTGCCCTGGGCTTTGAGGGCGTGGACTATCTGGGCACGCCCGAGGCCCTGGACCAGTTCTTTACCAAAGAGGCCGCAAACGCCCTTGGTGAGCACTCCCGCTCCATAGGCCTCGAGCCCAATGTGTTCGTATTCCAGGAGGCAGGCTGGAACGACCCTGACCCCGCCCGGAACGCGGACTGCCTGGGCCACTTTGAAAAGGCCGCCGAGACTGCCGTGAATATCGGCTGCAAGATAGTCTCGACCCTGGTGCCCCTGCCCTTCGGGGCCACTGCCTGGCACTTTAACCCTGCCGCCCCGGCCATCAAGCAGAGCTACCGTATGCCCGCCGGGTACTGCTATAAGAAGGACTGGGAGACCCTTATGGAGAGCTACCGCAAGTGCCTTGCCATCGCCAAGAAGCACGGCCTGCGCATGTCCGTGGAGTGCTTCCCCGGCTCCATAATCTCCACGCCCCATGCCATGTTAAAGCTGCTGGAGGACGTGAACGACCCGGACTTCGGCATCCAGCTGGACACGAACCATCTGGTGGCCCAGCACATCGACCCTGAGTGGAGCATCTATGTTCTGGGCGGGGAGCATATCTTCAACGTCCACTGCAAGGACTGCGACGCCGTGTCCAGAAGCAATATCCCCGCCGGCTGCGGCATAACGGACTATACCGCCGTCATAGAGGCCCTTAAGAACGTGGGCTATAATGGCAACCTGTCCGTAGAGCTGGAGTTCACCGACAATCCCCGCCGCTATAACAGGCAGGCTCTGGACCACCTGAAGCTCTGCCTTGCCGGGGAGTATTGAGCCATAACATAAAGAGGAGAGAGCTGTATATGAAAACATATAAGGTTGCCATCATCGGCAACGGCATGATCTGCAACGCCGCCCATATCCCGGCCTATAAGGCCATGGGGGAGCGGGTGGAGCTGGCCGCTGTGGCGGACATCCGCGAGCAGGCCGCCCGTGAGACCGCACAGCGCCACGGCATACCCAAGTATTACACCGACCCCCAGAAGATGCTGGAGGAGGTAAAGCCGGATATAATCTCCGTCTGCACCCCCAACGCCTATCACAAGAAGTACACCCTTATGGGCTTTAAGGCCGGCTGCCATGTGATCTGCGAGAAGCCGGTGGCCATGAGCCGGGCAGACGCCAGGGAGATGTTCGAGGCGGCCGAGGCCGCGGGGAAACAGCTGTTCGTGATACAGTCCCTGCGCTTTACCGGCAACTTCAGCGCCGCCGCGGGGCTTGCAAAGGACGGCTGCCTTGGGGATATTTACTACGCCGACCTGAACCTGGTGCGGCGGCGCGGGGTACCCCGCTGGGGCATGTTCCATATGGCCAGCGAGAACGTTGGCGGGTCCTTCTGCGACCTGGGCGTGCACATGTGCGACTATCTGATGTACATCTCCGGCAACCCAAAGATGACCGCCGTAAGCGGCAGCGCCGTCACAAAGATAGTGAACAAAGAGGAGAATATCACCTTCTCCAACGCCGAGAGCGGCGCGCCCACGGGCCTTTTCACCCCCAGAAAGTTCGACATGAAGGAGTTTGACGTGGAGGAGTTCTCCAACGGCTATATCCGTCTGGACAACGGCATGACCGTCACCTTCAAGATATCCTGGGCACTGAACCAGCCCAACTGCAACACCGTCAGCATCTGCGGCGACAAGGGCGGCCTTACCATAGGCGACGACGGCCTGCGGCTGCTGACCACCCAGGGGACCTTCCAGACGGACGTCATACCCCGGGTGTTCCCGGACGAGTATTCGGCCCTGTCGGACTTTACCGGCCATATCCACGAGTTCGAGTACATCCTAAAGGTGCTGGACGGCGACATGACCATGGAGGAGTACCCCATCAAGCGCGAGGAGGTCATGAACGTGGTCTCCATCATCGAGGCCTTCTACAAGTCCTCCGAGCTTAAGAGGGAAGTGCGCTTTGAGGAGCTGAGCAAGTAATTACCGTTGATCCCGGTGCGGCGGCTCTTCCGCCGCACCGAATCTTTATAAAAGGGGAGAAGTCATGAAAGGCATCATCACAGAAATAGAGAGATTTTCACTGCGGGACGGCCCGGGCATACGCACGACGGTGTTCTTAAAGGGCTGCAATATGGCCTGCAAGTGGTGTCATAACCCGGAGACCCTGCAAATAAGGCCCCAGCTGATGGTCTATCCGGAGAAGTGCCTGGGCTGCGGGGCGTGTGTAAGCGCCTGCCCCTCCGGCGCCAGGGTGATAAAGAACGGGGCGCTCTGCTATGACCGCGCCCTGTGCACAGGCTGCGGGGCCTGCGCCAACAGCTGCTTTACCGGGGCGCTGGTGCTCTCGGGCATGGAGATGACGGTGGAGCAGGTCATGGAGGAGATACTACAGGACCGGGCCTACTATGAGAACTCCGGCGGCGGCGTTACCCTCTCGGGGGGCGAGCTGACCACCCAGCCGGAGTTTGCAAAGGCGCTGCTGGAAGCCATAAAGGCGGAGGGCATACCGACAGCCCTTGAGACCAATATGCACGCACCCTGGCACATTTACGAGAGCCTGCTGCCCTTTGTAGACCTTATCATGTTCGATATCAAGATATTTGACGGTGATCTCCATAAGAAATGGACCGGGGTGGATAATAAGCGTATCCTGAATAACGCCCAGAAAGTGGCGGCGTCCGGCAAGGACTTCCTGGTGCGCACGCCGGTGATCCCCGGGGTCAACGACACCCAGGAGGAGATAGGCGATATCGCGGAGTTCGTGGGCAGCCTTGGGGGCGCGCAGTATTACGAGCTGCTGCTCTTTAACCCCCTGGGCGAGAGCAAATATCAGGCTTTAGAGGCGGATAACCGCTTCAAAGGGTCCCGGCCATCGCCCGCCGATACCGCCGAAAAGCTGAGACAGACAGCCGAGAAGCGCTCTGGCCTGCCCGTGAGGGTGGGCTAGGTCCGCACGAAGAATTACATAGAGAAAGGATGTGCGATATGGAAAACAGGCTCAATATTTTCCGGCCGGAGGAGCCAATGGACTATAAGCGCCGGATAAAGATACTCAAGGAGCGCAAGATTGAGGAGACCAGGATAAAGTCCAAGATGAAGGTGTACCAGGACGGCGACGATTACGGCAGCGTCCCGGCCCCGGAGGACTATCAGTTCCGCTGCATACCGAACCACGAGAACGGCTCCTGGTACGGCTATGAGGGCTGGAGCAAAAACTTCCACAAGCTCATGAGCGAGCACCCGGTGTATATCGACTCGGTGGACGCCTTCTCCTGCCGGTGGATGTACAGCATGATATGGTTCGATGAGAAGTCCCCGGCAAAGGGGCTCAACTGGAACCCGGACTACTCCTACGACCATCTGAGGCCCGAGCAGAAGAAATACGGGATAGTGTCCGGCATCGGCGCGGACGCCCACTTCGGCGGCGACTATGAGCTGGGGCTCTCCCTGGGCTGGGGCGGGCTGCTCTCAAAGCTTGCGGCCTATAGGGACATGAACCCGGGCCACGACGAGTTCTACGACGCGGAGGAGCTGGTTATACACGGCGTGCAGAACTGGATACGCCGGGCCATTGACGAGGCGGAGCGCCTGGCCGAAAAAGAGCTTCATCCCGTCCTCAAAGAAAACCTTCTGCAAATGGCAGAGGTCAACAGAAATATCCTCAGCGGCGCGCCAAAGACCATGCGTGAGGCCTGCCAGTGGGTCTGCTGGTTCAATATGGCCAGCCGCACCTATAACCGGGACGGCGCGGGCTTCCAGCTGGACCAGGTGCTGAAGCGGTACTACGACGCGGACTTGGCCGCCGGGCGCATAACCCGGGAGGAGGCTATCTTCTACATCGCCTGCCTGCTTCTGAACGACCCACACTACTACCAGATAGGCGGCACGGACGAGAACGGCAACTCCCTTTTGAGCGAGTTCAGCGACATGGTGCTTGAGGGCGCTGACATGCTGGATTCCGCCTGCAATATCACCGTGCGTGTGGACAGGAACATAGACCGCGGCTTCCTGCACCGGGCGGTGGACTACCTCTTTAAGAACCGCAACGGCTGGCCCCGCTTCTCCGGGGACGAGGCTCTGAACGAGGGCTTCATGCGCCTTGGGTACCCCGAGAGCCTTGCAAGAAAGCGCATAGCCGTGGGCTGCCACTGGATGAGCCTGCCGGGTATGGAATACTGCCTCAACGACTGCGTCAAGATAAACTGCGCCAAGGTCTTCGAGGTGGCCATGGACGAGATGATGGCGGGGGAGGGTCCCTACTCCACCGAAAAGCTCTGGGAGATATATGAGAAACACATGGCCCGGGCGGTGGAGGTCACCGCCGAGGGCATAGCCTTCCACCTCAAGTACCAGCAGTACAACGAGCCCGAGCTCATGCTGAACCTCATAAGCCACGGCCCCGTGGAAAAGGGGCTGGACATGACCTGCGGCGGGGCGATGTACTATAATATGTGCATGGACGGCACGGCCATCGCCACGGTGGCAGACTCCTTCGGAGCCCTCCAGCAGCGCATAGAAAAGGAGTCCCGGCTGAGTTGGCAGGAACTCTATAAGCACCTGAAGACCGACTTCAAGGAGGATGGCGGCGAGATAGTCCGGCGTATGCTGGCCTCCAGCTCCCGCTACGGCGGCGGCGACACCATCAGCGACCGCTGGGCCCAGAGGCTTTCGGAGTCCTACTCCGGCCAGGTGCGCGCCATCAGCAAGAGCTACCCGAACTATGAGTTTATCCCCGGCTGGTTCAGCTGGTCCAACACCATTGTGCTGGGCAAGCAGGTGGGGGCAACCCCCAACGGCCGCCACGCCTATGAGCCCATAAACCACGGCGCCAACCCCCATCCGGGCTTCCGCAAGGATGGGGCCCTTACGGCAATGAGCAACTCCATCTGCTCAATACAGCCCGGCTACGGCAACACGGCCCCGGTGCAGCTGGAGCTGGACCCCGGCATGGGCCGCGGGGAGGAGGCGGTGCAGAAGATCGCCGACTATATCCTGACTCTCTTCCAAAAGGGCGGCACGCTGCTGAACATCAATATCATCGACAGCAGGCAGATACTGGAGGCCGACAAGGATCCGGACAAATACCCGGACCTGGTGGTGCGGGTAACCGGATTTACCGCCTACTTCTGCTCGCTGACACCTGAGTTCCGCAAGCTGGTTGTGGACAGGATACTGGTCCAGGGCGGAGCCTGATTGGAAATACCGGCCGCCTGCTGGCAGCTTTAGGGCCTTGTTCCGCCCATAGTTCAGGCTGCCGCCGATCTTGCTTACAGTATAGTAGATGCAGACATACTAACGCTGCCTATCTGCTTAAAGAAATCCTCCATTGGCCAGAGCCCCAAGTGGATGAACCGAGAATGGCTTTCCAGGAAAGGGCGGCGCCAATAGAACAACATGAGAATGATTTTATGGGAAACGGTGTAGCTGCGGCTATGCCGTTTCTCTATGATTGGTGAAAAAGTGTTATCTGAGGAAACGGTTTGAGAAAATCATTGGTGCGCTGGACGCAATTTGACGAAAAAGATAGTGAAAAGGAGCCTTGAATATGCTATAATAGAGAAGCTCAAAACGCAGAGAGGCAAATTCAAATTATCAAACAAATGATACAGCTTTTATCAGCGGGACTGATTGTGAATTATTGAGGAGGAGCGACTATGAATATTCCTTATAAGAGCTTTTGTTGGAGCTTAGGTACAACGAGTTTTAGAACCAAAAACTTTAATAAAACCATAGAGGATCAGCTCGCTCTTTTGAATGAGTTTTGGACTCTTACTGAAAACCGAAATGCAGATTGGTCTGGGAATAACGAACTGCAAGCCCGCTATTATGACTTTATGCACGAAAAGGGCTTTGTTGAGGGTAATGCCGGCAATAAGCCGAAGGATGCCCGTGAAAAAACATCAGGCTTAGTCGATATAGGCCTGATAGATGATAAAAGGAAACTAAGCGATGCCGGCAAAGCCCTATTGCGTATCAGTACAGAAAATGATTTCAGCTCGGATAATCAATTCCAAATTGCAAAGGACAGTTTTGTCTATTTAAAGCAATTATTAAAAACATTTTATGAGATAGAAGGGCAAACG
The DNA here is from genome assembly GCA_910584745.1 of uncultured Eubacteriales bacterium. Lineage (GTDB taxonomy): Bacteria > Bacillota > Clostridia > Oscillospirales > Acutalibacteraceae > Acutalibacter. The sequence continues at coordinate 17,455 of CAJUDG010000005.1, forward strand.
GTAAGACCTTTTATGGTATTGCTCCGCCTATTAAGTATATTCGACTATTTAACACTCGACGAATATACCTATTTACTGCCGCTATGTATAGGTGCGAGAGAAACTATCGAAATCGTTGGAGGAATTACAAATTTACGCTGTAACAACACCTCGATTGATGATATTATTATAAACCGCCTAATGAATATGCCGAACTATATCGTGGCGTTGGAATATTTTCTCGAAAATGATGTCACAGAAGATTTAGTATGCGAAATTGGGCTGAATAGAAAAAGCCGTCAATATGATAAGCCATATTTTGAATTGTACAAGGTGTTACTTGAAGTTTTTGTGTATGGAGATATTGACAGCTTATCGGCAGTTTACTCCGCGACAAAAGATATAAAAATTGGCAAGTGGTGGCGTAACTATTTATTCGATACCTCCTCCGAAGCCGCTATTAGAAAATTTCCTTCTACGCATTTAAAGAACACAGTGTTTGACGATGTAACCAGTGAAAACGAGTTTAAAAGGGCATTTTTCAAAACAGTACACCTGTTTAAAGCCAAAGCTACACTTTCGGACTACCTTGACTTAAATCGTCGTTACATAAAAACTACGGATATTGTATTGTTTGAAGATGATACAGTAAAATTGGACATCGTCCCGCGGCACTTCTTTAAATCTGTTATACATCAACTATATTCAGATGCGTTTACCCCATCGGAATTGTTACATGAAAATTGCAGGATGGAGGAAATCTCTGATTGTCTTGTTGTAAGTGATGATACAATTATTGAAGGCATCAACGAAGAACTGGGAATAAATGTTACAACCATCGACGCAGCTCGTGCAGCACTGGAAGATAATCGTTATCACAGATTGCAGCACCTTATTGATACTAAATTTACAGACGATAAGTTGTTGTTATTGCTTGATTGCTTTGAAGAGAGAAAAGACACCGAAATCAGAAATATTGTCACCGATAATGCAGATGTTCCGACTATTTTTGAGTATGTCTTAGGTATCTTATGGTATAAAGCAAGCGAAAGACGAGGGAAAATCCTTGATTATATGAAACTTTCTCTTGACGCCGATCTGCTTCCGAAAACGCACGCCGGCGGCGGAGAAGCTGATATTGTTTATGAATACCCATCAACAGAGAGTTATCCTGAACATACTTTATTGCTTGAAGCAACACTTGCCGATAGTACAAATCAGCGGAGAATGGAAATGGAACCGGTGTCAAGACATTTGGGGAGGCATTTAATACGCACAGGCAACTTGAATTCATATTGTGTTTTTGCAACTAACTATCTTGATATAAATGTAATTGCAGATTTTAGGGGCAGAAAATCAATACCGTTTTACGATTCTCAGGACTATTCCAAATCTGTAAACGGAATGAAAATCATTTCGCTGCAAACGTCAGAATTAAAGAAAATCGTAACAAAAGGAAAAACATACAAAGAGCTGTATCCAATATTTGAAGAGGCATTCAACTCTACACTACCTCCTCATGAATGGTATGAAAACTGTATTAAAATATGAATTGTAGGATCGCAGATATTTCTATGTAATGGAAAGTATTCTTCCGGCATGAAGGACTGACCGCAAACTATTTAACGGTAGTGCTGGACAGAATTTGATATAATAAGCCTGAGAGACTACCTGTTTCTGATTACTTGGAAATATGATGAACACACGCCGGAAATCATGGAGATGAAAAACGTAATTCTATACTGAGATAGAAAAAGAGCTATCTGACCTTTAAAATCAGATAGCTCTTTGTTTATGCGATAATCTCAATAATGTTGCCGTTTTGTTGCCACAGAGGGCAGCATGACGGCAAGAGGCCATTAATTACAGGCTTTTTCGTGGGAGCGAGATTATTCCCACTCAATAGTAGCCGGCGGCTTACTCGTCACATCATAAACCACCCTGGTCACCCCCGGCACCTCATTCACGATCCTATTAGACGCCCTCCCCAGCACCTCATAGGGCATCTGATACCAGTCCGCCGTCATAAAATCCGTAGTATTCACAGCCCGCAGCGCCACGGTCTCCCCATAGCTCCTGCCGTCGCCCATAACGCCCACGCTGCGGGTGCCGGTGAGCACCGCAAAATACTGCCCGATATCCCGCTCAAGTCCAGCCTTGGCAACTTCCTCCCGGAAGATGGCGTCCGCCTCCTGCAAAGTCGAGACACGCTCCTCAGTTATCTCGCCGATTATGCGCACCGCAAGGCCCGGACCCGGGAAGGGCTGACGCCAGACCAGCTCCTCGGGGATGCCCAACTCTGTGCCGACCCTGCGGACCTCGTCCTTAAAGAGGTCCCGAAGGGGCTCCACGATGCCCTCGAAGCCCACGTCCTCGGGCAGGCCGCCCACGTTGTGGTGGCTCTTTATCACCGCCGCCTGTCCGCTGCCGCTCTCCACCACGTCGGGGTAGATTGTCCCCTGGCAGAGGAGCTCCACCTTGCCCAGCTTCGCCGCCTCGGCCTCGAAGACGCGGATGAATTCCTCGCCGATTATCTTGCGCTTGTGCTCGGGGTCGGTGACGCCCTGGAGCTTTGTGAGGAACCGCTCCCCGGCGTTGACCCGGATGATGTTCATATCGAACTCCTTTTTGAACACCTTCTCCACCAGGTCCCCCTCGTCCTTGCGCAGCAGCCCGTGGTCCACAAAGATGCAGGTCAGGTTCCTGCCCACGGCCCTGTGTACCAGCATGGCCGCCACCGACGAGTCCACGCCGCCGGACAGGCCGCAGAGCACCCGCCTGTCGCCGATGGTCTGCCGCAGGCTCTCGACGGTGTCCCTTGCGAAGGAGCCCATCTCCCAGTCCCCGGCGCAGCCGCATACCTTATATAGGAAGTTCTCAAGCATTTTCCCGCCGTGCTCAGTATGGGCCACCTCCGGGTGGAACTGCACGGCGTAGAGCTTCCTCTCCGGGTCCTCCATGGCGGCCACGGGGCAGTGGGCCGATTTGGCGCTCTGGGAGAAGCCCTTCGGCATAGCTATAATGCCGTCGTTATGGCTCATCCACACCACGCTCCCGGGAACGCCGCCAAACAGCGCAGAGCTCTCCGAGAACTCCATCATGGTCTTGCCGAACTCGGGCGCGGCCATTGGGCCCACCTTCCCGCCCAGCACCTGGGCCATGACCTGGGCCCCGTAGCATATGCCCAGCACCGGCACGCCAAGCGTAAAGAGCTCCGGCCTGCACAGGGGCGCGTCCTCCGCGTAGACGCTGCCCGGGCCCCCGGTGAAGATTATCCCCTTGTACCCGGAGAGCTCCCCGGGGTCGGTCCAGTAGGGCTTTATCTCGCAGTAAACTTTCTGGTCACGCACGCGGCGGGCTATGAGCTGGGCGTACTGGCCGCCGAAGTCCAGCACCACCACCGCCTGATGGCCTCTGTCAGCTTGGGGCATGATGTCACGACCTTTCTAAAAATATAGAATATAATAGCACAAGAGCGCCCCTTTTGCAACAAAAATCGCCCCCATGGCCCCAAGAAAAATCTTTTTCCTTCCGGGCTTGTATTCCCGCCGAAACTGTGATATAGTGGGAGAACATGTGAAAGCCAGGAGGTAAGATGTGATGAAAAAGTTTACCGGACTTAAGGACCCATTCTACGGCCAGATAGCCAAGCTGGTGATACCCATAGTTCTGCAGAACCTTCTGAGCTCCCTGGTGAGCTCGGCGGACGTGGTGATGCTGAACTTCGTGGGCCAGTCGGCCATATCCGCCGTCAGCCTTGCCAGCCAGTACGCCCATGTGCTCTTTATGCTGTTCTACGGCCTTGGCACCGGGGCCACAATGCTATGCGCCCAGTATTTCGGCAAGAAGGACTATAGGGCCATCGAGGTGGTCCAGGGCATAGCCCTGCGCTTCTCTCTAAGCGTGTCTGTAATAGTGGCGGTCCTGGCCCTGACGATACCCGAATACATGATGCTGGTCTTCACCAACGACCAGGAGCTCATTACCCTTGGCGCGGGGTACATACGCATACTCAGCGTCTGCTACCTCTGCTGGGGCGTCACCGAGGTCTATATCGCCATACTCAGAAGCGTGGGCCGGGTGGCCATCGGCACAGTGCTGAACTCCATCGCCGTGGGGCTCAACGTGGTGCTGAACGCCGTGTTCATCTTCGGCTGGCTGGGCGCGCCGAAGATGGGGGTCATGGGCGTGGCCCTGGCGACCTCCATATCCCGGCTGGTGGAGCTGGCCCTGTGCTTTGTGGTCTCGGCCCGGTCGGAGCATATCAAGCTGCGTTTCAGGGCCATTTTTGTCAGGAACAAGCTGCTTTTCGGGGACTTTGTAAAGCTGGCCCTGCCCGCCATCGGCAACGACGTGGTCTGGGGCCTGGCCTTCTCCATGTACTCGGTGATAATCGGGCACCTGGGCACCGACGCCGTGGCTGCAAACTCCCTGGCCACAGTGGTGCGCAACTTCGGCACCATCCTCTGCTTCGGCCTTGCCAACGCCGGGGGCATACTGCTGGGCCAGAAGATGGGCGAGGGCAAGCTTGAGGAGACCCGCTCCGACGGCAGGAAGGTCCTCTGGCTGACGGTGGCCTCCGGGGCCGTGGGCGGGGCCATAGTGCTGATAGCAAGGCCTTTTGTGATGATGTACGCGGGGGCGGGGAACTTTACCGAGACCGCCATAGGCTATCTGAGCGTCATGCTGCTTATAAACAGCTACTACGTCATGGGCTGCGCCGTGAACACCACCCTCATCGCCGGGGTCTTCCGGGCTGGGGGCGACAGCCGGTTCGGGCTTATCTGCGACGCCATCACCATGTGGGTCTACGCCGTGCCGGTGGGCTTCTTCGCGGCCTTTGTACTGAAGCTGCCGGTGCTTTGGGTGTACTTCATCCTCTGCCTTGACGAGTTCGTCAAGTGGCCCGCCGTCATCCACCGCTACCGCTCGGGCAAGTGGCTGAAGAACATCACCCGGGACAACCTGTTCGAGGGCTGACATGGTATATATCGCCGCCTTGCCCCCGGGGCTCTCCCGCCGGGAGCGCGCCGGACTTGAGCACAGAAGCGGCTGGGCGCTGCTAAGGCTCGGGCTTATTAGGCAGGGCTTCTGCGGCCGGGAAGAGACCGTAGAGGGGCTGATGGCCCGTGCCCAAAAAGGGGAGCACGGCAAGCCGTGCCTGCCCGGAGGGCCGCAGTTCAGCATAAGCCACAGCCGGGGGCTTATCGCCTGCGCTATAGAGCGGGAGCCCGTGGGCCTTGACATAGAGCGGGTGCGGGAGTTTTCGCCGGGCATGATAGAGAGGATATGCACCCCGGGAGAGCAGCTGCTGACCGGCGGGGACAGGGGGCTGCTGACCCAGCTCTGGACCTGCAAGGAGAGCTATATGAAACTGACGGGCAGGGGCCTCTCCCAGGGGCTGCACGCGGCGGAGTTCATACGGCTGGGGGAGCGCCCGGAGATGGCGGGGAACAGCGCCCGCTTCTACAGCACCGCGATAGAGCACGCCGGACAGGAGTTCCGGCTGACCCTCTGTTCATACGTGCCCGGGGACTTTCGGACAGAGTGGACAGATTACAGCGATCTTTGAGTATACCCACCTTCCTCACTGCATACAAATGGAGCAGGAACCTAACAGAGAGGAACGGTGTATATGTTCGTATCTTTAAAAGCCAACAGAAAACGCATTGCAGCCTTTGTCATCCTTGCCGCCGCGGTAGTGGCCGCGTGCCTGTTCCTGCGCTGGCGGGGCGGGGAGGAGGGGCCCGCAGAGCCAAGGGAGTTCTTCGGCGAGACCAACGAGGAGCGCCTAGAGTACCTTTCAAGCTTCGGCTGGCAGGTGGAGCAGGAGCCCGCCGAGACAAGAGAGGTCATGATACCCAAGGAGTTCAACGACGTGTATCAGAACTACAACGCCATGCAGCAGGCCCAGGGCTTTGACCTGGCCCCGTACTCCGGCCAGGTGGTCACCCAGTACAAGTACCTTATCACCAACTACCCGAACGAGACCGAGGTCTACGCCACGCTTTTGGTGTACGGCAGGCTGATAATCGGCGGGGACGTGGCCTGCGGCAAGGTTGACGGCTTTATGCACGGCTTCGCAAAGGACAGCGCCCGCTACGGCGAGGCCACCCCGGCCCCTGAGAGCTCAACCCCTGAGAGCTCCGCGGCGGAGAATACCAGCAGTTATGTAACCCCAGACCCTGTTGAAAGCGGCAGCCCGGAGAGCGCTCCCGCGGACGATGCCGCGGCCTCTGAGGAGAGCCCGGAGGAGGGGCAGGAACAGCCCTCGGACGATACTGCTGCCGTGCCCGAGGAGGCATGGCCCACTGACTGAGCTTTTCCACTTTCTATGTTGAAAACCCTGTGGAGAATGTGAAAAACCCGGTAAATGTAAACCTGCGCAACCAGAGTGATCCCGGGCTGCGCAGGTTTTTACTGGGGAAGTGCCGCGCTATATAAGGTACATTCCGGTTCATAAGACCCTATATCATATGATGCAAGTTTCTTATTCGTCAAAGTTCACATAAATAATTTAAGAATATTGTTTTTTGGTAAAAGCAACTAAAGCTGGGGATAAATCTTTGGATATATCACGACTTTTCAAGAGGGTTCTTTTCTGGTATAATACAAGTAAATCATAAAGGCTCCTTGAGCCTGACAGGAGGAAAACATATGGCAAGCTTGAGTTTGAGAAATATCTATAAGATCTATTCCGGTGGCGTAACTGCTGTTACGGACTTCAACCTGGAGATCGAGGACAAGGAGTTTATAATCCTGGTCGGCCCCTCCGGCTGCGGCAAGTCCACCACCCTGCGCATGATCGCCGGCCTTGAGGAGATCAGCAAGGGCGAGCTGTACATCGGCGACACCCTCAGTAACGACATCGCCCCCAAGGACCGCGATATCGCCATGGTGTTCCAGAACTACGCTCTGTACCCCCATATGACAGTTTACGACAATATGGCCTTCGGCCTGAAGCTGCGCAAGACCCCCAAGGACGAGATCAAGCGCCGCGTTGAGGAGGCTGCCCGTATCCTGGACATCGCCCACCTTCTGGACCGCAAGCCCAAGGCTCTGTCCGGCGGCCAGCGCCAGCGCGTGGCCCTGGGCCGCGCCATCGTCCGCGACCCCAAGGTCTTCCTGCTCGACGAGCCGCTGTCGAACCTGGACGCTAAGCTCCGCGCTCAGATGAGGACCGAGATCTCGAAGCTGCACATCAAGCTGGGCACTACCTTCATCTATGTTACCCACGACCAGACCGAGGCTATGACCATGGGCGACCGCATCGTGGTCATGAAGGACGGCTTCATCCAGCAGGTGGACACGCCCCAGAACCTGTACGAGTACCCTGTAAACGAGTTCGTGGCCGGGTTCATGGGCTCTCCCCAGATGAACTTCATCGACGCCAAGGTGGCGAAGTCCGGCAGCGACTACACCCTGACCTTCGGGGCCTGCACCATCACCGTGCCCGCCAAGAAGGCCGAGGGCACCGACATCGGCAACTATGTCGGCAAGGAAGTCGTCTTCGGCATCCGTCCCGAGGACGTACATGACGAGCCCGACTTCATCGAGAAGGTCGGCGGGGCCCACGTTTCCTGCGAGGTGGAGGTCACCGAGCTTATGGGCGCCGAGACCTATCTGTACCTGAACTGTGAAGGCAACGCCGTCACCGCCCGCGTGGAGCCCACCTCCACCGCCAAGCCCGGCGACAAGTGCAAGATCGCCTTCGACCTGAACAAGATGCATGTCTTCGACAAGGAGACCGAGGTCACAATTCTGAACTAAATCTGCCATATGCCGGACCGGCGGGGAGACCCGCCGGTCCTTTGTCGTGCAGAAAGCCGGAGGAGAATAGACGCGCGCCCCCTGACATAGAATATGGGGGAGAGGTGATCGTATGAAGCTTCAGTGGAAAAAGCTTATCCTGTGCATTGCCGTTCCCCTGGGCGTAGGGGGACTGTCCGCGCTGCTGACCCGGGACGGGATGGAGGTCTTCAAGACAATCGATAAGCCGCCCCTTACCCCGCCGGACTGGGTGTTCCCGGTGGTGTGGTCGGTCCTGTATGTGCTTATGGGGACAGCTTCCTACCTGGTGCTGACCTCGGGCGGGGAGTACCGGCCTGCGCTGACGGTCTACGGCCTGCAGCTGGCAGTGAACTTTTTCTGGTCGCTATTTTTCTTCAACCTGGGCTGGTACCTGTTCTCCTTCGTCTGGCTTATTTTGCTTCTGGTCCTTATTATCCTCACAATGGTGAAATTCAGCAGGCTCTCAGGGCCCGCGGCGCTTCTGCTGCTGCCGTATCTGCTGTGGGCGGCCTTTGCGGGCTACCTTAACCTGGGAGTTTACCTTCTCAACCGGTGACGCCAGCCCTGCCGTACCTGCGGCAGGGCGCTTTTTTCCATATTTCGGCGGCTGACGGCAGGCTTTTGCCCCAATATGCCGTGTTTCTTTTCAAAAATGCGAAAAAAAGGTTGAAATTTTCCTCGGGTTTATGTAGAATAGAGTGAGAGCATCTATTTAAGCTAAAAATTGCAGCTGTGAGAGGAGAAGCTTATGTCTAACAGATTGTTCCAGGGGATCATTCACCAAATGAGCGAGGCCATCGACCGCACCATCGGCGTTATAGATGAGTCCTCTATCATAATTGCCTGCAGCGACCTCAGCCGGGTGGGCGATATTTTCGAGAGGACCACCCTTGACGCCATGGCCGCCGAGGATGTTTTCGTGGCGGAGGAGTGCACCTTCAAGCCCTTCGGCCCCCGTCAGAACCCCTCCTATGCCGCCTTCGTCTCCGGGGCGGACCCGGACGCCCGCCGCTATGTGCGCATTTTGGGCATAGCCATGGACAATATCAAGGCCTATTATGACGAGAAATACGACCGCAGCAACTTCATCAAGAACGTGATCCTTGACAATATCCTGCCCGGCGACATCTATATCAAGAGCCACGAGCTCCACTTCGAGCCCGAGGTGCAGCGGGTCTGCCTGCTGATAAAGGTCAGCGACAGGAACGAGATATCCTCCTTCGAGATATTGCAGAACCTTTTCCCGGACAAGTCCAAGGATTTCATCATCAATATCAACGAGACGGACATCGCCCTTGTAAAGGAGATCCGCCCGGAGATAACCGAGAAGGACATCGACAAGCTGGCCCGGTCCATTGTGGACACCCTTACGGGCGAGTTCTATACCCAGTGCTGCGTGGGCATAGGCACCGTTGTGAACAATATCAAGGAGCTGGCCCGGTCCTTTAAGGAGGCCCAGACCGCCCTTGAGGTGGGCAAGGTCTTCGACACCGCCCGGGATATCGTCAGCTATAATAACCTGGGGATTGCCCGGCTTATTTACCAGCTGCCCACGACTCTCTGCGAGATGTTCCTAAAGGAGATATTCAAGGTGGGCTCCATAGATACCCTGGACCATGAGACCCTCTTTACCATCCAGCGCTTCTTCGAGAACAACCTGAACGTCTCGGAGACCTCCAGAAAGCTCTTTGTCCACCGCAACACCCTGGTCTACAGGCTCGAGAAGATACGCAAGCTGACGGGCCTCGACCTTCGGGAGTTCGAGGACGCCATCGTCTTCAAGGTGGCGCTGATGGTGAAGAAGTACCTGGACAATAACGCCGCCAGCAAGTATTGAGCGGCAGCGAGGTCCCGGCAGATTTGTGAGGTGTTTTTCTATTGATCGAATTTATCAATGTTTCCAAGGTGTACAATAACGGCACAGAGGCCCTTCACGACATCAATCTGAAGGTCCCCAAGGGGGAGTTCGTCTTTATTGTGGGCTCCTCCGGCGCCGGAAAGAGCACGTTTTTAAAGCTGATAACCTGCGAGGAGCGGCCAAGCTCCGGCCGGATACTGGTGGACGGCCAGGACATCTCCCACCTGCGCAAGGGGAAGATACCCTATGTGCGCCGGAAGATGGGCATGGTCTTCCAGGATTTCCGGCTTATCGACCATATGACAGTATATGACAATGTGGCCTTTGCCATGCGCGTGGTGGGGGCCTCGGGCAAGTCCATACGCAAGAGGGTGCCCTATATGCTGAGCCTCGTGGGCCTGCAGCATAAGGCGAAGCATTACCCTACAGAGCTCTCCGGCGGCGAGCGCCAGAGGGTGGGCTTGGCTCGCGCCCTTGTGAATAACCCGGAGATGATAATCGCCGACGAGCCCACCGGCAACATCGACCCGGCCCTGTCCTTTGAGATAGTGGACCTTCTGAACGAGATAAACCGCCGGGGCACCACAGTGCTGATGGTGACCCACGAGCACTCCCTGGTGAAGCACTTTCATAAGCGCATAATACAGATACACAGCGGCCAGATAGTGGCGGATACCAACGACATGGCCGACAGCTATGAGCCCCCCGAGGAGTTCGCCGCACGCCAGGAGGCACAGATGCAGGCGGACGCCGACTATGGGGAGTATGACAACGCGGAGGAGCGCTATGAGGAGCCTCCCCGGAGTACGGAGTTTGTGGGCCCGCCCCAGGGCGAGCTGGAGGTCATGAGCTACGCAGACGAGTACGCGGACCAGGCCAGAGAGCGCTTTAATGCCGAGCCCACGCTGCTTGAGATGCTTGAGGAGGAGGGGGACTATGAGGACGAGCCCCCTCTGGACATAGACGAGGCCGAGGACCTGCCGCCCCAGGTGCTCAAGGGCCGGGATAGGAGGTGAAGGGGATGAGCTTTCACAGTATTGGATACCTCTTTAAAGAGGGTATAAAGGGCCTTTGGAAGAACAGGACAATGAGCATTGCGTCCATCTGCGTACTTATATCCTGCCTTCTGATGACCGGGATAGCGGGGCTCATATCCCTGAACCTCAGTTCCACCATGCAGGGGATAGAGAGCAAGAACACCATCACGGTGCTGCTTCAAAACGGGCTGCCCTCCCTGACGGCGGTACAGATAGGCGAGGAGATACGGGCCCTTGACAACGTCAGCGAGTGTACCTTCGTGCCCAAGGAGGATGGCCTGAAGACTGTCATACAGTCTATGGACACGGAGAGCGACACCGCCCTGTTCGAGGCCCTGAGCGAGGACAATCCCCTGCCCGACGGCTATACCATCTCCCTGGCGGACCTGAGCAAGTATAACGAGACCATCGACGCGGTGCTGGCCATCGAGGGAGTGGACAGGACCAACGACATCAGCCGCCTGGCCGAGCAGCTCAGCGACCTGGACCGGCTGGTGAGGTACGTGAGCCTTGCCATACTGGTGGTGCTGGGCGTGGTTTCACTGTTCATCATCTCCAACACCCTTAAGGTGACCATCTTCTCCCGGCGCATGGAGATAAACATCATGAAGTCGGTGGGGGCCACTAACGGCTTTGTGCGCATACCCTTCATAGTGGAGGGCGTGCTTATCGGCGTGTTCTCGGGGCTGATATCGGCCACGGCCCTGTACTTCGGCTATGACAAGGGCGTGGAGATAGTGTACGGCATTGTAAAGTTCCTGAACATAATTGATATCCGGCCCTATGCGGTGACGCTGTATCTTGCCTATGTGCTGGTGGGGATGTTGTTCGGCATAATGGGCGGCGTCATCTCCATACGCCGTTACCTGAAGAATGAGGGCGAGAACGCCATCGTATAATTACAGAAAAACCCGGAAAAAATCGAAATTTCCTCTTGACAAAGGGCGCATTATGCTTTATAATAACAAAGGTCGCTTGATGGGGACAGCTCCCCAGGCACCTGCCCATGGCCCGGTAGTTCAGTTGGTTAGAACGCTAGCCTGTCACGCTAGAGGTCGACGGTTCGAGCCCGTTCCGGGTCGCCAAAGAGTTCGCACAGCATAAAAGGCGAACCAGAGTTTGCGAAGCAAACTCATTGAGTTCACAGAGCGAAGCGGAGTGAACGGCAGAGTTCGTGTAGCACAGCGGAACGAACTCTCGTGCTGCTATGGCTCAGGCGGTAGAGCGCATCCTTGGTAAGGATGAGGTCTCCAGTTCGAATCTGGATAGCAGCTCCACAAAAACCCCGTAAGACTGCGGTCTGCGGGGTTTTTGCTTTGTCTGAAAAAGCGTCTAAAATCACGCTTGACCCACACCCTGACCCACACGCGGATAGGACTGGAAACGGCTGGATACTTCCGGGCAGGAAGTTCCAGCCGTTCTGCCGTTCTTGACCCACTTTTATCTGACCTGGTTCATAAAATTCCCCATCTTCTCTGCGGCTTGTTCCTGTTTTTGCCGGGTGGCGTGGGTGTAGGTTCTAAGGGTGAACCCGGCATCGTAATGGCCCAGCATACTGCTGACAGTCTTTACATCTACACCATTTTGGAGTGCTGTCGTGGCGAATGTGTGCCTAAACTCGTGGAAGCGGAAAATGAGGCCATCCTCGTGGAAGTGGAAAACAAAGCATGATATAATTCCCTCAAGGGCTATGGTTTGCGCCATAGCCCTTTTCCATATAAGGGAGATGTTATCATGGCGCGAAAAAGCAGAAAGCATCCTGAATTGGATATCCCGGTCAGTAAAGATACCGTAAGCTACATCCGATTATCTGTTCTTAACAGAGATCCTCACGGGTCCATAGAAAATCAAAGGCTTATGATTGAAGAATGGGGACAACGACATCAGATCCCCATTATGCGTTACTATATCGACAATGGATTCAGCGGTAAACGCTTTGACCGTCCGGCATTTCAAGAAATGCTCCAAGATATACAGAAGGGTAAGATTGACTGCATCGTTACAAAAGACCTTTCCCGTTTAGGAAGGGACTACATCACCGTGGGTTATTACCTTGAAATGTTCTTTCCAAGCAATAACATCCGATTTATATCAATTAACGACCAGTTCGACACTACCGATGGCATAACCAACAGAGATAAATCCACATATATCCAATCCAGCACACGCATACCGCTCATTAATCTGTTTAATGAACAGATATCTATTGAAACAAAAAAGAAAGTTGAGGTTATTTTAGACATGAAAGCACAGCATGGTGAGTTTATCGGGCCAAGAGCCCCATTTGGTTATCAGAAATCCAAAGAGAATCCCAGCCAACTTATTCCTGATCCTGCAGCAGCTATCATCGTTCAGAAGATTTTTGAGATGGCGGCAAGCGGAACAGGTGTGACCGGTATCGTTCGGTACTTGAATGAGCAGGGCCTTCCCACACCGATTCAATATGCCCGGGCCCACGGCCTGGATGGGAATTTTGACGATGGCAATGGCAGTTGGAACAGCAGGTCAGTGAAATACATTCTTACCAATCGCACATATACGGGTATGCTGGTGCAGGGGAAGAAAAAGCGGGCGGTGGAGGCCACCCATGAACCGCTGGTCGATTCCGGCACATTTGATGCCATTCAAACGGCATTCCAGGCCAGGGCATATAACGTGGTTCCGCAAGGACAGTCGGCAGACAACATTCTGAAAGGCAAGGTAATCCGCGGGTGCTGTGGCGGGAAGATGCAGCGCAAGCGCGGCACCAACCACGCTGATTGGTATTTTTTCACTTGTATCACCAAGAATCGCTTGGGAGCTGATAAATGCGCTGGGATGTATGCCCGAGAGGAAGATGTTCTCAGCGCCATCTATCGCCAGTTGAAAGACTATGTGAATGAGTACTATATTACAAATTCAGCATATAAGCAGCAGATTCAGGAGTACGCAGAGCAAATTGCTGATCTCACACAGCGCAAGACGATAGCTTGGATCAACGCAATGGAGCACTACGAACAGTATGTGCAGGGAGAAATCAGTAAGAAAGAATTCCGCACAGTACAAGACATTGCAAATCAGGCAAAAGAGGCCCTCATGCAGGCTACAGAAAGCAAGGTTGTCTATGAAAAGCAATACGCTATGTTCCGTAAGCTCCTTTCTGCAAGCAGTAAAGATATTCCGCTCAGTGAAATTGTGGACTGTATTAAAAAAGTGGTAGTAGACAAAGGTGGTGAGATTGTGGTAAAATGGAGTATAAGTGACAGCTTACCTTAATATTCTACAAGAAATTTTACATAACAAGACCTAAAGCTGTGTCTGTAAATAAGATTAACCCTTTTAATGGCAACTGTATTTGAAATTTGGGATGTGTTGAAAAATCAGTAGATTTATATAGAGATTGGGAGTGATCAGATGTTCAACATTTTAGATACAATCACAGCGGGTCTTTCTGCTCTTAATACACCAATAGGATTCGGTGGATCGCTAATAACAATTTTCGACCACTTTAAAAACAAAAACAGCAGCCATATTAGAGAAACACAGGATGCTATTCGGGAAAAATCGAGCGTGGCGTATGCACGATACTTCGAATACAGAAAATACCGGCAGGATGATTTAGGGATTCCGATTAAAGAAGATATCTTGGGATATTGGGAAACGTGTTTGCAGCGCAATGTACTGCCCAGTGCAAGCGATATGGTTACCTCCCATATCGCAAGTAAAGAAGAGGCCGAAATTATCATTTCCTACTTAATGGAGCAGTGGATGACCATTCCGGACTTTTCAGCGTGGGTACACGATGTTTTAATTCAGAACCATCTGGAAATAGCTTCTGAGAGGTTGTCCGATTTGCCACAAATGTTGGAAGCAGTTTCTCAGATAAAAGCACGACTGGACAGCCAAGGAATAGATCATATTGCTACGATGATTACCCCCGGCTATGTCACAGACGCAAGGATTTCCTGCAACGATTCGACTATCAAAAACTTCTTTACCGTTGACAATAATTTTCATACCATGCTTCAAGTCATCAGCGCAGATGCGGATGTCCCTCACAAAGAGGCCGCACAGGCAATAGAGGAACTCATCCAAAGCGGCGCCTCCGTTATAATTGCGGGAAACGGAGGCCAGGGAAAAACCAGCCTGATGATGCGAGTAGCAGTGCAAAACGCTTCTTCTGGACACCTAACGGTCTGGCTGCCGCTGTCAAACAAGGAAACTATAACAGAACAAATGGCAACTCAATTCTTTGATTGCCTGATTGAACTTACACCTGTAGGGCAAAGCGCTTTGCTATGCATTGACAATCCATTTGAGGGGAGAGAATCTTTTGCAAGCTTACAAGCCAGGTGGCCGCATAATCCCAAAATACATCTGCTTATGGCAGAACGGGAAAATAGGCTTACACTACTTGCTGATCCGGATCAGGATTTATTGCTGCGCTGGTTTGAAAGTGCAAAGCTTGTTATCCTGCAAGGCATCAACCAGACCAAGGAATACCGTTTAAAAGATTATACGTCTCGCTATTTTTCAGAGAATGTGGAAAGAAGAAAATCTATACTGGAAAAGAGTGCTTCCTACCTAGTAAAAGAAGAGGCAATAAGCAAGACAGATCAATTATCTGTGATAAATAAAACATTGGGCCGGTATGGGAAGCCGTATGTTAGTTTGGTGGAATTGATCTACCGAACTTTGTTCGAGTTGAAAAAAATTGCGTCTAAACCGGGAAGCATCAAATTGGATTGGGAGGAATGGGGCGATCTGATTGAGCGCGAGTTTGGCAAAGTAGATACTGACATCCAACTATATGGCGTAATTGCGGCGCTGAAGGTGTTCCATACACCATTGTCACTTTCGTTGTTTTGTAAACGCTTTGACGAACTAAACGTGCGTAAATTGAGAACGCGCCTGTGTGAGCGGTTTGTACCCCAGCATGTGGAACCGGTAGTTTACCAGGAGAGAAACGAGACGCTACAGCCTAAACATGATGTAATCGCTGAATTGTTTTTCCTATTTAATAAAAACAAAGTTACCATTAATTCCGTAATATTTAATCTGTTGGATGTTATGGATGAAAATGAAATCGAAGCATTTTTAACAAATATTATAAATAAAAAAGAAATACGAAAAGGTTGGAAGCCCGCAATCGGCGAGATTGATTACTGGGGCTATTTGGAGCGTATATATTCCCGGATACAAAAAGGGAGCCTAAATCTTTCACACGATGGAAAAGCATATTTGTGTTTAGGCTTTTTGTGGGCAAGGTACCAGAAGAATCTCTCTGGACGCAGTTTTACGATTAAAACCGTTTTAGACAACCTTGCGCCTGACGTAGAAAACAATTTATTGATATTAAAACGTTATACAGAATGGGGAATATGGTTGGCCGAAAAGAGAAACAATGCCGCTGCGGAAGAAAAATTCCTCATCGTGATAAAAATCAACCGATCTAATATTCATTGCCGTACAGAATTAGGGCGGCTGCTCTCAAGGCAAAAAGGACGTGAAGCGGAAGCCGAGCAATATTTACGGGAAGCTATAAAGATTGATCCTAAAAACTTACATCCCCATACAGAATTAGGCCGGCTGCTCTCAGGGCAAAAAGGACGTGAAGCGGAAGCGGAGAAATTTTTGCGGGAAGCTATAAAGATTGATCCTAAACATATTCAATCACGTACAGAATTAGGGCGGCTGCTCTCCAGGCAAAAAGGACGTGAAGCGGAAGCGGAGAAATTTTTGCGGGAAGCTATAAAGATTGATCCTAAACATATTCAATCACGTACAGAATTAGGGCGGCTGCTCTCCAGGCAAAAAGGACGTGAAGCGGAAGCGGAGAAATTTTTGCGGGAAGCTATAAAGATTGATCCTAAACATATTCAATCACGTACAGAATTAGGGCGGCTGCTGTCCAGGCAAAAAGGACGTGAAGCGGAAGCGGAGAAATTTTTGCGGAAAGCTATAAAGATTAATCCTGCAGATTTGCATTCTCGCTCTGTGCTGGCAAAGTTATATGAAAGTATGGATAGACTACCAGAAGCTAAGCAACTATATCAAGAACTTTGCAATATTGACCCTGGTAACCGTTTTGGAATAGACGGCCTTTCGCGGCTAAAATAGTATTGACAATCGTTGCTATACGCAGAGAACCGTTCTGTTTGTGCATAGTATAACGTCAACTTTCAAGGATAAATATGAGATATAGTTATAAATTTAGTAATTACTAAAGCGGATTAGCACCCTGAAATCGTAGAATACTATTTTGCCAAAATGAAAAAGTTTTTGTCTTGGGCTTGACATTTGGGTGACGCAACTCGTGAAATTTTAGGTGACCTAATCCGGCGCTTTTTAATATTTTCTTGTGGAGATTCACGATTGAATCAGGGTGGTACATCTCTCCTGTTTTCGGCGAGGGGAACATATAAGGGTTGGTAGGATGCTTACTGTGCTCCGCACACAGTAGGTCAACCGCCTCCTGTGGTATGGATACCAGCCGCACAGAATTTTCCGTTTTGGGCCTTGACAGCACCAACTCTCCGTTGGGATTTCGCACATACTGCTTGCTTACCGAGATTGTCTTGTTCTCCGCATCCAAGTCAGACCAGAGGAGAGCGGTCAGTTCCCCCTTTCGCAATCCGCTGACCAGTTCCAGAAAGAACATCGGCAGGAGGCCATATTCATCGGCCGCTTTGAGGTAGGCGCTGATGTCCTCCGGTTGCAAAATGTTCATCTCGACCTTCCGGGCCTTCGGCGCGATGCAGTCCTCGGTAGGGTTTCTCACGATCAACCGTTCCTTCACCGCCCAGTCAAAAGCGCTATGGAGCATCAGGTGCAGGCTGCGCACGGTTGTGCTGCTCAAGCCATTACCACCTTTTTTGGTGGGTCGCACCCGACCGTTTTCCTGCAAATCTTTGTAGAGCTTTTGCAGGTCGTGGGCGGTCAGCTTTGCCAACTTTATGCCGCCGATTCGTGGTATGGTATAAATATCCATCATCATTTTGTACCGCTCTGCTGTGGCCAGTCGGATATTGGGCTGGGCATAGATTTCGTACCATTCTGCCAGCTATGCCGCAACCGTGCAATCGTCCATGCGGGCCACGTCCAAATCTTTAGTGCTGTCTATCGCCAGCGCCAGCTTTTCTTTGACCTCAGCCTGGGTCTTGCCAAGCACATTCTTGATGATGCGCTTGCCGGTGGCGGGGTCGTAGCCAGCCGTGTAGCGCCCCTCCCAGCGACCGTCTTTCCGCTTGCGTATATTTCCTTCGCCGTTTGCTCGTTTCTTTGCCATGTCTTGGCCCCCTTTCTGACTACAAACACTACCACATAGTACCTGCATATGTCCACTGACATTTTTCTTACTTTTTCTGGTTTCGCCTAAAACCGTATTCTTTGTTTAGCGCCGCAAAATTTGAGGGCCTACATCCTCATTCCAAAGTTCTCGTTATTATCCATATCCTGCCTAATACCACGCTCTGTTTTCAACCCATGCGCCGCCTTCTTTTGTTCGATTTTACTCCTGAGTTTGCTGTCGATCTGAGTATTCAGCAGGGATATTTTATTGTCGTAGCTCTTTGAAATTATCTTGCACAGCGCGCTGACCACTGAGCGAATCGAACTACCCGCATCAAAATTGTGCGTGGGTTCTGTCTCCATAATCTTCATGGCCAACGTCGCACTCCTGATAACCACGTTCTTGATACTGCGGAACTCAGGGTTATTCTCCAATGAAACGTCAGGCCCCTTCTTCTCAAAATATAGTGATAATTTCTCTCGATTGACCTTGTTCCACTCGGAATTTAGCCTTGCAATGCCCTCGTCTTTTGCAAGCTCGGCCACTATTTTGTTGACAGTATCCTTGACATCTTTCGGCAGATAACCATACTGCTTTCGCCCTTTGCAGGTCTTTAGCTGTGAAGCCAGTTTCAAAAATAGCATGTCTATTTCCGAAGTGGGCGCATATGAGTCGCGGATTTTAGCAAGTAACTTTTCAATTTCCTCCCGGCTTTCCCTCTTTAGCCGGTCGCGGAGGTCTGTTTCCATCGTGAACAGCTTGTACTGCTCCATCCGAAAGATGTCGTTACCTAGCGCACTTCGCAATTCCGCAATCCCTTTTTTCGTCAGCCAACCCTGCTTTGTGTCCTTGGAATAGACCAGCAAGTGCATATGGGGATGGTGCGTGGTGTTGTGAAACGCTCCGTACCATTGCAGACTACTGATGTCAATTTTCTGAGCCTCGGCTAACTCGGTGACATTTCTCCGCACCAATTCATGCCACGCCTCGGCGTTGTTATAACCCAACCGTTCCGCATCCTCGCGGTGCAAGCTGATAACGTGTGTCCAGATGATCCCCTTATGCTGACCAACTTCTTCGGCAACTGAATCCAAATCTATCTTGGCATCGCTTTGGCTGAATAGCCCATGCGATCCTAACTTCTCCACGCCAGGACGCTCTGCCATGTAGCTGACCAGCTTGTCCAGCTCGCCAACGCGGTCGGCATTGCGCTCGATAAAAGCATCGATGAACTCGCTGGCATTGCTCTTGCTTGGAGTGATTCCGTAGTCATGGTACTCGCCATAATCTTTAACTGATGGGTCAAACTTGATGATTTCTACCACCAATCTCTGCTGGCGAACGGTGGCCGGAGAGTTATCAATACCCTCAGCCACCCTCTCCACCCCCTCGCGGGTGCCCATATACTTCACCAGATTTGTCGCCGACCGTTTTGGAGAGTTCCGCATATATCTGCTGGTGACAATAATTTTCGCCGTAATTAGTTACCTCCGTTCTGCCACTCGTTAGCGTCCTCGAAGGTCAAAATCCCATTCACCCTCGCTATCTCCTGAGCAACATTGCGCCGTATATTTTCTATAGATTCATCTTCGATGTCGTTAACTGCCGCAGTAATGTTGCTGTTGATCCCCATTTCCACCGCCAGCTTGAACAGCATTTCGCAAACATCTTTGCCGAGGGAACGCACCTCGCTCTTGATTGCTCCCGCCAACATGGGTGCCAAGAAATTGATGTTTTTCTGTTGCCTGAGGTAACCAATGTAGAACTCCACCGCCTTGCAAACAAAATCTCCTTTCGACGTAGCGTTCGCCTCCGGCAGCATTTCCTCTATCTCTGCGACCATCGATGGCCGCATCCAGTACGCATATTTTTGCTTTTTCTCGCTCAAAAGCGCTCCGTTCCGACCGACCCCTGATTTCAGAGGCCGGTAATTCCTAATTTTTCCCTAACGACCGGCTCTGCCGGACGATGTCATCCGCGCGGTAGACCCCGCGCTTTAACCTGCTTGTCTTTTTGACGGTTTTCTGCGCCATTTTGGGCTGGATATTCTTCCATAACTCTGCTTATTTGCATATTCTCCGCCCTGACCGATGCCCTTCACAAATCGTCACAAATGGCCTCACAGGCTGTTCTGGTACTGGTTGCCACTAACTTCCTCGACCCCGGCCCAAATCGCCTGACACGGCCCTCACAGGGGCCGCAAACGTTTACCTGGATAGCTGGCACTCGTTGTGGTACTTGATTGCTCCCTGAATGGGGAGAATCGTGAAAATCAAATTGCCATTGCGAACCTGCCCACTCTCAGATTCATACTTTGTCGGCTCTGCCAGGATAAGCGTTTTGTACTCCAGCTCCCGCACATATTTCCGTACGGTGTTCTCGCTCATGCCCACAGCCTTGCCAATAGTTTTGTAGCTTGGCCAGCACTGATGCGACTTCCTGTCCTCGCAAAACACAAGGTATGCGTAGACCGCCAGTTCACCCGCTGACAATCCTAAACCGAAAATAGCGTTAGGCAGAGGAAAGAAGTTCTTTGCTCCGCTGCATGATGCTTTCAAGAAATTACTCATGTTCCATACCTCCTGTCTGTTCCTCGACCCACGAGAGAAATTTCTCCTTGGGAACTACCAGGCGCGAACCGATTCGCAACACAGGAAAGTCCTCCTGATGCAGCAACTCATAGGCTCCCGCAACTGAGATTCCCAAGATTTCTGCCACTGTTTTCGCGTTGAGAAACAGTGGCAGTTCGTCGTAGCTTTTAAACTTTGATTGAACCACTCCGCACCTCCTAAAAAATGTCTTGACTTTTCTGTTCGCTTGCTGTAGACTAACTCTTAAAGACAGTTTGATTTGCCGACCGTCTTATGGTAACACATGACAATTCATTTGTCAAGGACAATTTCAAAAACATTTTTAATTTTCAAAAGGAGCGTAATCGGAATGGCTGACTATCTGTTCTACACCTACTTTGAAAAGGGCCGCGAGTATTTCGTCTACAAAGATTTGACGTTTGAGCGCTCACACAAAAAAGAAAAGGACTTCCCATTTCTGGAAAGCCTCTTGCGGTTCACGTACTTGGACATCTGGCCGATGGAGGATTTGTTCAAGCAAATGGACAAGGCCCTGCTGAATTTCTATCGGGAGCGCGACTTCGATTCGCAGGCTGCTGTGATGGGAACTCTGGAGGAGCTGGCAAAGAAACACATCTATTTCGAGTTCCTGCGTCTCGATTGGCAGGCGCGTTTCCGCTATATGGATTATCACCCGGACGCGGACGTGTACAAACATCTCCCACACAAGCAGTTGCGGCACATCCCAAGTGACCTTGACACTCTGCAAAAACAAGTTATGCGGTTGTTTGAAGATGTGCTGGACATCGATGACGGCAAGAAGAAACCTGTTCATGAAAAGTTGCAAGCGTATCTGGACAAAGAGAAAAGAGAGTCGCTCTACGCCTACCAGTTCAGACCAATCTCCACCATGTATGAGCGAACCAGCAGCGGCAGTTTCGCCGAAGTCCTTCACCCAACTTCCCTATCTGACCTCGTAGAGTTCTCCCTCCGCGAGTGCGTCAAGCGGGAACAGCGTATGCGTATCTGCTCCTACTGCGGCAAATATTTTGCGATCCCCCGGCGCAACACGGCGGAGTTCTGCAACCTGACTGTTGACGAGAACGGACACACTTGCAGAGAGGTCGGCGCGGTAAAGCGTTGGGCGGAGAAGAAAAACTCAGACGAGCTGTTTAAGGAGTACCGGCGGGAGTACAAGAAACGCTTTAACTGGATCAAGGCTGGGAGGATCAGCCCCGGCGCGTTCTACGCTTGGAGCGCCACGGCGAAGGGCAAGCGGGACGAGTGTGCCACAGGCAAAATGGCCTTTGAGGAGTTCAAGGAGTGGCTGAGTCAATCATAAACCGCTTTTCTTTGCTTTGCGGCGCAGATTTTGATGGGAGGTATACCCCATGACCGCTGACTTCACCCGTATACTAGGGGAATCCTACAGGCAGGAGGTATCTCGTCTAGACCGAATCCTCCCCACTCTAATGCCCGACGAGTACCGCCTAACCCCAGACATGGAGCGCTCCATTTCCAACGGCACCTACCAATTCCCGGACGCCGGCGAGTCGCACACCGACAAGCGCGTTCTCACCCGCAAACAGGACTATTTCTCCGCAAAGGTGCACGTGCGGCGCACACCTCTCTACTTCCACCGACATGAGTTTGTGGAGATGCTCTATATGTACCGGGGCCGGTGCCGCCAATTTATCGGGAACCTGGGCACTTGCGTCACGCTCCATGAGGGCGACGTATTCCTGCTGAACCAGAACGTCACCCATGCCCTTTTGCAGGAGGACGAGAGCGCAGTGCTTATCAAAATAATCATCCCAACAGGTACGCTCTCCCAGAATTTCCTCCGAAAGCTTGGCGGACAGCAGGCCGGGTTCTGGACAGGCATCGGGGAGTATTACCACTATCTGCACTATACCGGCTGTACTGCCGATGAGAAATTGTTTGTGGAACGCATGATGGCTGAATACTATAGCCAAAACCCATGTAAAGAAATAGCCGAAGCCAGTTGGTTACAGCTCATGCTCATTGCCCTTTCCAGACGGGAAGGGGATGAACGCTGGTATAAGTTGGGGCACAGTTCAGTGGATATGGGGCGCATCACTGAGTATGTCTATGAGCACAGCGAGACCGTGACTTTGGAGGAGCTTGCCCGAGTCTTTTCATTCAGCCCCAGCTATCTCAGCCGTGTGATCAAGGAAGGCTGCGGCATGAATTTCCTTGACCTGTTGCGGGAGTGCCGGCTTGAAAAAGCTACCGCCCTGCTAACAGCTACAAATTATCCTATTGGGGAAATAGCGGAGCTTGTGGGTTATAGCAGTGCTGCCTCGGTCTACCAGGGCATGAGGGAGAAATTCGGTATGTCACCCACGGAGTACAGGGATAATTATGGTCAAATCAATAGAGAGCATACCACAAATGAATAGATAGACAAAGCTCCCCCTTGCTGATAAAATAAGCTTGGCAAGGGGGGATTTTCGTGCGTAATAAGCTGGAGGGCCCGGTGGGACGGCTCATGCTCTCGCTCTGCACCCAGACCACATTTTCACTTCTGCTGTACCATGCGTACAGCCTGACGGACACCTTCTTCGTCGCAAACGGCGTTGACGGCACAGCCAGCGGCGCGGTGGGCATATTTGCCCCGGTGCTGACGCTGGTGAACGGTATCAGCTCTACCCTGGGCACAGGCGGCGGGTCGGTGATATCCCGGCGGCTGGGAGAGGGAGAGAACTTAAAGTGTCGTCGGGTGGTGGGGTGCATGATGTTCGTATGGCTGTTGAGCTCAACTATTATAACCGTTGCCGGGCTGGCGCTTTTGGAGCCGTTGCTGGATGTTTTAGGTTGTACTTCTGAAATACGCCCATATGCCCTGGACTATGGCAGAATCATGTTGCTGAGCACCGTTGTCAGCACCGGCTTCTCCGGCATTATGCGTGCCCAAGGGGACATCGGCTATTCAACATTGCAGTGGAGCGGGCCTGTGCTCATAAACCTTGTCCTTGACCCGGTGTTTATCTATGGTTTTCGCTGGGGCATTTCCGGCGCGGCGCTGGCTACGCTTATCGCCCAGCTTTTCTCGGCGGCAAACAGTATATACTACTTTTTCTTCCGCAAGAAAACGCCCTGCCGGGTGACAATCCGTGATATCTGCTGGAACGCGCCCGCCTGTGGGGAGATAGTTTCCGTGGGCCTGCCTGCTTTCCTGGGGAGCCTGGGCGGCTCGCTGGTGGGGACGCTTGGCAATCAGGTGCTGGGGGCTGTTGGCGGCACGGCGGCGATTAGCGCCTTTACCATCGTCAGCCGGGTGCAGAGCTTTGCATCCACACCCTTCTCCGGGGTCATGCAGGGCATCCAGCCCATGCTGGGGTTTGACTTCGGGCGAAAAAACTATGCTCGGATAAAGTGCACGATGAGGTATGCGCTCATATTTGTGCTGGCCTATGGAGGCTTTGCGGCGGTGACACTGTACTTTGCCTCAGATAAGGTTATAGAGCTGTTTGCCGCGGAACTGCTCAGTCCAGGCGGCACCGCTTTGCGGGTGCTCTGCTTGGCACTGGTAACTGCCGGGCTCATGCCGATAGTCCAGGCATACTTGCAGGCATTGGGGCGGGGGAGGCAGGTGCTGTTTCTCTCCCTGGGAAGTGTGTTTCTTATTCGTCTGCCCGCCCTGCTGATGGCTGGAGTGTTTCAGACCGTGGATGGAGTGTGGTGGGCGCTGGTGGCAAGCGATTGGCTCATAGCTCTGTGGGCCGCGATGAATTACATAAATCTAAGGGGTGCTATAGATGAAAAGCCTGACAAAAAATGAACAGAGCCGGGAAACCATTCAGCGTATGGCAGAATACTGCTTTCCAGGCAGAAAGATGACGGGTTATACGGAGCTTACCGAGGGCTACTTCAACGTGGCCTACGAGGTGGAGCTTGACAATACTGAACATATCATCTTGAAGGTCGCGCCTACTCCCGGTGCCAGAGTAATGACCTACGAGCGCAACATTATGTACAGTGAGGTGGAGGCCATGAAGGCCGCTAAAGCCGCGGGCTTACCGGCACCGGCGGTACTTGCATATGATGACAGCCGCACTATATGTGGGTCAACCTATTTTTTCATGGAGAAACTGCCCGGACGGAGCCTAAACGCCATAAAAAGCAGTTTGACTGAAAGGGAGATTGCAGAAATTAACCGGCAGGTGGGGTCTATAAACCGCAAAATAAATGACATTATGTGTCCCTGTTTTGGCTATCCTGGACAGACGGAGTTCCAGGGAGATGAGTGGTTCCCGGTATTCCGCAAAATGCTGGAGGCAGGGGTTCGAGACGCTGAGAATGGTCATGTGGACGTTAAGATAAACATTGACAGGCTTTGGCAGGTTCTTGAGCATGACCGCTCAATATTCGAGGAAGTCTCCGAGCCCCGGCTTGTGCATTGGGACTGCTGGGACGGCAACATCTTTGTGGAGAATGGAAGGGTCACCGGCATCATCGACTGGGAGCGGAGCCTCTGGGCTGACCCGCTGATGGAGGTAGGGTTCCGCACATATGCGCAGAATACAGACTTCCTGGCGGGGTACGGAATGGGGGAACTGACGGCAAATCAACAGCGGCGGGCGCTGTGGTATGACATATATCTGATGTTGCTGGTGTCGCTGGAGTGTGAGTACAGGCAGTATGAAACGATGGATATGTATGAGTGGTCAACAGGTGTTTTGGCGCGGCAGTTTGAGAAATTGGGGGAAGTGCTATGACAAAAGATGAACTGATTAAGGCAGGTTCCATGGTGCTGGCAGTTATGGCACACATACATATCGTATTGAAGACCTGGTAAGCAATATTTTGATGGCAAACCGGAGCCAGGTCTTTAACGATTGGTGGCAGAGAAAGACTGGCTCGACTATCAGCGACGTTTGTTGGTATTGACCTGGTCTAAAGAAAATCTTAATCTTTCCTCAAGAAAAAATCATTGCGAAGGGATGTGAAATCCAGTACAATAAAGAAAACAGGAGGTGCCGCCAATGCCCGAGAAAATTCTGATTGTGGACGATGAAAGGGAGATCGCTGATCTGGTAGAGCTATACCTGAAAAATGAAAACTATAACGTACACAAATTTTATTCCGCGAGGGATGCCATCGCCTGCATCGAATCAACCGAGCTGGATCTGGCAATTTTGGACGTGATGCTCCCCGGCGCCAGCGGTTTCGACATCTGCCAGAAGATCCGGGAGAGCCGCAATTACCCGGTGATCATGCTGACAGCGAAAATAGAGGAGACCGACAAGATCAACGGTCTGACCCTGGGCGCGGACGACTACATTACCAAGCCCTTCCGGCCCCTGGAGCTGGTGGCCCGGGTGAAAGCCCAGCTGCGCCGCTACAAGCGCTATAACCCCGGCATGGCAACTGTCCAGGAGCCAGACGAGCTTGAACACGGAGGGCTCTCCCTGAACGTCAAGACCCACCAGTGCCTGCTGCTTGATAAGCCCCTGCCCCTAACCCCAACCGAGTTCTCCATACTGCGAATCCTGTTGGAAAATAATGGCCAAGTGGTCAGTGCCGAAGAGCTTTTCCATCAGATTTGGAAGGACGAATATTATACCAAGTCCAATAACACCATCACCGTACACATACGCCACCTGCGGGAAAAGCTGGGGGAGAGCGCCGGGTACATCAAAACTATATGGGGAGTGGGGTATAAAATTGAAGCATAAATTTGCCAAGATATTACAGCTTCTCATGCTGCTGACCGCCGGGTTTGCGGCCTGCTCGGCGCTATTTTTTCTGGTGGACAACGTGTTTGATGGAGCGTTTATAAACTGGTTCGAGGAGGCCTTTATCATCATAGAGAGCCACTTCTACCCCGTAGAGGGTACAGGGGAGATTTGGCACACCATCAACTGGGGGCGCTTAAAGCCAGTACTGCTGGGAGTCTTAGTCGTAAGTACGCTGATTTGGCTCACCGTGGTATTTGTTGTCTCACAGATTGCTGCCAAACAGCGGGAAAAGCGCACCGTCACCGACATCAGCCAGCGGCTGCGGGCATATATGGAGGACGGGGCCGGGGCTGAGGTCTTCCCCAAGGAGCAGGCGGAGATATCCGCGCAAATGCTGGAAATCAAATCCGCCTTGCTGGAAAATGAGCGCCGTCTCAAGGAGGAGACCACCCGCAAAAACGACCTGATAGCCTACCTGGCTCACGACCTGAAAACGCCGCTCACCTCCGTCATCGGCTACCTGAGCCTTTTGGACGAAGCCCAGGATATGCCCCCGGAGCAGCGGGCCAAGTATACCCGCATAACCTTGGACAAAGCCTATAGGCTTGAAAAGATGATAAACGAGTTTTTTGACATCACCCGGTACAATTTGCAGGAGATCGCCATCCAGAAGGAGCCGGTGGACCTCTATTATCTCCTAGTGCAGCTTACGGATGAGATGCTGCCGGTGCTGGAAAAGAACGGCAATACTGTCAGCTTGCAGGCCGACGAGCGCCTCACAGTCCCCGGCGACCCGGACAAGCTGGCCCGGGTGTTCGGTAACGTGCTGAAGAACGCCGCGGCCTATAGTTATCCTGACACGGAGATCGTGATCTCAGCGCAGGAGCAGGCCGGGGCTGTCACCATTTGTTTTATTAACCGGGGAAAAACTATCCCTCAAAATAAACTCAACTCCCTCTTTGAAAAGTTCTACCGCCTGGACGAAGCCCGCACCTCCGGCACCGGCGGGGCCGGGCTGGGGCTTGCCATCGCCAGGGAGATCGTCACTCTGCACGGAGGCACCATCACGGCGGAAAGCAGGGACAAAACCGTGACATTTACTGTCACCCTGCCCGCCTGATCTTAGGATTATCTTAGGAAAGATACAATCTCATATTAAAGAATCAAGCGTTCCCATCTGGTATGATATTACCGGTGGGAACGCTTATTATTTTTATAGGAGGCATGAATCATGACAGAGAAAGCAATAGCACGCAGGCGCAGATATCACCAGCGGCACAGAAGGAACACCATCGCCACATGGGCAGCAGGCGCGGTCTGCGCGGGAATACTGGTGTTCCTGGCGGCAATGGGGTGCAGGGATTATGTGGGCAAGCTGCCACCCCCGGAGCCTTCCGGCACAGTCTGCGAGGACGGCACGGACTGGAACCTGCGGCTGGTGAACTGCTGGAACCCCATCCCGGAGGGGTACACGGTGAACCTCCGGGAGCTCCCCGGAGGGGAGAAGGTGGACGAGCGCATCTATGAGCCCCTGATGGAGATGTTCGAGGCGGCAAAAGAGAGTAATCTGGGCGAGCTGCCCCGGGTGATCTCCGGCTACCGCACACAGGAGGTGCAGCAGGAGATGTATGACGCCGAGGTAAACAAGTACAAGTCTCAGGGCTGCTCAGAGGAGGAGGCTAAAGCCGAGGCTGGCAAGTGGGTGGCAGTCCCCGGCACCAGCGAGCACCAGCTGGGTCTTGCGGTGGACGTGGAGGGCGCTACCTATGATGTGTTCTTCTGGCTCCAGGAGAACAGCTATAAGTATGGATTTATCTTCCGCTATCCAGGGGACAAGACGGAGCTCACCGGCACGGTGGAGGAAGTTTGGCACTATCGGTATGTGGGGGTGGAGGCCGCCAGGTCGATGTACGAGCAGGGGCTTTGCCTGGAGGAATATGCTGCCCGGTACCCTTGAGGCCAAAGCGGAGCTGCCGGGTCAGCGGGACCGGCGCAGCAGGGCCACGGCCACGTCGTTGACGTTGGTGCCGGTGGGGCCGGTGACGATAAGGCCATCCACGGCCTTTAACCCGTGGTACGCGTCGTTGTCCCTGAGGATGGCGTGAAGGTCCAGGCCCTTTTCATTCAAGGCGGCCATGGTATCGCCGTCCACATACCCTCCGGCGGCGTCGGTGGGGCCGTCGGTGCCGTCGCTGCCAAGGGAGAACAGCGCCGCACCCTTTAGCCCGGCAATCCCCGGGGCCGCCGCCAGGGCCAGCTCCTGGTTGCGGCCCCCAAGGCCGCTGCCTGTCAGATGGACCACGGTCTCGCCTCCGGCGATAAAGGCTAGGTCCTCACCGGGACCGGCGTGGCTTTGCAGGATGGCCGAAAGGAAGCGTCCGGCCTCCCGGGCCTCGCAGTCCAGCCGGTCTGTGAGCAGGACGGGCCTATAGCCAAGGCTCTGGCAGGACTTTGCAGCGGCGGCACAGAGCTCCCGCACGCTGCCGGTTATTTTTGTGACCACATTGTCAAGCTCCTTGGGGGTCTCCTCTTTCAGAAGCGCCGAAGCGGCGGGGGAGAGCTTTAGGGAGTATTTTTCCGCAATGCCCACAGCCTGGGCGCAGGTGGAGGAGTCCGGGCAGGCCGGGCCGCTGGCTATCATGTCCAGGGGGTCGCCGATAATATCGCTGAGCACGATGCTGAAAACCCTGGCCGGAGCGCAGGCTAAAGCAAAGCGCCCGCCCTTTACAGCCGAAAACCGCTTGCGGATGGTGTTTATCTCGGTGATATCCGCCCCGCAGGCCAGCAGCTGCCCGGTGACGTCCATAAGCTCCTCGCCCGGTATAAGGGGGCTCTCCAGCAGGGCGCTCCCCCCGCCGGAGAGCAGAAAGAGCACATTATCCTCCCGGGATAATCCGCTGACCAGCTCCAGAGCCTTTCGGGTGGCGGCGAAGCTGTTGCTGTCGGGTATGGGATGGCCAGCCTCGTAGCAGGCCGCTCCGGGTATCTCGCCCATGACGTGGCCGTACTTGGTTATGACCACCCCCGCGTCCACAGGGCCAAGGGCGTCTATGGCGGCTCTTGCCATCTGCCAGGCGGCCTTGCCCGCGGATACCAGCAGTACGCGGCCAGTACCTGGGGAGAAGTCCTTCAGAGCACGAAACACCGCCTGGTCGGGGAGGACGGCTTTTAAGCTATCCTCGATTATCCTGTCCGCGTCCTTACGCATTTCACGGTCCATCTCACACACCTCCCCCAATGCTCGTGCCGGCCAGCCGTTCGTAGTATTGGGCGATGGCGCTGTGGTCCTTCTGGCCGCAGTCGTGATTGTGCAGCCACTGTAGTATCTCCTGGACCTGGGCAGTCATGGGCACAGGGGCCCCCACGGAGTGGGCGCAGCTCAAGGCATTATTCAGGTCCTTTATGTGCAGGTCTATCTTGAAGCCGGGGGCATCGTTGCCCTCTATCATCATGGGCCCCTTGGCGTTCATGACGGTGGAGCCCGCAAGCCCGCCCTTGATGGCCTCTAAAACCAGCGCCGGGTCAACTCCGGCCAGCTTCGCAAGGGTCAGGGCCTCAGATAGGGCCTGGATATTGCAGGCCACGATTATCTGGTTTGCAAGCTTGGTGGTATTGCCCGCGCCCACATCGCCGCAGCGCACCACCGAGGAGCCCATGGCAAGAAGTACCGGCTTGAACTTATCGAATACCTCCTGCTTGCCGCCCACCATAAAGCTTAAGGTGCCGTCGATGGCCTTGGGCTCGCCGCCGGAAACAGGGGCGTCCAGCATCTCAATGCCCTTCTTTTCAAGCTCGGAAGCTATCTCCTTGGAGTCCACGGGGTTTATGGAGCTCATGTCGATAAAGACGGAGCCGGGCCTCATATGGGCGGCCACTCCGTCCTCTCCAAGCATGACCTCTCTGACCTGGGGGCCGTTGGGGACCATTGTCAGCACCAGCTCGCAGTTCTGGCCTATCTCGGCGCTGGAGCCCGCCTTGGCCCCATAGGAGACCACCTCATCTACGGCGGCAGGGTTGCGGTCGCTTACCGTCAGGTCATAGCCGGCCTTTAAGAGATTCTTCGCCATGGGGCGGCCCATGATGCCAAGGCCTATCATTCCAATCTTCATTTTATATCTTCCTTTCTAATATAAAGTATTTTATAATATATTTTGATAATATATTCTTACTTAGCTTTTCTGTCTGAAACGCGCCCGGTAGATGGCCGGAGTGCAGCCCTCCCGCTGCTTGAATTGGCGCATGAAGGTGGACAGGTGCAGATAGCCGCACTGGGCGCTGATATCCTGCAACAGGCAGTCCGTGTCCCGGAGCAGCTGCTTTGCCCGCTCAAAGCGCAGGGAGGCGATGTACTCGGACAGGTTCTGGCCGGTATTGTTCTTGAAAAAGTGGCTCAGGTTGGAGACGGACATATTGAAGTTGTCAGCGGCGGTCTTGACGGAGAAATTCTCCTCGCAGAAATGGCTTCCGATATAGTCGAGCAGGCTCTGTAATGAGCTGCTTTTGCCGCCGGTATCTGTGCCGCCCTCGGCCCTTTTGCAGAAGCTGTCGGTGATGGTATGACCAAGGTCGGAGATATACTGCCTGAGGGACTCCTCGCTGTTTAGGGCCAGGCTGAAATCCTGGGAGAGCCGTTCCAGGTTCTCTGTGCCGCAGTTCAGTTCCCGCAGGGCCCGCATGGAGGTGGTTATAACGTCACGCAGGATATAGCTGCAATAGAGCAGGCTGTCGTTGGTCAGTATCTCAGAGAGCAGGGACTGCAGGGATAGGAATACCGGGCCCTGATCCACCTTGAGTATGGCGTTATAGAGGGTGTCTATTTCCCGGCTGGGATATAGACCCTTCCACCGGCTGTCGCCGGTGATGTCCCGGAAGAAGACCAGCCCCCCGCTTTTCTGGAACAGCCTGTAGTCGCAGGCCTTTGCCGCCTGGAAATAGGCCATGGGCACCTGGGGACAGGATGTCTCTATGCCCACGCCCACCACGATCTTCATGTCCCAGGTGTTCTCCGTGGCAAGGCGCAGGCCGTCCAGTCTGAGATAGAGGGCCTCAAGGTCCTCCTCCGCGCCGGCCACCAGCAGGGCCACCGAGGCGGTGTCGGGCAGGGGCAGGAACTGTACGCTGAGGCCCGGCGGCAGGCTCTCGCTCCAGAAGGCGCCGATATTTTCACACAGATACAGCGGGGCCGTATGCAGGTCTCCGTACTTAAGCTGGAGCAGTATGACGTTGAAGCGCTCGCCGTAAAGCTCCAGGTCCAGCTCCTGGGCCTTCTGCTGAAATTCCTCCTGGGTGTTGAAGCAGCCGCTCAAGAGCTCCATAAGCAGGTCACGGCGAAGATTCTTCTGCCGCCCCTCCTGTAGCTCGGTCAGAGCCTTGCGGGCCACTGATAGCTGTTCGCTGTCTGAATTTATGGGGGCGGCCCCGAACATCTCGTTTATCATATCGCTGAATTGCTGCATAGGCGTATAGATTATATTCATGAACCGCAGCACGGCGAAGCTGCATACAAGTGAAGCCATGAGGATCACGGCCACAAAGGCCCACTGGTAAAAGGACAGGGTGTGCATAAGGCTGTTAAAGGACACTATGGACACATACTGCAGATTGGCGGCGGCGCCGGAGCTGGTGTAAAATACCAGATGGTCCTCGCCGTTTACCGAGACCTTAAGCTTGCCGCTGCCCTGGGATATATCCTGCCCCGCGGACGAGAGCAGCTCGCCTGAAAGCTCCGGGCAGCTGCTGTAGAGGAGCTCGCCGTCATAGAGCATCATTATCTGGCGCTGCTGGCGGCGGCTGTCCCTGCTGAGTATTTCTTTTAGAGTGGACTCCTTTATCTGGAACAGTATGGCCGCGTTGGGGAAATTCCAGCTGGTCTTATTGGTGGCCATATAGGTGACGAAGCCTTCGCCGCTGCCGGGCTCCGCCGCAAGCCAGTAGCTGGCCCGGTTTTGCAGCAGCATGTCCTCCAGATTGTCCGGGGTCATGCCATCATAGCGCAGTCCGAACTTGCAGAAGCGCTCATAGTCAAACATGGTCTCACGGCTGAACAGTATCTTGACCTCGCTGTTAAGATAGTAGTAGCCGTCCACAAAGGTGTTGGTATAGGTTATGTTGGCAAGGCGGCGGGTCACGTCGTAGAAGTTCCCGTATGCCGCCCGCAGGTGCTCGGGCTGGAACTCGTTGGAGTTGAGCAGGATGATGGCGTTGCTCTGCATCTCCCGCACCACATTGTCCATAAGAGTCTGGCTCCAGTGCAGAGAGTCCTCCTCGCTCTGGATAAGCTCCTTATCATAGGTCTGATATAGGAACCAGAAGAACAGCAGGCTCAGCAGAGCCATGGGCAGGGCCATGGTGCAGAGATAGGAGAGCAGTATACTAAAGAAGACTGGACGTTTCTCACGGGGCTTTTTCACGCAAGCGGCATCTCCCTTCCGGAACAGACGTAATAAAAAAAGCGCTCTTGCCGTCGGCATGTATATTATAACCATCCCAAAGGGTGGAAAGCAATTTGCATCTATTGAAGAGATGGGGCAAAAATCCACAGAAAAATTCAAAAAACGAGAAAATTATACGAAAATTGAATGTGAAATGGGGGAGATTCAATAAATGCTCGTGGACATTTCGGGAGTTATTGTGTAAAATGCACCCATACCCCCGAGAGGGGCCGGTGAAAAATTTATCAGCTAAAAAGGAGGGGTGGCCATATGACAGCCGCTAAAAAAGGCACTGCCGGCCGTCCGCAAAAGAGGGCGAAGCAGCCAAGGGAGAAGAGGAATTGGGGCAGGCTCTGGGCCAATATCAGGAAGAACTGGCTTTTATACCTGTTCCTTCTGCCAATGGCGGTGTACCTCATCATATTCAACTACGCGCCGCTTTACGGAATACAGATAGCCTTTAAGGACTTTAGGGGCGCGCTTGGCATCTGGGGAAGCCCGTGGGTGGGATTCAAGCATTTCGAGTCCTTCTTCAACTCCTATCAGTTCAAGGACTTGCTGTATAACACCCTGACCCTGAGCTTCTACCAGCTTGTCGCCACCATCCCCATGCCGGTGATACTGGCGCTTTTGCTGAACTATACTACCGTGCCGTGGCTGAAGAAGCTGACACAGAGCTCCACCTTCGCCCCACACCTGATATCCGTGGTGGTGATGTGCGGTATGCTCAATACCTTCAGCAGCTCCACGGGGCTGTTCAACATACTGCTCAAGCAGTTCGGGCTGGAGCCCATCTCCTTTTTGGGCATACCGAGCCTCTATCAGACAATGTACGTCATGTCCGGCGTCTGGCAGCGCACAGGCTATAACGCGGTCATATATATCGCCGCCCTGTCAAGCGTCAGCGAGGACCTGCACGAGGCGGCAATAGTGGACGGGGCCAGCAAGCTAAAGCGCGTCTGGTACATAGACATACCCTCCATCCTGCCAACAATGGTCATCCTCATCATAATGGCCGTGGGCAACCTGATGAGCATCGGCTTTGAGAAGTCCCTGCTCTTACAGAACGACCTGAACCTGGCCCGCTCTGAGATAATCTCCACCTATGTGTACAAGGTGGGCATACAGGGGGCCCAGTACAGCCTGTCGACGGCGGTGAGCCTGTTCAACAATATCATCAACTTCATTCTGCTGATCAGCGTCAACAAGGCCTCAAAGGCACTGTCCGGCAGCAGCTTATGGTAAGGGAGGGCGGCCTTGTGGAAAATGTGAAGAAGCGGGAAAAGAAGGGGAACACCCTGGCCCAGTCCAGGGGCGACCGGGTATTCGACATAGTGGTGAACTGCCTTGTAGTGCTGGCGGCCATTATCACGCTGTATCCGCTGTACTATGTGGTGCTGTCCTCCATCAGCTCTCCAAACGCTATTATAACCGGGAAGTCGCTGCTTTTGCCCGTGGACGTGAGCTTTGCCTCCTATAGATACGTTTTCGCGGATACGCGCATATGGAGGGGCTATGGGAACACCATATTCTACACCTTCTTCCAGACCTTGCTGGGCACGGCGGTGACCATATGCGCCGGGTACGCGCTGTCCAGAAAGGACCTGGTGGGCAGGAACGTCATCATGAAGCTGGTGGTGTTCACCATGTACTTCCAGGGGGGCCTTGTGCCGACCTATCTGGTGGTGAAGAACCTGAAGCTTACCGACACCAGGTACGTCATGATAATCATGGGTATGTTCTCGGTGTTCAACCTGATAGTGGCGCGCACCTTCTTCATCTCGAAGATACCCGACGACCTGTGGGAGGCCGCCCAGCTGGACGGCTGCGGCAACGGACGGTTTTTCGTCTCGGTGGTGCTCCCGCTGTCAAAGGAGATAGTGGCGGTGATACTGCTATACATCGCCGTGGGCAGCTGGAACTCATTTTTTAACGCCCTTATCTATCTGTCGAACCAGAAGCTCTATCCCCTCCAGCTTATCCTGAGAGAAGTGCTCTTGGCGGGGCAGACTATCCAAAGCGACGTGGACGCGGCGGATATAGCGGAGATGCAGCGGCTGGCCGCGACCATAAAATACGCGGTCATGGTGATCTCAACTCTGCCCATTATGGCGCTCTATCCCTTTGTGCAGAAGTATTTTGTCAAGGGCGTCATGATGGGGAGCATAAAGGGGTAATTTTAGGTCAGTCCGGCTGGGCGCAGGCTCTTTTGCCCAAGCCGTGAAATATAGACAAATCAGGAGGTAAAAAAATGAACAAAAAGCTGAAAAGGTTATTGGCGGCGGCTCTCTGCCTGCTGCTGATAACGGGGATCTTCGCGGGCTGCGGCGGAAAAGAAAATTCCAGCGCAGAGTCCAGCGAACAGCCGGGCAGCAGCTCGTCCGAGGCATCCGCCGAATCCTCTGAGGTATCGGAGGATGAGGGCGGCGAGGACGCGGACCTTATCCGCGGCAACATCTACAAGTCCGGAGACAAGATCCTGAAGGAAAAGAAGACCTACCGCGTGGCCGTCAACAAGGACCCCAACTCCCAGAACGGCTTTGCGGACAAGCAGTGCGTGCAGGAGACCAACGCCGCCACCAACGTGGACATCGAGTGGCTGGATATCCCCTCCGACTCCTGGAAGGAGCAGGTGAATATCATGATAGCCGGCGACAACCTGCCCGACGCCTTCTGCGGCGCTGAGGTGGACATCATGTCCAACCTGGAGCTGTTCGTGCCCATCGGCGACTATGTGGACGAGATAGCCCCCGCGGTCAAGGAGATGCTGGACACTGATACCGTGCTGAAGACGGCGCTTACCGCCCCCGACGGCAAGATATACGTGTTCCCCACGAACAAGGATAACCCCTCCAACCGGGTCGACAATATGCTGTGGATGAACCCCGAGTGGCTGGAGAAGGCCAACATGAAGGCGCCCACCACCACCGACGAATTTGTGGAGGTGCTCAGATACTTCCGGGACAACGACATGAACGGCAACGGCGACCCCAACGACGAGATACCCTTCCAGGCCCGCCAGGCCAACGACTACGCCCATAACCTCAGCGCCATACTCGGCGCCTTCGGCGTGGTGCTGCCCAGCGACTATGTGTACTCTCTGGACGGGGAGACCGTCACCTTCGGCGGCACCGAGCCCGGCCTGTTCGACGCGCTGAACTGGCTGCATATGCTCTATGACGAGAAGCTGCTGGATAACGACACCTTCACCATGACCAACGACGAGCAGAACGCCAAGGCCCAGAACGAGGACGTGCTCATGGGCTCGCTCATCTACTGGATACCCGACTCCATGGACACGAAGTATGCCGACTACATCGTTCTCGACCCCCTGAAGGGCCCTAACGGCGACCAGCTCTGGTACGGCGGCAAGCAGCCCACGGCCGTGTTCGGCTACTGCGTGACCACCGCCTGCGAGGACCCCGAGGTGCTCATCCGCTACTATGACTACTGCATGAAGGACGAGACCACCATCATGGAGTGGCAGTGGGGACCCGAGGGCGAAGGCCTTTGGAAGTACACCGACGACGAGGGACACTGGACCCAGACCCAGGAGTTCGTGCCCGAAGGCACCAACCTTACCTACTTTAAGCGCACCATCTGCGGCAGCGTGAACAGCCCCAACTATATCTGGAAGAAGTACGCCGACCTGGAGGTGGCCGACCCGCGCAACGCCAAGAAGCGCGAGGCGGCGGACCGCATACTGCCCTATTGCGTCACCATGATGCCCAAGGGCCTGTATGACCCCGAAAAGACTGCGGCCCGCAACCTGCTGCTTACCGATATAGACAACTATATGAGCAAGTTTGTGGCCACCTCGGTGGTGAACGGCCTGACCGAGGCCCAGTGGAACGAGCACCTGGAAAACTGCAAGCGCCTTCGTACCGAGGAGTATGTGGCCATGTGGCAGGAATACTTTGATTCCAAGAAATAAAATAAGAGCACAGAGCCCTGGCTTATGGGCTGTGACGTGAAAGGAGAGGGGAGCCGGGCAGCAGCTTGGTTCCCCTTTCAATATATTAAATAATATAATAATAAATATTTTATAAAGGAGCGAAGGACCATGACGGAGCATAATCTCCCCTGGTACAGGCGCGTGCACCGCTGGGGACAGACCAATCTGACCGAGGACGACCCGAAAAACTGCGACCTGGAGTTCTGGAAGGAGCAGTGGAAGCGCACCGCCGTAGAGGGGGTCATCATAAACTGCGGCGGGATAGTGGCCTACTATCCCAGCAAGTTCGGCCTGCAGTACCGGGCCGCGCTGCTGGAGGGCCGGGACTACTACGGCGAGTTCAATAGGGCCGCCAGAGAGGCGGGGCTGGCGGTGGTGGCGCGCATGGACATAAACCGGGCCACACGGGAGTTCTTCGAGGCCCATCCCTCCTGGTTCTGTCGCCATAAGGACGGCTCGCCCATCATGTCCCAGGGCAGGTACTTCTCCTGCGTGAACAGCGGCTACTATAAGGAGTATATCCCAAGCGTATTGCAGGAGATAATCGAGCGCTATCACCCGGACGGCTTTTCCGACAACAGCTGGAAGGGCCTGGGGCGCAATACCATATGCTACTGCGACAACTGCCGCAGGCGCTTTAGGGAGGACTGCGGCGAGGAGCTGCCGGAGAAGGTGGACTGGGACGACCCGGTATACCGCAAGTGGGTCCGCTGGAGCTATGGCCTGCGCACGGAGAACTGGGACCTTTTCAACGAGACCACGAAGAAGTACGGCGGGGAGGACTGCCTGTGGCTTGGGATGCTCAATGCTGACGTGGCCGGGTCCTGCCAGGGCTTTGCGGACCTTAAGGCCCTGTGCACCCGCTCGAAGGTCATATTCAGCGACCACCAGTCCCGGGAGGTCATCAGCGGCTTTGAGCAGAACTCCCTTAACGGTATGCTCTTTAAGCTGGCCTCTCCCACTGAGGACGTGGAGGTGCCCGAGAGCATGGCGAACTACGTCCGGGGACACAGGGCCTTCCGTCTGGCGGCGAACCCCGCCGCCGAGACCCGCACCTGGATAGCCGAGGGCATAGCGGGGGGCATAACGCCGTGGTTCCACCATGTCGGCGGCGGCCAGCGGGATAAGCGGCAGTTCGACACACCCGTGCCCATGTTCCAGTGGCATAAGGAAAACGAGGAGTATCTGTACGGCAGGGAGAACCTAGCCAACGTGGCGGTGGTGTGGAGCCAGCAGAACCATGACTTCTATGGCCGGGACAATATAGACGAGCGCTGCTCATACCCCTTAAGCGGATTCTGCCGGGCCCTTTCCGCGGGCCGGATACCCTTCCTGCCGGTACACGCCGACGATATCGGGCGGTATAGGGACAGGATAGAGACCCTTATCCTGCCGGACATAGCCGTGCTGACGGACAGCCAGACCGACGAGATATGCAGCTTCCTTGACCGGGGCGGGAACCTGGTGCTGACCGGGCAGACCGGCTCACTGGACGGGGACGGGGCCCCGCTAAGGAAGAAGCGGCTGCTGGATAAGCTGGGCATAAGGCTTAAAGAGGAGTTCTTCGGGGCCTCTGGGGACCAGACCGCCAGCTGGGAGTATTACGATATGCACAACTATCTGCTCCTGCCAGAGGACCGGCACCAGATACTTAACGGCTTTGAGAAGACGGATATCCTGGCCTTTGGCGGCGGCTTCTATGAGGCGGAGAGCGCGGGCCCGTTAAAGCCCATAGCGGGGTACATCCCGGCCTTCCCCATATACCCGCCGGAGTTCAGCTGGATAAGAGAAGAGCGCCCGGACCTGGGCACCATTTTCGCCGGGACCCTGGACAGCGGCAGCAGGGTGGTGTACTTCGCCGCGGACATCGACCGCTGCTTCGGAAGGGAGCACCTGCCGGACCATAGAGAGCTTCTGCTAAATGCCGTGCGCTATGCCGCGGGCGATAGCCTGCCGGTTGACGTCTCAGGCCCCGGAAGGCTGGACTGCACCATCTACCGCCAGGGCGGCAGAAGGATACTGCACCTTGTGAACCTGACGGACTGTTCAATAACCCCCGGCTACTGCGAGGGGGCGGCCCCTGTAGGGCCCATAAAGGTCTCGCTGCCGGTCAATGGCGGCGGCCATAAAGCACAGCTCAGGGTGTCCGGCGTCAGTCCCGAGGTCACGGAGAAGGACGGCAGGCTTGAAATACTGATAGATCGCATAGAGGACCACGAGCTGCTGGTGGTGGAGTGAGACGATACCTTATAAAAGGAGTGGAGCACAGTGACAGAGAAAAAATACTGGTGGCACGGGCCCCTTCGCGTCATCCAGACTAACCTCCAGGTGATGGACACCCCAAAGATGG
This sequence comes from uncultured Eubacteriales bacterium, assembly GCA_910584745.1. Lineage (GTDB taxonomy): Bacteria > Bacillota > Clostridia > Oscillospirales > Acutalibacteraceae > Acutalibacter. The sequence goes on from CAJUDG010000005.1 coordinate 56,401, forward strand.
ACCCGGAGAAGATCGCCCGGGAGATCGTGGAGATGGGCGGCAATGTGCTGGTCACCAATGTGGGGGGCATATACGCCTGGTATGAGAGCCGGGTGAAATATCACCACATCAACGAGTGGCTGCCCAAGGGCAGGGACCTTCTGCAGGAGCTTATCGACGCGTGCCACAGGCACGGCGTGAAGCTGGTGGCCCGGTTCGACTTCAGCAAGGCCGACGACCTTGCCTATCAGAACCGCCCCGAATGGTTCGTGCGGGAGCCGGACATGTCCCCAAGGGTGTTCGGCGCCATGCGGCCCGGGGCCTGGTCCAATCTGTACCTGACGTGTATAAACGCCGGGTACAGAAATGAGGAAGTGGCCGTGCCGGTGCTGGAGGAGGTCATAGACCGTTACGACATCGACGGCACATTCTTCAACGCGCCCAATTACGAATACTGCTGCTGCGATGCCTGCAAGAGGAAATACCGGGAACTGTACGGCAAGGAGCTGCCCATGGACAGCTCCGCCGTGGAGCAGAACACTACCTACGCCATAAAGCAGGCAAGGGGGCTCGAGCCCGGCTTTGCCAGCCGCTGTGTGCGGGACAATATGGAGGGGATATACCGGGCCGTCAAGGCAAAGCGTGTTGACCTGCCGCTGATACTGTATTATAATCTCCATAGGGACAATCTTGACGATCGCTATGCCACCGCCGACATGATCTGCACCGAATCCCAGGACGTGCTGTCAAGGGGCTGGCGAGACCTGCCGCCCCTATGGCACCCTGTGCTGTCCATGAAGTTCGGCAGCACGGCCCCCAATAGGCCCGCGCCCTTTGGCATAATCCACTCCTGCCCGGGAATGGACTGGCGGCACACGGGCCTGCCCACGGCGGAGTACCTGTTCTGGATGAGCGGCGTGGCCGCCGGCGGCGGAAGCCTCTGGCACAGCATCACGGGCTTTTGCGACACCATCAGCGATAAGCGGCTGCTAAAGGCGCTGACCGAGGTGGACCATAAGATAGCGAGGATAGAGGGGGACATGGACGGCGCAAAGCCCCGCTCCGACGCGCTGCTGCTCTGGGACGGCAGCAAAAGCGCCGAGGGCTGGGCGGACATCCTGATGAATAACCAGCTTCAATTTGACCTTGCGGCCCCCTATCAGGCCACAGGGGAGAGGCTTAAGGGCTATCCCCTGGTGATAGTGCCGGATGGCTTCCCGCTGGGGAACGGGCTGCCGGAAGTTTTAAAGGAGTATGTGGGTAATGGCGGCAGGCTCATCTATGAGGGCGCGGACGGACAGCAGCTGGCGCCCATGGCGGAGCTTCTGGGTATCTCTGAGTCGATAAGCACCAGCGAGCCCCTTACCGCCTGCTACTGGCGGTTCGAGCCGGAGGGCGCCCCCCTGCGCGGGGAGGAGTTCCAGGAGACGCCGCTATTGCCCCATAGGGGACAGACCGCCTACTGCAAGCCCCTGCCGGGGACCGAGGTCCTGGCGACGCTGGTGCCGCCCTTCGCCCCGCTGAACTCGGTGGGCGCGCCGCCGGAGCGGGCCAGTATGCTGGTGGAGCACACGGAGCTGCCCCTATGCCTTTACCGTCAGGAGGGGAAGGGCGCGGCGCTGGCGCTGACCTTTATGCTTGGCAGGCTTATGGGCGAGTACAGGCTGGCCGAGCACAGCCGCCTTGGCAGGAACCTTGTGCGTTTTATGCTGGGAGAAAAGCAGACCTTTGACATGGAGCCGGTGAACGGGCTGGAGGCCGTCTGCTATGAGAAGGGGCAGGAGATCCTTATACACCTGCTAAACGGCATCGGCCAGCGCCCGCTGATGGACACCATAGAGTACCACGGCGCAAAATTCTGCGTCAGGCTGCCGGAGGGCGGCAGGGCGAAAAAGGTAGAGCTCAAGCTGTCCGGGGAGGAGCCCCTGTGGAAGCAGGAGGGCGGGCGGCTTACCGTGGAGGTGCCCAGGCTTTCCTACTGGGATATGGTGAATATAACGCTTGCAAAGAGGGGAGCAGAATAATGGCATGGTGGATGGAAAATGATCTGCGCCTGGTGCAGAACAATATGCGGGATATAGACGGCAGCATGGACGTTGACAAGCTCATAGCGGAGCTCAAGGAGTTTCGCTGCAACGTGGTGATGGTGGGGGCCGGGGGGATATCAGCCTTTTACCCCACAAGGCTTGAGTTCCAGCGCACGTCCCCGTGGCTTGGGGACCGGGACCTTTTGGGGGAGATCATAGATAAATGCCATAAAGAGGGCATAAGGGTGATAGCCAGGTTCGATTTCAGCAAGACCCACCAGAGCCTTTTCCGCCAGCACCCTGACTGGTACTACCGCTCTGAGGACGGCCGGGCCGTGCCCTATAACGACACGGTTGCCACCTGTGTCTGCGGGGAGTACCAGCAGGAGCGCGCTTTGGAGATAATCGAGGAGGTGCTAAAGAGATACCCGGTGGACGGCATCTTCTTCAATATGTTCGGCTTCATCACCTGGGACTACAGCGGGAACTACTACGGCCCCTGCCACTGCGACGCCTGCCAAAGGCGGTTTGCGCAGTTCAGCGGCGGCAAGGAGCTGCCAAAGACCGAGGACCCCGGCGAGCCGGACCTTAAGGAATACCGGGCCTTCCAGGAGCAGGTGGTGGAGGAGCTGCTGGGGCGCGTACACAGGCTGGTCAGGAGTTATGGCGACGATATAGCCGTGTGCACCTACCACCACAGCGACGTGGACATCATCCGGGACGAGAGCAACAGCGCCGTGGACAGGCCGCTGCCCTTCTGGCTGTACAACTCATCGTCAAATGTCGCAAAGGTGCGCTCAAGCTGGGATAATAAGATCATCAGCAACTGCGTGATAAACGCGGCGGACATATTCTACCGCTTTTCAGCCGTGCCCCCGGCACTGACAAGGCTGCGGCTCTATGAGAATATGGCGGCGGGCTCTGGTTTAGACTTCTGCATAATAGGCGTGTTCGAGGACTACCATGACCTGGACAGCGTCTCCGCCGCAAAGGAGGTTTTCAGATACCACGCTGAGCACCAGGAGGTATACGGACATCTGGACTCTTTAGCGAAGCTCGCGGTGCTCCTGCCCCTTTCGCGCCGGGAGAGCCAAGCGTACCGGGGAGTGTTTCGGGCACTTAAAGAGCTGCACATTCCATTTGACTGCGTTCTGGACCAGAGAGCGGCGGAGGAGCCGTCGATCCTTGAGCGCTACACCACGGTGCTGGCCCCGGAGCTGGGGGAGGTGCTGCCGGAAGCTCTGGGGTTGGCCGAGAGCGCGGGCAAAAAGCTCATCCTGCTGGGGCCCGGAGAGATGGACGGGGCGCTGCAAATGCGGCTGGGCCTGAGCCGCACAGGCGAGATCAACGAAAACCGTTCCGCATACCTACAAGTGGAGCCCTCTGCTGGCCTGGAGCCCCTGGAGGGCCGGGGCTGGATACTGCTGGACGGAACCTTTGCCCGCTATATGGGCTGGCCCGGGACCCTGCCAAGAGTGGAGCGGGCATGGTTCGGCCCGCCGGAGCGCTGCTTCGGCCACAGGCTGACAGAGGACCCGGGACTGCTGCGCTCGCCGGAGGGCCATGCGCTGCTGCCCTGGGACCTGGGCGGGCTGTACCACAGGCTGGGCTATCCCGAGTACCGGGACATGCTGGGCCTGGTGCTCTCAGGGACCTCGCCAGAGGCTGTGCAGATAGGCGGAAACTTGCCGCCCCAGGTAGAGGTGTTCTGGGACAGGTCGGGGGACAGGCTCCTGTTACAGCTGCTGAACCTTACAGGCCACCATGGTGTGACGGTGGAGGAGCCCGTAAGCCTTACGGGGCTCTGTGCGGAGCTTCCCGGGCGGCTTGAGGTGGACAGGGTCCTTTCAGGGGGAACCTTCACCACGGAGGCCGGGCCGGAGAGCACCAAGGTCTCCCTGGACAGGCTGGACGAGTTCGCGGCGGTGCTGCTTAAGGAGATATGATTCCTGTGATACTATAAAGAGAGGACATGAGTGTATGAACGAACCGATATATTCTTATATGAAGCTTGGCACCATCGCCTTTATGAGCTATCCCGAGATAATGAAAGGCGAGGGCCCCATGCTGGAGACCATCAAGAAGCTGGCCGGGGACCCCTATTTTACGGCCATAGAGTGCAGCTGGATAAAGGACGCTTCGGTCCGCGCAAAGGCTGCGGAGCTGCTTAAAGAGAGCGGCCTTACCGTCTGCTACGGCGCGCAGCCGAGGTTCCTGACCACGGGGCTCAACATAAACGACCTCAACGAGGAGGGCCGGCTTAAGGCCCTGGAGTCCCTGAAGGAGGGTCTTTATGAGGCCCGGGAGCTTGGCGCCAAGGGCATAGCCTTTTTAAGCGGCAGGTACGAGGAGGAGACAAAGGAGCAGTCCTACGCAGCGCTCGTAAAGTCCACAAGGGAGATATGCCGCCTGGCCCAGGAACTGGACATGAAGGTTGAGCTGGAAGTGTTCGACTACGATGTGGACAAGAAAAGCCTTATCGGGCCGACCCCATACGCAAAACGCTTTGCCGAGGAGATACGCCGGGAATACGATAACTTTGGCCTTTTGATAGACCTGTCCCACTTCCCGCTAATACACGAGGGGATAGAGGAGTCCATCCTGCCGGTAAAGGACCTGATAACCCACGCACATATCGGCAACGCAGTAATAGACCCGGCCCTGGAGGCCTATGGGGACGCGCACCCCAGATTCGGCTTCCCCGGCAGCGCCAACGGTCAGGCCGAGCTGGTGCAGTTCCTGCGCACCCTGCTGGATGTGGGCTTCCTCAACAGGGAGGACCCGCCGGTGCTCAGCTTTGAGGTGAAGCCCTGGAAGGACGAGGACCCGGACGTGGTGCTGGCCTCCTGCAAGCGCTTTATGGACGAGGCCTGGAGGCTGGTATAATAACGAAAGGAGAGGACGGCATGAAGATAGTCATTCTGGACGGCTACGCGGAGAATCCCGGCGACCTCAGCTGGCAGGGCTTTCAGGAGCTTGTGGGGGAGGGGAACCTTACGGTGTACGACTATACCCCCGCAGAGGAGATACTGGCCCGGATGGAGGGCGCAGAGATAGTCCTGACCAACAAGACGCCCCTGACGGCGGAGACCATCGCCCAGTGCCCGCAGCTAAAATATATAGGCGTGCTGGCTACCGGCTATAACGTGGTGGACGTAAACGCCGCAAGGGCCCACTCGGTGGCGGTCACAAATATCCCGACCTACGGCACGTCAGCTGTGGCCCAGTACACAATGGCGCTGCTCTTGGAGCTATGCCATCATGTGGGCGCCCACAGCGACAGCGTGCACAGGGGCGACTGGACCAAAAGCCGGGACTTCTGCTACTGGAACTATCCGCTGATGGAGCTCTCGGGGAAGACCATGGGCCTTATCGGCTATGGGCGCATAGGCCAGGCCGTGGGCAGGCTTGCAAGGGCCTTTGGCATGGAGCTTCTGGTGTACACGGAGCCCGCGCCCAAAGAGCCGGAGCCCGGCGTGGGATTTGTGGGCCTGGAGGAGCTTCTGGGCCGGGCCGACGTGGTGTCTCTGCACTGCCCGCTGTTCCCGGAGAATACCGGCATGATAAACGCCCGGCGGCTGGCGCAGATGAAGCGCGGCGCGTTCCTGCTGAACACCGCCCGCGGCCCGCTGATAGACGAGGCGGCTGTGGCGGAAGCGCTAAAGAGCGGCACACTGGGCGGCGCGGCCCTGGACGTGGTGAGCGTGGAGCCCATAAAATCGGACAACCCCCTTTTAAGCGCCCCCAACTGCCTTATCACCCCACACATCGCCTGGGCCGCCAAGGAATCCAGGGCAAGGCTGATGGATATCGCCGTGGAGAACCTTCGGGGCTTCCTGAACGGCCGGCCGGTAAATGTTGTAAACCCATAAATTTATCAGGAGGTATTTTGTATGAAAATAGTATTGGTAGAGCCCCTGGGCATAAGCCCCGAGCTGCTGGAGAGATACGCCGGGGAGATACGCGGCATGGGTCATGAGTTCGTCTCATACGCCGCCAGGCCCGCGGACACGGCGGAGCTATGCTCAAGGGTCGAGGGGGCCGACGCGGTGATGGTGGCGAACCTGCCCTTCCCCAAAGAGGCGGTCGGGGCAAGCGGGAACTTAAAGTATATAGATATAGCCTTCACGGGCGTGGACCATGTGGACATCGCCGCCTGTAAGGAGCGGGGGATCTCCGTGTCCAACGCCTCGGGCTATTCGGACGTTGCGGTGGCCGAGCTGGCCTTTGGGCTGATGCTGGGGCTGTCCAGGAATGTCGTCCCCTGCAACCAGGCGGTGCGCAGGGCCGGGACCAAGGACGGCCTTGTGGGGACCGAGCTTTTCGGCAAGACCCTGGGCGTAGTGGGCACCGGCAAGATAGGCACCACGGTCATCCGCATCGCCCTGGCCTTCGGCATGAAGGTCATTGCCTACAGCCGCACGGTAAAGCCGGAGCTTGAGGCCATGGGGGTCAGGTTCACCACCCTGCCGGAACTGATGGAGGAGAGCGATATAGTCACCCTGCACGTGCCCCAGAACGCCGCCACGAACGGCATGATAAGCCGGGAGCTTATCGGCCGGATGAAGCCCGGAGCAATGCTCATAAACACCGCCCGGGGTCCGATAGTCGACAGCGCGGCCCTTGCCGAGGCCCTGGAAAGCGGCAGGCTGAGGGGCGCCGGCATAGACGTGTTCGAGACCGAGCCGCCTATCCCCGAAGACCACCCCCTGGTCAAGGCGCCTAACACCCTTCTGACGCCACACGTGGCCTTCGCCACGGTAGAGGCCTTGGAGCGCCGGGCGGAGATAGTGTTCGGCAACCTGAAGGCCTGGCTGGCGGGCACGGTGCAGAACCGGATCTGCTGAGCCGGCAGGACATAAGTGAATACCTGACGATGAACGCACTGTGCGGGAGCACAGTGCGTTTTCGCTTTTAGCATATCAGCCTTTCGCGGGTCACAAATCACCGTCCGCGGGTGGAGCAGGCTCTGATCCCGGGGGGCAGGGGGTGAACCCGGAGCGGCGCGTGCGCCCCCTGACCTCCCCCGGCCCGACCCCTACCTCCTCCAAAAACGCGCGGTAAAAGTAAGTCCTGTTCACGAACCCCAGCTTCACGATCACCTGGGACACGCTCATGCCGGTCTCCGTGAGCAGGCGCTCCGCCTCCCGCATACAGATGCGCCGCCCAAGCCGGGAGATGCTCACGCCCAGGTGCTTCTTCACGATCCTGTTGAGATAGTCGCCGTTATAATGCAGCAGTTCAGACAGCTCCCGGCGGCCAACCCGGCCCTTATGCTCCTCCATATAGCCCATCAGCCGGGCCAGGATGAACTCCTCAGAGCTTGAGTCTATGCGTATCCTGGAGAGGTGGTAGCTTGCCGGGTCCTCAAGCTCGCTGAAAAGGCACAGAAGCAGGGCCTGTATCCTGAAGGCGTAACCTGTGCGCCCAAGGGTGAGCTCCATCGCTATCTCGTCCAGCAGCCTTGATGCCGCCGGAGGAGAGCCCGCCTGCTTCAGGCCCGCCGTGCCGGCGAAGTCCAGGTACTCCCGCCTGAAGTCCTCTCCGGCGCCGCTGTTCTCCTCTATAAAGCTCCTGATGGCCCCGAGACGGTACTGCCCGCCTCTGGCCCGGATTGGCACCGGCGCGAACAGACTCTCGAAAAATTCCTGCCGAAGGTTCAGGAAGACCAGGGTGCAGTCGCTCTCATAGCCCTCTCGGTGGGCGATATTGCGGTTGAGAAAGCAGGCGTCGCCGGCCTGGTATCTGAAAACGCCGTTTTCCAGGTGCTGCACCAGCTCACCGTCCAGTACATAGACGATCTCATAGCTTGCGTGCCTGTGAAGACCCTCCCAGGAGGCGGGGCCGTACCTCTCCGTCTCAAAACCGCCCATGAAGCCGAAACGGCTGCTCCTGCCGTCTGCAATTACCATGTAGGACATCACGAAGGGAGCGTCAAGCCGCGCATTGACTGGCACCATAATTTCGCCTCCGGTCACAGTATTTTTATATAATTATACTCCTGTATCAGCCTGCCGTCAAGCTTTTGGGTCTGTTTAGGATACGGTTTTGCCCCAAAGCAAGCCGTCAGGACATTGAAGATGTTCCGATATTATAATATAATAAGAGCAAATCAATCGGAAAGGACTGACGCAATATGCAAAAGATACCCTTTAATTTCGGTTGGGAGCGAACCTCGCAGGAGAACCTGTTCTGGCGGGAGCCGGACGACCTTATCCGGGTCGACCTGCCCGACGACTGTGTGCTGGACCTGCCCCGGGGCCCGGAGTCTGTGGGCGGCGCGAGAGTGGGCTTTGTGCCGGACGGCTTTGCGGCGTACATAAAGCGCTTCGACATGCCCGGGGAATGGCAGGGCAGAAGGGTGCTTCTGAATCTTGAGGGGGCCTATATGAACGCCCAGGTGAACTTCAACAGCCACAATATAGCCCAGCATCCATACGGCTATACACCGCTGATTGTGGATCTGACCCCATACATACGCGCTGACGTGCAGAACGAGCTTATAGTCCAGGTCAGCGGCAGCCAGCCCTCAAGCCGCTGGTATTCCGGCACGGGCATCTACCGCGGGGTGGAGCTATGGCTGGGCGGGCCCTGCTATGTTGACCCCAGGGACCTGTTTGTCACGACCCCTGCGGTCGGGGCGGACCGGGCGGAGGTACTTGTGTGCGCGGAGATCACCAACACTCTGTCTGAGAACAGGAAGGCCGCCCTTACCGTAAGGCTGGAGCGGGAGGGTAGGGTCTGCGCCCAGGGTACTGCGGACGTTGATCTGAAGCCTGAGGGCAGGACCCGCTGCGAGCTTACGGTAGAGGTCGACAGCCCGGCGCTCTGGGATGATATAACGCCGAACCTTTATAAAGCCGTCATTACCCTGGAGACAGTGGGGCAGGAGCCGGACGTGAGCACGGTGAATGTTGGCATCCGCAGGATAGAGGTGAGCGCCAAAGAGGGCTTCAAAATCAACGGCCGCAGGACTAAGCTCTACGGCGGGTGTATCCACCACGACAACGCCATGATAGGCGCCAGGGCGATGCCAAAGGCTGAGGAGCGCAAGCTGAGGCTTCTGAAAGAGGCCGGGTACAATGCCGTGCGTACCGCCCATAACCCGCCCTCCGAGGCGTTTCTGGACGCCTGCGACAGGCTGGGCATATTTGTAATAGACGAATTCTTCGACTGCTGGCGCACCGGCAAGAACCGCAACGACTACCATCTCTGGTTTGAGGACTGGTGGCAGCGGGACATTGAGTTCACCATGCGCCGCGACCGCAATCACCCCTCGGTCTACTGCTGGTCCTTCGGCAACGAGATACCCGAGACAAACGGCTATAGCGGCTGCGAATACTGGACGAAGCTCCAGGCTGACTTTATCCGCAGACTGGACAACAGCCGGCTTGTCACCTGCGGCGGGATGTTCATGCCAAAGTGCATAACAGTGAACGGCGCTCTTGGCGGGCCTCCCCAGAAACCGGACCTCTATGTAAGCGATGAGGAGCATTTGCGCCTGTTCAAGAGCATGATAAGCAGCCTGGACATAGTTTCCATAAACTATCAATACCAGAATTACGAGAGGTTCCACGAGCTCTTTCCGGACATGCCCCTTCAGGGCACCGAGACCAAGGGCAGCGTGTCCTGGGGCAACTGGATGGCGGTGAAGAACAACGACCACGTCATCGGCGATTTCATCTGGACCTGCATTGACAACCTGGGCGAGGCCGGGGCCGGGCGCTCCTTCTATGACCCGAACGAGATGGCAGAGGTCACAAGCCTTATGGCCGGATGGCCCTGGCTCAGCTGCTTCCAGGGGGATCTGGCCCTGGACGGCGAGTGGCTTCCAAGGGCCTACTACCGCAATGTGATCTGGGGCAACGACAGGGGAGTACATCTGTTTGTGAACCACCCGGAGCACGCCGGGCAGCCCCAGTACGGTACCGGCTGGCACTGGAACGATGTGCTGCCGTGCTGGACCTACCCGGAGAGCTATGCGGGCCGCCCGGTAGATATCGAGGCCTATGCCGACTGCGATGAGGTGGAGTTCTTCGTAAACGGCGCGTCGTGCGCTAAGGTAAGGCCCAATGAGATGATAGCAAAGGCAAGCGTTACATACCAGCCCGGAGAGCTCAGAGCCATTGCGTACAGAGACGGTAAAGCCGTGGCGGAGGATGCCCTTCAGACCGCCGGGCCGGTCTCCCAGGTGATACTTGCGCCGGAGCGCACAGAGCTGTCCGCCGACGGCATGGACCTGTGCTATGTGTCCGTTACCCTGGCCGATGAAGCCGGCCGGAGGGTCTACGGCGGGGACATGGAGCTAAGCGCCGCTGTAAGCGGGCCGGGCGTCCTTTTGGGCTTCGGCTTCAACAATCCCTGCACAGCCGAGAGCTTTGGCACCGGCCGGCGCATGACCTGGAACGGCCGGGCCATGATAGTGCTTCGGGCCGGGCAGGAGGCTGGCGATATAGAGCTGACGGTGTCCGGAGAAGGAGTTCCGGCGGCCGGAGTAAGCGTAAGCGTAAGGTAAAGCTGTGATAAAAGATTATCCCCCGGTTTCCCCGGGGGATAATCTTTTATCGAAACATCAATAAGGGATTCACGTCCTGACCTGTCTATTCAAAGACTATCCTCTCAAGCAGGCATTCGCCGGAGCTTCCGGCCACGCGTATCACCGTCTCAGCGGCGGGCCGCAGGGGCAGCGGGCCCTCTCCCGGGGACACCTTGCCCAGGCTCCTGCCGTCCTGGAACACCTCCGCCTGCCCGCCGGAGCCCTCGCAGAACTCCACTGATACGCCGCTGCCCTCCTTCGCGGCGAAGAAGGTGTACTCGGCGTACTCCCCGGGGGAAAGGCTCAGCTTAAAGGCGTCCCAGCGGCAGTCAAAGCCGAAGCGCTTTTCGGGCATGGCCTCCGGCTCCAGGATCTTCATGCCCGAGCCCCTGCGGTAGCCGCTGACCCCGTCGGTCCGGCAGGACCCGAGGCAGCCGTTCTGGTCGAAATCCGTGGCCCGCACCGAGCAGCCCGGCTCCCTGCGGACGCTGGCGCTGACTGCTGGGTTTTCCCGGCAGTTCTCTATGAGCATATTATCGAGGTACTCCTCCAGCATGGCCTGGGCCTCCTCATAGGAGGGGCGCTCCCCGCCGCTGGTATAGGCGGTGAACTTCTCCCAGCCCTTCGGCATGTTCACCGAGTATGGGGAGTTCCCGCAGTCCATCTTCTTCCAGGGCCAGACGTTATAGCCCACCCCCAGCTTCGCCCCCAGCGGGTACAGGGCCGCGAACCACTCCGGGGTGTTCTCGCCGCTCTCCCCAAGCCAGAGGGGCTTGTCCCAGCGCTCTGACAGCTCCAGGAACTCCCGGTACGCGCCAATATCCGGCATGACGGCGTAGCGGTGGAAGTGGATCACCATATTGCCGTCATAGTCCATGCAGAATACCGACGGGTCCGTGGCCCAGCTGCCCCCTTCTATTGAGAGCATATGCTTCTGGTCGTGCCTGCGTATCTCTGCTATTGCCTCTATGTAGAAGTCCCGCAGCCTTGGCAGAAGGTACTGGCAGGGCCTGCGGCCGTCGTCCGGGCGCAGGGGTTCGTTTAACAGGTCATAGCCCCCGACTATCCACCGGTCCCTATAGCGCCTGGCCAGCTCCCCCCACAGGGCCAGGGCCTTGTCCCAGCTGTCCCTGTCAGTGAAAAGCCTGGGGAAGTCGTCCACGCAGTCGTCGATATTGGCCCCGGTCTGGCCGCCCGGCGCCCCGTGCAGGTCCAAAAAAGCGTATATCCCCGCCTCCTGGCACCAGTCCAGCAGCCGGTCCAGCAGCCGGAAGCCATCCTCCTTCCAATGTATGCCCGGCTCGTCCTCCATGAGCACCCGCCAGCCGATGGGCACCCGCACGGAGTTATAGCCCAGCTCCGCCATGCGCAGGATATCCTCCCGGCGCACATAATTCTCTCTAAAGCGCGGCCAGAAGCCCTCGGCGTACCGGCTGCCGGCCAGCTCCCGCACCACCTGCTCCAGCTTCCGGGGCCGGTCGCCCATGGGTCCGGCCTTCCACATATACCCCTCGCAGAGCAGCCAGTTGCCAAGCCCCCATCCCGAAAGGATGATGGGCTCGCCTTTTCCGTTGACGATCTCACGGCCTTTGGCCTGTAAAAATCCGCTGACGCGTGCTGGGGAGAGTTTTTCGTTGGTATTCATTTTTGTCCTCCTGTTTCTCCAAGACCGACAGCTTTTGCCGAAAGCCGTCGGATAGGGTGAATTTTGTGCATTGATGCCGCAGACGTTACGCGGTTTCTAAGCCCCTGGCCTCACCACGCTCTATCCTGTCCGGGCGCCTGGAAAAAAGAAACAGCGTCGTCATCCCTTTTCATAAACAACAGACCGAAAGAGCCCGGGCCGCAGTTGCTGGCGATAGCAGAAGTGGCCTTTTGCAGATATACCCGCTCAAACGGGCAATACTGCTGTACAAGATCCTGGATATACTTGAGCTTTTTTTCGTCCATTCCGGAGTATGTGATGAACAGGATGCGGCGGTCAATGTTTCGGGTGTCCAAAAGCAGCTGACGGACATAGCTTTTCGCCACACGCGGAAACCCGCCCATTTTTATGCCGCCGACTACAAGCCTGGACTTTCTTAGCTTAAGGACCAGATGCAGCAGCAGCGAATCGCAGAGGATCTGTATCTGCTTGGAGATGCGTCCGGCCTGGTGCAGCATATGGGTGTCGTTCATCGTGACATTTTCAAAGGATCTTGCCGCCTCACAGGCATTCTGATACCCCACGCTCACATGCTTTGCCATGGTTATGTGGATTACATTTTGGGCCTCTGTCAGCTTTTCGGCAAAAAACCGTTCGTAATCCTCCACCTCAGGGGCCTGGGAATACCCTTCCCTGCCTTCCGCGATATGCATCAGCAGTTCATCAGCTCCTGTCACGCCATGCGTTGATAGCCGCAAAGCATATGACGGTCTTGCAATAGTCGTTGAAAGTATACATGATGTGTTCTCTGTATGCTTCTGTGTAAGGCATAGATGATTCCCCCTTTCTCCCACATGGGGTGGTGCATGATTGGCAGTTACATTTTTATAATTCAGAGGGGGCAACACTTTAGGTTGCCACTCTTTGAATATCTTTTATCTTTCAGACCAAATAAAGATCTATTTGTTTAGATATTGCAAAATCGGCTCTATATACTTTTTGCCCGAAATATCATAAGACGAAGAAATCATTTTTATCATTATTTCTTCCGCTTCTGTCTTATCTTTTTTTGCTTTAAGTGTTTTTACAAACATTTTCATCATCAGCTTAGACGGAGTAGGCATTTTTTCATAATTGAATCCGCCTGGACAATAAAATATTTTTACCTTTTTCTGCTCTGACTCGTTGAAATTCCGTTTGAGGGCTACGTCAATTTCCGGGTTGTCTATCGGGCTTCCTCCAACGCAAAATGCAACAAGCTTCTTATCTGCCCATTTATCTATATTTCCCTTAAACCAACTAATTTTACTGATACTGCCCGCACAAGCCCAAGCTCCAAAAATAATTGCTTCATATGCGGCCAAATCTTTCTTTTTTGCGGCTGATAATTCAAGGCAATCAGCCCCGGTTGCTTCCGCTATCCATTCAGCATAGCGTTTTGTAAACCCTGTTTGTGAATTGTAAATTACGATTGTTTTCATCTGCCTAAATCTCCCTCTTTAATTTTCTAGTGCGTTCTCAACCGCTTTTAAGATACATTTACTACTTACCGTAGCTCCCGATACTGCGTCTATCTTTAATGACTGTTCTTCCATTACATCATTGACTATACTTTCTGCTGTACTCCCCAGCCCATTATCGTGTTGCAGGATTGTAATATTGGTAATCCGATGATTGCTAACTGATACCTCAACTTTCACATGGACGGGGGTAATCGAATATTCACCTATATAATTCCCGTCTTGAACATTTGATAAGTCGGGCATAGATACAGAAATATTCTGAACATTCCTAACCATATTTCCTGCAATAAGCAAAAATGCAACAACAAAGAATATTATCAGCAGCACCTTTTTACTTTTTTTCATTGGCAGCCCTCTTTTCCAAATTATCTATTCCGGCATACAGTTTTGATAAAAGGATAAAAAGAGTTTCAATCTCTTTGTCTGTATAAACTTCAAAAAGATATTTCAATTCCTCTTGGTATTCAGAAAAGTCGTTTATATAAAAGTCATTTACCTTTTCTGTGGGGCAGATACACATAGCTCTTATATCATGCGGGCTTTGCTGAATGGTAATAAACCCTTTTTTCATCAAAACATCAGCAAGCTTTTTGATATTTTGTCTTGAACAGCCCAGTATATTTCCTAATTGGGTAAATGTTAGCTGTTCCTTTGACTGCCGGACTATTGACAATAACATAAATTGCTTTAACGATACCTTTGGGATATGTTTATCAAAAAGCGTTTGCAGCTTGTTTCCGGCGATAAATAATGTGCTGAAAATAGCTTTTCTTTGGTTATCCGTAGAGCTTGAATATTTTTGGGTCAACTCATCTAAATTCATGTAACCCTCCTTATTGGCAATTTGTTACGCTTTCAATTATAGCAACAAGTTACCTATATGTCAATACGAATGATAGAAATAAATGGGATTCCATAGCCTGTTATGCACATTTCCACAATGCCTGTCTTTTGGCCTTTTGTTTCTTTGGTTCGGAATAAAGAAAGCGGATATTCAAAAATATATCTATGGGTATTGGAAGAAAACCATAAAGCAAGGAAATTTTATGAAGCTATGGGGTTTCGAGCAAACGGTGACAGTATTACTCAAAATATCGGAGGAGAAGATTGCATAGAAATCAGATATAAATTCAGTCTTGCCGGAGAAGTAGCGCCGTTTGTTGTCAGCAGCCCGTCTCACGGTCTGCGTGTAGTCCTTGTAAACTGACCTAAACCGCGCTGAAAATATTTTTCTTAAGGCGGGGGAAGGTCAGCTCCGGCAGCTCTCCCGCACTTTCAGCTCAGGGTGCAGCTTCAGCACCTGGCTCTGCTGATGTCCGCCCATCATGTCCAGCAATGCGGAAATCACGGCCCGTCCAAGCAGCTCGTTATGCTGGTCTATGGCAGTCAGCCGGGGCGTAAAATACTCCGCGTCAAAGAACTGGTCGCAGCTGATTACGGACACATCATCGGGCACTCTCAGCCCATGGTCGGCCAGCGCCCGATACGCGCCCAGGGCCACGCTGTCGTTCATGGCAATCAGCGCGGTAAAAACCGCTTCACGCCGAATGAGCCGGTCTGCCGCTTTCCAGCCGTCCGGGGAATAGTAGTCGGAGGTGGAGACAAGACCCGTATCATATGGGAGGCCCAATGCGGACAGGGCGTCCCCATAGGAGCCCAGGCGCTGTTCCGTAATGGCCACGTCCGTCTCGCCGCCCACAAAGGCAATTCTTCTGTGCCCCAGTGAGAACAGGTACTCCACGGCCATATATATTCCCTGGCCCCGCTCCCGCTGCATAAACTGGCAGCGGGAATTTTCCACCGGGTTTCCCAGCACGACCACGGGGAGCCGCGCCGCCATATCCTCAAGACCCCGCCGGTACTCCGGCCGCAGCCGCACCAAATCGGCCTGGCCGCCCACGACAAGCACGCCGTCCACGCTCTTTTCCTGCATGACCTTAAAGGCCTCCAGCTCATTGCGGGTCGTCTCACCGGCGGTGGCCGCCGAAAAGCCGGTATTGAACAGCAGCACCGAGTAGCCGGCCCTCTGGGCGGCGACGGATATCTCCCGGAACATGGCGGTAAAATATGGGTTGGTGATGTCCGGAATGATGACCCCGATGATCATGCTCCTGCGGTTTACAAGTCCCCGGGCAAAGCCGCTGGGAGAGTATGCGTATTTCTCTATCACCTGCTCCACTCTCCGGCGTATATCCTCCGACACCGGCGCGGAGCCGTTTATCACCCGCGAAACCGTGGAGACAGACACGCCGCTTTCCCGGGCGATCTGCCGGATAGTAACGGTGGTTTTCATAGGCTTCCCTCCTGCGTTGAGATAGCTTTCAAACAGTATAGCAAAAAAGTGCCTCCTGTGCAAGTGTACAGATTCTGAGAATAATCTTTGTCGGTAATTGCTAATTGCTGTGAAAGCGTTTTCACAGTATAGTGATGGTATCATATTTATCAGGAGGGAAATGATGGATAGCGAGTTTGAAAGGGAGCTGAAAGAGAGCCTGTATATCCACCGCCCGCTGCCTCTTCATCGGGAGCGTGGCCTGGAGAGCGGGTTCCCACACAAAAAAGTATTGGCGGAACGCGATTTATCGGCCGTTCCCCGGGCGGAAGGCACCGCTTTGTTGGAGGAGTTCCCGGACTATCTGCGCATGACCGCCCCCTTGCGGTCAGAACGCTGGCCGGAGGGATCCCCCGCGGACGGCGATTACTGCAGCTTCGGCACGGCCCGGCTGGCCTTTTCCTTTGACAGGGAGGACTGGCGGGGGTACAACCGCCTGCGTTTTTGGGTACGGCCCTACATAGAAGGGGCGCGCATTCTGCACCTAAACGCCGGCATAGTCAGCCAGGGGAAAACGCCCGTCCCCGATCCATACGGCAGGGAGGGGGCCACAGTCTTTGATTTGGAGAACGGCGTGTGGCAGGAGTGTGTCTGGGAGTTCGCCGCCATGCCCCGGGACGCGGTGTGCAGGCTCTGCTTTTACGTTTTTTGCAGCGGACATGATGTTTCCGCCGGGGATACGCTGTCCTACGACTTCAGGAATATCCGTTTGGAGCAGATAGAAAATCCCGAGCATGAGCTGGGATGGGAGAGCTCCGCGCCGGGTATCCGGCTCTCCGCGGCGGGCTATTGGCCCCGGGGAAGCAAGACCGCCATTGCCGCCGGAGCGGGAGAGCTTTTTCGGCTGACAGACGCTGAAACAGGCGGGACGGTTTATACCGGACAGGTCCGGCACGTTGAGAATGAGCGGGGCCGTTTCGACGTTCTGGACTTCTCGGAATATGACCGCCCCGGGCGGTACCGGCTTGAGAGCGGGGGGCTGCCCTATGCCGACGTGCTTCTGAATGACCCCAGCGAAGAGGCCCTATGGAAGGCGGTAAACTTTTTCTACTGCCAGCGCTGCGGTTTCCCTGTGCCGGGGAAGCACAGCTCCTGCCACCATGATATCGTTGCCCGGCATAAGGGAGTATCGCTCAGTTATTCCGGCGGCTGGCACGATGCGGGGGACCAGTCCCAGCAGTCGGCCCAGACCGGGGAGATCGTACAGGCGCTATTTGAGTGCGCGAGGCGGTGCAGGGCCGGTTCTCCGCTGTACCTGCGGCTGATGGAGGAGGCCCAGTGGGGGCTGGACTTTATCCTGCGCACCCGCTTCGGGGACGGCTTCCGCGCCACAAGCGCAGGGGCCACTAGGTATACTGACGGCCTTATGGGAAACTTTGACGATGTTGAGGCCCGGGTACACGACCATGCCTTTGAGAACTTCCTGTTCGCCGGTATTGAAGCCCATGCCGCCCATGCGCTGAAGGACTATGACGGCGGTCTTGCCCAGTGCGCATTGAAAGCCGCCCGGGAGGATTTTGCCTTTGCACGAGAAAAGTTCTCTCAAACCGGCGTGGAGCCGTTTCATATGTACGAGCATACCTACAATAGCGGGCTTTCACAGTATTACGCGGTGATCGTGTGGGCGGCTGGCTGGCTTTATGAGACAACCGCAGCGGAGGAGTACGCCATAATCTCCAGGGAGTACGGCGAAAAGCTGATCGCCTGCCAGGAGCGGGGCGCTTTGCCCTTTGGAGGCTTCTTCTACCGGGACGAGAGCCATCGTGACATCGTGCACTTTAACCATCAGGCCCGGGAGCACCAGTTCATGCAGGCGCTTGAGATTCTCTGCCGCACACAGCCGGAGCGGTCTGAAAAAGCGCTGTGGGAGAGCGCCATGAGACGGTACGGGGATTACTTAAAGTTTATCGCCGGTAACACCGCCCCCTACGGTATGCTCCCCGCCGGGGTCCATAGGCTTGACGAACCGGAGAACCGGGAGCTGTTTCCTTATCTGCACGTCTGCTGCGATTATGAGGCGGAGCGGGAAAACTATCGGGCCCAGCTCAAGGCGGGCAGGGATTTAGGCGGCGGGTTTGTGCTGCGGAATTTCCCGGTGTGGTTCTCCTTCCGGGGGAATGCGGCCGTTATGCTCTCCATGGGCAAAGCGGCGGGGATTCTGGGACGGTATTTCCAGGATAAGGAGCTTTCACAGCTGGCCCGGGAGCAGCTCTACTGGATGTGGGGCAAGAACCCCTTTGGTCAATCGCTGGTGTACGGCATGGGGCAAAATTACTGCCGCCAGTACGCGGTGCTCACCGGCGAGAGCGTGGGCGAGGTGCCTGTGGGGGTCGAGACCCTGGAAAACGGCGACGAGCCCTACTGGCCACAGAACAACAACGCCACCTACCGGGAGGTATGGGTGGGCTCGGCCTGCCGGTATGTACAGGTTTTGGGGGAACTGCTGAGACAGGAGGAAGAGGATGATGAATAAGACGTATATCGGGATAGACTTAGGCGGTACAAGCCTGAAATTGGGCGAAGCAGACGGCGCCGGAAAGATTTTGCGCCAAACCTCCGTGCCGTCGGGCTATCTGACCCAGCGGGAGTCCCTGGACTTGACTGAGCGGGCGCTGGGGGCCTTTTTGGCCCGATCCGTGGGAAAGCCCGCCGCCGTCGGCATGGGCCTGCTGGGCCGGATAGACAGCGGGCGGGGCCTATGGCTTGAACTGGATCATGACCGCCGGGAGGAGCTGCCTGTGGCGGAAATACTCTCCAAAAGGGCCGGGCTGCCCTGCTATATTGACAACGACGTCCGAAGCGCGGCAAAAGCCGAGCTGCTTTTCGGCAGTGCCGGGGGCCTAAAAAACTGGGCATATGTGAATGTGGGCACCGGCGTCGCGGCGGCAGTATTTTCCGGCGGCAGGCCGGTACGAGGCGGGCATTTTAACGCCGGTGAGGTTGGACACACCGCATCGGGAGTCGGCTTTCACGCTCCATGCTCCTGCGGCAGGCCGGACTGTGTGGAGCCGGTGGCCTCGGGTATGGGGCTGGATCTATGCGCCAGGCTTCTTGCGCCGGAGTTTCCGGACACAAAGCTGAAAATCCCGGAGAGCGGGCGTGTCAGGGCGGAGGATATTTTTGCCCTATACGGCGAGGACCCTCTCTGCCGAACCCTTACCGATAACGCGGCGAAAGCCCTTGCCAACCTGCTGATGAACCTCGTTCGGTTCTGCGACCCGGAGAAAATCGTGCTGTGCGGCGGAGTCATGACCGGAGGGTTTCTGCTGGATAAAATCAAGGCTTATCTGAACCGGTTTACCATGCGCTATGTGACCGGCGGCATTGTGCTGAGCCCCATTCCGCCCCAGGATATCGGCGTTCTGGGAGCCTGTGCCAACGCCATCATGTACAACAAGGAGGAGACCTATGCTTGACATACGGATCATGAAGGATGAGAAGGATTTTGACATAGCCGCCGCCTGGGAGATAATCGGCCAGATGCTGCGAAAGCCCGATTCGGTAATCGGCCTTTCCACCGGGCAGACCACTAAGAATATGCACGCCATCGTCAGCCATATCTATAGCCAGTACCCCTTTGACACCAGTCGGGTCACGCTGTTCAATGTGGACGAGCTGACAAACCTGCCACGCAGCTATAAGGGGTGCTGCTATACCATGATAAGGGAGCAGCTTGCTGACCCGCTGGGCATTCCTGACGGGCGGTTCATCATGCCGGCGACCATCTCTGACGATTACGCCGCGGAGTGTGAAAATTTTCAGCGGGCCATTGAGGCCCGGGGCGGGGCGGACCTGCAAATGCTGGGCCTGGGCTATAACGGGCATATCGGCATAAACCAGCCGGGCACCGCCTTTGGCAGCGAGACCTGGGTGTCGCCTATGGACCCGGTCTTTGAGGAGCGGGTGCGCCGGGAAACAGGCGTAGGGCCAGAGCATCCGCTGGGCGGGCTGACCTTAGGCATACGCACCATCATGCACACGAAACGCATTGCTCTGGTTGCAAAGGGGGCGCATAAGGCTGAGATGGTGGAGAAAATGCTGAAGGGCCCGGTGACGGAGGATATCCCCGCCTCTGTACTACAGCTGCACCCCAGCTGCACCTTCCTGCTGGACGCTGAGGCGGGCCGGTATGTTACGGATATGGAGGGCGCGCGCTTATGCTGAGAATCGGCTTTGCGGACTACTACCTGGACAACTGGCACGCCAACTATTACCCCGGTTTTCTGCGGGAGGCCATCGCCCTGCTGGGCCTCGACGCAGCGGTTACCCACGCATTTGCCATCCACGACAGTCCCCCGCAGGGCGGCGCGTCTACCCTGGACTGGTGCCGGGAGAGGGATATCGTCCCTGCCGGAAGCATGGAGGAGCTGGTAGAGAGCGTCGACGCGGTCATGGTCATCGCGGCGGATGATTCCGCTTGGCACGAGCAGGTGGCGGAGCTGCCGCTGAAAAGCGGGAAGCCGGTGTTTGTGGACAAGACCTTTGCTCCAAGTCTGGCGGCGGGAAAGCGTATGTTTGCCCTGGCGGAGGAGCACGGCACGCCGGTGTTTTCGTCATCGGCCCAGCGGTACTGCCAGGATATTCTGGACTGGCAGGCGGCGCACAGGGAGCGCCCCCGGTTCGTGTCCACCGTGGGGCCCCACTCGCTGGCCAGCTACGCCGTCCACCAGCTGGAGCCTATCGTGGCGCTGATGGGACCCGGGGTAAAGCGCCTGAAGGCCTTTGCGGTGGGCAGCGCCGTCACTCAGTTGATCCTGGACTATGGGGACGGACGGCTGGCCAGCTTTGTCCAGAGTCCACAGCCGTACGCTGAGTTCAACTTCATGGTGTCGGACGGTGAGAGCGGGGCGCGGCTGAAAAGCGACGACAGGAATTTTTACAGTAACCTTATGAAAGCTATCCTGGGCTTTTTTGTAACAAAGGCGGTCCCTGTTCCCCATGAGGAAACTTTGGAGATATTGGCGATTATAGATGCGGCAAGAGAGGCCCGCAGGCGGCCCGATACTTGGATCGATATTATAATATAAAGGAGGAAGCCATGAAGGTTTTGGTGATTTCAGACGACACCTGGCATCCTGCCGAGGTGGTCGAGATGGGGCTTGCGCCCCTAAAGCGCAAGTTTGACATGACCTGTATCTGTACCGCGAAGGACATTCTCACGCCGAAGTATCTGCGCAGTTTTGACGTGGTGATGGTCTGCAAGGGGGACTGCATCAACGGCGGCAACCATGAGCCATGGTTCGAGGAGGGCGTAACCGAGGTCATGCCCCGGGACTTCAAACGCTATGTGGAGGAGGGCGGAGCCTTTATCGCCCTTCATGCCGGGAACTGCTTTCGGGAGGGCGAAACCATGACAGAGCTTACCGGTAATTATTTTATCGGCCACCCGCCCCGGTGCGAGGTGACTCTGCACTTTGAGCATATCCCCCTGACAGATGGCGCGGAAGATTTTACGGAGCGGGACGAGCACTACCAGATCGCCGTTATCGCCGGGGACGCGGTGCCCTTTGCCCACTCTGTCTCCCAGACCGGCGGCAGGCAGATAGCGGGCTATACCCGGGAGCTGGGGCTGGGCCGCGTGGCGGTGTATACCCCGGGGCACACGCTGGCCATGCTTTCCCACCCTTCTACGCAAAAGATACTGGAAAATCTTATAGCCTGGGCAGGCGGGAAGAGGGCGGTATAATGGCGCCGCCGACAAACTTGAAATTTAAAGAGGGCAAGTTATATGAAGGGTGATTTTGTGTTTAGTAAAGGCTCGTTTTTTCATGGAACAAAGGCAGCGCTGAAGATCGGAAATTTTTTGATTACAGGACAGAGAAAGAATTATAATGATGATAGAAAATCCGAGTATGTCTACTTTGCCGGGACATTGGACGCTGCGATTTGGGGGGCGGAATTGGCAGAGGGAAGCAGTCAGGAAAAAATATACGTTGTTGAACCAACGGGAGAGTTTGAAGATGATCCTAATCTTACAGATAAAAAATTTCCAGGGAATCCTACGAAATCTTATAGGACCAAACATCCGCTGAAAATTGTCGCTGAGGTGACAAAGTGGGAAGGACATTCTCCCGCCCTGATCAATAGTATGCTTGAAAATCTTAGAGACCTGTCTGAAAAAGGAATAAAAGCAATCGATTAGTCTAGAAGGAGAAATCGATCAATTTACGTTCGTCAAGCCGCGCTTTCAACTAAATACCGCCAGTCGGCACAAAACCGCTGTTACATGGGAACACACAAAACCATGCAGCAGCGGTTTTCTTATATCTATCCTCCGGGCCATTTCCATTTCCAACGGCCCAAATCCGGATTTCGCCGCCGTTGTATATCGCGCATAAAAGATATGACAGCTCATTAAAAAAATTGTCACTTGTGCGGTATGAAGGATTCCGGTATACTAAAAACAAGGAATCGAGCAGATTGCACGATAAGAATTTCCAATCGGAAATATTCTTGTAAAACTGGCGAGAAAGGGGGCGGGCGCTGCTCGGGGGCTTTACGGCGAAAATACGGGCGGCCCGCGCTATATACCTGCGCGGTGCGCCTTGATACAGAAGGGAGTGAGGTCCTTTGAAGAAAGGCCTGTTGGGCAGACTGTGGCGGCAGCGGCATCTGCAGGGGTTTGTGTGGCTGGGCTTGGTATTCTTGCTGATTTTCCATTACCTGCCCATGTTCGGCATTTTGATCGCGTTTGAGGATTTTAAGATATCCTCCGGCATACTGGGGATGTTTACCTCTGAATTTGTGGGGCTTAAGCATTTTATAGCCTTTTTTACGGACTACAAGTTTACTGAGCTCTTGGCGAATACCCTGTCCTTGTCCGTCTTAAAGCTGCTTTTCAGCTTTCCGCTGCCCATCTTTCTGGCCCTGGTCCTTAACGAGTGTCATGTTTCATGGTTTAAGCGGGTGGCGCAGACGGTGAGCTATCTGCCATACTTCATCTCGTGGGTCATTGTGGCCGGGTTCACTCAGATCCTGCTGACTAATACCGGCGCGGTCAACGACCTGCTGAACAGCCTTTTGGGGGTACGGCTGCAATTCCTGACTTCCCCGGCGCTGTTCCGGCCGTTGGCCGTTATCACCGCCATGTGGAAGGAGACCGGCTGGTGGACCATTATCTTTCTGGCGGCCATTGCCGGCATAGACCCCACCCTGTATGAAGCCGCCGAGATAGACGGCGCCTCGCGCCTTATGCGTATCTGGCGGATCACCCTGCCGGGGATTTCTCCCACCGTTACCGTGGTGCTTATCCTGGCCCTTGGCAATCTGCTGGGCGGGGGATTGTCCGGCTCAAACTTTGAACAGTGCTATCTGATGGGGAACGTGGGGAACTACGATGCCTCTGAGATACTGCAGACCTACATCCTGAATATCGGCCTTTCCAAGGGGCGCTTCTCCTATGCCACGGCGGCGGGGCTGTTTCAGTCGGCCATCTCGGTTTTGCTGGTGTTTGCCAGCAATCTGGTCTCAAAGCGGGTTTCAGGGGAGGGGTTGTTTTGAAAAATTCCCGGTCTTACCTGAGGAGATCCCCGTCGGACAAGGCCATCGACGCGGCGGTATACGCAATACTTATATTTGTGCTGGCGGTTTCTGTATATCCGCTCTATCTGGCGGTGGTCCTTTCCTTTAACGAGGGGGTGGATGCCCAGCTGGGGGGCATCTACTTCTGGCCCCGCAAATTCACCCTGAAAAATTACGAGAAATTCTTTACCGACTTCTCCTGGCTCAAGGCCATGGCCGTCACTCTGTCCCGCACGGTTCTGGGCACAACGCTTACGGTGCTGTTTACCTCTTTTGTGGCCTATGGCCTTTCGCATCGGAACCTGCTGGGCCGCAGGCTATATATGAAGCTGTTTATCTTTGCCATGTATTTCTCCGGCGGGGTGATACCGTATTATGCGGTGCTGCGCACACTGGGCCTGCTGGACACCTTCTGGGTGTACATCGTTCCCTCGCTGCTCAACCTCTTTTATGTTCTGGTGGCCATCTCCTTCTTCCAGGGGATCCCGGAGGAATTGCAGGAGGCGGCCCGCGTGGACGGGGCGGGGGAGCTGCGGATCTTCTTCAGCGTGATTCTGCCTGTGGCAAAGCCGCTTTTGGCCACCATTGCCATCTTCATTTCCGTGCAGCACTGGAACTCCTGGTATGACAGCGCGTTCTTTGTGAAGAATCAGGACCTGATGACCCTGGCCTACCGGATGATGGCCGTGCTGAAAAAGTCGGATCTGAACCAGGTCACACAGGCCTCTGCCGCGGCGGCGTCCGCGGTAAGGGTAACGCCGATGTCCGTGCAGCTGGCCGCGATGGTCATCGCCACCATGCCTGTGGTAGTGGTATACCCCTTCTTTCAGAAATACATAATCTCCGGAGTGACCATCGGTTCGGTGAAGGGATAGGGACTTTTGAACGCAATCTGCAAATTTGTTCCAGAAAGATACAAAAATAATAATAAACAGGGAGGTTTCTCTTATGAAAAAATGTTATAATAGGAAAGCCATAGCACTTCTTCTGGCTTTTGCTCTTCTCATAGGCCTCTGCGCCTGCTCGTCCCAGCCGGCTCCGCCGGCCGGTTCGCCGGATTCCTCCACGGTTTCCTCCGGGGGCGAAGCCCCGGGGGATCAGGCCGCCGAAGGTCCCTTTGGCCTGGACCCGAACCACAGAGTGACCCTTAGCTGCTTCTTTGACTTTACCTGGTATCCGATCAGCGAGTGGAAGGGGATCATTGCCGACGAGATCACACGGCTGACCGGCGTGGACATGGAGCTGACCATCGCGGTGGACGGGCAGCAGCTGGGCATGATGATAGCTTCCGGAGATCTGCCGGACCTGGTGTCGTCAGATCATATGTTCTCAAATCTGTCCACCAGCGAGCTCTGCTATGACTGGCAGGGGCTGATCGACGAGTACGGCCTG
The DNA here is from genome assembly GCA_910584745.1 of uncultured Eubacteriales bacterium. GTDB lineage: Bacteria > Bacillota > Clostridia > Oscillospirales > Acutalibacteraceae > Acutalibacter. The sequence goes on from CAJUDG010000005.1 coordinate 81,356, forward strand.
GACTGGGAGATCAGCCAGCAGTCTATTGCCAACAGCCTCTCCTTTACCCAGGAGGAGGAGAAGTTCTTTACGGTCCTCAGCCATTTCGCCACGGCGGAGGATTGGAAGGAGCTGGACAAGATAGGCGTAGGCGCGCCGATGTGCTCCTCCATGCTGTATAGACGGGACCTGTATGAGGCAATGGGCAGCCCGAAGTTCGAGACCCTTGAGGACGTCCATGCCCTGCTTCTGAAGGCGAAGGAGGACTATCCGGACATGCGGCCGCTGATCTTTGATCCGGTGACCTGGAAGCTGACCTATTTCCGCCAGGCCTACGGTCTGGGGAACGGCTCGAACTATTTCGTCGAGCAGGAAAACGGCGACTGGCTTACGGTGGTGAAGGACCCCCGTTATAAGGAGTATCTGGCCTATTGCAACCAGCTGTACAGGGACGGCCTGATCTATGCGGACAACTTCGGAATGGAGGGCGCCGCGGCGGAGGCCGAGGTAGAGGGCGGCGGCGCGTTCGCCTATATCATCGGCACCCAGAACGCCATCACGCCCAGAAACAGCGGCCTGAAGCAGAACGTGCCGGACGGGGTGCTGTGGGAGGCCCCGGTCGTCGGTGACACCAATGTGTACGACGCCAGCATTGGCTGGATGGGCACGTTCATATCCAAGAGCTGCAAGGACCCGGAGACGGCCATCCGCTATATGCAGTTTGTCCACAGCGAGGAGGGCGCCCGCCTGACCCAGTGGGGCCGCGAGGGCTATGAGTACACCCTGGACGAGAACGGCGCGCCCCAGTTCAGCGAGGAGTGGAATAAGGCGGTAAACGACGGGCAGCTGGATGAGATCTACAATACCGCGCTGTATCAGGGCGGCACAAAGATCAACGAGGCGGTGGCCCGCTGCGCTCCCATTGACCCGGAGATGACGCCGAACTATCCCACGCTGCGCCAGCACTTCGGCAACAAGCCCTGGGTCAAGTACGCGGAGCCGGTGGAGGGCAGCGATGAGAAGATCATCCTGGATCAGCTTTTTGACGGCCAGAGCGGAGCCATACCCACCGGGGAGGCAAAGGTCATTCTCTCTGACACGGAAGAAGCCTTCGAGCGCAACTTCCAGGAGCTGCTGAGCACATGCGAGTCGGTGGGCATGGACGAGCTGGAGGCATTCATGGACCCGCGCATTAAGGACGCTATGAAGGTGTATGGCGTGGCGTAAGACAAAAGGTCAGGTAAAAACAGCTATGTTCAAAAGAAAGGAATGAAGAAAAATGAAAGTCGGTATGCAGCTTTACTCACTGAGCCCCATTGTGAACCAGGGGCGCTATGAAGACGCAGTGCGGCTGGCCTGCGCGTCGGGAATAGACGGTCTGGAGCTTTACAGCTACTACGACGTTCCGGCGCTGAGCTACCGCAGGATCATGAACGACGCGGGGGTAGTCTGCTGCGGCACCCATAACCACTGGACGCCGCTGAGGGACGACCTGGACCATGTGATGGAATACAACTACATTCTGGGCAACGAGACGATTATCTGCCACTATCTTCTGGAGGAGGAGCGGGGCAGCCGGGACAACTACCTGCGGGTGGCCGAAAGCCTGAATCAGATCGGCGCAAAGCTTCAGAGGAACGGCTTCCGGCTGCTCTACCATAACCACGATTTTGAGTTCCGGGAGGAATTCGACGGCAAGCGGGGCATGGATCTGCTTCTGGAAAACACGGACCCCTTCCTGGTGGGGATGGAGCTGCATATCGGCCAGCTGCCCCAGTTCGGGATAGATATCCCCGATTACATCGCGGGCCTTGGCCGGCGGCTGAAGGTCCTGCACGTCCACGCCTTTAACGGGGACCAGCCCTTTGACAGCCGGCCCGGTGTGGAAGCGGGCAGAAAGCTGGACGTCTCCTGGGCGGTGCTGGAGAACGTGTACCCTGAGGACTGCGGCGCAGAGCGCCTGCAGAAGGATGTGGAGGCGCTGCGGAGCATGACCCGCCGGTAGAGACATAGGGCCTTGGCAAGGGGGGAGAGTTATGGTATGGCTGTTCCGAAGGATCAAGCGGGCCTTTCTGGATGCGAAGGTGCCGAATAAGCTGCTGGTCTGCTATCTGGTCACCATCCTGCTTCCCCTCTTTGTCTTCTATGGGGCGCTGCTGTCGCGAATAAACAGCACGGCGCAGAGAGAATATTTGACAGAAAAGCAGCGGGCGCTGCAACAGGCCGGCGGTGCCTTTCAGGCGGTAACAGCGCAGGCGGACTATATCGCCTCTACGGTGGAGAACAGCTCTTCCGCCGTGCGGTGCCTTACGGGAACATACCGCAACGCCTCTGACGAGGTCTATGCACTGCTGAGGGACCTGATACCCATGTTCGAGCGTTTTATGCTCAACAACGATATCGTAAGGGACGTGCGGGTCTACCGGTACCGCCGGTCATTTCTGGAGACCATACGGTATGTGGAGAATGCGGAGGGATCCGCGTTTGGAGAGGAAAGGCTGAGGTCCCTGCGCAAGGGGGAGAGCCTTACGGAGCTGAAGTCTGCGGATGAGGCGGTGATCCTGGAGATATACCTTCCCCTGATTAAGGGCGGTCTTACCTCCAATATCGGGGTGTGCCGGTGCAGCATGGATATTACCGCCCTTATCGGCGGCATCTCCATACTGCCCACGGAGGTGGTGGTGGTCCAGTCCGGCGAGGTTTATTTGCAGCGGGACGGGACCACCGGCGCCACCGGACGGATCACCCGGGAGGACTTCCGGGCCCTGTCCGGCAGCCGGATATCCGTGGATGTAGAGGGCCTTGACATGGTCCTGCATGTTTTTGCCCGAAAGGACTTTCTCAGCCGGGACGAGATGCTTTTGCTTACAGGGCAGTTTCTGGTGGCGCTGGGGCTGCTCTCTCTTATCTACTACGCCATTCCCGTGCTACTGGTACGTCCTATCGTGCGCTTAAGCAGGCACCTAAATACAGAAGCCGCTAACGGGCGGGTGCGGCCGGTGGAGATCCCCCACGGCAGGGACGAGGTGGGAGAGCTGGTAGAGGCCTTTAACCGGATTGCGGTGAAAAACGCGGAGCTGACCCGGCAGGTATATAAGGGCATCATTGCAAGGCAGCGGTCGGAATACTACGCGCTGCAAAGCCAGATCAAGCCGCATTTTGTGTTCAATGTACTGCAAAGGATCAACATGCTGGTGTACTTAGAGCGGAAGGATGAGATCAACAGGCTCTTAAAGAGATTCAGCGATTTCCTGCGCTACAGCATCCGCGGCAATGCCGGCGCCGCCACACTGGCGGGGGAGGTCGCGCACGCGGAAAACTACCTGGACATTTTGCAGGACACCCTGCCGGTGGAGTTTTCCGGGACGGTGGAGGACAGCGTGCGGCCAGAGCGGGTATTCTGCCCTCAGTTCATCTTACAGCCCATTGTGGAAAACGCCGTTAAGGCCAGCGGTACGCACAGGCTGACCATCAGATACCGGATCTTTCAGCAGGGGGACCATATCCTCATCCGGCTGCATAACGACGGCCCTCCTCTTTCAGAGGAGATGCTGGAAAGGATACGGGAGATGACCAAAAGCGACGCGCCGGATATTCTGACGTCGGAAGGGGGCGCGCGGTCGGGCATCGGACTGGTGAATGTCAACACCCGCCTGAGATATTTTTACGGAAGGGACTGCGGGCTTTCCATTGCCAACGGGCCGGGCGGGGGCGTAACGGTGACGCTGCGGATCAAACAGTATCCCCAGGCAGAAGTGCAGGAGGAGACAGTATGAAAATCTTGATCATCGACGACGAGCAGCTGGTTTGCGACGGCATGAGCGCCATTCTCAGGGACCTGCGGGAGCTGGCCCTGGAGGTGCGCACGGCGAACAGTGTGGCGCGGGGAAAGCTGATCCTGCGGGATTTCCCGCCGGATCTGGTGGTAAGCGACGTTGAGATGCCGGGCGGGAACGGGCTGGAGCTGGTGGAGTACCTGAAAGAGCGCTGCCAGGATGTAAAGATATGGATGTTGTCCGGCCACGATGATTTTCAGTATGTCCATACCGCTTTCCGTATGCATGTGGACGATTATCTGCTGAAGCCGGTGGACACTGTCAGCTTTCAGGAGATGGTGCGAAGGGCGTACTGGGAGCTTGAGCAGAAAACGGGCCGCAAGGACGTGCAGGCTCTGTATGAGGCCTATTTCCCGGAGGAGGATCTGAGCGGCTGCTCCCCACGGCTGCGGGAGCTGATGGAGTATATACAGAACAACATCTCCCGGGAGGTGTCGCTGAAAAAGCTGACAGACGTGTTCGGATGCTCAGAGACGCTGCTTTGCAATATGTTCCGCCGGGAGACGGGCAGGACATTTATGGAATATGTCACCCGCGTGCGGCTGAAGCAGGCTTTTTGGGCGCTGCTTTCTGACAGGCGGCGCGGGGTCCATCAGATAGCGCTGGACCTGGGATATTCCAGCGAGCGCCAGTTTTTCCGAATGTTTAAAAACGCTACGGGCATCACGCCCACCCAGCTTAGAAGACAGTACGAGGAGCTGCGGGAGGGCAATATGGAAAAATTATAAGAGATTATAAGAGAGGTGGAATTGTCATGAGTGAAAAGGTAAAGGTAGGCATTATCGGCTGCGGAGTCATCGCGAATCTGACCCACGGCCCGGAGTATGAGAGACTGAAGGATCAGGTGGAGATGGTCGCGGCCTGCGATATCGACCCCGAGGCCCTCGGCTCCTTCTGCGACAGGTTCCATATCGAGAAGCGCTACTCCACCATCGCCGAGATGCTGGGGGACCCGGAGATAGAGGCCGTGGACGTCTGCCTGCACAACAATATGCACGCGCCGGTGTCCATAGAGGCCATGCGCAGGGGCAAGGACGTCTACTGTGAAAAGCCCATGGCCGGCTCCTATGTGGACGCGCTGGCCATGCTGGAGGCCTCTAAAAAGTACGGGCGCAAGCTCCATATCCAGCTGGCGCAGCTCTACAGCGCCGGTACATATACCGCCAAGCAGCTTATCGACCACGGCCAGCTGGGGCATATCTACCATATGCGCTCCACCGGCTTCCGCCGCCGGGGCAGGCCCTTCGTGGACGGCTATGGGAAAAAGGAGTTCGTCAATTCCGAGACCTCCGGGGGCGGGGCACTTCTGGACATGGGGGTCTACCATATCTCCCAGCTTTTGTACCTTACGGGCAACCCAAAGCCCCTGCGCTTTGTGGGCCGCACCTTCCAGGAGCTGGACATGGACCCCGAGCGCAGGAGGATATCCGGCTATAACGTGGAGGAGCTGATAACCGGCATGATAGACTTCGAGGGCGGGCTCTCCATGGACCTTATCGAGTCCTGGGCCATGCACCTGGACAACCTGGAGTGCTCGAGCATACTGGGCTCCAAGGGCGGCGTCAGGCTGGACCCGTTCAGCTATCATTATACCGAGCACGACATCGTCTTCAACGCCACCATCGACGAGCATGACCTGAACTTCCGCTCTGAGACCGTGCACCCCGAGCGGATGCTGTACCGCTCCAGCCAGGGCCACTGGCTGGGGGCCCTGCGGGACAAGTGCCCGCTGCTGCCCACGGCGGAGATAGCCCTTGGCACCCAGATGATACAAGAGGGCCTGTACATGTCCCAGGATATGGGCCGGCAGGTGACCGTCGAGGAGGTGCTGGCCGCCAGCGTCTCAAAAAACACCGAGGTAGTGGGATTATACGAATAAGGAGATGGAGATATGTCTATTGCAATAGTTACTGAGAGCAAGTCCGAAGATATGCGTGAGGTCCGGGTGGGCATAATCGGCTGCGGCGGCATCGCCAACGGAAAGCATATGCCCTCTCTGCATAAGCTGCCGAACGTGAAGATGGTGGCCTTCTGCGACCTGATACCGGAGCGGGCACAGGCCGCCTGTCAGGAGTATGGCGAGCCGGAGGCCGGGGTCTATACCGACTATAGGCAGCTTTTGGCCCGGGAAGACATCGAGGTGGTCCACGTGCTGACCCCCAACTGCGCCCACGCGGAGATATCCATCGCCGCCCTGAAAAGCGGCAAGCACGTCATGTGCGAAAAGCCCATGGCGGCATCCTATAAGGAGGCGCAGGATATGCTGGCCGCCGCGAAGGAGAGCGGAAAGTTCCTGACCATAGGATATCAGACCCGCAGTCAGGTGACCCATCAGTATGTGCGGCATATGGTGGAGCGGGGAGAGCTGGGCGAGGTGTACTATGTGAAGGCCCCCTCTATCCGCCGCCGGGGCGTGCCCCTTTGGGGCGTGTTCCTGGACAAGGAGAAGCAGGGGGGCGGGCCCCTTATCGACATCGGCACCCACTCTATCGACGCGGCCCTGGCCCTCATCAACAACTACGACGTGGAGAGCGTCACCGGGTCCGTATACCGCAAGCTGGCGGACACGGCAATGAACTCCAACGAGTGGGGCATATGGGACCCGGAGGAGTTCCAGGTGGAGGACTCCGCCATGGGCTGGGTGAAGTTCAAAAACGGAGCCACCATGGTGGTGGAGGCCTCCTGGGTGCTGAACTACGCTGGCGAGGCCAATATGACCCTTTGCGGGACCAAGGGCGGCGTGGAGTTCAGAGGGGACACGGTGCGCATAAACGGCGAGAAGGACGGCTCGCTGTACACCGCGGACGTAACGCCCAATTCCACAGCCAGGGACCTGTTCCACGGGCAGAATCTGACCTGTGAGGAGTACGAGGCCAAGCAGTGGATATACAGCGTGGTGAACAATGTTCCGCCCATCACCAAGCCGGAGCAGGCCTGCGTGGTCTCGCACATAATCGAGGCCATATACGAATCCGCCCGCACCGGCAAGACCATCTACTTCTAAAAAACCGCCCGGTATAGGGAAAAGAGCAGACCGTTTATTCGGCGTTTGCGCGAGTTGGCCGCGCCGGGTGGACGGTCTGGTTTTTTGGTATGTTGATGGGGATGGGGCGGGAGGTTCACGAATTTTCATATATTATTTCATTTGACATCGGGATGTGATATAATGAGAAAAACGCAAGGGAGGCGATAAGATGCAGATAACCGCCCTGGCGGAAAACACCGCCATAGACGGCCGCTTCGGCAGTGAGCACGGCCTGTCGCTCTATATCGAGACCCGGGGGCGGAAGCTCCTTTTTGACATGGGCCAGACCGGGTTGTTTCTGGAAAACGCTAAAAAGCTGGGCATAGACCTGAGCGGGGTGGAGCTGGCCGTCCTGTCCCACGGGCACTATGACCACGGCGGCGGGCTGGCCGCATTTCTGGAGGTGAATAAGCGGGCCAAGGTCTACGCCAGCCGGTACGCCTTCGAGCCACACTATCACGGGCCGGAAAAGTACATCGGGCTAAGGCCGGAGCTTGCCGGTTCGCCGCGGCTGGTGTTTGCCGGCGACCGGGAGGAGCTGGGTCCGGGGATGACCCTGTACTCCTGCAGCCGGGAGCAGAGGGAGCGCGACCTGGGCAGCTTTGGCCTACAGACCCGGGAGGACGGCGTGCTGGTCCCCGACGATTTCCGTCATGAGCAGTATCTGCTTTTGGAGGAGGACGGGCGGCGGGTGCTGTTCAGCGGCTGCTCGCACAAGGGCGTAATGGACATCGTGCGCTGGTTCAGGCCTGATGTGCTGGTGGGCGGCTTCCACTTTTCAAAGCTGCCCCTGGACGAAAAATTGGAGGAATACGCCCGGTACCTGGACAGCTTCCCCACGGAATACTACACCTGCCACTGCACGGGGATGGCCCAGTTCGAGTATATGGGGCGGTTCATGAGGCGGCTGCACTATCTGGCCGGGGGAGAGAGCGTCAGCATTTAGAGCATATCATAAATAACAGGAGGTAATATTATGTCAGTTTTCGATATCCAAGAGAGGGAGAGCTTCGGCTTCTCCGCAGAGAACCCCACCGGCGCCCATTCCGGCGGCAGCAGGGGAAAGGACTGTGAAAAGCTGCGGCCCTGCATACAGCTGGAACCAGGGGAGACGGTGACCCTGTGCGAGACCGAGGGCCCGGGGATGCTGACCCATATGTGGTTTACCGGGTATGTGGGCCACTCCTTCGTTCTGCGGGTCTACTGGGATGGGAACGAACAGCCCTCGATAGAGGCCCCGATATCCGCGTTTTTCGGCTGCGCCTATGACGAGAACTTCAAGGACCGCGAGGGCCGCTATCCAGTGCTGAACTCCGCGCCCATACTGGTGGCCCCGGGCCGGGGGTTCAACTGCTTCTGGGAGATGCCCTTTAGGCGGCACTGCAGGGTCACCATGGAGAACCGCGGCGCCGAGGCCCAGACCCTTTTCTACATGATAGAGGGCTGGCGGGGTGAGATACCGGCAGCGGCCGGGTATTTCCACGCCTTTTATCGCCAGGAGCACCCCGTGCAGAAGGGCCGTGCCTATACGGTGGTGGACGGCGTCAGCGGCCGGGGGCAGTTCGTGGGGCTGTGCTTTAGCGCCGGGATGAACGGCCACAACACCTGCTGGGTAGAGGGTGAGCCAAAGATGTACGTCGACGGCGGCGAGTACCCCACCATCAACTATACCGGCACCGAGGACTATTTCTGCGGCTCATACGGCTTTGGCAACGACATACTCTTAAAGCGCTATCAGACGTTCAGCGGCCTGTACGCCGGGCTATATGCCATCACCGGCAACGACAGCGGCGAGATGTACAACGGCCAGCAGCGGTTCATGCTGTACCGCTTCCACATCCAGGACCCGGTATACTTCGGCAGCTCATTTAGGATGACCATGGACAACCTGGGCTGGACCGGCCCACGGTATGACGACTATACCTCGGTGGCCTTCTGGTATCAGCAGGAGCCCTGCGCGCTGCCGGGCAGGCTGCCGGAGGACGGCGAGCTGGTAATGCGGTGATAAGCAGTTAAATAGACATATTCTGACGACTATTATCCAAAGGAGGATCCCCTATGCAAAGCATCAGCTCTCAACGCCTGACCGCAAACTATTCCGCCTACGGCCCCCGGCTCGCCGCCGACAGGCTTTTTATCCCGGCCCCCGGCTCCTGCGCCTATACCGGCCCCTTCGACCAGGCAGTCCGCTTTATAGAGCGCCATCAGCTTTTGGACGCCGACCTCTGGGCCAGGTTCGCCCAGCAGTTCACCCGCCCATCGGACGACCATGACCTGGGCTGGCGCTGTGAGTATTGGGGCAAGCTCATGCGGGGCGGGGCCATGGTCTGGGGCTATACCCAGAGCCCGGAGCTGTACAGCCAGCTTGAGACCGCCGCCCGGGCCATGCTGAAAAATGCCGGGCCCGGCGGCAGGATATCCACCTACAGCCCTGAAGCGGAGTTCCAGGGCTGGGACATATGGGGCAGGAAATATGTGCTGCTGGGGATGGAATATTTCTATGATATCTGCACGGACGAGAGCCTTAAAGGGGAGCTTTTGGCCTCTTTAAGGGCGCAGGCTGACTATATTCTGGACCGTTTCGGACCGGATAAGGCCGACCTGCGAGAGGCCAGCTGCCATTGGGAGGGGCTGAACTCCTCGTCCCTGCTGGAGCCGGTGGTGCGGCTGTACAACATGACCGGCGACGAAAGATACCTGGATTTTGCGGGCTATATCGTGGGACTTGGGGGCATACAGTCGGCCAATATCTTTGAGCTGGCTTTGGAGGACAGGCTGGACCCCTGGCAGTACCCGGTGACGAAGGCCTATGAGATGATGTCCTGCTTTGAGGGGCTATTTGAGTACGCCCGGGCCACAGGAGACGAGAGGTGGAGCCGGGCAGTGGTGAACTTTGCCCATAGAGTGCTGAACTCGGACATCACCATAATCGGCAGCGCGGGCTGCACCCATGAGCTGTTCGACCACTCGAGGCTGCGTCAGGCGGACCCGGAGTTCACCGGCATCATGCAGGAGACCTGCGTCACGGTGACCTGGATGAAGCTCTGCGGCCAGGCGCTCTGCTTCACCGGCGACCCGGTCTTCGGCGACGCCATAGAGCGCTCCCTGCACAACGCCCTGCTGGGGGCGGTGAACACCCGTAAGGTCCCCCGGGACCCATTGTCCCCAAACGGCTGGCTGCCATTTGACAGCTACAGCCCCCTGAGGGTCGGGCTTCGGGGTCAGGCCGTGGGTGGCCGTATGGTCATGGCGGATAACACTATATACGGATGCTGCGCCGCCATAGGCGCGGCGGGGTTCGGGGCCGCGGCCCGGCTGAGCGCTCTGCACACCAGAAACGGCGCGGCGGTGAACCTTTATTTCCCCGGAAAGGTGAGCCTGACAACGCCCGGGGGCAATAGGCTGGGGCTGGATATCGAGACTGCGTACCCTGTCGGTGAGGATATTACGCTGAAGCTGTCGCTGGAAGGGCCGGAGGCCTTCCAGCTGGCCCTGCGCGTTCCCGGCTGGTGCAGAGGGCCCGAGGCCTCAGTAAACGGCGAGAGCGTTGCGGCAAAAGCAGGCTGGCTGAAGCTTGAAAGGACTTGGCGTGACGGCGATAAGGTTTGCCTGCGGTTCCCAATGGAGGTGGAGCTCATATCCTCCGGCGAGCTCTGTGAGGGCAGCGGGAAGCTGCCGCCGCATATAGCCCTGGTCCGCGGGCCGGTGGCGCTGGCTGCCTCCCGGGAGTTCCCGGAGGACGACCTAACGGTGACGGCAGAGATATCGGCGGTCCGGCCTCTGCCTGTCACCGAGGCACCCTTTGAGGCGCGGCTGGTGTTTGAGGCGGAGTTGAGCGGCGGCGGACGAATGAGATTTGCGGATTATGCCTCGGCGGGGAAGGGGTATGACAAGGAGATAGCGGTGTGGCTCCCCGGTATAAATAGCTCAAAATAGCCTATAGATGTTGAAAATAAATCACAGGTTTGCTATAATTGAACCAAACTTGTAAGCGTATCCAAGTATAACACGAAAAGGGGATAACCATGAACCGCATCCTACCCATCATCCTAGCCGCCAGCCTTATGCTGCTCACCCTTTCCGGCTGCCAAGGGACCAGCGACCAGGTATACAGCCAGGCCATACAGCAATCCAGCGAATCCACGCCGGGAGAGAGGTCTGAGCCCGAGATAGACTACGATGCCCCCAACTATATCGGGCCGTCGAAAGACGAGATAAAAGAGCCGGAGCCGCTTGCGGATGATGACCTGAGCGGCGAGCTGGTTATCAAGTCGTGCTATCTTGATTACAAATTGCCTTACCTGGCGGAGGAATTTATGGCGCTTCATCCCAATGTGACCATCACCTTTGACATCGGGATCCAGACTGCCGAGAATAACACTTTGACGCGGGCGGAGCGCCAGCTTCGCCAGGAGAATTTTTACACGCAGCTGAGGGTGGAAATGGCAAGCAGCGAGGCGGATTACCTTCTCTATAGGATGGACGAGAGGTTCCATATCCCCCAGCTTTCAAGGATCGGCTTGCTTGAGGACCTGTGGCCGTATTTTGAGAATGACCCGGACTTAGATACATCTGATTATTTCAAGCCCGTGCTGGAAGCCTTTGCCTGTGATGGGAAGCTCCCGGTTATACCGATCTCTTTTATGTTCGACGCAGCCTATTTGAATCGCGAGATTTTAAGTGAAATAGATGTGGACGCGGACGCGATAGACACAGTAAGCGTAACGCAGCTTTTGGACTGGTACGAGAAAGCGACTGAAAGCAACAGTGATTTGAATCTATTCTTCACTTCCCCGGATAAAGAAACGCTGTTCCCCATAGAGCGGCCCGACTATATTGACCTGGATAAGGAAACTTCCAGCTTTGAATCCCCGGAGTTCATCTCCTTTTTAGAGCGCACTCAGGCAACGAGCGACGATGACCCGGACCTTGACTACGAGACGGAGCGGGGCGTGATGGACAGCGGACTGTTCAATGAACAGATTCGTTTCCAGTCAACCGGGTCGGTGTTGGATTCCGCTTTCGGATTAGGGCCTGAATTGAATGAGAAATTCCGCAATGTAGCTGTTAAGAGCCGCCCAGCCTTCGCAGCGATAGAGTCAGTGATGAGTTATACGCTTTTGCGTATGGACTCGCCCATGGAGTACGCGGCCGGCCCCTATCCACTGATAAGCTCCAACGGTACGCTGGGTCTGACTTCCCTTGATAGTTTTGCCATACCCTCCAGCTGCACGTCAAAGGAACTGGCATGGGAGTTCATCAAGTATTGCATTTCCCCCAGGAGCGAGGAGTGGGTAACTTTCTCTCATTTGGGCTCTCCAGGCATGTACACAAGCGATATTCCAATATCTAAAACTAATTTTCAAAATAATCAGAAATATTATGCTCAAAACGGCGATGGGAATAATATTGTAGTTTACGATTTGGATTCCGTCAATGCGGAGGCCGTGACAAATAAGCTGGAGCAGGTGCTCTCCCTGCCGCTTGTGAACTCCGGTACATACGGAATTGACGTGCAGGAGTTTTTGGACGAGTATTATGTAAATGGGCTGGGCACGGCGGAACAGTGCGCAAAGAAGATCCAGGAGAGGGTCACTATTTGGCTGCATGAGTGATTTGCAGCATGGGGCAAATATAACCATGAAAAGGATGACTGCCATGAAACGAGTGCTGTCCGTCATTTTAATCACCAGCCTTCTGCTGCTCACCTTTTCCGGCTGCCAAGGGACCAGCGACCAGGTATACAGCCAGGCTATACAGCAATCCAGCGAATCCACGCCGGGAGAGAGTTCTGAGCCCGAGATAGACTACGATGCCCCCAACTATATCGGGCCCTCGAAGGATAAGATAAAGGATCCGAAGCCGCTTGCGGATGATGATCTGAGCGGCGAGCTGCTTATCAAGACATGTCACCTTCGGGATGAGCTATACGATCTGGCAAAGGAATTTATGGCGCTTCACCCCAATGTGACCATTAACTTTGACATCGGGATTCCGACCGTCGAAAATAATACTTTGACGCGGGCAGAACGTGAGATTCGCCGGGGGAACTTTTACACGCAGATGCGGGTAGAGCTGGCAAGCGGCGAGGGGGATTATCTTCTTTACAGAATGGACGAGCGATTCCACATTCCCCAGCTCTCTAAGAGCGGTCTTCTTGAGGATCTGTGGACATATTTTGAGAATGACCCCGACTTGGACAGTTCAGAATATTTCCAGCCGGTACTGGAAGCGTTTTCCTGCGATGGGAAACTTCCGGTTATACCGATCTCTTTCATGTTCGACGGGGCATATTTTAATAGAGAGATCTTAAAAACGATAGATGTGGACGCGGATTCCTTGGAAACGGTAAATGTGACCCAGCTTTTGGATTGGTATGAGAAAGCGGTTGAAACCGACAGCGATTTAAATCTGTTTTTCACTTCCCCGGATAAGGGAACTTTGTTCCCCATCGAACGGCCAAGTTATATTGACCTAAATGCAGGAACTTCCAATTTTGAATCCCCGGAGTTCGTCTCTTTTCTAGAGCGCACCCAGGCTGCCAACGCCGAGGACCCGGACCTTGATTATGAGGAAGAGCGGGGCATGATGGACAGCGGGATATTCAACGAGCAGATTCGTTTTCAAACGACCGGCGCTATTATGGATTCCGCCTTTTGTATAGGGGCTTTGGACGTTGATAGGTTTCAAAACATGCTCTACAAAAGCCGGCCGGCCTTTGCGTCAGTGGAAACGGTAATGAATTATTATATTGTGTATATGGAATATCCCATGGAATATTTAGCCGGTCCTTATCCGCTGGTAAGCTCTAACGGTATGTTGGGCCTGAGTTCTCGGGAGAGCTTTTCTATACCATCAAGCTGTACCACAAAAGAACTGGCCTGGGAGTTTATCAAGTATTGCATTTCCCCCAGGGACGAGGAGTGGGTAACTTTTTCTCATTTAGGTTCTCCGGGCATGTACACAAACGATATTCCGATATCGAAAACCAACTTCCAGAATAACTTAAAACATTATGCCGAATGTGGCAATAGAGGTGCTATCGTCGGCTATAAGCCTGATTCTCTCGATACTGGAGCGGTGACAAAGAGGTTTGAGCAGGTGCTCTCCCTGCCGCTTGTGAATTCCGGGGCGTATGGAATTGACGTGCAGGAGTTTTTGGACGAGTATTATGTAAATGGGCTGGGCACGGCGGAGCAGTGCGCGAAGAAGATCCAGGAGAGGGTCACTATTTGGCTGCATGAGTGACAAAGCAAAAAACGCGAGGACTTGATACTATGCGAAACAAAAGATCATACTGGCTCTTTCTGCTGCCCAGCCTGCTGGGGGTGGCGTTTTTCTACATAGTCCCCTTTGTCTACTCCTTCTGCTACGCGGTGATAGACAACATGACCTCCTGGGAGTTTGTGGGGCTGCGGCATTTTGAGGAGACGCTATGTAACCCGCTGTTCCTACAGGCGGCGGGGAATACCGCGCTGTTTGTATGTATCTGCGTGCCCCTGAGCATGGGACTTGCCCTAGTGCTGGCCCTCTGCCTGAAGGGGCTGAAGCGGGGCAGGGCACTGGCTACCCTAGTTTTGCTTGTGCCGCTGGTGGTGCCCTCGGGCAGCATCGTCTCCTTCTGGAACACGCTGTTTTCTTCTAATGGGCTGGTGATGAAGATGCTGCTTCAAGCGGGATTTTCACATGAGGCCGTCTCGCCCAGCGACTGGTCCATGGCCTCACTGGTTGTGATCTTTCTTTGGAAGAACGTAAGCTCTAATATTATCTTATTCTGGTCGGGCCTTAACTGGATACCGAAGACCTATTATGAGCAGATGGCCCTGGAGGGGGCGGGGGTTTTCCGGCAGTTTGCCAATGTCACCTGGGTATATCTCTCGCCCACCACCTTTGTGGTGCTACTTATGAGCATTGTCAATTCCTTCAAGGTGTTCAAGGAAGTCTACATGCTCTACGGCAGCTACCCGAGCCCGGACATCTATATGCTGCAGCACTATATGAACAACCAGTTCGCCGCCATGAATATGCAGAAGCTGTCCGCCGCGGCGTACATAATGTTCCTGGTCATCGGGCTGGCGCTGTTGGCTGTATTCTACGCTCAAAAGAGGGTTACGGATTCCTTTCAGTGAGGTGAAAAATGCGAAGAATAAAGATTTTGCCTACCATTTTAATCGTTACAGCGGCGGCGCTGGCGCTTTTCCCGGTGCTCTATCTGTTCGCAAACTCCTTTATGAGCGGCGCCGAGATACTCAGCCGCTACGGCCGGGAGATCACCGGGGCCAACGCCGGGGATTTCAGCTCACACGGCATCCATTTTGTGCGTTTCGGGCTGGTTCCTGAGCAGCCCTCCCTTGAGCAGTACCGGCTGCTGCTCTTTCACAGCCCCGGCTATCTGCGGATGTTCTGGAACTCCGTGCTGCTGGTGGTGCCGGTGCTGGCGGGGCAGTGTATTCTGGCCCCCATGGCCGCGTATGGGCTTGAGAATCTCAGGTGGAAGTATAAAGAAGCGCTGTATTTTGCCTACATAATTGTGATGCTCATGCCCACCCAGATAACCTTGGTGCCAAACTTTGTGGTGGCAGGCTGGCTGAATATTCGGGAGTCATATCTTGCCATCATCCTGCCCGCCATGTTCCACCCGCTGGGGGTGTTCCTTTTGCGCCAGCAGCTGAAGAACTTTCCAAAGGAGTGCATGGAGGCGGCATTTCTGGACGGAGCTGGCTCCTGGCAGGCGTACCGGAGCATTGTCCGGCCCAACCTAACCTCCGTTGTGGCGGCGATGCTGGTGCTGCTATTCGCGGATAACTGGAACATCATCGATCAGGCGGTGGTCTTCCTCAAGGAACTCTACGACTACCCGCTGTCGGTGTACCTGGGCCAGGCGGTGCAGGGGGACCCGGGGATGTTCTTCGCGGTGTCGGTGTTCTATCTGATACCCTCGTTGCTGGTATTTTTGCTGGGGCAGGACTATTTGACCGAGGGCATCGCCCTGTCAAGTGTCAAGGCATAGGAGGCGGCGAATGGAAAAGAAACGCTTTTTGAGATCAAGGCTTGTCTACCTGATACTGGGGGCGGTGTATCTGCTGGTGATTATCGCCGCCACGGTGTACAGCCTGACAATTTATGTGGAGCGGCTGCCTGTGGCGGAGCTGCCGCCGCAGGGGGCGGTGGACGGGGTCTGTGTTCCCTTGGAATACGTGCGGGAGCTTCCTGACGGCGGCTGGGTGGTGGACACGGTGAAGCGGACCGAAGGGCCCTGGGGGAACAGGTATGTTATCAGTCAGGTCAGGGCTGAGTCGGTCTATCCTGTGGAGGGGGATGAGAGCAAGGTGCGGTTTTATGCGCTTTCGGAGACCAGCGACCCCATTGTGGCGCGGTGCAGCGCGGAGACCTATGACGGGATGGAGGTCAGGCTGCAGGCGGGGTAGTGAGAGATTTTTTGTAAAAACCGCTGAAAATTTTGCGAAAACCCCTTGACATCAGGCCAATCGTGATATATACTATAACTGACAGATGATGAATACAAAGTCATTTGCCGTTCTGAAAAATTTATTATCTATAGAGAGAAGGTGAAAAATGAACATCCCGGCACTGACAAAGACCGAAGAGAAAGTAATGCTCTTTCTCTGGAACAAGGGCGAGCCTCTCAGCGTTCAGGAAATGCTGGAGTCCTGGGAGGGCGAAGAAAAGACCTGGAAGGACAACTATATGCGGGCGATCGTCCGTGCGCTTATGGAAAAGGGCGCGCTGACCATTGCTGAGCTGGAATGCCGCAACAACAGGGCATCCAGGCGGCTTGCGCCGACTTTTTCCAAGAAGGACTATTATGCCCAGATGATGAAGCGCGGCGGCCTTACCGCCAGCGAGATGGTGAAGGCCCAGGCGGTGGCTATGGCCAAGTGCGGCGACAGGGAGGGGATAGACGCCCTGATCCGCGACCTGGAAGACATCATCGAAGAGTATCGCACAAGGGAAGATGACGCCTAGATGAACGTGACAGTTTTTTCCTTTGCCATGTCCGCGCTGTTCAGCACCCTGTTTATACTGGGGATCCATCTGATCCGTGACCGCGCCTTTTTCCTTTACTCCTTCGGGGTCCATACGATTTTGGGGCTGTATGCCCTGTGCCTGTTTCGGACGGTTGTGTTATTGGAGCTGCCGTTCACCGTACCGGTGGGACTTCGGAATGTGTACAGCGACGCCTTTGAAGCAGTTTGGTCGGCCCACATCCCGATAGGGGATTCCAGTGTGCGGTTGCTGTTCGCCATATGCGGCGTCTGGGCAGTGGCAAGCGCAACGCTTGTGACCCAGTTTCTTTGGACAAAGTGCAGGACCGCACGGAAAGCGGACTGGTACTCTGTGAACAGGGACGCTTACATCGAGCGGGTCCTGGAGCAGGTAAAGGACGAGTCATGGCGCAGGCCTAAGGTCAGCGTGTGCATCTGTCCCACGCTGGACGTTCCGATGGGCATTGGGCTCTTCCGTCACCGCATTATCCTGCCGGAGCAGGAATATGCCAGGGAAGAGCTGTACTACATACTCAAGCACGAGTACACCCATTTCTGCAACAGAGATTTGACGGTCAAGTTCCTTGTAAACCTGTTCTGCTGTATCTTTTGGTGGAATCCGGCGGTATACCTGTTAAAGAAGGACATCAGCCAGATCCTGGAGATCAAGTGCGACCTCAGGGCCACCGAGAGCTTCAGCAAGAAGGAGAAGCTGGAGTATCTTCTGACCATCGTCCGGGTACTGAAAGGACCGGGCAGTTCTGGCAATACGCCGACAATGCTGGCGACGGGGCTTGGACGCAGGGACGATGACGACGATATGCGGGAACGGTTTCGTGTGATAACGGCAGTGCCGCGGCCGGTCTCAAGGCTGTGCAAGGGCGCGTTTTGGGCGCTGGCGGTCACCATCGTGGTGCTCTCTTACTCATTTGTACTGCAACCGGCATTTGACCCGCCGGTGGAGGATATATATACAAACAATTCCGTTGAAGAGTTTAGCACAGACGGAGAATATATTCTTGAACGGAAAGATGGTAGTTACTCGTTAGTTTTGAGCAACGGAGAAATATTTGATAATATTAACAGTAAGGTTCTTGAAATTTTTTTAAACGAAGGGATTACAATCAGAGAGGAGTAAAATGCAGTGAGTGGTATTATGCCTTTAGCAGACGTAATAGTAGTTAAAAAGCGTATTTATAATGGAAAAGCTCAGATTCGTCGCTGGAACGAAACTTGGGGCTATTGGGTAGATCCCTATTGGATAGATATAAACTGATGTCCAGCTTAAAGTATTATATTGACGTAGAAAAATGACCCCGGCTGATTTTGCCGGGGTTATAGCACTTATATGGGAGGTGAATCCGTCTGAACAGGAAAACGGTCCGGCGGGTGGTCAGCTATCTCTTTCCCTACAAGAAGGAACTGGTTTTCGCGGGCCTGCTTCTGGCGGCCGCCACTGTAATCGGCTTTTTGCAGCCCCTTGTCATTCAGCAGATCACCGACAAGGGTATGCTGGCCCGGGACCTGCCGGTGCTCTGCCGGTCGGTGGCGGCGCTGGCGCTGCTGGTGCTGCTGAACCAGGGGGTGGAGATGGTCCAGACACGGCTGTTCGTAAACGTGCACAATAAGGCGTTTTTTGGCATATTCCACCAGACCTTCCGCAAGCTTCTGGGGATGAAAAAGAGCTATTTCGAGGACAAGAACAACGCCGGGATATTGAGCTGCCTGCAGATGGACGTGTCCCAGGTGGCGTCCATAACAGACCGCTATACCGTTATGAGCGTAAGCTATGTGTTCCGCATTATCAGCGGGCTTGCGGGGCTGCTCATAATCAGCTGGAGGCTGACGCTGATAGTGCTGGCCATGGTGCCGGCAAAGGTGCTGCTGGTCCGGCGGTTCTCGAAACGCAGGGAGAGGGCCATGGACGCCATGATCGAGAGCAGCCGGGACTTTTCCCAGTGGTTCGGGGACAACCTGGAGGGCATAGAGGAGGTGAAGCTGTGGAACCTCTTTGAAAGCCGGGACAGGATCTTCAGGGAGAAGCTGGGCGGGATGCTGCGCCTTCAGAAGAGCGACGCGATGATCGACGCCTGGAACACCCTGTGGGAGTCCCTGCTGGAGTGGAGCGTCACGATTTTGCTGTATCTGGTGGGCGGCCTACTTATCTGCGGGGGCAGCCTGACGATCGGCTCGGTGTTTGCCTTTGTGTCCTACTCCTGGTATGTGACCGGCCCGGTCTCCGCGCTGCTGAATCTGAAAATGTACTTTGCCCGTATTATACCCTCGGCAAGGCGGCTGTTCGGCTTTCTGGACATGGAGACCGAGGATGACAGCGGCACAGAACATACCGGCGGCGGCCCGCCGTGCATCGAGTTTAAAGACGTATGCTTTTCGTATCGGGAGGACAGGCCCGTCCTCCGGGGCGCCAGCTTCCGGGTGGAGCCGGGGGAGAAGGTGGCCCTTATCGGCCAGAACGGCAGCGGGAAGTCCACGATACTGAACCTTTTGCTGCGGTTCTACACGCCCGACTCGGGGGAGATAACGGCGGACGGCGTTCCGGCGTCGCGGCTTGCGCTGGGGGAGTACCGCTCGCTCTTTTCCGTAGTGAGCCAGGAGCCGTACCTGTTTATGGGGAACATCGGCGAAAACATCGACCTGACTGGGCAGGCCCCGCCGGAAAAGGTGAGCGCCGCTGTAAGGACCAGCGGCGCGGCAGATTACATAGGGCGGATGCCCGAGGGCGCGAAGACCCAGATCGGGCGGAACGGCGCCCGGCTCTCCGGCGGGGAAAAGCAGAAGCTGGCGGTGGCCAGGGCGCTTTTGAAGGACGCGCCCGTGGTGATCCTGGACGAGGCCACCTCCGGGTTTGACGTGGAGTCGGACGCGTACCTTCATGATGTGATAGTCAATAAGATGGCGGGAAAATCCGTCATAATGATAACCCATCATTACGGGGATCTGGAGGGGATGGACAGGGTTTACAGGCTGGAGGACGGGCGGATAATCGAGGAGAGGAGTATGGGGGGAAAGGGCCTTACAGGCCCATATCCCGAATAGCCTTCTCCATGCTCTCGCGGGCCAGGGCCTGCTCGTCCTGGCTGTAGCCGGAGCGCTTTAAGAAGCCGCCCAGAAGTATGCCGCCAAGATTGCGCATGGTCTTGCCCCGCTGCTGCTTATCCTTTAGCGCCTGGGTAAATCCAGCGGCGACCTCTACGATCTGCGCCCCGGCCATGCGCGCGCCCTCGGCGCCGTGGGGGTCGGATTCCGCTATGGGGGTAACCGCAACGCCCTGGCCCTTAAGGTATTCGGTATAGACTTCGGCCCGCTGCATAAAGTCCTCGAAATCCTTGCCGGCGGTCCAGCAGTTCTCCGCCAGGGCCAGCAGCCGCGGGAAGACAAGCCGCTCAACGTGGCTGTTTTCTGCCACCCGCTCGGTCCACAGGGGGGCCTCCAGGCCCAGCACCTGGTCCTTCGGGATGGGCTTTCCCTCGATGATATAGGGGTCATAATTATATATCGGCCGCATCCCTATCAGCGCGCAGGGGTAGTCCAGATAAAACGCGCTCATGTTGGAGAAGACGAATCTGCGCCCCTTATCGGCCTCCCGGTCGGAATACTCCTTGCCGCTCTCTATCCAGTACTGGGCGACGGCCTTGGGGCTGACCGTGCCGGAGGTCAGGATCTCGTTCCAGCCGATCACCGTCTTGCCCCGGCTCTCCAAAAATTCAACCAGCCTGCCGGTGAACCATGCCTGCAGATCCTCCTCGCCGTTAAGGCCCACCTCTCGGATCCTCTGCTGGCAGCGGGGGCATTTTTCCCACTCGGACTTGGGCGCTTCGTCGCCGCCTATGTGGAAGTAGGGCCCGGGGAACAGCTGGCAGACCTCATCAAGCAGCTCGTAGAGGAAGCTGTATACCTTTTCATTTCCGGCGCAGAGTATCCTGGGGTTCAGGCCCGCCCCGAACCCAACTTTATGGGGCTCGCCGGAGCAGCTCAGTTCAGGCATGGTGGCGATAATGGCCCCGGTATGGCCGGGCAGGTCTATTTCGGGGATAATATTGATGAAGCGCTCCGACGCATACTCTACTACCTGTCTGATCTCCTCCTGGGTATAATATCCTCCGGCCTTTTTGCCGTCCTCATCGCGCCAGGAGCCGACACGGTTGAGGTCGGGGAACTTCAGGCTCTCAATGCGGAAGCCCTGGTCGTCGCTGAGATGCCAGTGGAAGGTGTTCATCTTCAGCCTGGCCATGTGGTCCAGGAGCTTTTTGACTTCATCCACGCCGAAGAAATGCCTGCTCACATCCAGCATGAAGCTGCGGAAGGGGAATTTCGGCGCATCTTCATAGCGGCCGCAGGGTATGTCCCCCTCCCGGGCGAGCTGTTCGAGGGTCCGTCTTGCGTAGAATGCCCCGGCGCTGTCCCCGGCTTCTATCTTAATTTCCTCCGAAGCCACAGTCAGGATATATCCCTCCCGGGGGATGCTGCCGCTGCTCTCTACTGTGATGGGGGTGCTGTCTTCATAACGGCAGACAGCGCCGGTGAGAGAGACTTTTCCATTGATTTTTGGGATAAGGTTCATCCTGAACCCTCCTTTCAGGGTAAAAGTATTGATTTTAGTATAGCATAGACCTATTGGTATTTCAAGCTAGTAACTTATGCTGCAAAAAAGAAAGGTGGATCACTGAAATGAAAGTAGTTATCATCGGAGGTGTGGCCGGGGGCGCTACTGCCGCGGCACGGCTCCGCCGGCTGGACGAAAAGGCGGAGATAGTGGTCTTTGAGCGGTCGGGGTATGTGTCCTACGCCAACTGCGGCCTGCCGTACTATATCGGCGGCGCCATCGCGGACCCGGACGCCCTGACGCTTCAGACACCGGAAAGCTTCTTTTCACGCTTCCGGGTGGACATGCGCGTGCGATGCGAGGCGTTGTCTATTGATCCCGAAAGGAAAACCGTCCGCGTCAAAAACCTGGATACAGGCGTGGAATTTGAGGAGCATTATGACAAGCTGCTTCTGTCCCCCGGCGCAAAGCCAGTCCGGCCCAGGCTGCCCGGCGCGGAGCTCGACAGGATATTTACCCTTCGTACCGTGGAGGATACCTTCCGCGTGAAGGAATTCATCCGCTCCGAAAAGCCTGTGTCCGCGGTGCTGGTGGGCGGGGGTTTCATCGGCGTGGAGCTGGCGGAGAACCTTCGGGAGCTGGGTATGGAGGTAACCGTCGTGGAGCTGTCCCAGCAGCTGATGGGCCCCTTTGACCCGGATATGGCGGCCTTTATCCATAGTGAAATGAGAGAGCACGGCGTTAGGCTGGCCCTGGGCCGTTCGGTGGCCGGCTTTGAACGCAGGGACGGCGGCCTTGAGGTGCTGCTGGATGACGGCACACAGATCAGCGCAGGTATGGCGGTGCTGGCGATCGGAGTGGCCCCGGACACTGAGCTGGCGAAAAGCGCCGGGCTTGAGCTGGGACTGAGGGGCAGCATTGCCGTCAACGACAGGATGGAGACCTCTGTGCCGGACATATACGCCGTCGGCGATGCGGTGCAGGTCAAGCACTCCGTCACCGGCCGGGACGCTCTGCTCTCCCTGGCCGGTCCCGCTAACAAGCAGGGGCGCATCGCCGCGGACAATATATGCGGCGGGGACAGCCGGTATCAAGGCTCGCAGGGCAGCTCGGTCATAAAGGTGTTCGGCATGACGGCCGCCTGCACCGGCGTAAACGAGAGCGCCGCCAGGGCCTCCGGGCTGGATGCGGACACAGTTATCCTCTCTCCCATGAGCCATGCGGGCTATTACCCCGGCGGAAAGCTTATGACCATGAAGGTGGTCTTTGAAAAGGAGACCTGCCGCCTGCTGGGGGCCCAGATCGTCGGCTATGAGGGGGTTGACAAGCGCATCGATGTGCTTGCCGCGGCCATCAGCGCCGGTATGGACGCCGTCCGGCTGAAGGACCTTGACCTTGCATACGCGCCGCCATATTCCTCCGCAAAGGACCCGGTGAATATGGCCGGCTTCATGATCGAAAATATTGCGAAAGGCCTTGTAAAGCAGTTTCATATAGAGGACATTCCCGGCCTGCCAAGGGACGGCAGCGTTACCCTGCTGGACGTCCGCACCCCAGCGGAATACAGCCTCGGCTGCATTGAGGGCTTCATAAATATCCCGGTGGATGAATTACGGGAACGCCTGGATGAGCTGGAGCGGGGAAAGCCGGTGTACGCCGTCTGTCAGAGCGGCCTGAGAAGCTATATTGCCTGCCGGATATTGGCCGGACACGGCTTTGAGACATACAACCTTGCGGGCGGCTTCCGGTACTATAGCGCGGTTGTCAGGGACCGCCGCCTGACAGAGCAGGCCTCGGCCTGCGGTATGGACAAATAAAAATATTCCCTCCCCACGGGCAGCGCCGCAGGGAGGGAATCCTTTTCTATTTTTTGCCCAGGGCCTCGTCCTGCAGCGCGTCAAAGGCTGCCATGCACTCGTCCACCGACGCGCCGGCAAGCAGGTCCCGCACTATAAGGCAGGTATTGCCCCACTGCTCCACGTTCATCCCGGCGTTGGAGCCCAGCACATAGACCCCCTCTTCAATGCGGTCGTTAAGGGGACGCAGGGCAGGGACACAGTCCACCTTCACATTCTTGGAGGGGGAGATGACCCGGTTGGTCTCGGCAAAGAGCTGCAGCGCTTGGTCGGACATCATAACGTCCATCACCAGCATGGCGTCCTCAGCGTGCTCCGCGTTGGCTCCAACCGCCCAGCCGGTCATGGGCATAACGGGCATCTGCCCCCGGCTGCTGGGGAAGCCTATGACCTGCATCTCAAAATCAGTATCGCCATAGGCGGTCTTGGTGTTGGCCGCCCCCCAGTATGCCATGACTATCGGGGTTTTTCCCGAAAGAAAGTCCGCGCCCTCTCCGTCGATAGCCTCGCTTACAAGGGCCTTTTCCGCGTCTATATAGCCCTTATCAATGAGGGTCTTGAGAAACTCGAAGCCCGGGCGCATATAGTCGCTGTACCGGGCGCTGCCGCTGTTTAGGGCGGCGATTTCCGCCTCGGTATTGCCGCCGTTATAGAGGTCTGCATAGGCCTGGGCAAAGACAAAGGTCTCAAGCCACCAGCGGTTCGCGCCCACGGGAGTCTCTATGCCGTTCTCCTTGAGCACCCGGCAGCACTCCAAAAACTCCTCCGGCGTGTCAGGCGGCTCCAGGCTGTAGCGCCTGAAAATCTCCATGTTCACAAACAGGCCGTAGGCCACCACCTCCTGGGGGATGGCCACAAGCTTGCCGTCCACCGTATTGGCCACGCGGATAATGTCCCTAAGGTTTTTTGCACTGTCCAGCCCGGACAGGTCCCGGAGCTTTCCCTCCGCTCCCAGGGCCAGGATGACGTCGGGGTTCAGCAGGTACAGGTCGTCCATATTGTTTCTGGCCCGGTCCAGGGCCACCTCGTCATAGGTGCGGTCCTGGTAGTCCTCCGCGGTATAGGTCCAGTAGGCGACGTTGACTCCCAGCTTCTCCTCGGCCATGGCCACGGTCAGGTCCGCCGCGGTTCGGGCTACATTCTCGGCGTCCGGGTTGGTCTTCTCCATGGGGCTGAACAGGTTCACCACACGCTCATCCTCCGGCGTATCCTTCGTCACCAGGTTCTTAGAGCCCCCACGGCTGCAGGAGACCATTGTCAGGACAATAAGCGCTGACAGACATAACGAAATTAACCTGCGCTTTTTCATATTTGATCAAAGCCTTCCTTTCGCTGTTTAAACTGTCGGATAACATTCTTCAAAACCTCTATATCCAGAGGCTTCGGCACATGCGCGTCCATGCCGGCATCCAGGGCGGCTTTCTCGTCCTCGGCAAAGGCGTTGGCCGTCATGGCGATAATGGGGATGCTGCCGGCGTCTTCCCGGTCAAGGGCACGAATGGCCCGGGCGGCATCGTGGCCGTTCATCACCGGCATCTGCACGTCCATCAGGATCGCGTCAAACTCGCCTTTTTCAGAGCTTCGGAAGCGCTCCAGGGCCAGAAGGCCGTTTTCCGCGATCTCACAGGCGGCCCCCTCCAGCTCCAGGAGCTCCGTGAGGATCTCCGCGTTTATCTCGTTGTCCTCGGCGGCCAGGAAGCGCATACCGTCCAGAGTACAGCCCGTCTCCGGGCTCTGGGGCTCTGCCTTTTGCAGCTCCTGTATCTTGACGCGAAGTGCCGAGGCAAAGAAGGGCTTGGTAAGGGTGTCCGTGCTGCCCAGCCGCAGGGCCTTCTCCAGGCCTTGTGCGTCATACTCAGCAAGAAGCAGTATAGGGACGCTCTCCGGCAGTGCGGCGCGAAGGGCCACGGCCCCGGACAGGCCCCCGGTCTCCCAGTCAAGCAGCGCCAGCTGGCAGCTTTCGGCATCGCGGACCTCCTCCGCTGCGGCGGCTGTATCCACTCTGACGCCGGTGTTTCCCATAAGGGCCAGGATATTTTCCCGGCTTTTTGCGTCTCCGCCCACAGCCAGGATGTGCGAAATGCCATGCTGCTCCCAGAACTGCCGGTCCGCCGCTTCTTCCAGAATACGAAGCTCCAGCTCCACCCGGAAAAGAGAGCCCTTCCCGACCTGGCTTGTGACCCCGATGGCGCCGCCCATAAGCTCGACAATGCTCTTGGTGATGGCCATGCCAAGGCCCGTGCCCTGCACCTTGTTGGTCGTGCTGTTCTCCGCTCGGGTAAAGGCGTCGAAAATGGTCTTCAGATACTCCTGCGTCATGCCATAGCCGGTATCCTCCACCTCAATGCAGATATGCTCGTACTGGCTGGATCTCTGCCCAAGTCCGATAACGCGAAGCCAGATCTTCCCGCCCTCCGGGGTGTACTTGACTGCGTTGGAGAGGAGATTGATAAGTATCTGGTTTATCCGTGTCTCGTCCCCGACCAGGTATTCGTGCCGGATGCCGGTCATCTCCTGGTGGAACTCCTGCCCCTTGGCCTTTGCCATAGGCTGAATTATGGCGTCCACCGAGGAGATCACGTCGTTAAGGGCGAACCGCTCCAGATTCAGCACGACTTTTCCGCTCTCGATTTTTGAGACGTCCAGAACGTCGTTGATAAGGCTTAAAAGGTGCTGGCCGGAGGCGGTGATCTTCCTTGTGTATTCCCGCACCTTGGCCGGGTCCTCCGCGTCCCTTGAAAGCAGTGTGGTGAAGCCCAGAACGGCGTTCATTGGCGTTCGGACATCGTGGGACATATTTGAAAGGAAGGTGGTCTTTGACTCGCTGGCTATCTGGGCGGCTCTAAGCGCCTCTGAGAGCTGCTGTGCGTGGAGCTTCCGCTCGGCCTCCCGCTCCCGGCGGACCTTATCCTGCTGCCGCCAGTTGAGATAGTATACGGCAATGCACAGCGAGAACGCCGCCAGCAGAGAGATCACAACGATGGCAATATTATGGTTGACTGTCCGTCCCTCCTGCTGGATGGCCTCCACGGGGACATAGCCCACAAGGAAAATGGTGCCGTCGTTTACCGCCCACATATAGTTCAGGGCGTCCACCTGACGGATGTCATGGTAGAACAGGACGTTGCGCCCGGTGAGAAGGCAGTCATCCACCTCCGCCTTTATATCAGCATCCTGTATGCTGTTGGCCCGGTAAAAATCCGTCAGGTTCAGGTGCCCGGCGCTTCTCATGCCCATGCCCTTGGGCTTCAGGACAAAGCGCTGGCTTTGCGAGTCCATAATATACAGCGTCGCCTGTTTGTTGTAAAACCCGTCGGGAAGGGACTGATCGATATAGTCGTACACATACTCTATATAAAGGGTGCCGATGTCCTGTCCATTCCGCTCCACCGGGCATTTCATGGTATAGGACCAGGTGCCCATGTGGTTAACATAGGACTGGGAGACCGGCAGGCCGGCCACTGTCCCGCCCGCGGAGAAGTCCATGCCCTCCTCGGTGAACCGCTCTCCGCTGTTGGAGACCCCTTCCGTATGACCGGAGAGGATAAATGACATTTTCGCGACGAAATCGTTCATTTCATATGTGCGGATATACTCCTCCGGGTCCTCCGCCCGGCCGATCTCCTTGGCGATGGTTTTCTGGAACTCCGCCTCGCTGTGGAGAATGGCCTCGATGGTGCTCTGTATCAGGTCCAGGCTCTCGCCAAGGTTCTGGATGGCGGATTCGGACATCTCCCTGGATATTTTCCGTGACACCGAAAAAACGATCACACCAAAAATCCCGAAAATCACGATAATGGAAAGGAGCAGCGGGAATCCGCCCGTCTTTCTTCGTATCCTTCCCTTTCCGTTCATTGACAAACTCCCCTTTCTGTTACGTGTGACAGCATTTCATGCCAAAGGGAAAGCTCCGGCGTCTATATTATATCCTATTATACTATTTTCTTTTGATTGATGTCAATACATAGTTGAGAGGACCGCGTTAGTTATGAATGTTGCCAGAGGGGCCGCCGGATAGACTTATTTCTACCGAAACCGACAAAATAAACACCTTTTCTCCTTGATTTTTCCTTCCGACACTGTTATACTTGATTCTGGCAATTACAGAAATCTGATTCAGGGAGATACAGATGAAATATTACATCTTCTTCGCCCTGCTGGCGGCTTTTGGAGCTGCCCTTGGGGCTATTATCGCCTGGACAAGAAAGCCAAGGCTTCCGGCGGACTTTCTGGCGGTGGGGCTGGGGGCCGGGGCGGTGTTTTTGCCGGGGCTGTACTGCTTTGCCAGGGTCTCTCATCTGCCCTTTTCCGTGGATGCGCTGTTCCCGGACGCCGTTTCCTGGCTTGTGGGAGGGTATGTGTTCCTGCTGACGGAGCTGGCGCTGGGGATGCTGTTGGGGTTCTTCAGGGCGGGCGGGGCCAGGGCATACCTGCGGCTGGCTGTGAAAAGCCGCAGGCATAAATACCTGCTGGGCGGGTTCCTGGGGATAAACCTTGTGTTTGCGCTGACAGGGGTCGGGCTAAACGACGGTATTCTGACCCGGGCGTATACCCTTCGGATAACGGAGGTCTGTCCAAGAAACTTCAACCTGCTCGGCCATGACGGTGACTTTCCCGATTATATCGAGCTGTACAACTACGGCACAAGGCCGGTGGAGCTGCTGGGCTTCTGCCTGTCGGACGACGAGAAGCGCCCGGCCAAATCCGAGCTGCCCGAAATGAAGGTGCCGCCGGGGGGCTATGTGCTGGTCTGGGCGGACGGTTCAAAACCGAAGGTCACAGGGGAAAACCAGGTCAGCGCCGGGTTCCGGCTGAAGGCCGGAGAGCAGGTATGTCTCTCTGTAAAAGGCAAGCTGATGGTGGAAACTGTCGACGTGCCGGAGCTGCCGGAGAACGTGGCCCTGACCCGCGTTGGGACGGAGGACCGGTGGATAGAGGCCTATGGCACGCCAGGGTCACCCAACGACAACGCCGTACCCTATGTGCCGGCGACTTTGGAAAAGCCTGAATTCAGCCTGGCGGGCGGCTTCTATCCGGAACCGGTTACGGTCGAGATAAAGGCCCCAAAGGGCTGCCGGGTGTACTATACCCTGGACAGCAGCACCCCGGACGAGACCGCCGCCCTATACACCGGGCCGATCACCATCGGGGACGCGGGGGGCGCCCCGAACCGCTTTATAAACGCTGAAAACGCCACCGTGGAACGAACGGCGTACGCCAAATACCAGACCCCGGTGGACAAGGGCACGGTGCTCCGGGCCATGGCGGTGGACGACAGCGGGGGCATAAGCCGTGTGACCGCGGCCTGCTACTTCGTGGGGGATTACTCGGAATACCGCGGGGGGAAGGTGCTCTCCATTGTCTCGGACCCGGAGGACCTGTTCGGGGACGAAAACGGCATATGCGCAACAGGGCGTGAATACGATGAATGGGCCGCGGCAGAGGCGGCCAGGGACTCGGAGACCCAGGAGTCCGACGGCCAGGAGCCCCAGGGCCCGGAGCCCAACTTCCGGGGGCGCGGCAGGGCCTGGGAGCGTCCGGCGCAGGTGCAGCTTTTTGACGGGGACGGCAGCGTTATTCTGAATGACGACTGCGGCATACGCCTACAGGGCAATACCTCCCGGCGCTATCAGAAAAAGCGCTTCAGGCTGACCGCCCGGGAGTTCTATGGCGGCAGCGATACCTTTTCGTCTGAAATATTCCCGGGGGTCAAATCGCACTCCTTCCATCTCCGCTATGACCAGTATGACTTTCTGGTCCATGAGCTGATATCAGGCCGGGACCTGGGGACTCTTCGGTCCGTGCCGGTGACGGTGTTCCTGGACGGAGAGCTCTACTACACCGCCTATATGCGGGAGTGCTATGACAGCACATATTTTGTGGAGCGCTTTGGAGTGGACGCTGACGATGTGATCCATATCTCCTCCGGCGAGCTGGACATGGGGAAAGCCGGAGAGGAGCAGCTTTTCTCTGACCTTGTGACCTATATTGCCGAACATGACGCCTCTGACCCGGCGGTCTATGCCGAGATAGAGCGGCAGATGGATATAGAGAGCTATATAGACTTCCTTGCCGCCAACTTCTACGCCAACAACCTGGATTGGAGCTATATAAAGAACTTCGAGGTCTGGCGGACCCGCTCGGACTCCGGCGGCGGGTATGGGGACGGCAGGTGGCGCTGGCTTGCCTACGATATGGACGCCATCGCCTTTTCCGGGGAACGGATGGGTGTGCCCGGGGCCCAGGTGGATATCTTCCACTGTATGGAGCCCTTTGTCCGGCCCGGATACCCGCGGACGGAATACATCGATATGCCAATGTTTGACAGCCTTCTGAAGAACGATGGGTTCAAGGCAAGGTTCACAGAGACTTTTCTGGAGGTAATGAACGAGGACTTCTCTGGGGAAAGAGTGCTCTCTCTGCTGGAAAAGTACGGCATAGCGGACAACAAATTCTGGACGGGCTTTGCGCAGGACAGGCCGGAGTATGCCAAGAAGTACCTGGCCCAGGCGCTGGAACTGGATGAGAGGAGACTTCAGGGTGAAGACTGAGTTTCGCCACGAGTACAAGTACCTGTGCTCACGGGAACAGACGGCGGTGCTGGAAAGCCGCCTTCAGAAGCTGCTCCGTCCGGACCCCCACGCGAGGGACGGCCGGTATCAGATACGCAGCCTCTACTTCGACACCCCGGATAACGACTGTTTTTACGAAAACGAAAACGGCACCGATCCCAGGGCCAAGTACCGTATGCGGATATATAACTGCAAAGCTTCGCCCATCACCCTTGAGCGGAAGCTGAAGTGCCGGGGGATGACCCATAAGGACGCTGGACCGCTTACCATGGAGCAGGCGGAGGCCCTTCTGGCCGGAAAGATCCCGGCGCTTACTGCCGGGATGGACCCGATGCTCCGGCGGATGCTTACGGATATGAGGCTTAAAGCCATGCGCCCGACCGTCATCGTCCAGTATGAGAGGACGCCGTTTATATACGGCGCAGGAAATGTCAGGATCACTCTGGACGGACAGATAGAGTCCTCCCGGGCATTTGCGCGGTTCTTCCGGCGGGAGATACCTCTGCGGCCTGTCCTGCCGGAGGGCCGGGCCGTGCTGGAGGTAAAGTGGGACCAGTTCCTGCCGTCATATATCTATGACAGCCTTCAGCTTGAGGGCATGGAGTGGACAAGCTTTTCAAAATACTATGTCTGCCGAAAATACAATGTTAACGGGGGAGCCAAAGCATGAGCTTCAATGAGATATTCAAGAAATCATTTCTGGACGGATATGCCTCTGCCGAGCTGACCGTCACCTCCATAGCGGCCTGTCTGCTGATAACGGCGCTGCTGGGAGTTTACATTTTCGTGGCCTACCGTATTATCTGCCGCAAGGAGTTTTTCAACAAGAACTTCAGCATATCCCTAATTGCCGTCTCCGTGACAACGGCGGCGATCATACTGGCGGTCCAGTCCAACGTGGTTATCTCCCTGGGTATGGTGGGCGCTCTGTCCATCGTCCGGTTCCGCACGGCGATAAAGGATCCCCTGGACTTGGTGTTCCTGTTCTGGGCCATCAGCGTGGGGATAATCTGCGGGGCGGGCCTGGCGGTAATTGCCGTGGCGGTGACCGCTATACTCTCTGTGCTGCTGTGGGTATTCAACGCGCTGCCAGTGGGAAAGGCACCGGTGATACTCCTTGTAACCGCCGGAAACTATGAGGCCGAGTCTCAAGTGATGGATACCCTTACGAAGCGCTGCTCAAAGTCTTCTGTAAAATCCCGCAGTCTCAGCGGCGGACAGCTGGACCTGACGGTGGAGATCCGCTGCGATGACGAACAGGGGCTTGGCCGGGCGCTTGTGGAGCTTAACGGCGTGGAGTCCGTATCCATCCTGGCCCACGACGGCGAGGTCACCTTTTAGGTCGTGCGGAGAGGGGATACTGCTGTATTCGCTGGCTACAAGATATAGATGATATTCGGAAGCGGTAAAAAACATTTATGCTCTGATTGGAGATCACGAAAACTTATAGTTTGCCAACGCAAAAAAGACCTTGAAAGGTGTTGTCCTCTCAAGGTCTTAATCTTTGAAATTGTGCTATTTTTTCATCTCTGCACACATCTTTGCGCCGTTTGATGTAAAGATGTGTTTTTGGGGTGTCCTAGTCGTTTAAAGGTTTCATTGTCGGGAACAACAGCACATCTCGAATAGACGCCGCCCCCGTGAGCAGCATTACAAGCCGGTCCACGCCCATGCCCATGCCGCCGGTGGGGGGCAGGCCATACTCAAGGGCGGTGAGGAAGTCCTCGTCAACGTCGCAGGCCTCGTCGTCGCCGGCGGCCTTTTGGGCGGCCTGGGCCTCGAAGCGCTGGCGCTGGTCGATGGGGTCGTTTAGCTCGCTGAAGGCGTTGGCATATTCTCTGCCGCAGATGAACAGCTCGAAGCGCTGGGTGTACTCGGTGTTCTCCGGGTCCTTCTTGGCAAGGGGGGAGATGTCCACCGGGTGGCCGGTCAGGAAGGTGGGCTGTATGAGCTTCTCCTCGCAGTATTTCTCGAAGAACAGGTTAAGTATCTCGCCCTTCTTGTGGCGCTGCTCGTACTCGATATGGTGCTCGTCCGCAAGCCTTCTGGCCTCCTCAAGGCTCTCCACCTTCGAGAAGTCCACCCCGGCGTATTCCCTGACCGCGTCCAGCATACTTATCCGGGCAAAGGGCTTGTCCAGGTCTATCTCCACGCCGTCGCGCTCCACCTTGCCGGTGCCAAGCGCCTGGTGAGCCACGGTGCGTATCATGTCCTCGGTGATGTCCATCATGCCGTTTATGTCAGTATATGCCTGATACAGCTCCAGCATGGTGAACTCCGGGTTGTGGAAGGTGTCCATGCCCTCGTTTCTAAAGTTGCGGCCTATCTCATACACCCGGTCGAAGCCGCCGACTATCAGCCGCTTAAGGTGCAGCTCCAGGGCGATGCGCAGGTACATGTCCATGTCAAGGGTGTTGTGGTGGGTGATAAATGGCCGCGCCGCCGCGCCGCCCGCCTGGGCGTGCAGCACCGGGGTCTCCACCTCAAAGAACTCCCTGCTGTCAAGATAGGTGCGGATAGCGCTGATTATCTTGCTGCGCCGGACGAAGACCTCCCGGGACTCGGGGCTCATAATGAGATCCAGGTAGCGCTGGCGGTAGCGGGCGTCGGTGTTTGTCAGGCCGTGGTACTTCTCCGGCAAAGGCAGCAGGGCCTTTGAGAGTATCGTAAGCTCCAGGGCCTTTACGGATATCTCCCCCCGCTGGGTGCGGAAGACCTCGCCCTTGACGCCCACAATGTCACCGATGTCGAGGGTCGCCTGCATGGCCTTATAGGGCTCCTCGCCCATAACGTCTATCTTGGCATAGATCTGCACACGACCGGAGCTGTCCTGCAGGTCCATAAAGGCCACCTTGCCCATGCCCCTGCGGCTCATTATGCGTCCGGCGACGCGTACCTCCTTGCCCTCCAGCTCGTCAAATCTGTCCAGTATCTCCTGGGCCTTATGGTCCACGTCAAAGCGTGTATGCAGATAAGGGTCATTGCCCTGTTTCTGCATATTGTCCAGCTTATCCCTGCGTATCTGTAGTATCTCACTAAGCTCCTGGGGCTGTCTTTCTGCCTTTTCCGCCATACTTCCCTCTCCCTTTTATATAGAATATGTGCAAATAAATATATATGCAGATCATATCTGCATATTTTAACTGATGGCGTTCACCACATAGGTGGCCATGCCCGCAGGGGCTTCTACCACTACGGTCTGATGCACCACGGCCCCGATAAGGGCCTGGCCCACGGCGGACTCATCGGATATCTTGCCGTTTCGGGGGTCGGCCTCGTTAGAGCCCACTATGCGCAGGGTGCGCTCGCTCTGCCTGCCGCTGGGGGAGGTGACGCTGACCTCCACGGTGGAGCCGATATGCACGGTCTCGTTGCCCAAAGCCTCCTCGTCTATCACCACGGCGTTTTTCAGCATCATCTCAACGTCCGCTATCCTGGCCTCTACCACGGCCTGATCGTTTTTGGCCTCGTCATACTCGCTGTTCTCGGACAGGTCCCCGAAGGACAGGGCCACCTTTATCTTTTCAGAGACCTCCTTGCGCCGTACCATTATCAGGTAGTCGCGCTCCTTCTCCAGGTCCTTTAAGCCTTCCTTGGTAACAAAAAACTGCTTTTCAGCCATGCTCACATTTTCCTTTCCGTAACGGCTATGCCGTTTTCGTCCATATATTATACTCCCTGGAGGGCTGTTTGTCAAGGAAAAAGGCCGGGCGGCGGGGACATGCGAAGACTGTCGCCAAAAACTGGTTGCATTTGAGACGAAACTGCGCTATAATATTAAAACACTGGCAGAATGCCATCATACGAGGTCATACCCATGTCAAAACCTTCAACATCCGGCAGGTGGACAGGCTTTTTCCGGCGGCTCAGGATTTTCGGGCTGTGCTTGGCCGTGTCCGCGCTCGTGCTCTCTGTCACACCCATAGGCCGGCAGATGTATGCCCTTGCCTGTTATGAGCTGGGCTTCAACGACCGGCGGGAGGAGACGGAGCTGCTGGAGGTGCACGTTATTGACGTGGGGAAGGCCGACGCCATCCTCATACGCAGCGGGGGCCGCGCGGCGCTGATAGACGCCGGGAAGCCCGATGCGGCGGATACCGTGGCGGACTATCTCCTTCGGCACAGCGTGACTGCCATTGACTACCTGATAATGTCACATCCGGACAGCGACCATATCGGCGGTATGCCGGGGGTGCTGGGGGAGATCGACGCGGGAGCCTTCGTCCGGGCAGATACCCGTTATTCAGAGGGCGGCTCAAGCTTTCGGGCTTTGGCGGACACGCTGAAGAGGAAGGGCATAGAGACTATGGCCTTGGAGCCCGGCGGGAGCTTTACCCTGGGGCAGGCGGTCTTTACGGCCCTGGGCCCCGTTGACAGCTTTGAGGACCCCAACAACTCGTCGCTGGTGCTGCGTATGGACTGCGGGGGTTTTTCGGCGCTGTTCTGCGGGGATATGGAGTATGAGGCCGAGCAGGCGCTGATACTCAGCGGCCAGGACGTCGACGTGGATCTGTTGAAGGTGGGGCACCACGGCAGCAACACCTCCAGCAGTATGCAGTTCCTATGGGAGGTGTCGCCAGAATACGCGGCGGTTTCCACCGCGCTGGACAGAAACCTGCTGCCGAAGGATGAGGTGCTGGAGCGCCTGGAGAACGTGGGGGCGCAGATATACCGAACAGACACGGACGGGAATATCGTGTTCATATACGACGGAAATAATGTCCGTGTCAGATTGGATAAGGAGGAGCGTACTGATTATGAGACAGTTGAGCATAGACCGTTTTGAGGGCAAGTTCGCCATCTG
Source organism: uncultured Eubacteriales bacterium (assembly GCA_910584745.1). Taxonomy (GTDB): domain Bacteria; phylum Bacillota; class Clostridia; order Oscillospirales; family Acutalibacteraceae; genus Acutalibacter. The sequence continues at coordinate 115,999 of CAJUDG010000005.1, forward strand.
CGAGGATGCGGAGGGGAAATACTTTGCCATAGAGACCGCCGAGCTGCCCGAGGGGGCGGGGGAGGGGGACATCCTTAGGATAACCGACGAGGGGGAGCTTACCCTGGACCAGGAGGAGACCCGGGCCCGCCGGGAGCGCGCCGCCGCAAAGCAGCGCAGGGCTTTTGGAAAGTAAGCTTGCTTGTTTGTTTTATATGAAAGGAGGCGCTTTGAATGGGCAGGCTGAGCTATATTCTGGGCCGGGCGCTGCGTATGGATTTTAAGGAACTGTTCCGCACGGTGGGCATTGTACACGGCATCACCGGCAAAAGCAGCCCAGTGGTGTTCGCGGATATCGTGGGCTGCGGGCTGCGCTATGGGGCGGGGTTCAACGACTATCTGCTGTGCGAGTTCTACAACCTGACGCCGGAGCAGAGAGCCACCTATGTGACCCGCAGCGTAAACAACACACTGGTGCAGATGCTGAACGATCCGGGATGTTATAAGTATTTCGACTATAAGAGCGCCTTTTACCGCACCTTTAAGGACTATATCGGCAGGGACTGGCTGGACCTGTCCGCGGCCACAAAGGCCGGGCTGGAGGAGTTCCTCCGGGGCAGGGAGACAGTCATTGTGAAGCCGGACGACGGTACCGGCGGCAAAGGGGTGGAGAAGCTGGCGCTAAAGGACTTCTCAAGCGTTGAGGAGCTATACAGCAAGCTGAAGGAGGACAGGGCGGGCGTTGTGGAGGAGGTGCTCCTACAGCACCCGGAGCTGGACGCGCTGAACCCATACGCCATAAACACCCTGCGCATTGTCACCATCAGGAACGACGCCGGCGGGCATATCCTCTATGCCTACCTGCGCATAGGAAACGGCGGCCGCCCGGTGGATAATCTCCATTCCGGCGGAATGTTCGCGCCCATTGACTTGGAGACCGGCCGCATACAGTACCCGGCCTATGACAAGGAGCGCAGGACCTATGAGAAGCACCCCATGACCGGAGTGGAGATCCCGGGGCTTCAGATACCCCTGTGGGAGCAGGCCAAGGAGCTGTGCATAAAGGCATCGGATGTGGTGCCCCGGATGCGCTATGTGGGCTGGGACGTGGCCATAACGCCGGAGCGCCCGGTGCTGGTGGAGGGCAATAACCTGCCGGGGTATGACATCCTGCAGATGCCGCCCCATACGCCGGACAAAATAGGTATGCTCCCACGGTTCAGGGAGTTTGTGGACGGAATATAAGCAGCAGGGACAGGGCCGTGCGGCCCTGTCCCTGCTGCTTTGCTATTATGCTTCAGAGCTTTTTGATATCGCGGGATCTTCTGTAGGCAGGGCGCAGCGGCGCGCTGGGTTTCAGATGGAGGCCGTCGATCTCCTTTCGCCGCATGTGTACACTCTGCACCAGCCCGAAGCCCAGGTACAGGCACATGGAGGAGGATCCGCCAGCGCTGAAAAAGGGCAGGGTTATGCCCATGGCGGGGAGTATCGTAAGGCACATGCCGATGTTCCAGACCGACTGCAGCGCGATTATACCGAAGAAGCCAAAACATATATAACGGCCCAGATCGTCCCGGGAGGTGCTTGCCACGTGCAGGACCTTCAACATGAAAAGCAGCAAGAGCACGATAATGGCAACGCACCCGATAAAGCCCAGCTCCTCGCCGGCCACGGAGAAGATATAGTCGCTGTGCTGGAAGGGGACCACGTTGCTTCTGACCCTGGGCCCCTGGCCAAGGCCCTGGCCACGAAGGCCGCCGCTGCCGATGGAGACGCGCCCCTGCCACTGCTGGAAGCCGTCGGTCATGCGGATGTCCGGGTCGGTGTCCAGGTTGAATACCGCCACAAAGCGGTCCTTCTGATAGTCCTTGAGCACATACTGCCACATGATGGGCAGGGCCACCACCACAAGGCCCGCCAGTATGGCGAAGTACCGAAGGGGCACACCGGCGGCAAGGCTCATAAACAGGAACATGGAGAAAAACCCGATGGTAGCGCCCGTGTCCCCCTGGAGCTCGCACAGGGCCATGGCCGCGCCGGCGTGCAGGCAGAGCAGAAGTATCTGGGGGAAATCGCCGATGGCCCCCTTCTTTTTGACGATGTCCAGATGCTTTGCGTATGTTATCATGAACGCTATCTTCACAAGCTCGCTGGACTGGAAGGTGCGGCTGCCAATATTTATCCAGGCCCGGGCGTCAACGCCGCCGGAGCCCATGATGCGCTCGCCGAAAAGATAAGTGTATATCATAAGAAAAACGGAGAAGCCCGCGATGATATGCCAGAAGCCGGCGACGTCCGCATAGTCGATGGAGCTTACGATTATGGCCCCTAGGGCTCCAAGCGCAATGGGAAAGAGCTGGGCCCGGAAGTAGTCCACCGAGGTGGCCTGGGACACGCTGTGCAGAAGCAGCAGGCTGTACGCGTTTATTGCAATAAGCAGCAGCCATAATATTATGTCGGCGCGTTTCAGATAGTCGAGTATACCTCTCCCTATATTGTTAAGCATATATCGGTTCCTCTATTAAATAATATAAAATATATTTTCTTCTAAAGCAAGCAAAGTGTTTATTATGTTGACCTGTTCTGCTATTATATCACATACGGCGGCATGGGGCAAGTAAGAAAAACCAGGGTTTGGCCCTTTTTTCCGATTCACTCTTTACTATTTCGCAAAGATACACTATAATGATAGAGCCATTAAGAAAATTTGCTGGAAAGGTGTTGACTTAAGACATGCTGACCGACATTGAGATCGCCCAGAGCGTAGAGCTGAAGCCCATCAAGGAGATCGGGGAGAAGCTGGGTCTTTTGGAGGAGGAGCTGGAGTTCTACGGCAGGTACAAGGCAAAGATAAGCGATAAGGCCATGAACAGGCTGAAGGACCGCCCCGACGGCAAGCTGATACTTGTCACGGCCATCAACCCCACCCCCGCCGGCGAGGGCAAGACCACCACCACCGCGGGCCTGGGGCAGGCCATGGCGAGGATAGGCAAGAACGCCGTCATCGCCCTTAGGGAGCCCTCATTGGGGCCGGTATTCGGCATAAAGGGGGGCGCTGCCGGGGGCGGCTATGCCCAGGTGCTGCCCATGGAGGACATCAACCTGCATTTCACCGGGGACATGCACGCCATAACCTCGGCCAATAACCTGTGCTGCGCAATGCTGGACAACCACTTGCAGCAGGGGAACTCCCTGGGGATAGACCCCCGGCGCATACTCATAAAGCGCTGCCTTGACATGAACGACAGGGCCCTGCGCAACGTGATAGTGGGCCTTGGGGGCAAGATAAACGGCGTGCCCAGGGAGGACAATTTTATTATAACCGTTGCCAGCGAGGTCATGGCCATACTCTGCCTTGCAAAGGACACGGTGGATTTGAAGGAGCGCCTGGGGAATATCCTCATAGCCTACGACTATGAGGGCAAGCCGGTCTACGCCCGGGACATAAAGGCCCAGGGGGCTATGGCCGCCCTTCTGAGGGACGCCATCAACCCCAACCTGGTACAGACCATCGAGGGCACCCCGGCCATCATGCACGGCGGGCCCTTCGCCAACATCGCCCACGGCTGCAACTCCGTACGGGCCACAAGGCTTGCCCTAAAGCTTGCGGACTACTGCATAACCGAGGCGGGCTTCGGCTCGGACCTGGGCGCGGAGAAGTTCATGGACATCAAGTGCCGCATGGCGGGGCTCAGGCCGGATTGCGTGGTGGTGGTGGCTACCGTGCGCGCCCTGAAGTATAACGGCGGCGTTCCAAAGGCGGAGCTCTCCACAGAGAACGTGGAGGCGCTGAAAAAGGGCATTGTGAACCTTAGGGCCCACGTGGAGAATATGCACAAGTTCGGCGTGCCCGTAGTCGTGGCCATCAACCGCTTCGGCACCGACACGGACGCAGAGCTTAAAGTGATAGACGACTGCTGCAAGGAGCTGGGAGTCCGCTATGCCCTGTCCGAGGTCTTCGGCAAGGGCGGCGAGGGCGGCATGGAGCTGGCGAAGACCGTATGCGACGTGATAGACAGCGAAAAGTCCGAATTTGCGCCCATCTATCCCGACGAGGCCCCGGTGGAGGAGAAGATAGAAACTATCGCGCGGAGGATCTACGGTGCGTCCGGCGTGGCTTTCACAAACCAGGCCGCGAAGTCCCTGAAGGAGATAAAGGCCCTGGGCGGCGATAAAATGCCAGTCTGCATCGCGAAGACCCAGTATTCCCTCTCTGACGACCCAGCCCTGCTGGGCAGGCCCACAGGCTTCACGGTGACTATCAGGGATCTGAAGCTGTCATCTGGGGCGGGGTTCGTGGTGGCCTACGCTGGGGATATCATGACTATGCCTGGACTGCCCAAGGTCCCCGCCGCCGAGAAGATAGACGTGGACGATGACGCGGTGATACATGGGCTGTTCTGAGAAGGAGTTGCGCTTTGTGACCGGCTCGCCAGAGGAGACCCAGGACCTTGCCGGGCGCATGGCCGAGGGACTTAGGGGCGGCGAGGTGATAGCCTTTACGGGGGGCATGGGGGCGGGCAAGACCGCCTTTACCCGGGGGCTGGCTATCGGCATCGGGGCGGGGGACGTGGCAAGCAGCCCCACCTTCGCCATAGTGAACGAGTATAGGGGCAGACTGACCCTGGAGCACTTCGATATGTACCGCATCGAGACCTGGGAGGACCTCTACTCCACCGGATTCTTCGACTACCTGGACACGGACCGGGTGCTGGCTATCGAGTGGAGCGAAAATGTAGAGGGCGCTCTGCCGGAGGACGCGATATTTGTGGATATCAGGCAGGGCGATGGCGAGACGCAGCGCATTATCACCGTCCGGGGCTGGAAGGGGGAGCTGTTATGATTATCCTTGGAATAGAATCCTCCGCCGGTCCGGCCTCGGCTGCGGTGGTGCGGGACGGGCGGCTGCTGGGGGAATTTTTCGTAAACACCAAGCAGACCCACAGCCAGACCCTTATGCCCATGGTAGAGGCTCTGCTGTCTAACCTGGGCCTGAGGGCCGGGGACCTGGACTGCATTGCTGCCGCCAACGGCCCGGGGTCCTTTACCGGGGTGCGCATAGGCGTGGCCTGCGCCAAGGGCCTTGCTATGCCCAATGATACCCCATGCTGCGGTATCTCTACTTTGGAGGGCATAGCCTATGGCGGCGCGGGCTTAATTGGCAGCGTTGTCTGCGCCGTTATGGACGCGCGGCGGGCCCAGGTCTATAACGCGCTGTTCGAGGTCAAAGAAACGGGCCTTGCCCGCCTGACCGAGGACCGGGCAATATCCATAGAGGACCTGGGCCGGGAGTGCCGGGGCTATGGGGAGCGGCTGGTGCTTTTCGGGGACGGCGCTGAGCTTTGTCACAGGGAGTTTGCCCAGTGGGGAGCGAGGCTTGCCCCGGAGACGGTGCGCTTCCAGCGGGCGGGCAGCGTTGCGATGCTGGCACAGGGGCGGCGGTGGACGGACGCGGGCAGCTTTATGCCCGCGTACCTGCGTATGCCCCAGGCCGAGAGGGAACTGAAGGCAAAACAGAAGAATAGGGAGGATGTACAATGAAGCTTGCAGTAGGCTGCGACCACGGAGGGTTCCAGGTGGCGGAGAGCCTTAGGGCCTATTTAAAGGAGAAGGGGATAGACTATGTGGACTTCGGCACCCACAGCACGGACTCGGTGGACTATCCGCTTATAGCCCTAAAGGTGGCGAAGGCCGTTTCCGGCGGCGAGGCCGACTTTGGTGTGCTGGTATGCTCCACGGGCATAGGCATCTCCATCGCCGCCAACAAGGTGAAGGGCATACGCGCGGCGGTGGTCACAAACGAGCTCTGCGCGGGGCTCACACGTAAGGATAACGACGCCAACGTCCTGTGCATGGGCGGCAAGGTGGTGGACGGCGAGACCGCGGTGAAAATACTTGACACGTTTATCCACACGGAATTCGAGGGCGGCCGCCACGCCCGCCGGGTGGGGCAGATAACGGATATCGAGGCCAGAAAATTATAAGGAGGAAACAACATGAAAGAATATGAGAACGTCTTTGTTATGGACCATCCGCTCATCCAGCACAAGCTGACCTTCCTGCGCAGCGCCGAGACCGGCACCAAGGAGTTTCGGGAGCTTGTCAGCGAGATAGCGAATCTCATGTGCTATGAGGCCACCAGGGACCTGCCCTTAATGGACGTGGAGACCGTGACCCCCATGCAGAAGACCACGACCAAGGTGATAGCCGGGCGCAAGCTGGCCTTTGTGCCGATACTCAGGGCGGGCCTTGGCATGGTGGACGGTATGCTGAACCTGGTGCCCTCGGCTAAAGTTGGGCATATCGGGCTCTATCGGGACCACGACACACTGAAGCCGGTGGAATACTACAATAAGCTGCCCCAGGACATCACCGAGCGGGACGTTATCGTGCTGGATCCAATGCTGGCTACCGGGGGTTCCGCTATGGACGCCATCACCATCGTAAAGCGCAGCCACCCAAAGAGCATAAAGTTCCTGTGTATAATCGCCGCTCCCGAGGGGCTGGAGGTCCTGACAAAGGCCCACCCGGACGTGCAGATATACTGCGCGGCGGTGGATGAGAAGCTCAACGAGAACGGTTATATCCTGCCTGGGCTGGGAGATGCCGGGGACAGGATTTTCGGGACGCTCTAAACAGGGCTTTTCATTTTCCTGCATCTGTGGTATAATATACATTATGGTGCATAACCACCGTATAATCTGAGAATAAGGAAGCGTTTGGATGAGCGAGATCATGACCTGTCCCATCAGCGAGACTGCCGTGCTGAAGAGCTTTATTGACCCCAGCTTCAAGACCATGCGGGTGTCGGTGAATATGCTGGTTCCCATCGGCAGGGCCACGGCGGCGAAGTATGCCCTGCTGCCCTCCCTTGTGAGCCGTGCCACCCGGGAGTACCCGGACTATACAGCCCTTGGCCGCAGGCTGGCGGAGCTGTACGGGGCCAGCCTTGGTTCAGGGGTGCAGAAGATAGGGGAGTATCAGGCCCTGGGGCTGTCCGTGGGGGGCATAGCCGGCAGGTATGCCCTTGACGGGGAGGATATGTTCCAAAAGCTGACGGACCTATTGTTCAGCGTGCTTTTCGACCCGCTGAAGGATGAAGATGGCCTGTTCCCCTTGGATGGCTTTACCCAGGAGAAGCGCCAGCAGCTTGAGCAGAAGGACGCGGAGTTCAGCGACAAGATGATCTACGCCCACCAGCGCTGCCACGAGCTGCTGTTTGAGGGCAGGCCCGCGGGGCTGGACCGGCTGGGCAGCAGGGAGGATATAGAAGCCCTGACCCGGGAGGACCTGAGAGGGGCCTGGGAGGAGCTATTGGAGAGCGCCAGGTTCGAGATATTTGCCCTGGGCGACTGCCAGCCGGATGTGGAGGCCATCAAGGAGAAGTTTGCCAAGGTGGGGCGGGCCCATGAGCTTGGGCCGGTACGGTATGAGGCCCCGAAGCTGCGGCGGGTCACCGAGCGCCAGCCTGTCTCCCAGTCAAAGCTTGCAATGGCCTTTGGGGCCAGGGTCCCGAAGGAGGAGCGGCTGCTGTTCCAGCTGATGAGCGCAGTGCTGGGCGAGCCCACCAGCTCCAAGCTTTTCCAGAACGTCCGGGAGAAGCAGGGCCTATGCTACTACTGCGACAGCGCCTTTTCATGGGTCAATAACGCCATGTTCATCGAGAGCGGCGTGGAGACCGAGAACCTGGAGCGGGCCGAGGAGGCCATACTGGCCCAGCTTACCGCCATGCAGCGGGGCGAGGTCACCGAAGACGAGCTGCAATACGCCAAGCTCTATATGTGTAACAGCCTGCGCTCGGTGCGGGACACTTTGCACCGGGTGGAGGGCTGGTATCTGGGCCGGGCCTTTGACCAGCCGGACCTGTCGCCCGAGGGGGCGGCGGATATCCTGATGGGGTACACCGTGGAGGACGTGGTGCGGGCCGCGAACCGGCTGGAGCCGGCGGTGGTCTATAAGCTGAAAGGGGGCGCAGAGTGATGGAGCTGAAAAAGATAGAGAGCGCCCGGACCGGCGACTTCTACTATAAGGGCCGCCATCCGTCGGGCCTTGACATCTACTTGTACCCAAAGGAGAACGGCTCCAGCACAAGGGCCGTGTTCGGCACCAGGTACGGCTCTATAGACAACTGCTTTCAGCGCAGCGATGAGCCGGAGCCAGAGACCGTGCCCGAGGGCATAGCCCACTACCTTGAGCATAAGCTTTTTGAGAGCGAGGACGGCGACGCCTTTGCCCGCTATGCCGAGACAGGGGCCAACGCCAACGCCTTTACGGGCTTTGAGTCCACATGCTATGTGTTCTCATGCACGGACAGACTGTACGACTCCCTGCGCATACTGCTGGACTTTGTGCAGTCGCCCTACTTCACCGAGGAGACCGTTGCCAAGGAGCAGGGGATAATCGGCCAGGAGATAAAGATGTACGAGGACCTGCCGGGGTGGAGGGTGTTCTTCAACTACCTCCAGGCCATGTACCACAGGCACCCTGTGAGGGACGACGCGGCCGGGACCATCGAGAGCATAGCGAAGATAACCCCGGAGTATCTTTACCGCTGCTATAATACCTTTTATAATCTGAATAACATGGCCCTGGTGCTCTCCGGGAAATTCGACGTGAACAGGGTGCTTGAGGTCTGTGACGAGATGCTGAAGCCCGCCCCGCCCGTAAGGGTGAAGCGGGTGTTCCCCGAGGAGCCGGATACCGTTGTAAAGCCGTATATAGAACAGAAGCTGTCCGTTGCCATGCCGGTCTTCCAGTTCGGCTATAAAGAGAGGGTAGACGGTGCCCGCAGCGTGACGGACCTTGCAGCTATGAGCGCCCTGCTGGCCATACTGGCCTCTGACGCATCCCCCATGTTCCGAAAGCTTTTGGACCAGGGGCTCATAAACGAGGCCAGCTTCAGCCGGGATTATTTCGAGGGCTCCGGCTATGCCACAGTGATGTTCGGCGGGGAGTCCCGGGACCCGGAGGCGGCCGCGGCCCTTATCAAAGAGGAGGTGGCAAGGCTGCAAAGGGAGGGCATCTCTGAGGAGGACTTCCGCCTTGCCAAGCGCAGCTTGTACGGCGAGAGCATCTCCGCGTTGAACCATGCGGCGGGGGTGGCCGGCTGGGTGATAGATTTCGCCTTCAAGGGCCTGGAGCCCTTCGCGTATATCGACGCCCTGGCGGAGCTAACGCTGCCGGAGGTCCAGCGAAAGCTCGAGGTCCTTCGGGAGGACCGCAGCGTGCTGTCGGTGATACGGCCGATATAGTCTTGGGGAAAGGATGGATCTGACAGGTGGAGCATATTGTTGAATTTCCCGGCCTGGGAATAAGGGTCACGGTAAACGAGGTGGCGCTGGCCCTGACAGAGAGCTACAGCATCCGCTGGTACGGGGTGATAATCGCCCTTGGGTATCTCTTGGCGGTGCTGTACGCCTGGCGGAGCGTTAAGAAGATGAACATCAGCATGGACAGGCTCATCGACGCGGTGATAGCCGGGACCATTGGCGGCATCGTCTTCGCGCGGCTGTACTATGTGGTATTTTATTATGACAGCACAGGTCATAACAGATATTTTGAGAATCCCATTGATATCCTCAAGATACACGACGGCGGCATCGCAATATACGGCGGCGTCCTAGGGGCGCTGCTCATTGGCGGCCTTGTGGCAAAGTGGCGGGGCCTGCGGGTTCCCGCAGTGCTGGACATAGCCTGCCTGGGCTTTCTTATCGGCCAGGGAGTTGGGCGCTGGGGGAACTTTGTGAACCAGGAGTGCTTCGGCGGGCCCACGGACCTGCCCTGGGGGATGGTAAGCGACAACACAGGCGGCGTGGCCGTACATCCCTGTTTTTTGTATGAGTCCCTCTTATGTCTTCTGGGGTTCGTGCTGCTGCACGTCTTTACGAGAAAGTACCGGCGGTATGACGGGCAGACCTTTATACTGTACCTTATCTGGTACGGCGTGGTGCGCTTCTTCATCGAGGGTACCCGCACGGACAGCCTTGTGCTGTTCCAGGGAGGGCCGAAGGTGTCCCAGCTGGTGGCGGCCGGCTGCGTGCTGGCGGGGGTCATATTGCTCGTAGTGTTCCGCAACAGGAACGACCTCTCAGGCTGCGGCGACAGGCATGTAATGGAGTCGGTGGGGCTGATAAAATCGGAGGTGGACCCATCTTTGCGGACCAGCACGATTTTCGGAGACCTGCCGCCTTTTGAGGAGACTGCGGACAGTAAGGACGAGGAAAAGAGCGAGGAGCAGGAGAAGCCGGACGGCGCCAAGAAAAAGCACAAAAAGAAAAAGGAAAGCAGGTGAAAGCATGGCTCTGCGTATAGACGGAAAGGCCGTTGCGGCCAAGGTGAAGGCGAAGGCCGCCGGGGAGGCCGCCGCGCTGAAGGAGAAGGGCATCGTCCCGGGTCTTGCTGTGGTGATAGTGGGCAGCGACCCGGCATCGCGGATATATGTAAACAACAAGAAGAAGGCCTGTCAGGAGACGGGAATATACTCGGAGGAGTACGCTCTGCCGGAGGAGACCGCCCAGGAGGAGCTGCTGGCCCTTGTAGAGCGGCTGAATAAGGAGCCCAAGATAAGCGGCATACTTGTACAGTCCCCACTGCCGGAGGGGCTGGACGAGTCCGCGCTGGTAGAGGCCATAGACCCCCAAAAGGACGTGGACGCATTCCATCCCTATAACGTGGGCAAGCTCATGCAGGGCAGGCAGATCTTTCTGCCGTGCACCCCTGCCGGGGTCATCGAGCTGCTGCGCTCCGCGGGAGTTGAGATAGCCGGAAAGGACTGTGTGGTCATCGGCCGCAGCGATATCGTGGGCAAGCCCATGGCCATGCTCCTTATGCAGAATAATGGCACGGTCACCGTCTGCCACAGCAGGACCAAGGGTCTCCCCGACATCTGCCGCAGGGCGGATATCCTGGTATCAGCGGTGGGCAAGGCGGGCTTTGTCACAGGGGACATGATAAAGCCCGGCGCGGCGGTGATAGACGTGGGCATGAACCGGGACGAAAACGGCAAGCTCTGCGGCGACGTGGTGTTTGACGAGGCCGAAAAGCTGGCCGGGTGCATAACCCCCGTTCCCGGCGGGGTTGGGCCGATGACCATCGCCATGCTTATGCAGAACACCGTCACCGCGGCAAAGCTGCAAAACGGCATAGCCTGAAACTAAAGGGAAAGGAGCGGCCGGACGTCCCCGGACCGTGTGGCGCAGATATGGGCAAAATTCTGGAAAATATCCGCTCGCCCCAGGACCTCCGGCAGCTGGACCGCCGGGAGCTTGAGACGCTGTGCGAGGAGATGCGGGAGGCTATCATCCAAACGGTGTCCGACAACGGCGGACATCTGGCCTCGAACCTGGGGGTGGTGGAGCTGACCGTGGCCCTCTGTCTGGCCTTTTCGCCGCCCAGGGACTCCATCGTCTGGGACGTGGGCCACCAGAGCTATCCCTATAAGCTTCTCACCGGGCGCTATCCGGAGTTCTCCACCCTGCGCCGAGAGGGGGGGCTCTCAGGTTTTCCCAACCGGGAGGAGAGCCTCTGCGACCGCTTTACCAGCGGCCACAGCAGCGCATCCATTTCTTCGGCCCTGGGCCTTTCCGAAGCCTGCCGTCTGCAAGGGGACGACAGCCACGTGGTGGCCGTTATCGGCGACGGGGCCCTTACGGGAGGGCTGGCCTTTGAGGGGCTGAATAACGCCGGGCAGTTCCGGCGGAACCTCATCGTCATACTCAACGATAATACCATGTCCATCTCGAAGAATGTGGGTTCGCTGGCGAGATACCTGACATATATGCGCACAAAGCCCGGCTATATAAAGGCAAAAAGCAGCGTTGAGGACGCCCTGGGCCGCGTACCCCTGGTGGGAAAGCCCATAGCGAGGCTCATGCGCCGGGCAAAGAGCAATATCAAAAAGCTGCTCTATAACTCCACAATCTTCAGCGACCTGGGATTTGCATATTACGGCCCCTTCGACGGCCACAATATAAAGGAGCTCTCAGAGACCCTTGAGGCCGCGAAGCTTCTGAAAAAGCCGGTGCTTATCCATGTGCGCACCTATAAGGGCAAGGGCTATCAGTACGCTGAGCAGTCGCCGACCCTATACCACGGCATATCCGGCTTTAACGTGGATACCGGCGACACCGGGGAGAAGGCCCAGACCTTTTCCGACGTGTTTGGACAGACCCTGTGCGGGCTTGCGGAGAAGGATGGGAGGATCTGCGCCATTACCGCCGCCATGGCCGAGGGCACTGGGCTTGCGGACTTCCGCCAGCAGTTCAGAAGCCGCTTTTACGATGTGGGCATCGCGGAGGAGCACGCCGTGACCTTTGCCGGAGGGCTGGCGGCGGGCGGTATGCTGCCGGTGTTCGCAGTATACTCCACCTTCCTACAGCGGGGCTATGACCAGCTTATCCACGACGTTGCCCTACAGAAGACCAAGATCCTACTAGCCATAGACCGGGCCGGTATCGTGGGGGAGGACGGCATGACACACCAGGGGCTGTTCGACGTGGCCTTCCTTCGGACTGTGCCGGGGGTGACCCTCTACTCACCGGCCTACTTTGAGGAGCTCAGAGAGCAGATGGCGCACCTGGCGGAGAAGGGGGAGGGCCTTTGCGCCCTGCGCTATCCCCGGGGAAGGGAGCTGTATAAGCCCGCGTACTTCCACAGCGGCACAGAGCCCTATTCTGTGTATGGCAGCCCCGGGGCTGAGATATGTATAGTCACCTATGGCAGGCTGTTCTCCTTTGCCGCCGAGGCCGTGAACAAGCTTCGGGCCCGGGGCATGGGAGTGAAGCTGCTAAAGTTAAACCGGGTGATACCGATAGATACCGGCGCGGTCAGGGAAGCCGTCGGCTGCCGCCGGGTGTTCTTCTTCGAGGAGGGCATACGCCAGGGGGGAGCGGGCGAGAACTTCGCCAGCCTGCTATTGGAGGAGGGCTTTGCCGGGCAGTACGTGCTGCGGGCCATAGACAGGCCCTTTGTGAAGCACGCGCCCATGTTCCGGGCCCTGGAGCAGCTTGGCCTGAACGCGGAGGGCATACAGAGGACGGTGCTGGAGCACTGCAGGGAGGAGGGAGACGAGCTTGCCGAAAAAGAGGCTTGACCTGTTGGTCCTGGACCGGGGCCTTGCCCCCAGCCGGGAACGGGCGAAGGCGCTCATTATGGCCGGGGACATATATGTGGACAACCAGAAGGCCGACAAGCCCGGGGACCTCTACCCGGAGGGGGCCAGCGTCGAGTGCCGCAGCGGCGGGCTGAGATATGTCAGCCGGGGCGGGCTTAAGCTTGAGAAGGCCATGGATGTGTTCGGGCTGGAGCTATCTGGGCTCACCTGCATGGACGTGGGGGCATCTACTGGCGGGTTTACGGACTGTATGCTGCAAAACGGGGCGGAAAAGGTGTATTCCATCGACGTGGGCTACGGCCAGCTTGCCTGGCAGCTGCGCAACGACCCCCGGGTTGTGAACCTGGAGCGCACCAACGCCCGCTACCTGTCCAGAGAGCAGGTGCCGGAGGATATCGGTTTCTTTTCGGTGGACGTGTCGTTTATATCCCTTGCCCTGGTCCTTCCGGCCATACGTGCCCTGCTTTCGGAGAACGGCCGGGGGGTATGCCTGATAAAGCCCCAGTTCGAGGCGGGCCGGGAGAAGGTGGGGAAGAAGGGCGTTGTCCGGGACCCTGCGGTGCATGTGGAGGTCATTGATAAGATAACCGGTTTCGCCCTTGATAACGGCTTCTCCGTGCTGGGCCTGGACTTCTCACCGGTGAAGGGGCCGGAGGGGAACATCGAGTATCTGATCCTCTTGGAGCGCTCTGATTCGCCTGCGCTCTCTGAGAGCGTGCCAAAGGCGGAGGAGGTCGTGGCGGCGTCCCACGCCAGCCTGGATAAGCGGGGTGGGACCCCATGAAGATAGCCATAGCCCCGAACCCCGCAAAAAAGCAGGCCCCCACCCTTGCCGGAGAGGCCACAAGGGTGCTGAGCGCCGCCGGCTGCGAGACCGTTTCCATAGCCGGGATGTACGAGGACCAGGAGCAGCGGGCTGGGGCCGCGAAGCTTTTGCGGGGCTGCGACATGCTGCTGGCCGTGGGCGGGGACGGCACCATAATCAGCGCGGCGAAGCTGGCGGCGGAGCTGAACCTGCCCCTTTTGGGCCTGAATGCCGGAAAGCTGGGCTTTACCGCCGGGCTGGAGCCCGGGCAGCTGCACCTGCTTTCAAAGCTCGTAAAGGGCCGCTGGCGCGAGGAGCGCCGGATGATGCTGGAGGTCTCTCTGTACTCGGATGAGGACCAGCGCAGGTTTTACGCTCTTAACGACGCGGTGGTGTCTGCGGAGCTTGCCAAGATAGTGGAGTACAGGATGGCCATTGACGGCAACTCCAGCTATCTGTACCGGGCCGACGGCTTTCTTGTGGCCACTCCCACCGGCTCTACGGCCTACTCTCTTTCAGCCGGGGGGCCCGTGGTGGAGCCCACCCTGGACTGCATGATATACACGCCCATCTGCCCGCACTCCCTCTTTAACCGCAGTGTGGCCTTTGCCCCGGACACCCGGCTGGTGGTGGACATACCCCGCAACCGCGGCAGGCTTTTTCTGACAGTGGACGGCGCGGAGCCGGTAGAGCTGCGGGCAGGGGACAGGCTAATCTTCACCCGAGCCAGGCGCTATGCCCGGTTCATAAAGCTTACAAACAACAGCTTTTACGATATACTGAACCAAAAGCTGCTGGAAAATCAATAGATAAGGCTGAAATTATATCTGCCGGAAAGGACCCAGAATGAAGACCCGTCGACACGCAAAGATTTTAGAGCTGATACGAGAGCACGACATAGAGACCCAGGACGAGCTTCTGCGCCATCTGCGCGAGGCCGGTTTCGACGTGACTCAGGCCACAGTTTCCCGGGACATAAAGGAGCTGCGCCTGATAAAGACCCTGTCCGGCAGCGGCAGGTACAAATACTCCACCGGCAGCGACGGCAGCGCGGACATGTCCTCAAAGTTCCACTCGCTGTTCACCGACAGCGCGCTCTCGGTGGACTATGCCATGAACATGCTGGTGATAAAGTGCATGAACGGCATGGCCCAGGCGGTCTGCGCCTCTATGGACGCCATGTACTGGAAGGACTTTGTGGGCACCCTTGCCGGGGAGGACACCATCCTGGTGGTCTGCCGCACCGAGGCCGCCGCCAGGGAGGCCATGGAGGAGCTTCAAAAGCTCATATGATCATCAAAAGCGCAGGAACAGGAGGCTTTCGCACGTGCTTTCAGAGCTGTTTATAAACAATATCGCCGTTATAGAGCGGGCCTCCATCGATCTGGAGCCCGGCTTTACGGTGCTGACCGGCGAGACCGGCGCGGGCAAATCCATGATAATCGACGCCATCCACGCCGTGCTGGGAGAGCGCACCTCCAAGGAGCTGGTGCGCACAGGTGAGTCGTCCGCGTCGGTGTCCGCAATGTTCACCGGGCTGTCTGAGGACGCTTTAGCCATTCTGGACGGCATGTCCGTGCCCAGGGAGGAGGACGGCTCCCTGCTGATACAGCGGGATATAAGGCTGGAGGGCAAGTCCGCCTGCAAGCTAAATGGGGCCCCGGCCACGGTCACCATGCTAAAGAGCATCGCCCCAAGGCTTGTGGGCATACACGGTCAGCACGAGAGCTACGAGCTGCTGTCGCCGGAGCTGCATATGACGTATATTGACAGCTTCGGTAAACTGGAAACTCTGCTGGAAAAGTACCGGCAGAGCTATAAGCGGCTGCGGGAATTACAGCGGCAGCTGCGCGACTTGAACACGGACGAGAATGAGAAGAGCCGCAGAATGGACCTTCTGCGCTATCAGATAGAGGAACTTGAGGGGGCAAGCATCACCCCCGGCGAGCGGGAGAGCCTTACGGAAAGCCGGGACATCGCCAGGAACTCCGAGCGCATCTCCTCGGCCATCGAGGTGGTAAAGGGTCTGCTCTCCGGGGACGAGGAGCGCGGGGGGATACTCTCCGACGTGTCCGCCGCCGCCGGGGAGCTGGAGCGGATATCGGGGTACATGTCCCAGCTTGAGGAGCCGGTGCAGAAGCTCAGAGAGGCGGGCTTTCTCTTGGAGGATGCGGATATGGCCCTTCAAAGCCTGTCGGTGGATTTCGACCCCGCTGCTCTGGATGAGATAGAGGAGCGGCTGGACCTTTTGTACCGGCTGGGCCTTAAGTATGGCGAGAGCGAGGAGCAGATGCTGCAATATTTAGCGGACTGTCAGGAGGAGCTTCACAAGATAGAGTTCTCCGACGAGGAGAAGGAGCGCCTTGCCGCAGAATATGAGCAGGAGAAGCAGAACGCCATTGCCCTCGCCAAGGAGCTCTCAGCAAAGCGCCGGGCCGCCGGTGAGCGCTTTACGAAGCAGGTGAAATCAGAGCTTGCGTTTTTGAATATGCCGGGGGTGGAGTTCGTCACCCAGATCGAGAGGGTGCCCCTTACGCCCACCGGCTGCGACAAACTGCAATTCCTGGTCTCGGCCAATAAGGGCGAACCGCCGAAGCCACTGTCGAAGATAGCCTCGGGTGGCGAGCTGTCGCGCATCATGCTGGCGGTAAAGACGGTGCTTTCCGGCCGGGATAAGATAGACACCCTTATCTTCGACGAGGTGGACGCGGGGGTCAGCGGCGCGGCGGCCAATCGTATCGGGGAGAAGCTAAAAGAGGTCAGCGAGAACCGCCAGGTGCTGTGTATCACACATCTGGCCCAGATAGCCGCTATGGCCGACCACCATTTACGCATTAGCAAGCACGTGGAGAAGGGCCGCACCTACACCCAGGTGGAGCCCCTGGACCTGGAGGGCCGCAAGCGGGAGCTGGCCCGGATAATCGGCGGCGAGGAGATAACCAAGCTGCAGTTGGATATGGCCGGGGAAATGCTGAAAAGGGCTTGACAAACCGGGAAATATAGGTTAGAATAGCGCTAATGGCTGTGACGGAAATATGTAGGCGCCGCTCTATATGGCAAAGAGAGCCCGCGGTTGGTGTAAGCGGGAGCATGGCGGCGCTGAAGATACCTTCCCGAGCCGCCCTCCGGAACGCAAAAGTAGGGAAGGCCGCGCGGCGCGCGTTACAGCGCCAGGGTATAATAGCTTTTGGTGCTGCCGTGCCTCAAGCTGTCGTACCTGTCGAGACCGGGGCTGCGAGGTCCCGGTGAACTGAGGTGGTACCGCGACGATGCTCGCCCTCTGTAAAGCTATGCCGGCGCATGGGCTTTTACAGAGGGCTTTTTGCGTCTGGCGGGAAGGTGATGATATGGTAACGCTTAAACCAGCGGGTCTGGAGGATGCCGAGACCTTGCTGGCCGTACAGAAACAGGCGTTCAATGCTCTGCTGGAGAAGTATCAGGACTATGACACGAATCCGGCCATGGAGCCGCTGTCAACCCTAAAGCGCAAGCTGTCAGAGCGGGATTACTATCTTATCCTGCTGGACGGCAGGGAAGTGGGGTATATCGGCGTGCGGCGGGGGGAGGATTCGCTGGTGATCACCCCCATCGGCCTGCTGCCAGAGTGTCAGGGAAAAGGGGTGGGCCATAGGGCTATGCTTCTGCTGGAGGAGCTATACCCCGATAACCGGCGCTGGTCTCTTGGGACTATCCTCCAGGAGCCAGGGCTGTGCCGGTTCTATGAGAGCCTTGGGTATAGGCGCACCGGCGAGGTCACCAATATCCGGCCGGGAATGGACGAAGTTGGATACGAAAAAGTGATAGAAAATGAGAAAGGATGAGAAAAAATGCAGATTTTTGAGGAACTAAAGGCTCGGGGGCTCATTGCCCAGACCACCGACGAGGACCATTTAAGGGACCTTTTCAATAACGGCAAGGCGGTGTTTTATATCGGCTTCGACTGCACCGCTGACAGCCTGACCGCCGGGCATTTTATGGCCCTTACCATGATGAAGCGCCTGCAGATGGCTGGGAATAAGCCCATCGCCCTTATCGGCGGGGCCACCACCATGATAGGCGACCCCTCGGGCCGCACGGATATGCGCCCCATGCTGACCCGGGAGGATATCGACCACAACGCCGAGTGCTTTAGGCGGCAGATGGAGAAATTTGTTGACTTCGGCCCGGGCGGGGCCATCATGCTCAACAACGCCGACTGGCTCTGCGATATCGGCTATATCGACATCCTCCGTGAGGTGGGGGCCTGCTTCTCGGTGAACAATATGCTCCGGGCCGACTGCTACAAGCAGCGCATGGAGAAGGGGCTGTCCTTCTTAGAGTTCAACTATATGATAATGCAGTCCTACGACTTCTACCACATGTACCAGCATAACGGCTGCAACGTGCAGGTGGGCGGCGATGACCAGTGGAGCAATATGCTGGGTGGCACCGAGCTCATCCGCCGGAAGCTCGGAAAGGACGCGCCCGCCATGACCATAACCCTCCTGACCGACTCACAGGGCAAGAAGATGGGCAAGACCGCCGGAAACGCCGTATGGCTGGACCCCAACAAGACCTCGCCCTTCGACTTCTACCAGTATTGGCGCAATGTGGACGACGGCAGCGTCATCAAGTGCCTCAGGATGCTCACATTCCTGCCTCTGGAGCAGATAGACGAGATGGCCGGCTGGAAGGACAGCCAGCTGAATAAGGCCAAGGAGGTGCTGGCCTTCGAGCTCACCAGGATGGTCCACGGCGAGGAGGAGGCCAATAAGGCCCAGGAGGGCGCAAGGGCTCTGTTCAGCGCCGGGGGAAATACCGCCAATATGCCCACCACCCAGCTTGCCGAGAGCGACCTGACAGACGGGCAGATCGGCATACTGGACATGCTTGTAAAGACCGGGCTCGCAAGCTCCAAGGGCGAAGGCCGCAGGCTTGTCCAGCAGGGCGGCGTCACCGTCAATGAGGAGAAGGTGGCCGATATCTCAGCAAGCTTTGCCGAGAGCCAGCTTAACGAGGGGCTTGTCATAAAGAAGGGCAAAAAGGTCTTCCATAAGGCGGTGCTGTAAGGAACTTGTAATGTACCCGACACAAAATGCAAATAGAAAATTTGGAATAGCTTAACAAAAATAAGGCATACTTTCTCCATGAGAAAAGTATGCCTTATCCATTTTTCAGCTGCCCTATGCTGTGCGGCTGTTTTAAGCGCTGTATACGCTGTCTTTGGCCTGTATCCATTTGGCGGAAAGACCCTCTCATGGTGCGACATGTCCCAGCAGGTGATACCCCTGCTGATGGAGATGAAGGACGTATTTGCCGGAAAAGCCGGGTGGTTCCTCAATATGCAGAACGCCGGGGGCATGAGCTTCTGGGGAGTGTTTTTCTTCTTTTTGGCAAGCCCTCTGCACCTGTCGGTGCTGTTTGTGGAGAAGCCGGACGTTTACCTTTTGGTAAACGTGCTGGTGCTCATAAAGCTCTCCCTTTCCGCGGCATCGGCCTCGGTATTTTTCAGGCGCGAGGCTCCGTCGCTGCCGCTTTTGGCCCATTTTGGGCTATGCATCGGCTATGGACTGTGCGGCTACGGGCTCTTATACTACCAGAACCTTGTATGGCTGGATATGCTCTATCTGTTCCCCCTGACCATGCTGGGCTTTATAAGGCTCATAGAGGAGGAAAAGCCGGGGCTCTTCACCCTATGCCTTGCTCTAAGCCTTATCTTCAACTATTACCTCAGTTATATGCTGCTTCTGGGCATGATAATATGCGGCGCGGTTTTCATATTCCGATATGCCCCCAAGGAGCGGCGGGGCAGGCTAGCGGGAAAGCTCGGGCTGAGCGCGGCGGCTGCGCTGTCAGTGACGGCGGTGGTATGGCTGCCGTCGCTATTGCAGTGCCTTTCCTCTGCCCGCACCGGGGGCGGGGTGATACAGTCTGTGCAGTCCGGCGGTATGCTTACAAAGCTGAGCGCCACTCTGCCGGTGCTGCTGTGCACGGTGGGTGCCGCCGCGCCCCTATTTGCGCCCCCAAAAAGCGCAAAGGCCGGAGCCATACGGCTGTGCTGGGGCCTGATGTCGCTGCCGGTACTTATCGAGCCCATAAACAAGCTATGGCATCTGGGCAGCTATCAGGCCTTCCCGGTGAGATACGGGTATATGCCTGTGTTCCTTGGGCTCTGGTATCTGGCCCTGAGGCTGGACGCGCCGGAGGAGAATACAGCCGGCGCAGGCCGGCGCAAAAAGCTCTGGCTGGCGCTGGCATTGACACTGGCAGCGGCGGCAGGCGCGTACATTCTGTGCGCGCACTTTGAGGAGATCAGCTCCTACACCTCGACACTCTGGCTTAGCAAGGAGGGGTTCAGATACCTCTTTATATTCTGGCTGACCTGCCTCATGGTGTTGCTCGTGGTGTGCCGCTCCTATGCAGGAACCCGCCGCCTGAGCTCCTGGGCGCTATTGTGCCTTGTGCTGCTGCAATCGGCCGTACAGATACCGGCCTTTATGGGCTCCGCCGCCAATATCCCCTCGCGCAGCCTGGCCGTACTATCGGCGGCGCCCATTGACGACGGCGGTCTTTATCGGGTCAAGCAGGAGAGCAAGTTCTGCCATGTGAACCTGCTGGGCGGCATGGGATATCCCACGCTGAACCACTATACATCCCTTACGGATGCGCGCTACCTTGCCGCTATGAAAAAGCTGGGCTATTCCTCCTATTGGATGGAGACCTCCGGCTGCTGCGGGACCGCTGTCAGCGATATCCTCATGTCAAATAAGTATATTCTCGGCGGCGATATGAGCTGGACCCCCACAGGAAGCGGCGGCCTGGGCTATATCGTGCCCGCCGGCCTGCTGCCAGAGAACCTGGAGCTTGGGGACCGTATCGAGCTGCAAGACAGTCTGTGCAGGAACCTGTCCGGCCGGTCTCTGTTCACGCGCTATGAACCCATAGAGGGCAAAATACTGGAGCGGGACGGTAAAATCGCGCTGGATAAAGGCGCTTTTCGCTATCAGATCCAGGTGTCCGGGCGAAAGACCCTGTACTTTGACGCCTTCGACTGCATATCCACCAACCTCCGCGAGGCCATAAACGACTGCTTCTCCATAAAGGTGAACGGGGAGGAGGCCGCCGAAAGCTACCCCACCCAGCGCTGCAACGGCATACTCAGCCTGGGCAGCTTTGAAAACGAGACCGTTTCGGTGGAGGTAACCGTCCATAAGCGGGTGCAGCTGTGCTCATTCGGGGTATGGGGCTTGGACGATGTAAGGCCGCTGACGGACTCCCTCATAGACGCCGGGCTTCGGTATGAAAACGGCGGTATTTACGGCAGCGTCTGCGCCCAGTCGGGGCAGGGGTTGTTCCTGTCGGTGCCCTGGTACGATGGGATGAAGGTGAAGGTGAAGGTAAACGGACAGCCTGTGCGGCCAAGGCAGGTGCTGGACTGCTTTATGGAGATACCCCTGCCTGAGGGCCAAAGCACGGTCGAGGTCAGCTATATCCCCGCCGGACTGCTGCCCGGAGCTGCGGCGAGCGCGGTATCGCTGGTCCTGCTGATATTATGCAGACTGCCCGGCATGAAGCGGCTGGCAGCCAGGGCTAAAGGCCTGTGGTACCGCTGCGCGCCCCTGCTGCTGGGGCTGGGCTTTGGGGCGGTGATACTGGCGGTATACTTGTTCCCGGTCATAGTCTGGCTGGCAGGGGCCGTATAGAAAGAGGCCACACAAATCTTCCGCGCCCCTTTATGGGTTAATTATCTTCATTTTTCATATCCAGCCATCTGCCTTACTCCGTGCGGCTATTCCTTCCGCTGACAGTGCGGTTCAGCAGCTCCGTCATCACCAGCATAAGCGCGGCGAAAATCAGCAGATAGAAGGGGTACAGCCCCACGCTGATATGCTGGGCGATAAGCCCGAAAAGCGGCGGCATCAAAGTGGAGCCGGTATAGGCGCTGGCCATCTGTATGCCCACCAGAGCCTGGGAATTCTCCGTGCCGAAGTTGTACGGCGTTGCGTGGATTATGCAGGGGTATACCGGCGCGGCTCCAAGGCCCACCACCACCAGCCCCGCAAGGGCTACGGTGTTTATAGGTACAAGCACCATCCCGATCCCCACAAGGGTAAGGACAATGCCGACCCTGATCATGTTCCTGTCGCCGAAGCGGTCGGCTATGAAGCCGTTGGCTATGCGGCCCACGGTCTCGCCCATGTAAAAGAGCGCGGTAAATTGGGCGGCGGTCTCGGCGTCGATGCCCCTTGCCCCCACAAGATAGCTGCTGGCCCAGAGCCCGGCGGTGGTTTCTAGGGCGCAGAACGAAAGAAATGCCAGCATGACAAAGGGCACGCCGGGTATCTTTATCGCTTTCTTCAGTGTCACCTCGGCGGCATCCTCCTCGGAACCGCCGCCAGAGCGCTTCCAGAGAGGGAGGGCGGCGAACAGTATCACCGTCAGTATCACCTGTAGGATGGACACGTTCCTGTACCCCGCCTGCCAGCCCAGCCCGCCGGTAAGGCAGGAGCTCATGATGTATGGGCTTATGGTGACCCCCACGCCCCAGAAGGCATGCAGCCAGCTCATCTGTCTTGAGGAATAGTGCACGGCAACATAATTATTCAGCGCCGCGTCCACCGCACCGGCCCCCAGCCCATAGGGCACCGCCCACAGGCATAGGAGCGCAAAGCTGCCGGACACGGAGAAGCCGAAGAGCGCCGCCGCGGTCATACCAACGCTTGCCGCCGTCACAAGGCCGGGTCCCAGCTTATGTATCAGGCGGTTTGACAGCAGGCTTGAGACGATGGTGCCCACGGAGATTATCATCGAGATTATACCCGCGTAGGATATGGGCGCGCCCAGTTCCAGGCGCATCACCGGCCACGCCGAGCCCAAAAGGGAGTCCGGCAGGCCAAGGCTGATGAAGGCCATGTAAATTATCGCTAACAGCAGTGATATCATGAAGGGTTCCTCCTGTGCAAAAAATTCTCCTTGACTATGGAAGGCTCACGAGTATAATTATATTACACTCAGGAGTGAAAGCTATAACAATAGCGCACGATTCTATAACTATCGTTCAAAAGGAGAACATATGCAGCTCACAGTAAAACCGGACCGCTCGGAGCAGTTCGCCTATAACTTCGCTGACTTCCCTGCTTATATCGGCAGGGGGAATATCGCGGACTTTCCAAATTACACCGCCCTTGGCCACTGGCACGACGACCTGGAGTTCAGCGTGGCGCTGGAGGGGAGCATGGACTATAACGTCAACGGCGAGACTGTCCGCCTGGAGGAGGGGGACGGCATCTTCATCAACACCCGGCAGATGCACTATAATTTTTCCAGGGAGCGCAAGGGCTGCGAATATATCTGCGTCCTTTTGCACCCCATGCTGCTCTGCGCGTCACAGTATGTGGAGCAGAATTTCGTGTCGCCGCTGCTGGCCGCCAGCCCGCACCAGGTGTTCCGCGGGAGCTCTGAGCCGGGCCGCTCGGTCTGTAAAAAGCTGCTTGAGATATATGACAGCCGGGAGGACCCTCTCTCGCCCCTTCTGGCCCAGGCGGCATTCTTCCAGATATGGGCCGCGCTGTGCAGGAACGCCCCGGACCTGGAAAAGAGGCCCCGCCCTCGCAGCCAGAAGCTGGGCGCGCTGAAGGACATGATCTCCTGTATCCAGGGCCGCTATCAGGAGCGGCTCACGCTGGAGGACATAGCCCGCTCGGGCAGCGTGGGGAAGACCAGCTGCTGCTACATTTTCCGCAAATATGTGAACCAAAGCCCCAACGCCTACCTGACGGAGTACCGCCTGCGCAAGGGGATGGAGCTCCTGCACGACACGGACATGACCGTGACGGAGGTATGCTATGAGGTGGGCTTCAACGGGCCCAGCTATTTCAGCGAGAGCTTTAGAAAGGCCTTTGGGTGCAGCCCGGGGGAATACCGCAGAAGGGAAAAGGACGCGGAAAGGCAGAAGCGGGAGTCATAGAAGATGCGCCATTTTGGAATATTTCCACAAGGCGTGGTACACACTATCCCCAGACTGGAGGGATAAAGATGTTCAAACACGAAAAGATGCTATTTCACCCTGTGGGCGTGGAGCGGCCAAATCCGCAGTACGCGGCGCTCCTGCAGGAGCAGCTGGGCGGGGCCAACGGCGAGATGAAGTCGGCCATGCAGTATATGTCCCAGTCCTTCCGCATAAAGGACCAGCAGATCAAGGACCTGTTCCTGGATATCGCGGCGGAGGAGCTGGGGCATATGGAGATGGTGGCACAGACCATTAACATGCTGAACGGCCACGACGTGGACGCGGAAAAGGTCTGCGCCGGGGAGATACAGACCCATGTGCTGCTGGGGCTGAACCCGGGGCTTATCAACGCCTCGGGCTACTCCTGGACGGCGGACTATGTAACCGTTACCGGGGATCTATGCGCGGACCTTCTCAGCAATATCGCCTCTGAACAGCGGGCCAAGGTGGTGTACGAGTATCTGTACCGCCAGATAGACGACGCCAAGGTGCGGGAGACCATCGACTTCCTCTTGAACCGCGAGGAGGCCCATAACCAGATGTTCCGGGATGCCTTTAACCAGGTCCAGGACACCGGCTCCAACCGGGACTTTGGCACCACAAAGGCCGCGAAGATGTACTTTTCCCTGTCGAACCCTGGCCCCAACGCCTTTGCCGGGAAGGACGTAAGCGCCCCGAAATTTACCGGCTGAGCCCGCAGGTTCCAGGGCCGGGGAAAGGGCTCTGGGGATTTTGCGTTAAGAACCGGTGTTTACCGGCTTTTAACTGCGTCTGCTATACCAGCCTTGTTCCGGGCATCCCTTATCAGTTTCATCAGCTCCTCCTCGGACATGGCGATGGCGTTCAGCTCCAGCAGCGAGAGCCCGAAGGCATTCGCTATGCAGTTGAGCTTGGTTACTGTCACGTTGGCGCAGCCGTGTTCGATATCACGCAATCTGGCGGCGCTTATGCCCGAAATGCTTGCCAACTGCTTCTGGGTAATATTCAGTGATTTGCGCAGCAGCAGGATATTCTCGTATATTTGCAGCGCGCCGCCGGTTCTTCCCGGCAGGTACGGGGCCCGGCGGATCTCTGACAGGATGACATAGTCCGGGCGCTGAAGCTCGCGCAGCACCCTGGAATCCACCCCGAGAGCATCTGCAATGCTGTTAAGCGTGACAAGGGTCATATTCTGGCAGCCATGCTCTATTTCCTGCAGGCGGCTTACGCTTATTCCCGCCAAAAATGCGGCTTTCTCCTGTGTCAAATGCTGCTTGACTCTGAGCAAGGTGACATTTTTTCCGATTTCGGATAAAAGCGACATAAAAATCTCTCCTTCACCTTTAAGCGTAGGAGAGATTTTCCAATTTGTCCACCCTTTATATTAGCGTTTCAATGTTTTTCATTAGAATTGAAGATTTTTACTGCGGGTTCCACGTGTTTAGCGAGGAATCCACAAGGGAAAGGTCGCCCTGAGAGTCCTTTGTGAAGGAGTTGTCCTGGAAAAAGATGAAGAGCGACGATTTGCCGGGCAGGGGCAGAACATAGAACAGACGGTTGACCAACGTACTTCCGTCATCATAGATGTCAAAGTTCAGAGAGGGGAAGGAGAGCAACGAAGCCCGCGGCACCGGCGGGGAGCCGTGGTTTGCCTCCGAATAGAGCTGATAGAGCTGGTCCTGGGTCATATAAAACATCCTTTCATAAAAAAATCTGGGCACATAGGGAGACCTTATAGGCCCCTATGTACCCAGCATAACGTAATGACGAAAAAATGTCCACCCAATAAATTGGCGGTCAGGGGATATTTCCCGTCATTCCCCGAAGATCTCCCGGGCCATTCGCATGTGCTCCACTATCTTTACCCCGAATGGGCACCTGGCCTCGCACTGGCCGCACTCCACACAGGCCCCGGCCTTTACGCCGAGAGCCTGATAGTGCTCCCGCACGGTCTCAGGCACCGCGCCCTGGGCCTTACTGAGGTCCGCGAACTTGTTAACGCTGGCGATGTCAATGCCCACTGTGCAGGGCGCGCAGTGGCCGCAGTACATACATTTATCCGTAAATGGGTGGGCCGGGCAGCTGCTCAGCAGTTTCGCGTAGTCCCTCTCCCCGTCGCTTGCGTCACAGTATGCCACTGCTTGCAAGAGCTGCTCCTTATCATGGGCCCCCGCCAAAACCGTTGCCACTCCGGGCCGGGTCAGGCAGTAGTGCAGGCACTGGTTGACAGTCATAGCCGCGCCGAAAGGGGACTCCTCAGCCTTGAGCAGAGCACCGCCGCCATAGGGCTTCATCACCGTGATGGCCACGCCCCGGCTCTCGCAGAGGCTGTAGAACTCCTGGCGCTCGGGGTCCGTGCTGGACAGCACGTCCGGGGCCTCATAGGTGGCCTTGTCGAACAGCACGTTGATATCCTCGTTGGGCGGCACGATGTCATAGGCCGGGTTGACGCTGAACATGATAACGTCGATAAGCCCGGTCTTCACCGCCTGGATGCCGATCCGGGGGTTATGGGTGCTCATGCCAATATGCCGGATCTTCCCGTCGGCTTTCAGCTCCTTGGCAAACTCGATCACCGGGCCGCCCATAACCGCGTCAAAGTCCTGCTGCCCGTCCACGTAGTGTATCATGCCTACGTCTATGTAGTCCGTCCGAAGCCGGTCGAGCAGGTCCGAAAAGGAGCGCCTGACCTGGTCCATGTCCCGGGTGCGCTTATACTGCCCGTCCATCCAGACGGAGCATAGGTGCCCCTGGAGGATGAACTTCTCCCGGCGGCCCTCCATGGCCCGGCCGAAAGCGTCCCGCACATAGGGCTCGGGGTTGTAGAGGTCGAAGTAATTGACCCCGGCGGCAATGGCGGCGTCTATCAGCTCCACCCCGTACTCCACCGTCTGGTTCACAAAGGCCTCGCTGCCAAGGCCGATCTCGCCCACCCTTATGCCGGTGCGGCCCAGCGTTCTGTAGTTCATAAATTTGCCCTCCTATAGAAAGTCTTAGACAAAGTATACAACTTTTTCAGGCCTATGACAAGGGGAATCTAAAATATTATTGACCTTACATCTTTTGTATGGTATACTTATAATAATAAGCATGAATCCGCCGGTAGAGGAGGACCGAATCAGTGAAAAAAGCAAGCATATTTATGATATTTTTATGCCTTATAATCGTCTTAGCAGTTACGCCGGGCTGTAAAACCGCTGAAAAGGACGCGCCGCAGAAGGATGCCTCTGATGTCAGCACCGGGGAGGATACCTCGCCATTGCGCGTTCTCATTGACGTCGAATATGGAAGCAATGTATATAGGTTCCGGGAGAGCCTTGAAAACTATGACAAGGAAAATGTCCGCGGAGAATGGAAGGGCGTCAGCCTTAAGGATAAGTTAGAGGACATGGGCGGGCCGTCCCCTATTGAGATCGAGATAGCCCCTGTCAGGGAGAACGAGCGGGACGTATTTTTGACCAGCCTGCGCACGGAAATGATGTCCGGCGGCGGCCCGGACGTCTTTGTGTGCAGGGGCGGCACAGGCTATCACTTAATGGAAAAGGGCAACGAACTTGACTATAACGCCGGATATATCGAGTCTCAGCCGCTGTTCAAATACCCCCAGCAGGCCATGAAAAGAAATATGTTCCTGCCGCTGGACAGTTACATCGAAAAGGCCCAGTTCATGGAGTGGGATAAGCTGACCCCGGTGGTGATGGATGCCGGGAAGACGGAGAAAGGGCAGTTCTTGTTACCGATGACGTACACTGTGCCGGCAGTGGCCTTTCGTAGGAGCGACGTTGAACACACACCGTCGAAGGATATGAAATGGGAGGATATGCTCCTGAAGGGGCCGCGTATATCCCTCGCTGCAGTGGGGGGAATAGACTACATAGGGAACGCGCTGGCGCCATTTGCCGACTATGAGCACGACAAGCTGGCCATATCGGAGGAGGAGATGGTCCGATACCTTAACGCAAAGCTTGATGATCTTAAGAAATATAAAGAGGAAAGCGGCGGCGTTCCATGGACCTTGTTTCCGCTGCAGGTTCTGAGTGAATTTGATTTGAGTAAATATGACGAGGGCTTCGATAAAGACGACCCCATTACATTGGTCCCGCTCTATTCCCGCAACGGAGGCTATATGGCGACTGTCACAAGCTTTGCGGGGATAAACGTGAACACAAAAAAGCCGGACGAGGCTTTTTGGGTGGTGGATTATCTTCTGGGAGAGGAATGTCAGAGGTCAGGCCTGTATGCGTACATGACACTCGCTCAGGCCGTGCCGACTTTGGAAGGGCTTATGACAGATGGAAAGGCTGTTTCCGATGGGATCGATGAGGCCAGTGGAAAGCCGAAAGCGAAAATGCCCGACGATTTCTATGAGCAGTTCTGCGCTGTCAGGGATAACATAAGCTTTGCCGACTTTGAGACCCCTTTGGATCGCGAATTTCAAAAGCTTTACCTTGACTTGCGCGAGCCGTCCAATAAGTCGCGGGAGTCTATGATCCACGACGCTTATATGCGCATGAGCATGGAGCTGGCCGAGAGCTGAGCCCCGCCAACAAAACAAGGACCACCCGGTAAGCGGGTGGTCCTTTATAAATTCTATGGTCTATATCTCCTCGATATGTACCTCCACCTCGTGGCCGCACTTGCAGGAGCGGATTATGCCGTCGATGATGGCCTGGTTATAGATTATCTCAGAGGTGGGGATGGGGGCCTTGCCGCCGGTCTTAACAGCGTCCACAAAGGCCCGGCACTTGTGGTAGAAGCAGTCCAGCTTGTCGCCCCGGGGAGCGGGGAGGGGTATGGGCGTATGCGTGGGGGTGCCGAACTCGTCGTGGAACAGGGTCACATTGCCGCAGGAGCCGTCCCAGGCCCCGCCCCAGAGGGATTCAGGGTTGGCGGGCTCGACTTTAAGCCCCGCGTCCGTGCCAAGGAAGATGGTGCTGCCGGTGGTGTCCATGTGCATGGCCCAGGACATGCGGAAGTCGATGACCGCCCCGGTCTCAAGGCGTATAAAGGCCCCGCAGAAGTCGTCCACAGAGAACCGCGCCGCGTCCTCGGGCGGGGTATACTTGGGGTTCCTGCCGAAGTGGTCGAAGCTCACCGCCGAGATGGTGACGGGCTTCGGATAGCCCAGGGCGTTCAGGACCATATCCAGGGAGTAGCAGCCGATATCCGCCAGGGCCCCGACTCCCGCATAGCGCTCCTCGATAAAGGTGCTGCCGGGTATGCCCCTGCGCCTGCCGCCGCCGGTCTGGACGTAGTACACGTCCCCAAGGCGGCCGCTCTGGACCACCTCCTTTATGCGCTTCATCCTGTCGTCATACCGGGGCTGGAAGCCGATGGTGAGGATCTTCCCGGTCTCCTTCTCCACCCGCCGCAGCATCTGCGCGTCCTCCAGGGTGACGGTCATGGGCTTCTCCAAAAGCACATGGGCCCCGGCCTTCATGGCCGCCGCCGCGCATACGGCGTGGGCTGTGTTGTAGGTGCAGACGCTGACGGCGCCGGGCTTCACCTCGTCCAGCATCTTCTGGGTGTCCTCATAGGCCTTGGCCTCGGGGAACTCCCAGCGGTCCAGGGCCTCCCGGGCCTTGCCGGGGATAATGTCGGCCCCCGCGACTATCTCCACGTCCTCCATCTGCTTATAGGCCCGCACGTGGGAGTTGGAGATGCCGCCGGTGCCGATTATTGCCAGTCTCAATTTATTCATGCGAAACGCTCCTTTCTGAGGGCTATTATAGGCTTTGACGGTGAGAAAGTCAATAGCCTTATTACCAAATAAACAGCTCTTTTCCGCAAAGCTTCATCAGCGCCTCTAAAAAGTAGTAGTCGCCGTAGATTATGGAGAACTCGTGCTCCTTGTCGTGGTAGGCCCCGGTGCACTTGGTAAGGAAGTTGTCCTCGTCCTCGTTCCAGTTGAAGCTGTCCCGTTCCAGGGCCTGCAAAAGCTTCATGGCCGCGTTCAGGTAAACTTCGCTCTGTCTTCCGTCGGAGAGCTTACTGAGCTCTATGAGCCCGCAGGCGGCGATGGCGGCGGCGGTGCTGTCCTCCCAGGCGGGCTCCTCCGGCTGGCGGAAGTCCACCGGTATCAGGCCGTTTTTCGGAATATTTGACATGAAATAGTTGGCGATGCGCTCTGCCACGCTCAAAAACTCCGGGTCCTTGGTATGCAGATAGCTGAGCACGAAGCCGTACAGCCCCCAGGCCTGGCCCCTGGTCCAGGAGGAGCCGGTCTCATACCCCTGCCCGCCATAGGTGGTGACATATTCGCCGGTATGAGGATCGAACTCTACGATGTGGTTTACAGAGCCGTCCCCGCGCACAAAATACTGTGCCGCCGTATGGGCGTGGTTCTCCGCGATCTGTGCAAAGCGCGGGTCCCCGGACTCCGAGCTTGCCCAGTACAGCAGGGGCAGGTTCATCATGCAGTCGATGATGGCCCAGCCGCTGCGGTCCACGTCCGAACCGGCCCAGTCGTTCCAGGCGCGGATAAATTTCCCGGCGGGGTTATAGCGCCCGGCCAGTATTTCCGCCGCCAGGAGCCCACGCTTTTTCGAGCGCTCGTTCCCGGTGACCCGGTAGTCTGCCACGGCGGTGGGCAGCCACTTGAAGCCGTTATCGTGGTCCAGCATGTCGAAATGGAGGAAGCAGGTGTCCAACTTCCCCTCGCTCCACCGGGCAATCTCCTGATAGCGCCCCTCTCCGGTCAGGGCGTGCATCTGCCACATCATCCCACCCCAGAAGCCGTTGGTCCACCAGCTGATGTTCCACTCGTCGGACTTGTCCACATGGATGCCGTCCTTGGTGTCATAGGGTATCTTCTCCGCCGAGCGTTCCCGGACCTTCTCCATTTTCTTCGCCATGCGGGCGAGGGTTTCATCGACCCAGGCGAGCTGTTTTTCTGAAAGCTTCATAATACTACTCCTTTACTGATAGGGCTGTAAAAAGGCGCAGGAGCGTTTTCCTGCGCCTTTTTGTGCGGTAAATCAATATTCCTGATCCCTAAGCCGGAACTTCGCTACCAGCTCACGCAGCATGGCGGCCTGGCTGGCCAGCTCTTCGCTGGCGGAGGCGCTGGTCTCGGAGGTGGCGGCGTTGCTCTGGACTACCTCTGAGATCTGCTGTATGCCGTGGGTGATCAGGGCAGTATTTTCGTCCTGTTGCCGGGTGTAGTCTGCAATGCCGTCGATAAGCCTGCCCATCTCCTCCGCACGGTCAACGACCTTCAGCACGGAATCGGACGTATCCTGAGCGGCCCGGACGCTGTCCTCCATGTATTCCACCGTCTGGTTCAAAAGGACGGTGGTCCTCTGGGCGGCCTCTGAGGACTTGCTGGCGAGATTTCGGACCTCGTCGGCCACCACGGCGAAGCCCTTTCCGGCTGTACCGGCCCTTGCGGCCTCCACGGCGGCGTTCAGGGCCAGAATATTGGTCTGGAAAGCGATATCCTCAATGGTCTTGACTATCTGATGTATCTCTGAGGATTTGTCGCTGACCCGCTGGATAATCTCTGTCATATTCTGCATTTTACTGCTGCTCTCCAGCAGTCCGCCCTTGACCTCCTGGGAGATGTCGTTGGCCTGCTGGGCCCCCTGGGCGATATTGTGGACGCTGTCAGACATGGCGTTGATATGCCCGACCAGCGCGTCAACCTCCGCGGCCTGTTCGGTGGAACCCTGGGAGAGGTTCATGGCGCCGTCGGACACTTGGTCCGCGCCGGAGGCCACATCCCGAGAGGCGGCGCGAAGCTGCCCCATAGCGCTGTTCAGAGAGCTGGAGATCTCGTCAAGGGCCACCTTGATCTTTTCAAACTCGCCGGTATATTCGTTCTCAAGGGTAAAGGCCAGATTGCCCGCCGCGATATCCCCGAGCTTTTCAGAGATCTCATTGATATAGACCACGTACTGCTTCAGCCGCATGGTGACCTGATTAAAGTCGTCCGCCAGTACGCCGAGCTCATCCCGGGAGCGGTAGCTTATGGTCTGCTCCAGCTCGCCCTCGGCTATGCGGGTCGCCGCCAGACTCAGCTCGCGGACCGGGCGGCCGATAATACGCCGGACCTGGATGACCACCAGAAGGATAAGCAGCAGCACGGACAGCACCGCAACGATAAGCATGGTAGTTGTAAGCCGGTCCAGCTCCTTCAGTACCTCCCCCCGGGAGACATAGGCCACCGCCGTCCAGTCGCTGTCCGGGACATTTGCCACCTGGATATATGTATCGTCATATACTGTAAGGCCGGTCTTTCCGCCCTTTATCTGCTGGGCGGCGTAGGAGTATATCCCGCCGTCAAGCTTGCTCAGAGCTTGGCCGGTTATCTCGCTGTCCCTATGGCCGATGATAGTGTCCGTGCGCGTATCCACCAGGAAGATGCCGCCGGTGTCCTCGATCTTGACCCCGCTGACTATCTTCGAGATGGAGTCAAGGTACACGTCCGCCGCCGCGACCCCGCGCACATTGCCCTCGCCGTCCTTGAGCACTCCCGAGGCCCCCACTACATAGGACTGGCTGTCCTCGTCAAAGTAGACGTCGCCCAGGATAAAATCCTCGGAACGGATGCCGTCCTGATACCAGCTCTTTGAAGTGGAGTCAAAGTCCGGCCCCGGCACAAATGAGGCGTGGTACAGCGAACCGTCCGTCAGGGCTATATACAGCCCCGCAGGGTACGCCTCGTTCTGGCCCGCCGTGTGCTTGATATAATCCTCCATCTCCGGTATATCCATGTCCTCATACTGGACGGTGTCCCGCTGGGTCTCCAGCATGGCAAGGGTGCGGTTCATCCATGCTCTTGTCTCCTGAAGGGTCTTGCCGGTTGTGGACTGGAGCAGCTCCTCGCTTCTCTCCAGCAGCGTGCCGGACATCTGGAAATATACGACGCACAGAAGGATGCCGACCCCGATGATGACACTGCCAACAATGGCTACGACCAGCTTTCCCGTGATGCCCCAGCCCCGCCGTGACGCGCCGGCGGCAGGGGACTTCTTACTTTTTGAACTCATGTCCATATCCCTCCAAAAAAACGGTATGCAAACACATTTATTATACCATAGGGCGCGGGGATATGCAAGAAAATTTTCCCAGGATGCGGAGATGTATGGAAAATGGGACTCTTTTTGTTGTAAAATCAGGTATACGGTCCCAGGGCCGTATATCAAAAGGAGGAGATATAAGTGAATGTTTGTGAAGGATCGAAGAGGGGAGCTCCTGGCGCAGAGAGGGTACCGTGGGGAAGGGGTGGCAGCTCATGAGGGTCTACGGATATATGAGAGTGTCCAGCACCGACCAGAATGAGGACAGGCAGCGGGTGGCGCTGGACGCGAAGGGGATACCGTCCCGCAACATCTTCACGGACAGGCAGTCCGGTAAGGACTTCCACCGCCCGCAGTATAGGCGGATGGTGAAAAAGCTGCATGAGGGGGACCTTCTGTACATACTGAGCATTGACCGGCTGGGGCGCAACTATAAGGAGATACAGGAGCAGTGGCGCGTTATCACCAAGGAGAAAAGCGCGGATATCTGCGTTATCGATATGCCGCTTCTGGATACCAGAAGGGCCAGGGATCTTATGGGCACATTTATTGCGGACCTGGTGCTGCAGATACTCTCCTTTGTGGCGGAAAATGAGCGCTCCAACATAAAAGAGCGCCAGGCTCAGGGCATAGCGGCGGCGAAGGCCAGAGGGGTGCGCTTCGGCAGGCCGCCAAAGCCGCTGCCGGAGAACTACTCCCTGGTATATCAGCAGTGGCTGGAGGGGAAGATAAGCGGCTCTGCGGCGGCAAGGGAGTGCGATATGGCCCTGTCCAGCTTCCTGTATAAGGCGGAGGTATATGGAAAGGGCAAGCTGCCGTGAAAAGCGATGTGCACCGGCGCCGCCGCATATCCGGGAACATAGCGGGCGGATATTGACAGCCTTGGGCATATTAATGTATAATTTTCTGGGAGGTGTGCGTATGCGCGAGGAATTCTGGAAAATACCGGTATACGAGGACCAGGAGCTGGCCGGGAAGCTGGGAGCGGCGGTGCTGCGCCGGGAAAAGCTGCACCACTGGCCCCTGTCCTATGTGGAGAAGGTCACATTGGAGGA
Source organism: uncultured Eubacteriales bacterium (assembly GCA_910584745.1). Classification (GTDB taxonomy): domain Bacteria; phylum Bacillota; class Clostridia; order Oscillospirales; family Acutalibacteraceae; genus Acutalibacter. Next base: position 149,936 of record CAJUDG010000005.1, read on the forward strand.
TGGGCGGTCCGTTATATATAAGGCCCAGCACGCCGCCGCCAGCGTGGAGAACCTGTTTTACAGCAGGGTGCGGGCGCCGTTTCTGCTAAAACCCGTCTTCTCGGAGGAGGGGGAGGGCTGGGCGGCCCTGGGCTTTCCGTATGTGGAGCACACACCGCAGCCAAAGGGCTCCCCAGAGGAGCTGAAAAGGACGGTGGAGCGCTGGAGCGGGATGCTCCAGGGCCTTTCCGATGTGCCAGTATATTTTGACATATCCACTTTAGAGAAGCTTTCGGCGCTTTTAGAGGAGGCGCTGAAGGTGCTTGCGCCGGAGGACGGCCTGCGGCGGGAGATGGAGGTCTGGATGGAAAAGAGGGCCCCCCTCTGCTATCGGGACCAGCCCACAGGCATCCTGCACGGCGACCTGAGGGGAGAGAACGTGATAACAGAAGGGGACAGGCTTTTGTACATTATCGACTGGCAGAGGCCGGTGCTGGGGCCTCTGCCCCTGGAGACCGCTTCAGCCATGGAGCAGGCAGGTTTCCCATTAAAGGGGGACCCCTTCGGCGAGCTGGCGCTGGCGTTCAACGGCATATGGTATGGGTACGCGAATCTCCATCTGCTGCCCTTCCCGGACTTAAAGGAGACCGCCCGCGGATACTTTCAGCGGGCGGTCAACGGGGGATAAGGGGCGGCCTACACCACCAGGTGGAACTCCGCCCCGCCGCCGGGGGCGTCCTGGACCCAGAGCTTTCCCCGGTGGAGCCGGACGATCTCCCGGGCAATGCACAGCCCCAGCCCGAAGTGCTCCCTGTCGGTGCGGGAGCTGTCGGCCCGGTAGAAGCGCTGGAAGATGCGCTCCCGCTCATCCTTGGGCACGCCGGGGCCGTTGTCACGCACCATGAACCGGCATCTGCCCCCCGGCAGCTCCTCTACCGAAAGCAGGACGCTGCCGCCTTTGGGGGTATAGCTGAGAGCGTTGTCCAGCAGGGCCTCCAGGGCCTGGGATATGCGCTCCGAGTCGCACATAAGGGGTTTCATGTTCCCCTCCGGCAGGTCGAGGTCCAGGCTCAGGTCCCGCTCCCCGGCCCGGCCCAGGAAGCGGTCGTACAGCTCAAGGGCCAGGGTGTCCGGCCCGACGGGGGCCATGCGCAGGCTTAAGGCCTGACTGTCGGCGCTGGCAAGGGAGAGCAGGCTGTCTATCAGCCGGGACATACGGCTGCCCTCGGCCAGGATATTGTCCTTGAAGCGCCGCTGCTCATGGGGCTCCGCCATGTCCAGGGCCGAGAGGTTTGAGAGCATCACCGCGAGGGGCGAGCGCAGCTCGTGGGATGCGGCGGCCACAAACTGGGACTGGCTCCTGCGGCTGGCGGCGACGGGGCGGAGCATCCTTCCGCTGAATATCCAGGCGAAGACCCCCAGGGCCGCAAGGCCTATAAGGCCCATAAGGGCAAAGCCCCGGCGCTGGCTGTCAAGCTGGCGCTGGAGGCTGTCCAACGGGTAGAGGGCCACCATGGAGAGACTGCCGCCCTGCCTTGGGAAGACGGCGGCAGCGGCGTAGAGCTCTTTTCCGTCTTCGTCCCGCAGAGCGAACACGGCGGACCTTGCGAGCATACCGGGCCCGAAAATATCAAGGCCGTGCTCCGCGCGCGCCGTGGCTATGGCCTTTTGGGCCAGGGCATCCATGGCGTTGGGGTCGCGGCCATAGCCGGGCAGGCGGTTGTGAAAAAGGGGCTCTGAGTTGTCAAAAAAGAACAGCTTTAGCTTGCCCTCGCTCTCCATGCGCGCCAGCCACTGCTCAGAGAGGTCGGGCTGGCTCTCCAGGTGGGATATCAGGGAATTCACATCGCTCAGAAAGGACTGCCTGCGGCTCTCCCGCAGAGAGCTCTCCGAGAATTTCAGGCAGAACAGGGTCATCAGGAGGAATATGGCCCCGGTGACAATGGCACAGAAGCAGGTCGTCTGCCGCCGGAGCCTTTTGAATTCGGACTGGAGCCCGGGGCGGTCCTGCCGCTTCATATGCCGTTCTCCTCATCCTGGGTCAGGGAATAGCCCACGCCCCGGGCCGTGGATATCCGCAGGCCGCAGCCCAGCGCCCGCAGCCTGCGGCGCAGGAAGTGGATATAGTTGTCAAGGTTGCCGTCCTCCACCTTGGCGGACGGGCCCCATACCCGCAGAAAGAGGGCATCCCTTGTGAGGAGCTTTTCGGGGCTGCGCAGAAAGGCCTCCATAAGGTCCGACTCCCGCTTGGACAGCACGCACTCCCCCTTGGGCCCGGAGAGGCGCTTTTCAGAAAGGTCCAGGCTCAGCCCTCCGTGGGAGACCACGTCCTCCCGGCCCAGGGCTCTGGGCCGGCGGCTGACGCTGCGGATGCGGGCCATGAGCTCGCCGAAGGCGAAGGGCTTGACTATATAGTCGTCGGCCCCGGCGTCAAGGCCCTGTATCCTGTCCTCAAGCTGTCCCATGGCGGTGAGGAGTATCACCGGGACGGCGGCCCCCTTGCGCCTTGCGTCCTTCAGTATGCCGAGCCCGTCCGCCCCCGGCAGCATACGGTCCAAAAGGATCAGGTCATAGCCGCCGCCGGTCATATAGTCAAGGCCCTCCATTGCGTCGGCGCAGGCGTCCACGGCAAAGCCCTCCTTGCCGAGCTGGTACTTGAGGGATTCGGTCAGGCGGAGGTCGTCCTCTATCAGGAGAATACGCATGGGGTGTTTCCTCTCTTTTTGGAATATTTATACTGTATATTTTAGCACATTTCTCCGCAAAATGCACCCCTATGCCGCCGCGATTATCTCATCCAGCGCCGCGTCCAGCTCCATCTCGCCCCTGAGATAGGCCGCGCCGTTCTTTGTCACCGCGCGGAACAGGCTGTCGCTGCCATAGGAGGGGGTCTCAAGGGTCCCGACGAGATCCATAAACTCGTCTATCTGCTCCTCTGTGGCGGTATGGCACTGGACGAAATACTGCCCGCCATCCGCGGCAAGCCCGCCGAAGCCTGCGCCTGCTTCCATTTCTATGCCCAGCGTGTCCCGCAGTGCCGCCTCGTTTACCGGCAGATTCTCTGAGCCGGGTATCGTATCCTGACATTCCTCTGAGAGCATGGTCCGCAGGAAATCCCTGCAAAGCTCCTTGTTCCCGCTCCCGCTGCTTATTCCCATAAGGCAGCAGGGGGTGAACACATTGGCCGCCTGCCCGCTGAAAGCGCTGTGCCCGACCTTATACTTCTTCTCAACGGCCAGCATACTGGTAAAGGTTCCATAGTCGTATACGGTGCACCTTTCCGTGAGGGCATAGCCTCCCGCGATATTGGAGCCACAGACACTGGGGGAATACCCCCATGACTCAACGCGGCTGCCGCCGATGTTTTCAGCCTGATATATCCTGGCGCAAAGCTGTAAAAATGTGGACAGCTTCTCCCGGTCAATGCTGCCGTCCTCGTTGTACCATGCGGCGGAGCTTCCGGCCGTCAGCCTATCCAGCAGCACTGATTCGTAGAAAACAAGGGCATTCACAGCGGGCTCGGCTTCGCGCAGGGCCTCTATCTGCTCCGCAAGGCTCTCAAGGTCCGTGACAGCGGACAGGAAATCCTCGCCGCCCATGAGCACCGGCACCATGAACCGGGCGGGCACCGCGTAGCTTTTGCCGTCGACCCCAAAGGCGGACACGATGTTGGACACGGCCCCCAGCCCGTCGGCAAGGCCGGTGATATCCTCCAGCAGGCCGTCGCGCATAAGCTGCCGGTAGGGCATACCGTCCAGCAGCAGGAGGTCCGGCCCGGAGCCCTCCCGGATGGATTCAGAGAGGACCCCAATGACGTAGGAGAGGCTCTGGTCTTTGTTATCTTCAAGGGCGATCTCAAGTGAAATATTAACGTCGGGATTTTCCTGCCGGTACTGTGACATGGCCCGGCGCAGCTCAAGGCTGTCGTATAGGGCAAAGACCTTCAGCTCGGTCTCCGGCGCGGCGGGGATGTCGGGCTCAAACCGCCAGCGCAGGAGGCTCCGGGTGGCGGTGCCCTTATTATAACATTCCCCATAGAAATCGCCGGAGGAGAATTTAATAATGCCGTCAATGCTCCTGGTGGGGTCCCCCAGGGAGTATTGGCTGCCGTCCATCACCCGCTCCATGGCCGTGCCCCCAAGCACATGCCTGTAGAGGCCCCGCCCGGCGGAGACATACACAGCCTCCTCGCTTGGGCAGGTGAAAATGCACTGGCGAAATTCCGAGACATAGTTGAAGTGGCTGCTGGGGTCATAGGAGAAGCTTTCGGAAAAGCCGCTGCCGCCGGGCTCGTTGATAAAGCTGTTCAGGACCTGGTCCGCGGGCTTCTGCTCCCAAGTCTCAAGGTCGTATAGCTCTATGGCCTGCCCCTCGTCCGAAGACGTTTTCAACAGCAGCGTGCTGTCGGTAAAGCAGAAGTCATGGAGATTTATGCTGCCGCCGTACTCGTAGCTTACGGTATGAAGTATCTCGCCGGTATTCTGGTCGATGTGCATAAGGCAGTTATAGCTGTCCAGCGCGGCAATGGACCCGTCCGGCAGTATGGCACAGCGGTATGCGATGCTGTTTTCCACCATGTGCTCCGGGGCCGGGGGGATGGTTATGTCCAGCTCACGTATGCCGCTGCCGCCGTCGTAAAAGTAGTGGGTGTCGCCGTCCTCAGTATGGATGCTGCCCACATAGAAGGCCTCGCCATTGGCGCCCCAGAACACTGAGGCGGAGAAGCCCTCTGTGTCCGCAAACCGGCTCAGTTCTTCGGGCAGGGGCGTATCGGTCCAGCTCTTTCCCCAGTCGTCGGACTCATAGCTTCCAAGGCGGAGCTTGCCGCCGGTTTCGGTCAGCGTGCCGTAGGAGTTCCCGGAATACGTGGGCAGCTCCATGGCGGACTCCACAAAGCGTCCCCGCCCCACAGAGACCGCCATATCCCCGGTCCCGGCGTCTTCCTCAAGGCGGCGGTCCTCCGGCTCCTGGCCGCAGGCGGCAATGTTCAGCAGTAAGAGCCCTGCCATCAGCAGGGATATGGTTTTGATAAATAGGCGTTTCATAGCGATGCTCCTTTCGTATATTATACTTTCATTATAGGCCTTGAATCTCTAAACATCATCTAATTTTTTCAGATAGCTCACGCGAAGTCAGGGGGATATTTTATCATGAAGAAAACGGTAAAAAGACTGTCCGCAATAGCCTTAACGGCGCTGCTTTTGGCGGCAAATCTAAGCGGCTGCATATGGGAAAAGAACCTCCGGCTTTCCCAGCTGGAGGAATTCAAGCGAAGCGTATACCAGAAATATCCTGACGCCAGCGTTTCCTGCAAATATGACTACGGCGCGGGCGTGCACATAACCGTGCAGAAGCAGAGCTTCGATGAGGAATCGGCCTATACCATACTGGGCTGGCTAAAACCCATCGTCAGCGACGAGGAATTTATAGCGGACCTCTTTGAACTATACGAAAAAGAGTCCCACGGCGAACCCAACTGGAAGAACGGAATGCGGCCTGTAATATGGTTTGATCTCAGCGTAAACGGGAAATACCGGTATCGGTTTACGGCAAGTGCCAATAAGGAGGTGTACAATTCCGGGCGCTCCCCGGATTCATATACCTGGGACGGCTATAAAACGTGGTACGGGAGTGATAATGAAAACGGCGGGCATAGGAGTATCAGCGCAGAGGAGGTCGAGGAGGGAATAAAGAGATATTCGTAATGCGGGAAATTTTTTCTGAGAAACGTTTATTTTTGCCCCTTGACTCTGCCGTTGGGGAAGCGTGTATAATACACTCAAAACCACAGAAAGGGTGTTTTATATGACAGATCTGATCAAAATCCGAGAGGTCACAGAGCGCTACAATATTCCCGCCCGGACACTTCGGTACTATGAGGACATGGGGCTCATCGAGAGCGCCCGGGTGGCGGATTACGCCTACCGGCTTTACGACCAGCGGGCGCTGAAACGGCTGGAGCAGATTTTAATACTCCGCAAGCTCAATATCAGCATCAAGGACATCCAGCTTATCTTCCAGTCTGCCGGGTCGGATGTGGTTCTGGATGTGCTGGGCAGAAAGGTGGAGGACATCAACGACGAGGTAGCCCTGCTCCGGGACCTGCGGGACATCATCCTTGAATTTATCGAGCAGATAAAAAAGATGGATTTCACAAGCGACAGCGACGTGAAGCTGCTCTATGAGCGGGCCGCGACCGTGGAGACCCGCATTGAGAACATCCCCTACGAGGGCAACGCATCCAAGGCGAACCGGCTGTTTGACATTTCCGAGAAGCTCAAAAAGGCCCCGGAGGTGCGTATCGTGCAGATAAACCCCTTCAAGGCGTTTTCCTCCGGCGCAGACAGTATCGAGAACGTGATGGGTCCCTTCCAGGAGTGGCAGGAGGCGCACAACCATCTGGTAAAAAGGATGATGTACGGCGCTCCGGACTTCCTCTGGTTCGAGGAGGACAAGGCCACCTGGATCTGGGCGGTGGAGGACGGCGTCACTGCGGAGGACGTGGCTCCCTATGAGCTCATCGAGTTCGAGGGCGGGCTCTATGCCGCGGCCATGTCGGTAGACGGCGACGACGACATCAACAACCGGGTCCACGGGGGCATCCTCAAGTGGATAGAGGACAGCGGCTTTGAACTGGACGAGCGCCCGGGGCACAGGGCTATGGGGCATATGCTCAACCCAACTGAGGAGATAAAGAAGGCGCTGGGGTATGACCAGATGGATCTGTATGTGCCCATCAGGGTCCGGGAGAGGTGACAATAAAAGCCCCTAGTAAGCTAGGGGCTTTTATCTATAAGCAAACGCCAAGCTCCTCCACACGCCGGCGCAGGGCCGGAACATCCCCGGCGAACACAAAGCCGTGTATGCCAACACCTTCGGAGGCGCGGACATTTGCCGGCATGTCGTCCACGAACAGGCACTCCTCCGGCTGAAGCCGGAACTTTTCCAGCGTGTGCAGGTATATCTCCCTTTCCGGCTTTACGCGGCGGCAGAAGGCCGAGACCACTGTGCCGTCGAACAGGCCGCTGCCGGGGACCCGGGGCCAGTATTCCGGCTGGCGGAGGCTGGCGTTTGAGAGCAGATAGAGGCCAAGGCCCGCGGCCTTGCAATCGGACAGAAAACCGGCCATGCCGGGTATGGGCGCTATAGGCTCGTCCCAATGGAAGATGAGGGTCCGGGCGGCGGCGTGAAGACGCTCCGGCAGGCGCGCCAGGGCGTGCTTTTCCAGGTCGCTCTCGGTGAGCTCCCCGGAGTCCAGCCTGGGCCAGATGGGGGAGTGGAAGATCTCCCGCAGTAAAAGCGCCCGGTTCTGTGGGTCCCGGATATCCAGGCGGTCCAAAAAGTGCTCGGGGTCATAGCGCAGCAGCACGTTGCCCATATCAAGTATCAAAGAGTGAAGCATCTGGTATCTCTCCTTTCAGTCAAGAGTAGGATACCAGATGCTTCTGCGAAATACAAGAGTATTTGCGGTTGTTTTTGGATCTATTTGTCAGATACGCGGCTTTGTGCCCTACGCCTTATCGCACCCGAAGAAGACTATTGCCGCACCGGGGGCGGTGAAGTCCGCCTCGATATAGAGCCCGTCCTGCTCCTCTGCGAGCCGGGCCGGGCCGAAGCATATCGGCTGGCCCGACGGGCTGTTCTCCAGGCGGTAGCGGTAGAGCCCCGGCACAGAGCCGAACAGGGACACCACTCCGCGCCCGCTGGAATTGAGCTTTTCGTACACCTCGAAGGTGCTGCCCGGGTGCCCAAGGGTCACGGGGCTGGCGGCGGTGATATCGTCCCTGACCCGCTTATAGGCGTCCAGCACCTTGCGGAACAGGGCTTTTCCCCCGGCCGACACGGCGGGCAGGTCGCCCCAGATGCCGTTTTGGCCCAGGATAAGGGTGGCAAGGTTCATGAGCTGGGACCCCTCCGGGTCGTCGGGCAGGTAGTGGGTCATCATCAGCACCGAGGGTATCCACTTGTCATAGGCCAGCACGCCCCGGCAGATACGGGGCCGGGCGGGACCCGGATGGACGAAGGTGTTTATCCACACGTCCTCGGGGGGCTCGATGTCAAAGTCCTGGAAGTATGGGCCGTTGTTTATGGCGAAGAACTTGCCCGAGGACAGGAACCCAAGGCCGAAATACCGGCAGCACTCGGTGACGTCCATGTCCACAATGGCCTCTGGGCACTCCTCGCAGAGCCGGTCCACTATCTTTGACAGATAGCGGCCTATCAGAAAGGCGTAGCAGTCGCCGTTCTCCTGCACTGAGGACTCGGGCCCGCCGTGCAGATGTCCGGCGCTCTCGCAGCCGTACAGATTCACCGCGTCCCACTTGAAATAGGTGACGCCCAGCTCCTTATACAGCCGCACCAGCTGGTCCGCAAAGGCCTCCCAGGCCTCGGATACGATGCACATGGGATAGCTCTCCTCGGTCTCCCAGATGGGGAAGGGCCTGGTCTCCTGGCCGTGCTTTTGGGCCACGGTGCCCCTGTGCTCCTCCAGCAGCCTGCTGGTGACGGCGGCCACAGTGGGGTTGAACCACAGGCCCAGCTTCATACCGTAGCCCTCTAAGCGCTTGCGGACCTCCTTAAGGCCGTCGGGGAAGCGCTCCAGGTTTACCTCCCAGTCGCCGGTCTTCTGATACCAGCCGGTGTCGATGACGAACACCTCTATGCCCATCTCGTGGGCGGCGTCTATCTCCTTACAGATGCGGTCATAGTTCATGGAGTCGAGATAGGCCGCGTTATTGTAGAACTTGTTGCGCTCCTGGAATGCCCAGGTGTTGTAGAAGATATAGGGCTTTCGGCTCTCGCGGTTGGGGGTGCAGTATTTGAGCTGGAACTCTCTATAGGCCCGGGCCAGGCTGTCAACGTCCCCCTTCACGGCCCCTATCTGGAACCATATGGTGTCGTAGGGGGTGGGGGAGATGGGCTGGCCCTGCCAAGTGTTGCCCTTGACCGCCTTAAGGGCCACTCCGTCCCCGTCGGGGTAGAAAGCCAGGAACTTGTCCGGGTACTGGGAGCCGTGTTCATAGGCGGTGAGCATGGCATAGTCCCCGCGCTGCTCGGCAAGTATAGGCCCCATGGCGTCGGGCTCCCGCTCAAAGGCGGGCAGCTCGGTAAGGCAGTAGCTGTGCACCTTGAAGTCGTAGTCGGACAGGCGCACCTCGGTGCGCTGTGCTCCGACGGGCGAGGCGTAGGAGAAATATGTCAGGCTCTCATTGCCGCCGGGCTTTGTGAAGCGCATACCCTCTTTACCAGACAGGATGTATCTAAAGCGCACGAAGGGCGTTTCTTCGCATACCCTGGCCTCAAGGGCCAGCCGGGCCCCGCAGGGATAGGCCCCTTCCCAGCTGAGCAGCTGAAAGCCGCCGCCCAGGTCATTTGCGGGGCGCTCCTCCATGGGCCCCGGGGCGCCGGTGTCCTGGCCGTCGATGTGGAACCGTGGCAGCTCCAGCTCTATGGGCTTTTCCCCGCCCTTTGGCAGGTAGCACAGCTTGTGTCCGGCGCTTAGGGTGTAAAATCTGTTCTCGTACATGACTATCCTCCTTTTATTGTGATCTTAACTATTATATCGCTTCTATAGCCTACTTGCCAGCCTCTATGATATCGGTCGTGCCGTCCGGCCACTGTAACTCTACGGTCACGGGGCCGGTGGCGTTTATCTCCACCTTCGGCTTCTCCCCGGGCTTATGTGCCGGGCATATCAGGTCCACCGCATCCGCGCCCATGGGATAGCGCAGCACGCCGTGGCGGCTCTCCTCCCGGACGCGCCAGGTTATTCTGCGCTCTCTGGCGCTGCCGTGGATGCCGAATATCTCCTCTATCACGATGGCGATGGGGGACAGCCCAGTCCAGCCCACAAAGTCCTTCTTGGCCGGGTTGCCGGGGGCGGCCTGCTCGGGGACGTAGTTCTCCCAGAGGGTGCCGGTCTCCAGACAGACCTTTGTTACGTTCTCCACGTGGTTTATGGCTATCTCCCTGGCAAGGTCATACTCTCCGGCCTTCTCAAGACCCTTCAGCACCATATAGTTCGTGGGAGCCCAAACGCCGCCCAGCCAGTAGCCGCCGTCCTCCCTATACTCCGGGTGGTCCGCCGAGAGGCTTGGGACGCGGTGGGGGCGGTTAAACTCACCGGGATTCCTTAGATGGGCGATGAAGCCGTCCATCCCCTCGGGAGGCACGCAGCCGGCCAGCAGGGCCCAGTATGCGCCGATGGTTTTAACGTGGTTCAAGCGGCCATCGCTCCACAGGTCGTAGTAAAAGCAGCTCTCCGGGTCCCAGAGCTTTTGGTTTACTACCTTTGACAGGAACTCCTCCTCCTCTTGCAGGCACTCAACGTCCTTTTCCCTTCCGATGAGCTTTGCCATCTGTATCAGCATTCGGCAGCTCAAAAGCTGCTGCATACAGGCGTCGGCCCAGACCTGATGCCCGTGGTGGAACTCAACGGATACCCCGGGCTTCTGCCTGGGCTGGTTGTCCATGCCGCAGCTCCAGCCGGTGGACCAGTAGGTGCCGTCCGGCCAGGTGCGCCAGTCCTTCAGCCACAGATGATAGGCCAGAAGGGCCGGGAACACCTTTTTTATGCGCTCCTGGTCGCCGGTGACAAGATAGGATTCCCACTCGGCCCAGGGCATGATATTGGGGCCGGTGCTGGAGGGGTCGAAGCGGTGGAACTGGTCGCCCTTTTTCGCCTCGCATATCTCCCGGCAGATAAAGCCGTCCATATGCTGCCGGGCGTAGAGGTTGTCAAGGGTCTTCTGGAAGTCGAACACCCTTGAGCCGTACTTGCCGAACATGGTGATAAAGGCCGAGTCCCACATAAACAGGAAGCCGTTGAAGGCGGTGTCTATATAGTTCGATACCATATCATCCTCGGGCTTTGGCTGGCGGAGATTGCCAAAGGCGATCTCCCAGGCCTTGTCAAAGCAGGCCGAGGTGTCCTCGTGTCCGTCCCATATGAGGGCCGGAAGGATGTCCCGGCTCTCCTCATAGGTGGGCAGCGGCTCGGTGTCCTTTTCTTTGCCGATGAAGCTGTTCTCATCCACCAGGGGCTGGTAAGTGTAGGTCAGGTCGTCGTTTACTCTGTAGAGATGATGGCCCTCTTTAAAAATGCGTCTCATGTTCTCCTCTTGATTCATAGTGCTGCTCCTTTCGTGTTACCGTTAGTTTATGGGCTCCAGCAGGCCCTCGACCTCGCCGGACTCCAACATGCCTATGAGCCCCAGCAGGGCTCCCCAGTGGTAGAACTTGTCGCTGTTCTTCACATCGCAGCCCTCGCCGGTATCTGCGTTATAGTTCTCGTGAATATGCCGGTGCTCGTTCCACTCCTTCATCATCAGCGCCACCGAGTGTTCGGCCAGGTCCTTCTGCACGTCGGGCAGGCTCTTATGGCTGCGTATGGCCGCATAGGCCAGGAAGTTGGTTGACGGCCAGACCCTGCCCCGCCAGTAGTCCTGGTCGGGATAGGCGGGGTCGCTGCGGGCGATGGCGGGCATCATCCACTGTCCGTAGAACTCCTTTGGGTTATAGTAGTGTTCATCGGCCATGCGCCGGGCGTGTTCTTCTGGCACGTTGGGGTCGAACAGGGCGTAGAACAGGGTGGGGGACAGCCGCGGAGAGAACTCCCCGGTATCCGTGCGCAGGTTGCAGTAGCAGCCCATATCCTCGTTCCACATCCTCTCAAGGCCGCGGCTCGTCTCCTCCATGCGGCGGCGAAGCTCCGGGATATCCCCGTCTTTGCCTATAAGCTCCGCTATCCTGATAAGGCTGCGACAGTCCAGGATATAGAGCCCCGTAAGGCCCACATCCTCAAGGCACATTATGTGCTTCTCCTTGTCAAAGGGGATGCCGTCGTACATGGGGGAGTTGTCCAGGCCCGACTCCAAGGCCCCGCCATAGGTGTCGTTGACCCCGGCCAGCTCCCAGTAGTTGCCGCGCCTGCCCTCATAGGGGTCGCTGCCCCAGCAGAAGCCGCCGTACTCCTGGTTCCTGCGGTGGGTATAGAACCAGTCGTTCCACTCCTTAAGCGTGGGGTACAGGTACTCCAGCAGCCATTTATCCCTGTACCTGCGGTACAGCTCCAGCAGCATGGCGGAGCCCACCGGCGGCTGGGAGCGGTCCTCGCTGGAATAGCCCGAGGCGTGGGCGATATTGGGTATAAAGCCCCGGTCCGTCTGCTCGCGGGTTATCTCGATAATGTTGGCATAGCTGAGGTCCCTGTCCTCAAGGGAGGCCATAAACGAGACGAAATAGTTGTCCCAGCAGGCCATGATAAAGCCCCCGGCCCCGATGCTCCAAAGGCGGCTGATGGGCGATGCGATGCGGTCCTTCCTGCCGTCGTACGTGGTGTCCCAGGCCACGGCGCACTGTATGGCCTCGTACAGAGGGGCGGACTCACCGTACCGGGCAAAGCTGTCCAAAAGGGCCTGCCTCCTGCCGTCCAGCAGCTCCCTCGCCATAGAGACGGTCACCGGCTTATGGGTGCTGAAGGCTATGGGCTCTGTGAACTCGCAGGCAAAATACGGCCCCTGGGCCGGGATATTTGCGTCGTGGGCGGCGGGCTTTCCTGTGGTGTATATTGGCGTGTCTCCTATGGGGCTGTGGGCGCAGAGCCCATCCTCCGTGTGTTCCACCCAGCCCGGGCGGTTCCAGAGAAAGCCGGTCTCAAGCACCAGCATAGAGGGCCATCTCTGCTGCTTCTGCGGCGTTATGAGCAGTATCAGCTCACTGCCGTCCTGGGCGGACTCCACGGAGAACTCCATGCCCATCCACTGTACGGTGGCCTGGGTATAGCTGCCGTCATAGGCGTGCAGGCCGGGCAGCACCTCCTCGGTCTCGCGCTCGTGCATATGGGCCCCTACGGGCCGGCGGCCTATAAGGGCCTCTTTCAGATAGTGCCCGGCGGAATACTCCTTCACGGCCACGTTCAGGGCCAGTCCGTCCTCCATGCGCACATGTGACAGCACACTGTAGACGTTATAGGTCCTCCAGCCGGTCATCATCCGCTCTTTAAGCTTGAGGTATTCCGGGTGTTCAAGGTTCAGCAAATTTTCCACCTTCCTTACTATTCAGAATGATAAAATATATATGGAGATGGGGCAGCCCGGTAACAGGCGGGCTGCCCCATTCCATTCTGGCAGGTTTAAGTTTTCAGGTCTTTACTTGCGGGCCTCCATCTGCTGGACCATCCACTCATTGAGCTTGGACATGCCCATGCTCTCGGCCTGGGCGTACAGATCGTCCAGGGCCTTCTGGAAGTCCTCCTCTGTCTCGGCGAAGATGACCTTCTGCTCCTCGGACTTGACCATGTCAATAAGGGAGTTATAGGTATTCAGCATATCGCCCTCGGTGGGGATGCAGAAGTACAGCTCGGACATGACGGTAGAGTGCTTAACAGCGCTTTGCAGGCGGGCATAGTAGTCCTGCATGTCGGGGTCGGTAACCGCGTGGTCGATAAAGGCGTTCTCATCGCCCTGGTCGCCGAATATCCACACGGCAATGCCGAAATCGTCCTGCTTCTGCTTGCCGGAGGTAAGAGCCTCCTGATACTCGGGGGTGGTGACGGTCTCGCCGTTCTCGTTATAATCCCAGTGCTCGCCCTGGATACCCCAGGAGCAGAGCTTGCGGCCATCCTCGCTGCGGGCCCAGGACATGAAGTCGATGGCGCGCTGGGGATCCTTGTTCTTCTTGGTGATGAAGGTGCCAGCCCAGCCGATGCCGGTGTTGACGCTTACCAGGGCGTCCTCGTTGAGCTCGTGGGTCAGCAGCTTCCAGCGGTAGTCGGTGCCGGCCTGGATGGCGGCGTTGTTGGAGGACTGGGCCTCGTCGGTGGCGCGCACCTGCATGAAGGAGTTGCCGGCGTTGCGCACCTCGCAGAACTTGTCATGGTTATAGGTCATGGCCTCGGGGGAGAGCAGGCCCTCGCGGGCGAAGCGGTTGAGGAGCTTGTAATACTCGTCCACCTTCTCCATGCCCAGCCAGTAGCAGGGGCTGCCGTCCTTGTCATAGCCGACGCTGCCCACAGAGCCCTTTACGCCCAGCTGCTGAGCGAAATAGCCCAGATAGCCGCCGTCGCCGTTCAGGATGGGCACAACATTGGGATACTTCTCCTTGGCGGCCAGCAGAGCATTTTCCAGGTCTTCAAGGGTGTCGAGCTTCGGAGAGCCGATATCCTCATAGATGTCGGTACGGTAGGCGATGGAGTTGCAGCCGCCGGAGAGCAGGGTGTTGCCCTCGTCGATGGCCTCCTGAGAGGTATAGGCGTTAAGCAGCGCGTAGTAATTGCCGTCTGTGCGGGTGTTGTTCTCGATCTCGCCCTCGGTGGCGTGGATGTCGACGCCGGTCTGCTCGATGAGCTCGTTATAAGACCAGCACACATTGGGGTCACAGAGCAGGGCAATGCGGGAGGTGCTGTCGGTATAGACGATGTCCGGCAGGTCGTCGGCCGCGATGAGCAGGGCCAGCTGCTGGTCGTCGCTGGCGCGGGTCACGTCGAAGCTGACGCCGGTGGTCTCGGTTATCTTCTGGGAGACCGGCTCGGTGCCCCACTTGTCAAACCAGAACCAGGTCATGTCCACGAACAGTGAGAACTCGATGGGGTCCTTGGCCCCCGTTTCGCCGCCCTCGGGCTCGGAGGCCTCGGAGCTCTCGTCGCCGCCGGAGCTGGTCTCCTGCTTGGAGCTCTCGGTCTTTGAGGGCTCTGAGGAACCGGCGTCTCCGCCGCAGGCCGCAAAGCAGCCCAGCAGCATCGCAACGGTCAGCAGCAAGCAAATGATTCTTTTCATGTTTCTCGTCCTTTCCTTTGATAAAATTTTTATATGTGCTCCCGGTCGCCCGGGTGGTCACCGGTATCAGCCCTTTACAGAGCCTATCATGACGCCCTTAACGAAATACTTTTGCAGGAAGGGGTACACTATCAGTATGGGCGTTACCGCCAGCACCATGCTGGCCATCTGCAAAGAGGTGGTGGTGCTCTGCATGGCCGAGGCCGCGTAGCCCATTGACTGGGCGTTTGTCACGGTAGAGGCCGTGGCGGATTTGTTGATTATCTCCATCATCAGGTAGGACATGGGCCGAAGCTCGTCCTTTGTGACGTAGTACACCGAATCCATCCAGGAGTTCCACTGGCTCACCGCGTAGAACAGGGCGATGGTGGCAAGGCTCGCCTTGGACAGGGGCAGGGCTATCTGGAAGAACACCCGCACGTCTCCCGCCCCGTCAAGCCAGGCCGATTCATACAGCGACATCGGGATGGTCTGGAAGAAGTTTACGAGAATGAGCATGTAGTACACGTTCAGCATACCCGGTATCACGTATACCCAGAAGGTGTTGAGCATCCCAAGGCTCTTAAGCAATATGTAGAACGGTATCATGCCGCCGGAAAAATACATTGTGAAGATATACAGCTTATAATAAACCCCACGGAACATAACGTGCTCAAAGGACAGGGCATACGCCACCGCGCTGGTGGCAAACACCCCGAGGACCGTGCCTATCACAGTCCTTGCCACGGAGATGAATATTGCGTTGCCCCAGCTGGCGTCGGCCAGCAGCGTCTCGAAGTTTTCAAGTGTGGGCCTTCTGGGCCAGAAGTACATTCCCCCGGTGGAGGAGTCCATGCCGTTGTTAAAGGCGTGGATGACGATATAGTAGAACGGATATACGGTGACAAGCACCACGAAGACCATTATCACCGTGATAATTATGTCCACCACCCAGTCCTCCGTAGAGCGGATATGGCGGCGCCTTTTCTTATGGATATCTGCCATTGCTATCATCCTTTCTCAATAAAGTGCCGCGCCGGTAGTCCTGCGGCTTAGGGCGTTGGTGGAGAATACCAGCACCACCGAGATGACCGACTGCATCATGCCCACCGCGGCCGCGTAGTCGAACCTGAACTGCCGCAGGCCTATCGTCAGAACGTAGGAGTTAATGATCTCGGAATAGTCCCGGTTAAGGGTGTTGCCAAGCATCATGGCCTGATCCAGGTTGCCGTTGACAAGGCCTCCGAGGGCCAGGATGAACATGATGACGATGGTGCCTTTTATCCCCGGCAGGGTCACGTGGATTATCCGCTGGATCCTGCTGGCCCCGTCTATCTGGGCCGCCTCATAGAGGGCGGAGTCGATGCCGGCGATGGCGGCGATGAAGATGATGGCGTTCCAGCCCATCTCCTTCCACACCTCGGTGCCTATGGCCAGCCCCCAATACTGCTTGCCGTCGGTAAGTATGGTCATCGGGCCGTCTATCCATCCCCATTTGAGCAGGAGCTCATTCAAAAGGCCGTTTACAGAGCTGAACATGGTAAAGCACAGGCCAGAGACGATGATCCAGGAGATAAAGTGTGGCAGATAGCTGGCCGTCTGCACCAGACGCTTGAACTTGCTGGAATGTATCTCGTTGAGCAGCAGAGCAAAAAGTATGGGCGCTGGGAAGGCTATCGCCAGCTTCAGCAGTGAAAGAACCAGGGTATTGCGCACCACCTTGAAGCACATGGGGCTGGTGAAGAACTCTATGAACCACTTGAAGCCCACCCATTCGCTGGTGAAAAAGCCCATAAGTCCCGTGGACAGCTTGTACTCCTTAAAGGAGATGATTATGCCCACCATGGGCACGTATGAGAAGACAGCCAAAAACAGCAGCCCCAGCAGCAGTATTACCTGCAGAGACGCCTGCTGCCGGAGCCGGGAGGCAAATGTTCCCTTGGGCCGGCCGGGTATTTCATCTTTTTTGTTCATCGCAAAGGTCCTCCTATTATTATTTCTGTGAATACAGTATAAACCATGCTCCGAACTTTTTTGATGGCAGAATCCGTTAAGTTGACTGACAAAATCCGATATATTTCTCCGTATTTCTACACCTGTCACCGGCATCTTTTCCCATGGTACCAAAGGTTTCAGCTATCTGACCAATGATACCCAGTGCGGGGCCTGCCAATTATGTACACTTGACACCCAATATGAAAGGTGATATATTGTAATCAATGTTATTACTCCAGAGGGGGCCCGGCTGTGAAGATGATCGATACTATCCGTTCTCACCTTCTGCATAAAATGCTGTGCCTCTTCCTGGTTTTCCTTCTTCTGCCCTGCCTGCTCTTCGCGGCGGCATTCTTCTTTGTGAACCAGACGTACTTTTCAAGGGAGCGGGCCAGTCTGGAGATGTCCGCCATGTCTCGCTGCTGCTTCAATATCCAGCAGGACCTGGACTCTTGCGCCAATGTGTACAAGCAGATACAGCAGCACAGCAATTTCCTGCGCTTTCTGAACGGCAGCTATCAGTCCGTGCCCCGGCAGCTGGAGGCCTATTTCCGGGAGTTTTCCAGTATGTTCCACTATGCGGAGAGCTACTCGCCGTATATCGAAAGCGTCAATGTCTATACCCTTAAAGAGGGCCTTTTGAACATGAACGACAACGTAAAGGGCATAAGCCAGCTTGGGGACTACGCCTTTGATATGCGCACGGCGGCGGGCTTCTGGCGGTATGACAGCCAGAAGAAGATGCTGGTGTACCGCCAGACCCTGAACAGCCTCGGCGGCGACCTTGGCCTGGGCATACTGGAGATAAACTGCAGCCCGAGCCTGGTCTCCCAGCAGGCGGTGGAGCTCTCCGGCTCTATCGGGCGCGTGGTGTACGTGGTTATCGACGGGGTGTGCTACCTGCCCGAGGACGGAGCGCTGTCGCCGGAGGCGGAGCTTATCACGGTAAAGGATTCACAGAGCGAGAGCCTGGATGATTTTGCCCTTACTATACAGACCGGCGAATATTATCCCCAGGAGAGAAACCAGAGCCTGAACCTGCTGACCATCACGATACTGGTGGGGCTTTTGCTGCTGGTGCTCAGCAGCTGCCTCTTTTTCTTCAGCATATCCCGGCTTTCCGGGCGCATCGTGCGGTTTTCAAGGTACATTTCCAGCTCCTTTACCGAGATACCCGGAGCCTATACGGACCCGGGCCACGACGAGCTGAGTCTGGTGGTGCACAACTTTAACCTGATGCTTGAGAGAAACAGCGATCTGATAAACCAGATAAAGCTTGAACAGCTGCGGCAAAACGAGATGGCCTATCAGGTGCTTCAGGCACAGATAGACCCGCATTTTCTCTATAACACCCTGGAGAGTGTGCGGATGATGGCCGAGATGAAGGACGAGCCGGAGATTTCCGATATGATATTCTCGCTGAGCAAGCTTATGCGGTACAGCTTTTCCGTAAACACAGGGCTTGTGACGGTCGGGGACGAGCTGGACCTTGTCAGCCAGTTTTTGAAGGTGCAGAAGATGCGGCTTGGGGAGCAGCTTCGGTTCAGTATCAGCTGTCCGAAGGAGCTATACGGCTGCCGCTGTCCGCAGTTCATCATACAGCCCCTTGCGGAGAACGCCATAAAGTATGGCCGCGACGGCAGCTATGCGGAGGTCTATTTGTCCATCACACTGAATATGGAGGGCGGGTTTATCCTGGTGACAGTGGAGAACAACGGCGCCGCCATGGGCGACCGGCGCATGGCGCGCATCAATCAGCTGCTGTCCCGGGGAGAGGACCTTTCAGAGCTTTCCTCGGGGACGGGAGTGGGGCTGGACAGCATAAATAACCGGATGCGCTACCTATACCCGGACAGCTTTTCCATGGAGCTCAGCGCTCCAGAGGGCGGAGGGCTTCGGGTGTCTTTGCGCTGGAGGCCGGAGACAGAGTCTGGGGGAGACAACGATGAAGCTTCTGGTAGTGGATGATGAAAACCTGATAGCCCGCGGCATTGCCCATGTGATCGAGCAGTTCGGGGGACCTTTTGACCAAGTGGATATCGCCTATTCCTGCGAGGGGGCCCTAAAGCAAATGGAGCAGGTCCGCTATGACCTGGTGATAACCGACATCTCCATGCCGGGGGCCAGCGGGCTGGAGCTCATAAAGGCCGCCCAGGGCGGAGGCCTTTGCGAGAACTTCTGCATACTCTCGGGGTATTCCGAGTTCGAGTATGCCCGCTCGGCAATACGCCTGGGGGTGGAGGACTATCTTTTAAAGCCTGTGGATAAGGAGAAGCTGCGGGAGCTGCTGGAGGCCATAAGCAAAAAGGTATGCGCCCGGGACGTATCCCGCCGCCGGGAGAGGGACTCCGTGCTGACGGACTGCCTGTTCGGCCGGCTGGAGGACCAGGAGCTCGGCAATGAACGCCCACTGCTGCTGACGGTGGCCGAGACCCTGTTTCACCCGGCGGACCCCGCACTGGGCAAAAAGCTGAAGGAGTACCGGGGCAGGGGCCTTGCCGACCATGTGCTGTCCATACACCACCTGCCGGTATTTGTGGTATTCAGCCGTCCATGCGCCGAAAGGACCCTGGTGAGATCTCTCCTGAAGGATTCGCCGGTAATGTTTATCGGCACGGCAGCCGGGCAGCCCGCCACCGGAGCCCAGCTGAGGGAGCTCTATGAGCGGGCGCTCCATGCGGCGCTCTGCGGGCACTGCTTTTTGGGCAGACGCTATATGAACGGAGATGCCCTTTCGGTGCCACGCTCCGCACAGGGGACGAAGGAATTTGAAAAGCTGCTGTTACGTCAGCTTGACGCCAACCCAACCCAGGGGCAGATGCTTTTCTACCGGCAGTGCTGGCGTGCCCTTGCGGCAAAGCCTGCCGCCGGTGACAAAAGCGCCCAGAGCCCATACGCGGCCCAGATGATAGAGCTGGTGGAACAGGGATTTGACCGTGAGCTTACGCTGAACAGCGCCGCCAGGACTATCGGGCTCAGTCCAGAGTACGCGGGCAAGCTGTTCCGTACTGAGATGGGCGTGAGCTTCTCTGAATATCTGAACCGCTACCGTATCGCCAAGATCCTGGAATACATGCTGCGCGACCCTAGACTTAGCTTCGAGCAGCTGGCGCCCAGCATGGGCTTTCCGGATCTAAGGAACTTCTATAGGGTTTTCAAGCGTATAATGCAGACCACCCCGGGCAAGTACCGGGACTCCCTGTGCCCGCCGAAGGATGGGCCGGGGTATGATGACGGAGAATAGTGTGGGGACAATAAAAAACCCCCGGTTATACCGGGGGAAAATAAAGAAGCTTCAGCAAATAACCTCCGGATGGTAAAATGGAAGCGGGTTTGGCAGCCGCATTACCAGAAAACCATCAGGAGGTTATTGACAAGATGATGAATGAAATAAAAGCAGCACATTCTGCCTATAGATGTCAGCGTCACATAGTGCTTGCGGCGAAGTATAGGAGAAAAGTGATACACGGACAGTTGAAGAAAGACGTCAGAGCTTTGTCAAAGAAAACTGTGTGATAAAAAGAAAGTGGGGATACCGGAAGCAGAAGGCCGGCCGGACCATATACAGAGGGAGAGTATCTCGCTGATATGTCCTGTGGTATTGTCATACATGGCTTACTCTATTCCCAGTACCTTATAATCCTGCTCCTCCACAACACGCTTCAGCTCGCCGTCGGCGATATCCCCGCTAAGGGTTAGGACCGCCGTGCCGCTCTCGTGGCTGACCTCGGCGCTCTCCACCTCGGGAAGGGCCTCCAGGACCTTCTTCACCCTGGCCTCGCAGTGGCCGCACATCATGCCCTCGATCTTCATGGTCTTTGTCATAGTGTTCGTCTCCTTTATAGTAGTATTATTTTTAACACGCTTTTTAAAGCGGTGGTCGTGCCTTCCGTCGTAGAGCTTAAAGAGGTTCAGCCGCAGGGCGTTGCTCACCACACAGAAGCTGGAAAGGCTCATGGCCGCGGCCCCGAACATGGGGTTTAAAGTCAGGCCCAGGGGGATGAAGATCCCCATGGCCAGAGGTATGCCGATGGTGTTGTAGAAGAAGGCCCAGAAAAGGTTTTCGTGGATGTTCCGAAGGGTGGCCCGGCTCAGCCGCAGGGCGGCGGGCACGTCCAGAAGGCTGCTTTTCATCAGCACCACGTCCGCCGCGTCCAGGGCCACGTCGGTGCCCGCGCCGATGGCTATGCCCGTGTCGGCCCGGGTCAGGGCCGGGGCGTCGTTTATGCCGTCGCCCACCATGGCCACCTTGCCCTGGGTCTTTAGCCGGCGTATCACGGCCTCCTTGCCGTCGGGCAGCACCCCGGCTATCACCTGATCGACCCCGGCCTGCCTGCCGATGGCCTGGGCGGTGCGCTCGTTGTCGCCGGTGAGCATGACCACCTTGAGGCCCATGTTTTGCAGCTCCCTGATGGCCTGCGGGCTGTCCTCCTTCACCGTGTCGGCCACGGCGATGACGCCCAGGGGCTGCTTTTTGGTCTCGTTGGCGAAGTACATGGGGGTCTTGCCCTCGCCGGAGAGCCTGGCGGCGGCTTCGGAGAACTCCGCGGTGCTTATGCCGCTCTCCTCCAGCATGGGGGCGTTGCCCGTGATATAGGTCTCGTTATTTAGTACGGCCCGGACCCCACGGCCATGTAAAGCTTCAAAGCTCTCCACTTGCTGTAAAGGTATATCCCTTGCCGCGGCCTCCTGCACAATGGCCGCGCCCAGGGGGTGCTGGGAGGGGTCCTCCAGGGCCGCGGCCAGTTCCAGCAGCTCCGGCACCGATATCTCCCCGAAGGGGATAATATCGGTGACCTTGGGCTCGCCAGAGGTGATGGTGCCGGTCTTGTCAAGGACCACTATCTCCGTGCGCCCGGCGGCCTCCAGGGATACGGCGGTCTTAAACAGTATGCCGTTCTTGGCCCCAAGCCCGCTGCCCACCATGATAGCCACGGGAGTGGCCAGCCCCAAGGCGCAGGGGCAGCTTATCACCAGCACCGATATTCCCCGGGCCAGGGCGTACCCGGCCCCATGGCCCAGCAGCAGCCATACAATGGTGGTGACGGCGGCGATGGCGATGACCGTGGGCACGAATATGCCGGAGACCTTGTCGGCAACCTTGGCGATGGGGGCCTTGGTGGCCGCCGCGTCGCTGACCATCTGGATTATCTTGCTAAGAGTGGTGTCCTGGCCCACCCGGGTGGCCCGGCACTTTAAAAAGCCGGACTTGTTCAGGGTGGCCGCCGACACTGGGTCGCCGGGAGCCTTATCCACAGGGACGCTCTCGCCGGTCAGGGCGCTCTCGTCCAGCGCCGCCGTACCCTCCAGCACCACGCCGTCCACGGGGACGCTCTCCCCGGGGCGCACGGCGAAGACGTCCCCGGCCATCACCTGCTCGATGGGCACCTCTGCCTCCCGGCCGTCGCGGATAACGGAGGCGGTCTTGGGGGCCAGCTTCATAAGGCTTTTTAATGCGTCGGTGGTGCGGCCCTTTGAGCGGGCCTCCAGGAGCTTGCCCAGGGTGATAAGGGTCAATATCATGCCCGCCGACTCGAAGTAGAGCTCCATCATGTAGTCCATCACGGCGGCGCCGTCCCCCCGAAGCTGGGCCCCGGTCATGGCGAACAGGGCGTAGGTGCTGTACCCGAAGGCCGCCGCCGCTCCCAGGGCCACCAGGGTGTCCATATTGGGGGCCCGGTGCCAGAGGCTCTTGAAGCCGCTGATGAAGAAGCGCTGGTTTATCACCATGATTATGCCGGTCAATAACAGCTGGATAAGCCCCACGGCCACGTGGTTGCCAGCGAGCGCCCCCGGCAGGGGCCAGCCCCACATCATGTGGCCCATGGAGAAGTACATCAATACTATTAAAAAGCCCAGGGACCAGAAAAGGCGCTTTTTTAGTAGGGGAGTTTGGGTGTCTTTAAGGCTGTCTTCATCGGGCGCGGAGCTGGCGGCTGCGCTGGGCTGGCCCTTCTCCGCAGCGCCGTAGCCTGCGGCCTCTACGGCGGCGATTATGTCGGCGGGGGCGGCTGTGCCCTCGACGCCCATGGAGTTTGTCAAGAGGCTTACTGAGCACTGGGTCACGCCTGGGACTTTGCCTACGGCTTTTTCCACCCGCGCGCTGCACGCGGCGCAGGTCATGCCGGTGACGTTGTATTGGTTCATACTATCACCTTCCTGTAAATGGGATAATTTATCTTAACAATTTCTGCAATGCGGCGGTAAGTTCTTCAACCTTACTGTCGTCCCCCTGCCTCAGGCCGTCCGCCACGCAGGTGCGAAGGTGCTGGCTCAGCAGCTCCCGGGAAAACGCGTTTAAGGCCGCCCCCACCGCCGCCGTCTGTGACAGTATGTCGATGCAGTACGCGTCCCTCTCAAGCATACCCCTTATCCCACGCACCTGCCCCTCGATACGGTTCAGGCGGTTTATCAGGCGCTTATACTCCTCGTCAGAGCGCTCTCTGGTCTTATGGCAGTCTTTGCACATAGCGTAGCCTTCCTTTCGGCAATATACCCATAGAGGGTATATCTATTATATACCGGGGAGGGGTATTTGTCAAGGGGAAAATTCACAGTTATTCTGGGCAAAAAGTATTTGACATAATATGGGAAATGCTGTAAAATAGAAAAGCCCCCAGCCGAAAGCCGGGGGTGGCACTGTCATAACGGTAGGCGGTTTCCCCCAACTGGGGGACTTTTCCCCCGGAAAGGGGGGATGCTTATGGTTACATACGAGGGACTTTTTCAGTTCGCTCTGGTGATCATCGGCATCGTGTCGCTGGTTATCCAGATACGCAAAAAGAAATGACCGCCCTCGCCTAGGTAGCGGTCATTTCGTACCAAAACCTGGGGAAACCGCTTATCGGCAGTGCCCTTGTGTTTATATTATAGCATATTTCCCGGGATTGTCAAGGGTTTTACCACCGCTCCATATTCCTCTCGTGCTTCTCCCGGTACACCTTCTCAAGCTCCTCCGGTGTGATGCCATAGCACAGCAGCACGTCGTTGAAGTACATCATCACGTCGCACATCTCCTCGATGAAGTGCTTGCGCTGGGGGGTGTCGGCGAGGAGGTCTTCGGTAGAGACCTTTTTAAGCACCTGGGCCGCCTCGCCCGCCTCGCAGAGCATCCACAGCATCATCCTCACGGCCTTCTCCGGGTACAGCCCGCCCCACTTGTCGAAGTATTTTTCCTGAAGCTCATTCTGTATGGCCTGCATGTCGTCAAAGCTGAAATTTGCCATTCCCATGCTCCTATAACATATTATTCAGTTCCCTGATCTTATACCCCACGTCCTCGGGACAATGGGCGTCGGAGGACGTGATCACCGTCACATTATGCTTCTTTAAAGCCTCAAGCAGCTCAGTGTCCATGCCGAGGGAAGCTGTCTCGGGACATCTTCGTTCCGCGCCGCTGTTATGGTCAGCGTACATATTGCTTTTTGCAAGCTCCGCCGCCAAACTCTCATAGCAGCCTGACAGAGGATATGACGGTTTGTGGCCGAACAGCTTTATCCCGTCCGGGTGGCCGATGCCGTCAAATAATCCGCTTCCTGCCAATGAGACGGAATCCTCAAAATACCGGCGGTATATCTCGTCAACGTCAAGCCCTGCCCAATGTTCGGCCTTATGGTCAAAAGCAAAATTGTCCACAAAGTGGATGCTTCCCAACAAGAAATCAAAGCCTTTGTCCTTTGTGAGCTCAGAAATAAAGCCCTCAAACTCCTTGAAATAGCATACTTCAAGGCCGAACTTGACCTTTATGGGAAACCGGCGGCTTCTGGCAAGGTCAATAAGCTCCAAATACTCCGCCAGCTTGTGCTTGCACGCGCTTCTCTGAAACCATGCGTCCACATATTCGCTGTACGCCCGCACGGAATCGTACATTGGGGTAAATTCCTCGAAT
Source organism: uncultured Eubacteriales bacterium (assembly GCA_910584745.1). Classification (GTDB taxonomy): domain Bacteria; phylum Bacillota; class Clostridia; order Oscillospirales; family Acutalibacteraceae; genus Acutalibacter. Next base: position 174,551 of record CAJUDG010000005.1, read on the forward strand.
ATATAGTTGTGCTCCAGCAGGCGTATTTCGTCGAGCCCCATCTCCACCGCCCTGCTTACAAACCGATCTATCCAGTCAAGGGTGTATGGGCCGCGCTCAATATGGATATGTCCGTCTGTCATTTTTATCATCCTGGAAAAAACTCAGCGGGACCCGCGGGTCAGTCTATTACCCGCACCCGGATGTTGGCTTCAAGGGTCGCAAGCTCCCTGGCGGCGGGGGCGATGTCCGCGCCGGTCACGTCCAGGACCGTGTAGGCATAGTCGCCTCGGGACTTACTCTGCATGTTTTCAATGTTTATACCCGCCTTGCCGCAGACGCTGGTGAAGTCCGCGATGGCTCCGGGGACGTTCTTGTGTATGACGCAGATGCGCCGGGTGCCGGGCTCCCGGGCCATGGAGAGGTTGGGCAGGTTCACGGAGTTGATGATATTGCCGTTCTCGATATACTCCTTTATCTGATCCACGGCCATCTGGGCGCAGTTGTCCTCGCTCTCGGGAGTGGACGCGCCAAGATGGGGCAGGGGTATCACGTTTTCATTGCCCAGCATCTCGTCGGCGGGGAAGTCCGTGGCATAGGCCGCGCACTTGCCGGACTCCAGGGCCGAGAGCAGGGCGGCGGTGTCCACAAGCTCGCCCCTGGCGAAGTTCATAAGCCGCACGCCGTCCCTCATCTTACCCAGGGTCTCGGCGTTTATCATGCCCTTGGTGTCCTTGGTGGCGGGCAGGTGCAGGGTGATATAGTCGGAGCTTGCGTATATCTCGTCAAGTGACATGGACCTGTGCACCGAGCGGGACAGCCGCCAGGCCGCATCCACGGAGAGGTACGGGTCATAGCCGTAGACCTCCATGCCCAGGGAGTGGGCGGCGTTGGCAACCAAGATACCGATGGCCCCAAGGCCCACAACGCCCAGTGACTTGCCCTGTATCTCGGGCCCGGCGAACTGGCCCTTGCCCTTCTCGACGAGCTTCGAGACATCGGCTCCCTGGCCCTTTAAGGTCTTCACCCAGTCCATGGCGGCGGGTATCTTCCGGGAGGAGAGCAGCAGCGCGCAGAGCACCAGCTCCTTCACGGCGTTGGCGTTGGCCCCGGGGGTGTTGAACACGGCCACGCCCTTTTTGGCGCAGTCCTCGGAGGGTATATTATTGGTCCCGGCCCCGGCACGTGCGATGGCCAGAAGGCTCTCGGGCAGCCCCATATCGTGCATGGAGGCCGAGCGCACCAGTATGCCGTCGGGGTCCTTCATCTCCGGGGAGAAGGTATAGCTCTCGCCGAAGCGCTTGGTGCCGGTGGGGCTTATCTTGTTGAGGCAGAGTATTTTGTACATGGGGATCATCCTTTCAAAAGTTGTTGGGGGTATTGACATAGGGGCAAAGTGTGATATAATATAAATAAAAGAGGCGCTGACGGGATATCTCGGACGGTTAGCCAAAATTTTGAGCTACACAAAAAGTAACCGGCGACTTTGGCGAGAGGCGGTTACTTTTTTGTGCCGTTATGAAGGGCTATCAGCAGATCGACGATGATATGAAGTACCATCACCATGACCACTAATGCTTCGTAAGCACTCATTAAGTACGACCCCCTTTCGGCGTGGATTGTGCATCTCAAGTGCCTGCACATGCCGTACACCTACTCGTCGGCCAACCGTCCTCCGTACTCGATATCTGTTTCAGCGCCCCGCCCCTTTATAGGGGGGCGCTTCTATTTTACAGTATTCACCAAATTATGTCAATATATTTCTCGAGATATCTCGGAATCAGCCGTTCTCCTTCTCAAACCGGGCCATGAACTCTACCAGCCTATCCACGCCCTCGGGCGGCATGGCGTTGTAGATGGACGCGCGCATACCGCCTACGCTCCTGTGGCCCTTCAGGTTCACAAAGCCCGCCGCGGCGGCTTCCTTGACGAACTTCGCGTCCAGGTCCTTGTTGCCGGTGACGAAGGTCACGTTCATGATGGAGCGGCTGTCCTTCTCGGCGCAGGGCTTGAAAAGCCTTGAATTATCAAGGAAATCGTAGAGGACCCCGGCCTTTTTCTCGTTGCGCTCCTTCATCTTCTCAAGGCCGCCGATGTCGTTCTTTATCCACTCCAGCACCAGCTTGCACATGTAGATGGGCCAGCAGGGCGGGGTGTTGTACATGGAGTCGTTGTCGGCCATGACCTTGTAGTCGAACATGGTGGGGGTGCCGGGCAGGGTCTCGCCTATAAGGTCATCGCGGACGATGACGATGGTGAGACCGGCGGGGGCCACGTTCTTCTGGGCCCCGGCATAAAGTAAACCAAACCGGGTTATGTCAATCGGCTGGCTCAGGATGCAGGAGGAGATATCCGCCACCAGGGGCACGTTGCCGGTATCGGGCAGCTGGTGCCAGAAGGTGCCGTAAATGGTGTTGTTCATGCAGATATGCAGATAGTCCGCGTCCGGGCGCAGCTCGTTTTTATCGATAGCGGGGATATGGCTGAAATTGTCGTCCTTGGAGGAGGCAACCGCCTTGCAGTCACCGTAGCGGCAGGCCTCCTTATAGGCCTTGGTGGAGAACTGGCCGGAGAGCACATAGTCGGCCTTGTGGTTCTTCACCATCAGGTTCATGGGCACGGCGGCGAACTGGCTTGAGGCCCCGCCCTGCAGGAACAGCACCTTATAGTTGTCGGGAATGTTCATGACTTCGCGGATAAGGGACTGGGCCTCGGCTATGATGGGCTCGAAGGCGGCGGAGCGGTGGGACATCTCCATCACCGACTGGCCGGTCTCGCCGTACTCCATAAGCTCGGCGGCGGCTTTCTCTAACACAGGTACCGGCAGCATGGAGGGGCCGGCGGAAAAATTGTAGACTCGTGACATGGGTTCTGACCTCCTAAAATTTATCAGGCTAATACAGTAAAGAAAACGTATGCTTTTCAATATTATAGCGTCCGAAGCGCCAAAATGCAAGAAAAAACAGGCTCTAATTCATTTTGAAGGAAAAATGCGGCGAATTTCATAAAATGTTTGCCCTACAGAATAATTTATGATATAATGTTAAATACAGGCCTTAAGTTGATATTAGGAGGTAAAACTATGCAGGTAAAAGACATCGTAGACATACTCAAATGCCAGATACTGGTGGAGGGGGACCTTGAGCAGGAGGTAAAGACAGCCTGCGGCAGCGACATGATGAGCGACGTGCTGGCCTTTGTAAAGGACCAGTCGGTGCTGCTGACGGGGCTTATGAACCCCCAGGTGGTGCGCACGGCGGAGATGATGGACATGCACTGCATCGTCTTCGTCCGGGGAAAGCCCGTGAACCAGCAGGTGCTGGACCTTGCAGAGATGAAGGACATGACTGTTTTAAGCTCGCCGTACCGCATGTTTACCGCCTGCGGGCTGCTGTTTGAGAACGGCCTGAGAGGGGGCTGCGATATCTCATGAGTATGCTGCATTTGGAGTATCAGGTGCCCGGCGACGACTTCACCCGGGCGGGCGAGGCCAGCGGCGACGTGAAGCACAAGCTCAAAAAGCTTGGCTATGAGCCCGACGCCATACGCCGGGTGGCTATAGCAATGTATGAGGGTGAGATAAACCTTGTGATACACGGCGGCGGCGGCGAGGCTATAGTGGACGTGGATCCGGACCGGGTGGACATCGCCCTTATCGACCAGGGCCCCGGCATACCCGACGTTGAGCAGGCCATGCAGGCCGGCTGGAGCACCGCCCCGGACAATGTGCGGGCCTTGGGCTTTGGCGCTGGGATGGGCCTGCCCAACATGAAAAAATACACCGACGAAATGACTATCGATTCCACGGTAGGCGTTGGCACTACTGTCAAGATGACTGTCATTCCCGGGAGGAAGTAGGAGCAAAGCCAATGGCGGAGTTTTTCCATTCTGTTACATTAAAAGAAGACAAGTGCGTGGGCTGCACCAACTGCGTGAAGCGCTGCCCCACCGAGGCTATACGCATAAGAAACGGCAAGGCCTTTATCGCTTCCGAGCGCTGCATAGACTGCGGCGAGTGTATACGCATCTGTCCCCACCACGCCAAGAGGGCCCGGTACACCCATATGGAGGACCTGGGCAAGTTCAAGTATAACATAGCTCTGCCCGCCCCAAGTTTATACGGCCAGTTCAATAACCTGGACGATATAGATTACGTGCTGACGGGCCTTAAGAAGATGGGCTTCGACCAGGTGTATGAGGTCTCCCGGGCCGCGGAGCTGGTCAGCGAGGCCACCCGCAAGCTGATGTACAACGCCGAGACCGGCAGGGGCCTGCCAAGGCCAGTGATAAGCTCGGCCTGCCCGGCGGTGGTAAGGCTCATAAGAGTGCGCTTTCCAGACCTCTGCGACCATGTGCTGCCCCTGAAGTCCCCTATGGAGACGGCGGCAGGAATGGCGAAGCGGGAGGCAATGGAGAAGACCGGGCTTCCCGAGAAGGACATAGGCTGCTTCTTCATCACGCCCTGCCCGGCGAAGGTCACGGACATACAGATGCCCCTGGGGATAGACAGGTCAAAGGTGGACGGGGCCATCGCCATCAGCGAGGTGTTCCCCACCCTGAGCCACACTATGGACCGGCTTGAGAGCATAGAGCCCATCGCCAATTCCGGCATAATCGGCGTGGGCTGGAGCACAAGCGGCGGGGAGTCCGCGGCGCTGCTCAACGAGAAGTACCTTGCCGCCGACGGCATAGAGAACGTGATACGTGTGCTGGAGGAGGTAGAGGACGAGCGCATAGGGGAGCTGGACTTTATCGAGCTCAACGCCTGCGCCGGGGGCTGCGTGGGGGGAGTGCTCTGCGTAGAGAACCCCTATGTGGCAAAGGCCAGGATACAGCGCCTTAGAAAGTATCTGCCGGTAAGCCAGAACCACCTGGCCGGGGGGCCGGTGCCCACCGATATGGAGTGGGAGGGGGAGCTGGAGTTCTCAAACGTCATGACCCTTTCCTCGGACCTCAGCGAGGCCATGCGGATGATGGTGGAGATAGACAATATCGAGGAGGAGCTGCCGGGCCTTGACTGCGGGGCCTGCGGCGCGCCTACCTGCCGGGCCTTTGCCGAGGACGTGGTGAAGGGCACGTGCAGGAAGACAGACTGCGTCTTTGTATACCGAAAGCAGATGCAGAAGGTGGCGAAGACCCTGGGCCAGCTTGAGGGCTGGACCCGGGCGGAAAACGACGAGAAGGAGGGCGGGGAATGACTGTAAAGGAAATGGCCGGTACCCTGGGCTGGAAGCTGCTGGCCGGTGAGGACGGAGAGGACAACGAGATAGACGGCTGCTATGTCGGGGACCTCTTGAGCTGGGTCATGGGCCGGGCCCAGGCGGGGAACGTCTGGCTGACGGTGATGGGCAACCTCAACGCCATCGCCGTGGCGGCCCTGGCGGACACCAGCTGCATAGTCCTCTGTGAGGACTCGGCCCTGGATGCGGACGCCAAGAAACGGGCCGACATGCAGGGCATACCTGTGTACGGCTGCGCGCCAAACCTGTATGACACCGCCGTGGCGGTACACGGGCTGCTAAAATGAGCGCGTACCCCTACGACCTGCACATCCACTCCTGTTTGTCCCCCTGCGGGGACAACGACATGACCCCCAACAATATCGTGGGCATGGCGGCGATATCCGGCCTTGACGTAATCGCCATCACCGACCATAACACCTGCAAAAACGCCCCGGCGGTGCTGAAGGTGGCACAGGAGGCGGGCATTGTCGCTATCCCGGGAATGGAGCTTTGCACCAGCGAAGAGGCCCACGTGGTTTGTCTTTTTGAGACCTTAGAGGGTGCTATGGAGTTCGACAGGTACATATATGATAATATGCCCCATATAAAGAATAAGCCGGAGATATTCGGCGAGCAGCGCATTCTGAACGAGGACGACGAGCTTGTGGGCACTCTCGACGATTTGCTGCTGGTGGCTTCGTATATCGGTGCGGACGAGGTGAAGGCCCTCTGTGAGAGGTACGGCGGCACGGCCTTTCCGGCCCATGTGGACAGGGACTCCTACAGCGTGACCGCGGCCCTTGGCAGCATACCCCCGGAGGGGGGATATACCTTCGCCGAGGTCACCAGGGAGGCGGATCTGGATGAGGTAAAGAAAATTTACCCGGAGCTCAATGGGATGGGCATAGTCCGGGACTCGGACAGCCACTATCTGGACACGCTGGCAACATCCGTGCCGCACATCATCGAGCTGCCGGAAAAAACTGTCAGGGCGGTGCTCAAAATGCTTTCGGGAACGTGATATCGATATATTATATCGATATTTTGGTAACTATAACCAGGGATATCGATAAAAAATGATGGAAATTGTTGTTCTTTTGGTTTTAATTCTTTAATGGAATTATAAATGCCCGCCAATTTGATATATTTAAATCACGATGCAAGAAGAAAGGAAGATGGTCGAATTATGCAAAAACGTATCAGCACTCTGCCCTTCCACGATACCCCCGAGCAGGCAAAGAAGCTCGACGAGGTCATCGAGGGCCTTAAGGGACAGGCCGGAGCCGTCATGCCCGCCCTGCACCAGGCCCAGGACATCTATGGCTACCTGCCCATGGAGGTGCAGAAAAAGATCGCCGACGGCCTTGGGGCCTCCCTTGAGGAGGTCTACGGCGTTTCCACGTTCTACTCCCAGTTCAGCTTAACGCCCAAGGGCCGCAACCACATCTCCGTCTGCCTTGGCACGGCCTGCTATGTAAAGGGCTCTGACAAGGTGCTGGACCGTATCGTCGAGAAGCTGCACATACAGCCCGAGGAGTGCACCGAGGACGGCCTGTTCAGCTTGACCGCCTGCCGCTGCATAGGCGCCTGCGGCCTTGCGCCCGTCATGATGATAAACGAGGACGTGTACGGCCGCCTGGCCCCCGAGGACGTGGACGGCATTCTGGAGAAGTACGCGGAGTAAGGCCCCATGCGTGAACTTTCACTGAACGTAATGGACATCGCCCAGAACTCCATCTCCGCCGGGGCCAGCCTTATCACCATAACGGTGGAGGAGGACAGGGGGCTTGACGAGCTCTCGATATCCATCGGCGACAACGGCCGGGGCATGACCCCCGAGCAGGTGGAGCATGTGACGGACCCGTTCTTTACCACCCGGACTACCAGAAGCGTGGGGCTGGGGGTGCCCCTCTTTAAGATGGAGGCGGAGATGACCGGCGGGCGGTTCTCTATAGAGTCCACCGTGGGGGTGGGCACCACCACCACTGCCGTGTTCAAGCCCTCAAGCGTGGACATGATACCCCTTGGGGACATAAACGGCACGGTCAGTATGCTGGTGATGATGAACCCCGATCTCGACTTTCTCTATACCCGGGGCTTTAAGCCGGAGGGGGGAGAGCGGCGGGAGTTCGCCCTTGACACCAGGGAGCTTCGCACGGTCCTTGGGGAGGACGTGCCCTTGAACCTGCCGGACGTGACAGGGTGGGTCAACGATTTTCTAAGCGAGAACACAGACGAGCTTTTAAACGGTCTATAAAATCAGGAAGGAGCGACAGATATATGAAATCATTAGCGGAACTTCAGGCGATCCGGGATAAGGCCCGGGCCTCTGTAAACATCAGGGAGAACGCCGAGGCCGAGACCCGCGTGCTTGTGGGCATGGCCACCTGCGGCATCGCCGCCGGGGCCCGGCCCGTGCTCAACGCCTTTGTTGAGGAAGTGAACAAGCGGGGCCTCAAGGACACCATGGTGACCCAGACCGGCTGCATAGGCATCTGCCAGTACGAGCCCGTGGTGGAGATAATCACCCCCGGCAAGGAGAAGGTCACCTATGTGAAGATGACCGCCGAGAAGGCCGTGCGGGTTGTCAACGACCACCTGGTCAACGGCAATGTGGTAACAGAGTACACCATCGGCGCCAACGCTATCGGCGCGAAGTAAGAGAAATCATTATAACTGGAGGTTTCAACTATGTTTCGATCCAACGTGCTGGTTTGCGGCGGCACCGGCTGCACCTCCTCAAACAGCGAGCAGATCATAGAGAAGCTCAACGAGGAGATAAAGGCCCAGGGCCTTGACAAGGAAGTAAACGTCATACGCACCGGCTGCTTCGGCCTGTGCGCACTGGGCCCCATCATGGTGGTCTATCCCGAGGGCGCCTTCTACAGCCGCGTCACCCCCGAGGACGTGCCGGAGATAGTCTCCGAGCATCTCTTGAAGGGCCGTATCGTCACAAGGCTCCTGTATCAGGAGACCGTGGTGGACGAGAACACCACCAAGTCCCTAAACGAGACCACATTCTACGCAAAGCAGATGCGCATTGCCCTTCGCAACTGCGGCGTTATCAACCCCGAACTCATCGACGAGTACATCGCCCAGGACGGCTACGCGGCCCTTGGCAAGGTGCTCACTGAGATGACCCCCCAGCAGGTCATCGACACCATGCTGGCGTCAGGGCTCCGGGGCCGCGGCGGCGCGGGCTTCCCCACGGGTCTTAAGTGGAAGTTCGCGGCGGCCAATCAGGCCGACCAGAAGTACGCCTGCTGCAACGCCGACGAGGGCGACCCGGGCGCGTTCATGGACCGCTCGGTGCTTGAGGGCGACCCCCACAGTGTGCTGGAAGCTATGGCCATCGCGGGCTACGCCATCGGCGCGTCCCAGGGCTATATCTACATCCGCGCGGAGTACCCCATTGCCGTCAAGCGTTTGCAGATAGCCATAAACCAAGCTAGGGAGTACGGCCTTTTGGGCAAGAACATCTTCGACTCCGGCTTTGACTTTGACATCGACATCAGGCTCGGTGCGGGCGCTTTCGTCTGCGGCGAGGAGACCGCCCTTATGACCTCCATCGAGGGCAAGCGCGGCGAGCCCAGGGTGCGGCCTCCGTTCCCGGCCTTAAAGGGTCTGTTCGGCAAGCCCACCGTTCTTAACAACGTGGAGACCTATGCCAATATCCCCCAGATAATCCTGAAGGGCGCCGACTGGTTCAAGTCAATCGGCACCGAGAAGTCCCCGGGCACCAAGGTCTTCGCCCTGGGCGGCAAGATCACCAACACCGGCCTTGTTGAGGTGCCCATGGGCACGACCCTCCGCGAAGTGGTCGAGGACATCGGCGGCGGAGTGCCCGGCGGCCACACCTTCAAGGCAGCCCAGACCGGCGGCCCCTCCGGCGGCTGCATACCCGCAAGCCTTATCGACACCCCTATAGATTACGACAACCTTATCGCCATCGGCTCCATGATGGGCTCCGGCGGACTTATCGTCATGGACGAGACCACCTGCATGGTGGATATCGCCAAGTTCTTCCTGGAGTTCACCGTTGACGAGAGCTGCGGCAAGTGCACCCCCTGCCGGGTGGGTACAAAGCGCCTTCTGGAGATACTGGACAAGATAACCTCCGGCAACGGCACTTTGGAGGACATAGACAAGCTGGAGGAGCTGTGCTACTACATCAAGGAGAACTCCCTGTGCGGCCTGGGCCAGACGGCCCCGAACCCGGTGCTCTCCACCCTGAAGTATTTTAGGGACGAGTATGTGGCCCATGTTACCGAGCACCGCTGCCCCGCCGGGGCCTGCAAGGCTCTGACGAACTTCCATATCGAGGCTGACAAGTGCAAGGGCTGCACTCTCTGCGCACGTAACTGCCCGGTGGGCGCCATCTCCGGCAAGGTCAAGGAGCCCCATGTTATCGACACCAGCAAGTGCATAAAGTGCGGCGTATGTATGGAGAAGTGCAAGTTTAACGCCGTCGTCAAGGCCTAATAAGGAGGAAACCGAATTATGGATATGGTCAACGTAAAGATAAACGGCGTGGACTATCAGGTGCCCAAGGATTCAACTATACTTGAGGCCGCCCGGTACGCCGGGGTGGACATCCCCACGCTGTGCTATTTGAAGGATATAAACCAGATAGGCGCGTGCCGCATGTGCATGGTGGAGGTGAAGGGGGCAAGGTCTCTCTGCGCCGCCTGCGTGTACCCGGTGAACGAGGGGATGGAGGTCTTCACCAACTCCCCCAAGGTCCAGGAGTCCAGGAAGATGACCCTGGAGCTGCTGCTCTCCGTCCACGAGCGCAAGTGCCTGACCTGCGAGCGCAGCGGCAACTGCGAGTTGCAGAAGCTGTGTAACGACATGGGCATCGAGGAGGACAGCCGCTTTGAGGGGGCCCTGCCCGCCGGGAGCAAGGATTTCTCCACCCAGTATCTTGAGAGGAACAACGCCAAGTGCGTGCTCTGCCGCCGGTGCGTGGCCGCGTGCCAGAACCAGCACGTGTCCGTTATCGGAGCCAATAACCGCGGCTTTGACACGGAGATAGGCTGCGCCTTTGAGCAGCCGCTGAGCAGCGTGTCCTGCGTGGCCTGCGGCCAGTGCATCGTCAGCTGCCCCACCGGCGCTCTCACCGAGCGGGACAACACCCAGGACGTTATCGACGCCATCAACGACCCCGAGAAGATAGTCATCGTGCAGACCGCCCCGGCCGTGCGCGCGGCGCTGGGCGAGGAGTTCGGCCTGCCCATTGGCACCAACGTGGAGGGCAAGATGGCCGCGGCCCTTCGCCGCCTGGGCTTTGACAAGGTGTTCGACACCGACTTCGGCGCGGACATGACCATCATGGAGGAGGCCCACGAGTTCATCGACAGGGTCAAGAACGGCGGCGTGCTGCCCATGATAACCTCCTGCTCTCCGGGATGGATTAAGTTCTGCGAGCACTATTACCCCGACCTTATCGACCACCTGTCCAGCTGCAAGTCCCCCCAGAACATGACAGGCGCTCTCATCAAGACATGGTACGCCGAGAAGGAGGGCATCGACCCCCAGAAGATAGTTTCCGTGTCCGTGATGCCCTGCGTGGCCAAGAAGTTCGAGATACAGCGGGACGACGAGGACGCGGCGGGTATGCCCGACGTGGATATCAGCATCACCACCAGGGAGCTGGCAAGGCTTATCAAGAAGGCCCAGCTGAACTTCAACGCCCTGCCGGACGAGAAGTTTGACGAGCAGATGGGCGAATCCACCGGCGCGGCGGTCATCTTCGGCGCTACCGGCGGCGTTATGGAGGCTGCCCTGCGCACAGCGGCGGACGTGCTCACTGGCCAGAGCCTTGACTCCATCGAGTATCACGAGATCCGCGGCACGAAGGGCATTAAAGAGGCCGTGTACAACGTGGCGGGCATGGACGTGAAGGTGGCCGTTGCAAGCGGCCTGAAGAACGCCAACGAGATTCTGGAGAAGGTGCAGAAGGGCGAGGCCGACTATCAGTTCATCGAAATCATGTGCTGCCCTGGCGGCTGCGTAAACGGCGGCGGACAGCCTGTCAGGAGCGCCAACGAGTGGGCTTATAACGACATCAAGGCGCTGCGTGCCAAGGCTCTCTATGACCAGGACGCGAATATGCCGCTGAGAAAGTCCCATGACAATCCCGTGGTAAAGAAGTGCTATGCGGAGTATCTGGGCGAGCCGGGGAGCCATAAGGCGCATGAGATACTGCATACCACCTATGTGAAGCGCGGGAATAAGTTCTAAATAGAAGCAGTCAATAGAAAGTAGACACAAAAAGCACCTATGAGGCCAGTAAAAATCTAAAGGAGATAGTAGGAATTCCGTTGAGCTTGCGAACAGGCTTCTCGAAATTGAAATAAGGAACAGCTTGTTCAATAACAAAGTGCAGATTGTTGCACTCTCAGTAACGGAAGTGAACACGTAGAGTATCCTTGAACCGCCCCCAAAAGCTTTAAATAACGGCATGGTCGCGGGGATTACCGGCCCTTGACATGTTTCGGATCACATTGCATTTTTTAAGCAGGCTGCAATAACCTGCGGATGAGTACTGGACGCCTTGGTCGCTGTGGAAAATGACTTGGCGTCCGGTGCTCATTTTCTTTTTCAGAAGGCGTGCGGGCCTTATAATAAGGAAATTATCGAATGTTTCACTGAGTTCACACTGCATAATCTCGTTATTTTGCAGATGTAAAACTTTTTTAGAGAACATAAACAGGAAACAGGCGGAACTTCATTCCTCTTTTGAAAACTGAATAGCAGCCGTCGGAGAGATGCCTGCCGCAAAGGATAGCGCGCCCTTTGCTCAACCAGCGCACAACGCCGGCAGAGACAACCCGGCCAGAGTTGGGCGGGGAACCGTATGGCGGTCTGCGTTACATATCCCGCAAACGCAGGGTGTGAATTTTCATCTGATATAAAAAGCTTTTCCTTTTTGCATTTTTCCCGGAATGTATGTCACTTGGCGCAAAAAAGTGAGGACAATTTTTGCGCAAAACGGCCTTGACAAAAATCACCCCGCCCGGTAAACTAAAGCTAAACCCATAGTAAAGGAGCACCCATCATGCTAGAACTAACCCAATTCATCGACGCCGCCACACCCCTTCGTGCCCTGGGTGTCGTGGTCACCCAAAACGGCGAGGAGATCGCCCGCCACACTTGGGAGGGCGCCTGTCGCCGAAACGTCTACTCCGCCAGCAAGAGCTTCACCTCCGCCGCCGTGGGCATTGCCATAAAAGAGGGCCTGCTCACTTTAGAGGAGCGGCTGGTAGACGCTTTCCCGCAGGAGCTGCCCGATAACGTGTCGGAGAACCTGGAAAAGGCCACGGTGCGGGACCTGCTCACCATGTGCCTGGGTCAGCCGAAGTCCTTTCTCATGGGCGAGGAGCGCCCCTACTACCCGGAGCGCAACTGGGTGAAATTGGCCCTCTCACAGCCCTTCGCATATGAGCCGGGGACAAAGTTCGTCTACAACAACGTGGGGCCATACCTTGCCGGTATCTTGGTCCAGCGCCGGGCAGGGTGCGATCTGGTGCACTACCTCATGCCCCGGCTGTTCGAGCCCATGGGCATACAGCTCCCCACCTGGGAGGTAGACCCCTATGGGAACACCTTCGGCGCGGGCGGGCTTTTCCTCACAATGGACGAGCTGCACAAGTTCGGGCTGCTGTACCTGCAAAACGGCAACTGGCAGGGCAGACAGCTTGTGCCGGAGAGCTGGGTCAGGGAGTCCACCAGGAAGCAGGTGGAGAATGGCAGTCATGGCTATGGCTACCTGTTCTGGGGCGGGGATCACGGCTCCTTCCGGGCAGACGGCAAGTACGGTCAGTTCTCTATACTCATGCGAGATAAGAACGCCGTTGTGACAATCGTCGCCGAAAGCCGGGAGGCGGACAAGCTGCTGAAGGCGGTGTTTGAGCATATTTACTGCCAGCTTTAAGCAAAAAAAGACCTCACTGCGCATGAGTGAGGTCTTTTTCTGTGCAAATTAAGCTGTGATAATAATCGCCCGCATTTCATTTGGCTCCATGCGGAACTTCAACCGCTTTCAAAAACATTTTTACAGTATGACAGCTGAGATCTCTTTGAGGGCGTCCATCTCCAACTCTTTGCTTCTTTGCAGAATGGCAATCAATGTTTTCCGCTTTTCATTGGCCTCCCCGGCGGTCTCAGGGGCCTTTAGGCCATCCAAGAACTTTTCACACATACTTATGATTTCCTCATACTTAGAGAGCGCCGTTGTGATAGGCCGGTGGTCCAAACCGTCTATCAGCCGCATACAAAGCTCCAGAAATTGCTTGATACGAAGTTTCCCCTCATAATGGATGAAAATATGCGGAGACAAACACTCCATATCAACCATACCCCTATTGCTCTCTTTTTGAAGCTCCCTGCACCAATTATCGTATATGACCGCCCCGTAGCCAACCAGCGGCTCGTCAGAAATACGGCGCTCATTTTGCAGGAGCGCAAGCCCTTTTTTCAGCGCTTCCCTGCACTTTTCCTGGACGGAAACAGGCTTTGAGCCCGGCTTTATCAGCAGCATATCCGGCTTTTTGGCGTGCCATTCCGGAAAACTTTTTAGCTGCCGGAAGGACATGACGGAATTTTTCTCGTCATCCCCATCCAGGAACGGAAGGCCCTTCAGCACCTTCCCCTGGTGGGAGAATCCGGTCGCAAGTATCATGTCCGAGTATTCCCGGGGAAGGATGATTACAGGGTACCCGCTTAGGATATTTTCCACTACAAGACGGACGAAATCTTCCTCCGTGCAGTCCGACCCCCGGCAGAGCTGACCAGTCAGGCCATATACGGAAAGGCCGATGTCCAGCGCGTCATCCGCGCCCCAGGAATACCCAAAGCAGGTAGATGTGAATGCGGATTGGAGGACATATTCCGTGTCGTCGTTCAGCTGCCGCCCCATGGGGTCCCTATGCTTCTCAAGGCCCATAAACAGCTTGACCGCCTGGAGCATAGCAGGATATGCCATGCTTCGGGGCCATGTCCTGCCGGAAAAGTCCGCGATGGGGGCGTAGGGCAGCAGGATATGCTCAAAGTTCGCGTTTGCCGTGGGACGAACGTTGTCCGGGAAAAGAATGGCGTCGATGGTACTGTGGAGAGTCTCCGCTAATTCCACCAGCAATGACAGCTCCGGCATGGCACGGCCGTTCTCCCACTTGCTCACCGCCTGGGGGCTGATATTCAGCCGGCTGGCAAGCTCGTCCTGGGTCAGGCCTATGCGCTTTCTTAAATCTGCGATTTTCTGGCCAGCTTTTACGTTATCAAACATATCAATTCTCCTTACCGTTTTGCTGGGATAGGGCAGGTTTGCCCTTCCAGAATATTATAGGGGAATCGGAGCCTTTTAACAATACATAGATGGTTGAAGGTGGGCGCGAAATATCAACCTGAGGTTTACCTGAGAATTGATTGGCGCTTGAACCCAATAAAAATTGTGCTATACTAAAGTTACGGTAAAAGGACTCTTCCCATGACAAACTCTGCACGACTTATGCTCAAAGACCAGCACAAGAAGCAGAAGCACCGTCAGGAAGCTTTACGGAGCCGCTGCATCAAGAGTGACTGCGTCTGCACCTTTGACGGCGGTCAGGCGAGAGGAAAAACGTCTGTGCCGCCGCGTTAGAGAAAGGATTTGCGCTGGTGGTGCCGCCCAAGAAAAACCGCGAATCCTTGGAAGTGTGATAGAGAGCGCTACAAGCAGCGCAATGAAATTGAGAGGTTTTTTCCTTAACTCACTATTCCTCACCCTTGACCCTCTCGGTCAATGTGGTTCTGGTCACCATCCTAAATGAGACCTCCCCCGCAAGCCACCCGGCGGCGAACAGTAAAACCAGCACTCCCACCGCAGGCAGCGAGACCGCCGTGGCCTCCACCCCAAAGCCCCAGGCCAGCAGCGCGTTGAGTAAAGCCGACCCGGCCGCAAAGGCTATGAGCCCGAACACTCCGCCCACGCTGTTCTCATACACCATCATCCTCCGAAGCTGCCCATGGGTCATGCCCACGGTCTCCAGCATGGCGAACTCCCGCCGGCGCAGCACCGTGGAGGTAAGGGCGCTGTTCACCATGTTCATCAGCCCAATGAAGAAGATTATCCCGCAAAGGCTGTAGCTGGTAAGCTGGATGGCCCCCATCCGTTCATGCAATTCTATCATGTCGGTGAGCCTGCCGTCCACACTATACTCGAACCTTGTGTCCCCGGAGCCCACGCCGCGCCCCTCAATCAGGGTTTGTGTCTCTTTAAGAAGCGCGTCCGACCTGCCCTCTTTGGCGTTCACAAGTACCTTAAACGCCGGGGCATTCGGGAACTCTTTTTCAAAGACGCTTTCAGGCATCAGGAAAATCGCGTCCTCCATGCCGAAATGGTTTGTCATAGGGCTTGAGCATATCTTTGCCAGCGCTGTCCAGAGGCCATAAGGCAGCTCCGGGGGGATGACTTCATATTCTCTTTTTAAGCTGCTTGAGGAAAGTACTTCCCCGGAGGAAAACTTAAAATCCGGGAAAATCTGCGGCTCGGTTTTCGTGTAAACGCACAGTACATGACTGCCGTCGTACAGTTCCTCTCCGTCATAGTAAAGCGGCTTGAGCCCATCCTCCTGGTACACAACAATATCCCGGCAGAGCTCGTCGGGGATGGAGAGAAAGGCGGCTTTTATCCTGCCGCTGTCAAGTATACCCTGGTACTCCTTCCGAGCCCACTCATATTCTGTTTCTTGCGCCAGAAACGCGCGGAGACTCTCTTTCAGGCTGGGGGAAATATCCGCCTCTACCTGTCCAAAACGCAGAAACTGCATTTTCTCCACATTGTCGGAGGCGGCGAGTTTCTCAATGATATCCGGCTCCACCGCCGCGAATCTTGAGATCTGCGTAAGCGCATCGGGGATAAGGCCGTTGCGGTTGCCGTCCGACAGCCCCAGCTCCACGTCGAACATCCCGAACCGCTCGCCGCCCACCATGATGTCGGTAATGCCGCCCACTATCACAAACAGCAGCACGGACACCATCGCCGAAAGAGATGTAACAAGCATACGCCCACGGCTCCGGCGCAGCCCCGCCATAGCCAGGCTTCTGGGAGAGGCGGGGGCTTCCCGGCGCTTTTCCTTTTTGGGAGCTTTGCTCTCCGGCTCAGCCGAGACCGACTGGATGGGGGTCATTTTCTTTATGCGGGAGAGGGGCCGCAGGGCCGAGAAGAACAGCGTAAACAGCGTCAGCCCCCCGCTGAGCAGGGCAATCACCGGGCTGAACCTATAGGGCAGCACCTCTCCGCTCATGCTCATAAAGATAGGGGAGAGCAGCTTGAACCCAATGAAATACCCGGCTATCAGCCCCACCGGCAGCGCCCCGCAGGCGATAAGCCCGGTCTGTATGAGGGTCAGCTTTTTCATCTGCCGGTGGGTCATGCCGATGACCTTCAGGAGCCCGAAGGAGCGCATGTCCTGGGTCAGGGCGATGGAGTACACGTTGTAGATGAGCAGGAACGCCGCGAAGAACAGCACCCCTATGACTAAAAGCATCAGCAGGACGTTGCCCGGCTGGAGTAAGTTGCCCAAATCCGCACCCACATAGGCGTTGTTGATTTGTGTGCGCGGCTCCTCCCCGGGGAGCTCCCATGGGGACAGCCGCTCTAAGACTGCGTCCAGCCGCTGTTCTATTCCGAAGCTGCTGTGAAAGTTCATCATGACGCTCAGTTCCAATTCCTCCGCCACGTGTTCTCCATACAGCGCTACCGCCGGGGGCGGGCTATCCGCGTCGCTGTGATAGAAACCAGAAACCGTGTAGGTCCTCTCCCTCGCCATCGGCTCTGGGGTATACGCGCTCATAATAAAGAACCGGACCTGATCGCCAATGGAATGCGTGGGGAATGCCTCCCGGCAGAGTAATATCTCCTCTCCTGTGCGGGGGAACCGGCCCTCGGTCAGCGTCATGAAGAAGTGCGGGAGAACTTTCTCCCTGTCCACAAAGGCCACCCCAAACCTTTGCTCCGCGCTATTCGCCTCTGCCGGTTCCTCCCAATGTACCGGAGCAAGGGATACCAGAAAGGTTTCCGAAACCTCGGGGGCGCTTTGAATTTCTTCCCGCAAAGCTTCCCCAGAGATAGAATATCCGGCATCAGAAATTAACGCGTGAGAATCAGAGACAAACGCCAGCATTCTGGAGAGCTGTACAGAATCCACAGCGCAGTAGGCGAAGCTTATCACCGTCATGTACAGCACCGTGGTGAGCACCACCGCCACGGCCACGAACCCGGTGCGCAGCCGGTGGGACTTTATCTGCAAGCGCGCAAGTCTGAAAATCATTTTGAGCCCTCCCCGCTATCGGAAATAATGCGCCCATCCTCAATGCGGACGCGTCTGGCGGTCATCTGGGCCAGCTCCTCGCTGTGGGTTATCATTATGATGGTCTGGGAGAGCTCCCGGTTGAGCTTCTCCAAAAGGAGCATGACCTCCAGGCCCGTCTTGCTGTCCAGATTGCCGGTGGGCTCGTCGGCCAGGACGATATGGGGCTTTGCGGCCAGCGCCCGGGCGATGGCCACCCGCTGCTGCTGGCCCCCGGAGAGCTGGGAGGGCAGGGCATAGCGCTTCTCGTAAATGCCCAAAGTAGAGAGCAGCTGGGATATTTCCTCCGGGTCGGCCTTCAGCTTGTCCAGCCCCAGGGGCAGCACCACGTTCTCCCAGACGTTCAGCCCGGGGATGAGGTTGTAGCTCTGGAACACGAAGCCGATATAGCGCCTGCGAAAGACCGTGAGCGGGTCGGGGGAGAGGGAGTAGAGGTCCGTGCCGTCGATAGTTACCGTCCCCTCGGTAGGCCGGTCAATGCCGCCCAGCAGGTGCAAAAGGGTACTTTTGCCGCTGCCGCTGGAACCCACCACGGAGACGAACGCGCCCCGCTCCACAGAAAGCGTCACCCCGTCCAGGGCCCGCAGGGCGTTGTCACCGCTGCCGTAAATCTTTGTCAACTGATTCGCTTGTATGAGCATAGTTTATATCCTTTCTTGGTTTTTGCTTATTATATCAAACGAATCTTTCGAGACGGTAACGAAATCTTTCAGTTTTGAAAGAATCTCAAAATTTTATTCAGCCGGCAGAAAAATACTGAACCTGCACCCGCCGCCCTCCCGGTTCTCGCATAACACCCGCCCGCCCTGGGCCTGGACTATCATGCGGCAGAGGGTCAGGCCGATACCAACGCCTGAGGCGTCTCGAGTGGCTTTGCCGCGATAGAAGCGCTTCCATATCTCCGAGAGCTCCTCCTCGGGTATGCCCGGGCCATCATCCAGGATATCCAGCCGGATATACCTGTCATACCGCTGGGCGGTGATCATGATTTCAGAGCCCTCAGAAGCGTATTTGACGGCGTTATCCAGAATCGTACCCAAGGCCTCGGCAGTCCAGCGCGGGTCAAAGAGAGCCGTCAGCCCTTCGGGAATATCCGCGGAAAGGGAAATGCTCTTTATCCCCGCCCCGGGAACAACGGCTGACAGGGCCTGGGCCGCCAGAGTCTCTATGAAATTCTCAGCCGGGTGAACATTTTCCTCAATAAGCCCGCCCTCGCAGCGGGAGAGCTTTACAAGGGCGTCCAGGAGAAAGGCCAGCTTATCTGTCTGTTGAGTGATAGCGGCGGATTCGGGGGAGGCCGGCAGCAGCTCGGCGTACATCTTCGCGGCGGTCAGGGGCGTCTTGCACTGGTGGGCGATGTCGGAGACCAGGGCGGCCAGGCTTCGGTAGCTCTCCGTAACGCGCCGGTCCCTCGCCTCCTCCTCGCCGCGCTTAAGCCTGAGCTGCCGGGCCAGGGGAGCAATCTCGCTCTCCTCAACGGCAAAAAGGTCCCTGCCCTCAAGGACCTTCCGCACGTCGCTCAACAGCCTCTGCCTTCGCTTTTTCTCATACAGCGCAAAGCCCGCCGTAAGACAGCCCGTAAGCAGCCCATAGCATATGGCTGGTAAGCTGCTGCCCACATACATACTGTTCACAATACAGAACCCGCCGGTCAGAACCAGCCAGAATATAATAAAAAGCAATGTCATTCCCTGTCACCTACCCACACATATCCAAGTCCATAGATGGTGCTGATGCTTTTCTCCCCCAGATGTCCCCGCAGCCGGCTTACAGCGACGGACAGGGCGTTTTCGTTCAGCTCCTCACCGCCCTCCCAGAGGGCGTCAGTCAGAGCCGCCCGGGAGAGCACATGGCCGGCATTTTTCACCAGCACCGCCAGCAGCCTGATTTCCGTTGCCCCCAAGTAAACCTTTTCACCGTCCGCGGAAAAGTCCAGCGCGGCAAAATCGAACCTATACCGCCGGTCCACATAAAAATCGCTCCGCTTTTCCCCGCGCTCCAGCAATGCTGCAATGCGCTCCCTAAGGACCATCAGGGAAAAGGGCTTTTTCACGTAGTCGCAGGCCCCGGCTCGAAAGGCCGCCACCTCGTCGATCTCTGAGTCCCGCACGGTCAGGAAAATCACAGGAAGCGGAACGCTTTTCATAAGTTCCCGGCAGAAGTCAATGCCGTTTCCGTCGGGAAGATTACAGTCCAGAAGTATTAAATCAAAATGTTCTGTCTGCAAGTGGCGTTTAGCAGATGCTAAATCTTCTGCACCTACTGTGTCCAAGGTATCCGAAGAGAGCGACCTGCATAGACCTGTGCGTATGGCGTCGTCATCTTCGATGATTAGGATCCTTTTCATGTGCGCTTTCCTCCTTGCTCCTGTGCGGCGGATAATTCACTTTGCAAAAGTATATACCCAGATTATAACCATTTGCAAAAATAAAAGCAACAGTTTCCAGAGCTTCATCAAAAAAGCGCGCCGCAGATTCCACGTCTGCGGCACGCCTTTTGAAGCTAAGCTGACAATCACAACATGATTTTCACGGAGTGAAACCGTTGATAACTTTAATCATAACGTCTCTCGCGTCCTCAACACCGTTGGGGGAGCTCGTAACTATAGTTGCACGTATACCGTTCAGGGAAACCGTTGCGATGCAGTTGCTGTCCCTGTCGTCATTTGGAAAGCTCTCCTTCACGATCACTGTCTCAAGTCCGTTGGGGGCAGCGTAGGTTTCCTCCTCTACCTCTGCACCGTTTCTTTTTTCTTCACTACGATCATACCAAAGATACGTGCCACGCACGTTCTCCTCTACTTTTAAGCTGCGGTCGGTAAAAATATTATAGCTCAAGCGGACGCTGACGTCACCGGTCTGATAGCCGCCATGGACGTAGATGGAATGCAAGTCCCTGTCAGTCATAGTCACAAACCGGCTGTCAAAGAACTGAACGTCAAGCTCCGAGTAAGGGATCTCGGCAGCGTAAGCGTCAAGCACCGGGTTGTTCATCAGATCCAGACCAACAAATTCCTCTACATCTTCCCACGAATCAAAGTATGTGTGGTTTTGAAAGGGATTGCCTTCTTCACCCTTGCCATCCAGAGCTTTGATTTTATCAGACAGACTGTCCACGGGAACATAGGCGATTTCCGCAGACACCGAAAAGAACCCAACGGATTGTTCTGTAATCTCTGTTTTCTTCGTATTGAAAAACGATGCAACCGCCGCCGCGCCTACCGTACATACCATCAACAGTGCGGCCACTGCCACGCATACAGTAATTCGTTTCCAATTTTTCACGGATCTTTCCCTCCTTGCGTCACTCTGGAGGAGTTCTTCCAGAAGCGCTTTCTCCCTCTCTGGGGCAGGGGTCAGCGCATTGAACATTCTGTTCAGTTCATATCGCCTCATAACCATCTTCCTCCAGTTTCAATTTCAGTTTCTTTCGTGCCTGGACCAGCCTTGAGCGCACGGTAGAGGAATTCTCCCCTAGGATACCGGCGATCTCCCCGGTGGTATAGCCCTGGTAGTAATGCAGGTAGAGCACCAGCCGGTGGGGCTTCGAGAGCGCCGCTACCTGGTCCCACACCTGCCGGTCTTCCGGCTGTTCCCAGGTGAGGGAATCCAGAGCCTCGCTGTCCGTCCTCCGGCTGCGCCACCAGTGCTTCAGCTGGTTACGGCACTCGTTTTTGGCGGTGACGATGAGCCATGCCTTCTCGTGCTCCGGATCACGGAACGGCTTGGTCTGCTCCATCGCCTTACGAAAGACATTCTGAGCGGCATCCTCCGCGTCAGGCGTATTTTTCATCATCAGCAGACAGATCTGATAGACCATCCCGAAATGCCGCTCATAGAGGGCGGCCAATTCCTCCCGGGGAAATACGCTTGCCATGGGGATCACCTCCTTTTGTCTTTCTGTATACTACACAATCGAAAAGGGGGAATTGTTGGTGTGTGAAAAAATATTTTTATTTTTGGGTCCCCATTATTGGCGACAAGGTGGCAGGCGGCGTCACAGCCGCTGACCTTAAGGAAGCGCACCCATGAAAAAAAGTCCAATTTCATGCTGCCGCCTCATAAATGCATCCTCCGAACCGCATCGTCCCGCAGCTCCTTTCCCTTAAACAGCAGCACCCCTGCCAGCGCCACCAGGCTTATACCCACGCATATCACCGAGGGGTATATCACCCCAACCACCCCGCACAGCAGCAGTACCAGGGGAATGAGCCCCGCGAGGATACAGACGCTCAGGCAGAATAAATACTCCGCCGGGCGCATGGACAGGGCCAAGGCCACAATGACAGCGGCAAGCTGGGCGCAGGGGATAAAGATGGGCAGGACAAAATCCAGGGACCACCCGACAAAGCCGGTGCAGAGATCCCAGGCGAAGGTGACGGCGGATATGGTAGTAAGCTGCCAGACGATGGCCTTCATGGGGCTGCCCCGTTTCCGGACGGTGACGCCCAGCACCAGCCAGGTGCTGGCAAGTCCCGCTATGACAAAAACGCTCCACCAGCCGGTCTTGGGCAGGCTGAAGTTTATGGCGCAGCAGGTGACGGCTACGACGACCGTGGCGAGCGCGGCCAGCCTGAGTATCAGCCGCAGGGGCTTTTTAGCAGGGGGGAGGGCAGGATAGGCGTTCTCCTCCTTCTGACCGGACAGGGGGCTCTGGCAGAGGGGGCAGCGCTGGAGCGAACCCCTCACGTGCACACCGCATTGCTCACAGAACAGCATTTTCATCCGCCTCCTCATTCATGTTCGTAGTCAGCGTCACCTCCAGCCCCAGCCGGGAGAGTTCCTGAAAGAAGACCCGCTCTGTCTCCCGGGAGCGGTAGGGGCTGGCGAAGGTAATGACGAAATTGTCCCCGAAGGACACAGAGCAGGCCTGCAGGCACCCGGCGCAGGTGAGTACGCCAAACTGCCGGATATACTTCTCAAAACCCTCCGGCATGGTAAGCTTTCCAACATTGGAGAAGGAGGCCGTGGCGGCCTGGGCGGCGATGCGGTTGGCGGCCCGGAGCACCAGATCCTTCACAGGCAGGGGCACAACTCGTATGGGCAGATTGTGTTCCAGTGCGCAGAGGCTGTCCACATGGGCCTTGAGCTTATCCACAGCGAGCTTCTCCTGGAACTCACGCTTTACTTCGGTGAGCACAGCGTCCAAGCTTGTGTCGTTTTTGCTGAAATCATAGCTTACATGAATAATAGCGAAGAAATTCCGAGAAGAAAAGGAGGGGAAATAATTTCTAAGATTCACGGGGATCGTGACCACCACCGGCCTTTTGCGGCTGCGGACAGACATGCCCTCATAGATGGAACAGAGAAGCACGGCGGTCAGCAATTCCGTTATGGTAACGCCGCGGGCACGGGCGCAGGCCAGCAGCTCCTTTACCGGGATACTCCCCTCCAGGATGCTCAGCTGATTTTTTGGCAGGCGGTTCCCCGGTATCTGGTAGGCGGGAGGGGAGGAGGCCAGGCGGCGGGCAGGCTTCTCGTAGTATTTCTGGAAACTGTCGGTCTCCTTCTGCCTGTCGGATATGCCCAGGACAGGCACACGGTTTAAGGAGAGCTTGTCATCTGGGTGCCGGATGCAGAGGTACTCATACACAAGGACCCGCAGAAAGTCCAGCGCCCCGGCCCCGTCGGAGAGGACATGGTATATCTCCAAACTGATGCGCCGCCGGTAGTAGAGCACACGGAAAAGCAGACTGCGCTGGGGAGATGGGTAGATGGGAAAGCATGGGAGCAGCTCATCCGGGCGGGCCATGGCGGGCAGAGGGCTCTCCTCCAGATAGTACCAGAACCAGCCACGCCGAAGCACACAGCGGTAGATGGGGAACATCTCCATGGTTTTGTCAAGAGCGGCCTGCAAAGCGGCGGGGTCCACATCCTCCTTCAGCTCGCAGAAGAAACGGAACACCTTGGAATCATGGGCGGAGCTGGTGGAGGGAAAAATCTTGGCGGCGTTGTCCAGCCGCCACCAGGGCAGATAGTTCTTATCGCTCATAACCATCCTCCAGGAAGGAATTAATGATGGAATAGGTCTCTTTCACGTGCTTGAACCACACGGGCAGAGAGAAGTAGCCGTGCAGAGCGTCGGGAATGCGGTGTATCTCCACATAGCTTCCCGCCTCACGCAGCTTTTCCCCATAGGCCTCGCCCTCGTCCCGCAGAGGGCAAAACTGGGCGGTAATAAGCAGCGTGTCCGGCTGGGACTCAAAGGACCCCGCTGTCAGCGGCGCAAGGTAGGGGTTCTCCCTGTCAGACCCGTCGGCGTCATATAGAGCAAAATACTCCTGCACCCGCTTAGAGGTAAGCAGATACCCTGTTCCGTTTTCCCGCACAGAGGGGTAGGGCGAACTCTCCGAGTGGTCGTTGCCCACAGCAGGATAAATAAGGATCTGCCGCCGGGGCAGGAATTCTCCCCTGTCCCGGGCCATAAGAGAGACTGCGGCGGCCAGGTTTCCCCCGGCGCTGTCCCCTATAAGCACCACGTTTTCGGGCAGGACACTCAACAGGCCGCTGTGCAGAAAGACCTCCCGGGCAGCTGCATAGCAGTCCTCTGCCGCCGCCGGGAAGGGATGCTCTGGGGCCAGCCGGTAGTCCACAGAGGCCACGACACAGCCGGTCTGGGCGGCCATATCACCGCATATCCCGTCATAGGAGTCGATAGAGCCTGTTACCCAGCCGCCTCCGTGAAAAAACAGCAGGACGCAGGGCCTCTTTTGCTGCTTGGGTGTAAAGATACGCATGGGGACCTGATATTCCCCAGAGGGAATGCTGTGCTCCCATATCCGGTAGAGCCAGGGCTTTCTGGCCCGGCGGGCCGTCAGCTTTTGCAGCTTTCGCTCTACTGGGTATATCTTTTCTATGTTCAGGTCCGGATAGGACAGCAGATTCAGCGCCGCCAGCATGGCTTTGTTGATGGGCATATAGGCTCCTTTTTGGTCAAGATTGTATACAGCCATTATACTCCCGCGAGGAAGCTTTGTCAAATTTGATGTTGGGTGTGAGCATTAGCGTGTGGGGGGCGGTAAAGCGAGATAGAGGGAGAGGGTCGGAGAGCGCATTGCTTTTGAGCACTTTTTGAATAAAACGAAGAATATGCGCAAAAACCTGCCCATGAGCGGGGCATGGTATTGGACCCAATGTAACCGATGACGTCCCCATCTGCGATACGGAAGTTCATATCGCCCAAGACATGGATGGTCTCAAATTCCCGGGAGAACAGCGATTTCACGGCGTTGATGAACCCGGCTTGACGCTTTGCTACGCGGCAGGTCTTGCGGATGTTTTGAAATTTGATCATGGCCATACCTCCCTTCGCTAGGATCGAGAGGTTGGCGAGTCTTGGTCAGAGCCACCCGGCAATGTATATGGTTCCGTATATGGCCTGCCGCGCGGCGCTTGGGGGCAAGTTTTTCGCCGTTTTTTGCACTAGGCGCGAAAAGCAGAAATTTCTTGATTTATTGAAGAAAAAAGTGTATTATGTATACAGAGTTTCTGAATAAGCTTACGACAATGGAGATGCGTTATGATAAAGACACTCGATGAGCTAATTGCTTATATCGATACTTTTGCTGCAGAGATACCCCAAATAGATCCAGGCACGAATTTTTGGATGTTCCGCTCGAAGCAGGGGGCATTTTATGATGAATTTATCAAACATCGTTATATTGCGATAGGGTGGAATGCCCTACTGCGCTCTGTGCTAGATGATAATCCGGTCGATGAATCTCTCAAAACCATGTTAAAAGAAGGTTTTTACCAGGACAAGAAACCTGGTTCAGCTGTAAATAAGTGCCGAAGGTTTGTAGAGGATGTTAAAGCAAACGATATAGGGATGATTGTCGGTTCAAGAGAAATTGCATTTGTTCAGATTGGGGATTACTATGAAGAGATTACGGAACAGACTACAGTTGAGATGGAACGCAAAGTCCATGAGCAAATTGAAATAAGGGACTACAATAATTTGCACTGTCCATATAGCAAGCGAAGACATATTACCATTCTTTCCCAAATCAACATAGACGATCTTCCTTCCAGCGTGTATAAATGCTTTGTTTCAAACCGCCATAGTTTAAGCTCACTGAATGAATATGCAGAAGCTATTTTAAGCTGCTGCTACGATTTAGTGTATTATTCAAACAAATTAATTTTGAAATATCATATCCGACAGCCGCGGGATATTAATCCTATTGATTTTTCATTGTTCACTCTATCCGTTGCCTCACTATTGACAGATGACAGCAGTTCCATTTCTGGCAGGTATAATATCAATTCGGAAGGCGACATTATTCTTTTAGTTACAAACCTTGGGAAAGAAGCATTATCCTTTTTGCAGCAAAACCTCCTTCCTATTGTTCTCATACATTTTGCTCTATTTGGCGGAAAAATAGCTGGGATGGAGATTCCTTCTTGTGTAGAAAAAGTGAAGGAATGGATCACAGATTTTCAGTACCGTAAAGAAAACAGGCGGATCAAAGCTGCGGATGCCAAAAAAGCGGAATCAGAAGCGAGAACGGCAGAAGCAAAGGCTGAAAAAGAATGGATAGAGGTTGAGAGAATGCGGAAAGCCAACGAATATGCGAGTAAGACGGTTGATGATCTTAGGCGGGCAGCCGTCCCGCTGGACATAAAGCCGACAAGTACGCTTATTGATTTTCCTGCTCCTCCCCAAAAGGAGGCGAAATCCGAAGAATAATAGACGCTTATTTTGTGAGTAAAGCTTTTTTGTGAAATCATCAATCATGGTACAAACTTGGTTTTGTCCTTGGCCACATCGATTCCTACGCAAATCATAGTTCCACAGCATCTTCTACAGTGTAGCATATGTCCTTGGAGAGGGGCTTTAATATCTACTACTTTATTATACAAGGAAGTGCTGAACCGCTGGATGAGTGCGGGCCAGGAATTAAGCAGTGTCAATAATTATTTTACTCAAAAGCTACGCCGCAAAACAATAAAAAGTTTCTTAGACGAACAGAAAAACTGCAATGAACCTTCACAACTGGGGGAGGCATTATAACATCCCTCCTTCTCCTCCATTCTCCTGATACTGCTTAGGGCTCACCCCAACCATCCGCTTGAACACCCTGCTGAAATGCGGATAATTCTCATACCCCACCGCACGGGCGGCGTCCCCGGCGGAAATCCCCTGTGACAGCATGGCCCTTGCAGCCTCAATTTTCACCTGAGTTATATAGTCCTGCAGGGGCATGCCGGTCTGCTCCTTGAAAATGCGGGACAGATAGCTGGCGTTATAGCTGAGCCGGGCGGCAAGGCCGCTGACGGAGACGGGCTCGGATATCTGCTCGCTGACGGTTTGACGTATGCCCGACACCAGCCGCTTCTCCTGAGAGCTCTGCCATTGGCCCAGATAGTCCATATATCTCTTTACCAGACTTATGCACTTGACCCTAAGCTCCTCGGCAACAGTAGTGCCGATTTTTTCCATAAACCCGAAAAAATCACCGCCCCAGGCCGTTATCTCTATCTGTCTCTGTATCGAATCGGATATCACAACGCCTATTATCAGGTGGTAGACCTGCAGGTACTTCTCATATCCATTCTGCGGATTTTCCCCTAGCTCCTGAAAGACCTTCTCCACCCATTTCAGCGCGGCCTCCTTCTGCCCGGCGGCAACAAGTGTAGCAAAAGCGGGATGGCTGTGCAGGGATTTCAGCTCGGAGGCTGGGGCGGACTCCGTCTCGGCGCTGCATATCACGTTGTGCGAGCCGCCAAGATAGCGGAGAATGTTACGGCTTACCTCCCGGTAAGTGGCGCCCAGTTCCTGTGCCGGGTGCGGATAACTCCAGAAGATGCGGATAGGGCTGCTTGTAAGGTCCTCCAGAGCGGAGAGGAATATCTCCAAACGCTCCACCGCCCGGTGGAAAAAGCCTTGTATCTCCTGGCTGTCCTGGCGCAAAAATAGAAACGCGTGCACCTCCTGAGTGCTGAGATAGTCTATAACCCGGCCGCCCTCCGAGAGGATATTACCGCACAGGTCCAGGGCCATCAGGTGTAGCTCCTCCTCCCGGGGGAGAACATCCTCCGGCTGCTCTATGCGCAGCATGACCCAAAATCCCGTGTCCTCCCGCCGGATATCCAAATCATATTTTTCGAGCAGTTCTATATTGTCCCAGGGCTCGACCCGGTCCTTTTCAAGCCACCTTGCCAGAAAATGCCGCCGCAGGATAGGGGCGGCTTCCTTTATGTCTATTTTAGCCGCCTGTAGGGTGGATTCCTTCTGAAGCTCTGTCTTGAGCTCAAGCAGCGCCTCGTCAACGGTCTGCTTCAGTTCCTCATACTGGATGGGCTTTAGAAGATATCGGAACGCCTTGATATCCACCGAGCGCTGAGCGTAGGAGAAATCCGAATAGCCTGAGAGGATTATGACCTTTGTATATGGGTACTGTCTCAGCACCTCGCTGCCCAGGATGAGCCCGTCGTCTCCGGGCATCTGTATGTCGGTAATGACCACATCCACCCGGTGGTTTTCCAGTATCACAAGGGCCGCGTCGGTGCTCCCGGCGGTATATACCTCGGAAATATTCAGCTCCTTCCAGTCAATATTATAACTGAGCCCATTAAGAATGTGCGGTTCGTCGTCCACCAGAAGTAGGTGAAAGGAATCCATGGACCTTCGCTCCTCTCTATAAAGATTACCGGCTCCGTATGCGTATAGTGACCCTGGTCCCATGGGGGAATACCGGCTCGATTTTAAACTCCGTGTCCTTTCCGAACATGGTCATAACACGAAAATATACGTTTTGCAGGCCGTGGAGTTCCTCCATGTTTTCGGGCCTTTTCAGACGGCTTTCTATGGCGTCCAGCTCCTCTCTGGGTATGCCCGAGCCATTGTCGCTGACCTCCAAAATAACGCTGTCCTCCTCCCGGCAGGCCCGCAGATCCACCCGGGCGGGGGCGTTCAGCTTGCGGAAGGCGTGGGTCATGGCGTTTTCCACGATGGTCTGCAGCGAGAGGGTGGGTATCTCAAAATCCTCAAGACCCTCCTGGACATAGCAGGAGAAGCTGAACCGCCCGCTCATGCGTATCTGGTGTATTTTCAGGTACAGGGAGATGTTGTTAACTTCCTGGGACAGCGGCAGCTTCAGCGAGTCCAGCTGCGCCCCCAGGCGGTAGTACCTCCCAAGATACACAGCCATATCGGCGGCGCTGTCCAGCTCCTGGCTTTTTATCATGTTGTAGATATAGAACAGGCTGTTTGAGAGGAAATGGGGATTTATATGGGAGCGGAGAAAGCGTATCTGGGCTTTTCTCAGGCGTATCTCAAGCAGATAGGTCTCGTCCACCAGCTTTTGCAGGCGCTGTATCATATAGTTGAACTGCTCCGCAAGAAAGCTGAACTCATTGTTCCCATTAACCTGGACGGAAACACTCAGGTCGCCGCCCGCCGCTTTCTGCATGGAATCCGTCAGCAGTTGAACAGGGGAGTATACCTTCCTGTACACAAGAAATAGATACACAAGGGACGAGGCCACGCCCAGCACCGCGGCGAAGATCAAAATGCTGATGATGTTCAAAATAGGCTGAAAGATCTCCCTTTCGCTGAACGCGACGCCAATAACGCAGCCCATATTCGGCAGGTAGACCGGCGTGACTTTAAGCGGAGTTTCACCGGCGTTTTCGTAGTAGGAGCCCGGCTTTACGCCGCTTTTCGTCTCCTCCCGCAGGGCGGATATCACATCCTCAGACAGCAGGCCCGACTGGTCCAGCGTGAAAAATTCCCCCTGCACGTCGCGAAAAAAGGCGGACTGCATAAGTACGTCGGGGATGAGCAGATTGTCCATCTGCCGGGTCAGCTCGCCGCAGTCTATCTCCAGAATTACTATGGGAAAGCTCTGCTCGGGCCGGACATAGCCCATGAGCATGGAGAGACACTGCTGCTCCGGCTGGCGATAGGAGGGCCGAAGCCGCCATGAGGGCTGGGTGCCTTCAAGAGACTGAAAATCCTCAAGCTGCGGGTATTTCTCAAGCTTGTCCACGCCGCGCTTTGACGAGACAGCCATGCCCTGCTGGGGAAAGGCCACGATAACATCGGCGCCCATAAACGCGGAAGAATATTGCAGCTTCAAAAGAGTTGATAACTGACTCAGAGCGTAGAGGTCAATACGCTCCGGAGGCTGGGCGGCAATGGCAATTACATCGTGCTCCAGCAGTAGAGTAGAGGCGGAGGCCTGCAGGGTGCCGAGATTGTCGGAAAAAGCCTCAGAGGTAATGGTGATCTTTGTGGAATAGGCGGCCTCCGTCTCCTTTTGCAGAGCTCCGATAGTCCACACCTCGGAGGCTATGCAGAGTATAAACGCAGGGGGAATGGTAAGCAGGAAACCGAACAGTATCGTCCGCACTATGGTGGATTTGGTCATGGGGAAAGCACTCATACAGGCCGCCGCCTTTCTCGCATGTTTTAAGGTTATTCTATCAAGGGACGGGTAATTTATCAAGAGAATTATGGCGGATTTTACGAAAGAGGTAGAAATAGTGCAAGAAAAGTAGAAATACATCATGTACAACCGGGTCAAATTATTGTAAGCTTTAACTGTAGGAAGCATCCTGTGAATTTTCCGGAAAAAATTAACAGAGCGAAAACCAAAGCACTTAAGGACCAAAGAAAGGAAGTAAAGCCTTATGAAAAAACTAAAGGTCAAAAGTATTCTGGCGGCGCTGTTAGCATGTGCCATGCTGGCCGGCTGTTCCAGCACGCCCGGCAGTTCCGGCAGCAGCACCCCCGAGAGCAAGCCCGCCGACGAGAGCAAGACCTCCTCGACGGCATCTGAGGACGTATCGAGCGAGGGCGGCGAGCCTGCGGAGGACGGCATCGTCTTTGACGAGAAGGGGCGCTTTGTGAAGTATGACCCGCCCATTACCCTTTCCACCAACGTGATAGTATCCTCCTCCGACTCCTTCCACGAGGGCTGCGACATCCAGAACAACGGCTGGACCCAATGGATGGAGGAGAAGCTGGGCATCAAGTGGGAGATGAAATATATTTCCCCAGACGACGAGTCCAACTCTCAGAAGCTTGACCTGGCCTTTGCCAGCGACGACCTGCCGGACGTTATCTCCAGCGCAAGCGTCAGCCAGATAACGAAGTACGCCCAGGCCGGCAAGATGACTGCGCTGGACGAGTACATTGAAAAGGCTCCCGCTATAGTGCGGTACTATGTGGACGATGCGGTGCGGCTGACCCAGGGCGCGTTCTTTGCCCCCTTCACGGTAAACGGCAAGGTATACGCCATGCCTATGGGCAACGAGTCCATCGAGGTCGCCACCTCCAACTTCCTGCGTACGGATATCCTTAAAGAGCTGAACATGGACGTCCCCGAGACCATCAGCGACCTGGACGCGCTGTTTGCCGCGTACCATGAGAAATACCCCCAGGGCCGGGCCATCGCCATGGACAAGGGCATGGGCGGCATCGACGTTGTGGCCTCGGCCTATGGAGCCGCCAAGGACGCCTGGATAGAGAAGGACGGCAAGCTTGAGTACAGCTATATCCAGCCCGAGATGAAACAGACCCTTGCCAAGATGGCGGAGTATTATCAGAAGGGATATATCGACCCCGAGTTCATCGTAAAAGACGGAGATAAGCTCAACGAGGACGTCATCAACGGCAACGTGCTCATTTATAACGGCCCCTGGTGGTGCATCGCCACACCCATGACCCCCATGTGGAACAACCTGCCCGAGGCCACTACCGTGGGCGCTCCCTTCATCAAGGGCGATGACGGCACCTGCACCGTCACCCGCAGCACCTGGTGGACAAATAACCGGGCCATAACGGCAAAATGCGAAAATCCTGAGGCCGTGTTCTATCTGTTTGGGGATAATCTGGATTCATATAACCGCAACGTACAGCAGCTTAGGGACACCTTGAAGGAGGAGTACGACTATGAGTTCAAGTACCCCGTCACTGAGGTGCTTGAGGCCACCAACGCCGAGCAGGTAGCCAAGGACCATCCCAATATCGGCCAGCCCATACAGCTGTATCTGTACGAGTATCCAGAGGAGCTGGAGGGCTGCGGGTACATGAACGACTTTTACACGCTGCCCAATTTCTGGCTGGGCTTCTCCGGCAAGTTTGTCAGCGTGGCCAACCTGGACTTTGAGACCATGACAGAGGCACTGAAGACCGGGGACGAGAGCGTCATGACCCCATACGCCAAGTCCATGTACACCGAGTGGAACGCCACCCAGCCCAATATGCTCAAGACCTTCTCCGGCATCTATGATTATTGGGCCGAGCTGCTTGACGGCAAGGATGGTATCTTACAGGTAAATAAGTTCGCCGGCGGCTCCACACCCACCATGACCGAGAAGGGTGCTTATCTTGACAAGCTGCGTGAGGAGACCTTCGCCCAGATAATCATGGGCGCCCAGCCTATAGACAGCTTTGACAAGTATGTGGAGGACTGGTACGCCAACGGCGGCACCGAGATCACCCAGGAGGTAAACGACTGGTACGCCTCCACAAAGTAAGACAGTAGAAAAAAGAATAAACGGGGAGTCTGGGGGTTCCCAGATCCCCCGTTTTCTTATATTAACTGATGAAAGAAGGCTCTTTATGGCTAATATATCCGAAAAGACAGCCAAAGCCGGAAGAGCGCCGTTCTCCACCTATTTCAGGCGGAAATGGCAGCTCTACGTCATGCTGCTGCTTCCGGCGTTCGTTGTCTTGCTCTTTAACTATGTGCCCCTGGCCGGACTGTCCATAGCCTTTCAGAACTATAACCCCGGCTCCGGCGGGCTTTTCGGCGGGGAGTTCGTGGGGCTCAAGTGGTTCCGCACGGCCATGGCCCTGCCGGATTTCCCCAATATCGTGCGCAACACCGTGGTTATGGCTGTGGGCAAGATAGTCCTGGGGCAGATATTCGCGATTATCTTCGCGCTGCTGCTCAACGAGGTGGGCAATCCTGTATATAAGCGCACGGTACAGACCATCACCTATTTCCCGCACTTCCTCTCCTGGGCCATTATCGGCGGCATTTTTACCGATATGCTCTCCAGCAGCGGCATAATAAACCAGTTTTTAGGAACCTTTGGCGTACAGCCCATATTCTTTCTTGGCAGCAACCAGTGGTTCCAGCCCACTATGATAATCCTTGAGGTCTGGAAGGAGTTCGGCTGGGGGGCGATAGTCTACCTTGCGGCCATGACCGGAATAAATCCCGAGCTGTACGAGTCCGCGGCCATGGACGGGGCGGGGCGCATAAAGGGGATATGGCACGTGACCCTGCCGGGGATAGCGTCGGTGATAGTCATGCTCTCGGTGCTGAACATCGGCGGCATTTTGAATGCCGGATTTGAGCAGATACTTATCATGTATAACCCAGCGGTGTATCAGACCGGCGATATTCTGGACACCTTCATCTACCGGCAGGGGCTTCTGGACGCCCAGTATTCCCTCTCCACGGCCATCGGTCTCTTTAAGTCCGTTATCTCGCTGGCCCTGACACTGACGGCCAACTATCTCGCCTGCCGCTATACCGACTACCGAATCTTCTAGGAGTTGACATTATGAATCAGAAAATATACAATAGCTTTGGGGACAAGGTCTTTCAGGCGATAAATTACATCATTCTGACCGTTGTCACCCTGACATGTCTTCTGCCCATGCTGCATGTGTTGGCACTGTCCCTCAGCGACAGCGTCTCGGCCACGGCCAATAAGGTGCTGTTTATACCCAAGGGCTTCAACTTGGCCGCGTACCAGACTATGTTCTCGAATCCGATATTTCTAAACTCTTTCTTCGTCTCCGTATTCCGCACCGTCGTCGGTACGGCCATCAACCTTTTCGTGACCATCCTGGCCGCGTACCCCCTCTCCAAGGAGAATAACGAACTGCGGGGCAGGAGGTGGATAAGCCTTTTCTTCATCATTCCAATGATGATCTCCGGCGGACTTATCCCCACGTATCTGCTGGTAAATAAGCTGGGCATGATAGACTCCATCTGGTCCCTTATTATCCCCGGCTGCCTGCCCATAGGCAATGTGGTGCTGATGATGAATTTCTTTCGCGGGATAAACAAGAGCATACTGGAGGCCGCGTATATAGACGGGGCAAACGAATTCTCCATCCTGACGCGGGTGGTCCTGCCCCTGTCCACCGCCTCCATCGCCACCATCACCCTTTTCCAGATGGTGGCCCACTGGAACGACTGGTTCGGGGCGACTATATACATCAACGACAACCGCAAGTGGCCCCTTCAAACTCTCCTGCGCCAGATGCTAAAGTCCATAGATATCAGCACCTTCGGCGCGGACACCATAAGCCAGCTGCGGCTCCTGTCGGACCGCTCCTTCAGGGGTGCGATGATAATATTTGCGACCATACCCATTTTGTGCGTGTACCCGTTCATGCAGAAGCATTTTGTGGCGGGCATCACCATAGGCTCGGTAAAAGAATAGACATAGAGGAGGTAAAAAACTGTGGTAAAACAGATCAGAGAGGCCATGGAAAACCGCGGCGGCAATTATCTGCTGCCCTTCTTCTGGCAGCATATGGGCCACGCGGAGGAGATTCCAGAGCATGTAGAGAAGATATACGAGAGCGGCTGCAGAGCCTTCTGCGTGGAGTCCCGGCCATATGATGACTTCTGCGGCGAATCCTGGTGGCGCGATATGGGCGTTATTCTGGCCGAG
Organism: uncultured Eubacteriales bacterium; assembly: GCA_910584745.1. Taxonomy (GTDB): domain Bacteria; phylum Bacillota; class Clostridia; order Oscillospirales; family Acutalibacteraceae; genus Acutalibacter. The sequence continues at coordinate 208,751 of CAJUDG010000005.1, forward strand.
GCCAAAAAGCGCGGTATGAAGGTCTGGATATTAGACGATAAGCACTACCCCACAGGCTACGCCAACGGCCTGCTGGAGAAAAAGTACCCCCACCTGCACAGGCGGTTCCTGCGGGAGCATCATGCGGACTTTATGGGCCCGGCAAAGGAGATGTCCATGCGCCTGCCAAAGCTTGGGGAGGATGACAGGCTGCTCTCGGTATGCGCCTACCGCCGCACCGGCAGGGGCGAGGATCTAACCGGCGAGCCCATCGCGATACCCGTGGAGCCCGGGGACGAGTTCGCCTGGTTCGACGTGCCCGAGGGCTGCTGGCGGGTGTTCGCCATATACGAGACCAACCGGGAGGTACTGCCCCACAGCAAATGGCATGTGAACTTTCTCTCCGAAGAGTCCGTGCGCGTGCTGATAGAGGCGGTATATGAGTCACATTATGAGCACTTCGCCCCCTACTTCGGCAATACCCTGGCAGGATTCTTCTCGGACGAGCCCTCCTTTGACGCCCCCCACGCTGGACTATCGGGATATGACGGAGGGATGTATTACCGCACGGTGGGCCAGCCCGGGGTCATGCTGCCCTGGGACAACGCGGTCAGGGAACTCATACTTACAGAGGGCCGCGCAGAACCCCTCTCGGACCTTCCGGCCCTGTGGTACAAAGTAGAGGGCCGTACACCGACTGTACGGTTGGCCTATATGAACGCTGTCACAAAGCTCTGGCGCAAGTGCTTCTCCTATCAGCTTGGCGACTGGTGCCGGGCCCACGGAGTGCAGTATATCGGACACGTAATAGAGGACATGAACGCCCACGCCCGCCTGGGCAGCAGTGCAGGCCACTATTTCCGGGCCCTGGAGGGACAGGACATGAGCGGCATCGACATCGTGCTGCACCAGGTGATGCCCGGTATGGCGGATTATAAAACTTCCGCCTGCATCTCCGGCGGGGTCTCGTACCCGGACTTCTTCCACTACACCCTGGCACAACTGGCGGCATCTCTTGCAAGACAGAATCCGGCCATGGAGGGCCGGGCCATGTGCGAGGTATTCGGCGCCTACGGCTGGGCCGAGGGCGCGCCCTGCATGAAGTGGCTGATGGACTTTCTGCTTGTGCGGGGGGTGAACCACTTTGTGCCCCACGCCTTCACCGACTTCTACCCCGACCCCGACTGCCCGCCCCACTTCCACGCGGGCGGCAACGATCCCCAATTCGAGGCGTTCACGAAGCTCATGGGCTATGTGAATCGCGTGGCACACATGCTGTACGGCGCTGAGATGGAGGCGGCGGGGGCGGTATTCTATCACGCCGAGGCCGAGTGGATGAACGGCGCGTGCATGTTCTCCCAGGAGCCCGCCAGAGCCTGCTATGACGCGCATATTCCCTATGAGTTCGCGTCGCTGGACTTTCTTGAGAAATCAGAAGCCGCAGAGGGCCGCTTTGGCCTGCCCGAAAGGCAGTACCGCTTTTTGGCGGTCCCGGCCTGCGAGGAGCTGCCAAAGCTATTCTGGGAACAGGCCGGAAAGCTGCAAGCGGCGGGAGTTCCCATATTCTTCATAGAACCCGCGCCCAGGCATGATGATCCCCTGCCCGGAGAGACCGTTGCCCTGGAGGAGCTGCCGCAAAGGATACTGTCAATGGGCCTTGCCCACGACTATAAGACCGGCACGAAGCTGCTGCGCATAGCCCGGTTTGACCGGGGAAGTTCAACGTGCTTCATGCTGTTCAACGAGGACCCAAAGCCTGTGCGCGGGGAGATATCCCTGCCGCTAGAGGGGCGGTATTTGTCGGTCGACCTCTTGAATGAGCAAGCGGAGAGGTGCGAGACCGGCGGTGCGATCCAGGTGCGGCTCGAGCCCGGGGAGTCCCGGCTGCTTATCTTTGATGATTTCAGTGAGGCCGATTGGAACGCTGCCCGTAAGCCCTTTGCTCCGGGAGAAAAGCAGGAGCTGGACTTGGACTGGGAGATAGAGACCCTGGAACAGGGCATAGACGGCGGCTATAGGCCGTATAAAAAGAGCTCAAAGCTCTTTAATATCACCGGCAAGCAGGCTATGCCCAGCTTCTCCGGGAAGATAAAATACCGCGCGAGCTTCTTGGCAAGCCTAGGGAATGGCCGCGTCTACCTGGACTTGGGAGCCGTAGGTATGACGGCAAGCCTAAGTCTGAACGGCAAAGATATGGGCCAGAGGATATGCGCCCCGTATAGCTGGGATGTGAGCGGGGCCATACAGGAGGAAAACGTCATTGAGGTGGTGGTATGCAACACCTTGACCCACCGGCTCCACGACGGCTACTCGGAGTACATGCCCATCCCGCCCAGCGGCCTTTTGGGGCCGGTAACCATCATAAAGGAGAGATAACTATGAAATTGCGCTGCCCAGCCATACCGCTTATCACCCATACGCCATATTTCAGCGTCTGGTCCCCGGACGACTTGCCCAACCGCACAGATACCTGCCACTGGACCGGCAAGCCCCAGCCCATTACAGGGACCCTCAAAGTGGGGGAGAGGACCTACGGCTTTTTAGGGAAAGACACTGTGCCGCCCATGAGCACCGTCTCGGTGGAGGTCTCGGCCTGCTCCACGGAGTATATGCTGGAGTCGCCGGAGGTCCGGCTGAAGCTGGAATTTACCTCCCCGCTGCTTTTGGACGACCTGAAGGTCCTGGCCCGGCCAGTAACTTATATTTCGGCGGAGGTATCGCCCAAATTTTCGCTGCCCCGGGACCTGCCGGTTACAGTCTCCCTGTCCGTTGGAGAGGCGGTCTGTCTGGACCATCCCGGGCAGAGCCCAGTCATGGGCACGGCAGTCCTTGGAAAGCATTTTACGGCAGTGACCATGTCCAATACTGAGCAGAAGGTACTGAATCGCGCCGGGGACGATGTTCGCATCGACTGGGGGACGTTCTATCTTGCGGTGGAGAGCGGGGGAAAGGTCTCCTGGAGGGACACGGCGGACGGGCCTATGGTATGCGCGGAGAGATCGGGCTCTTTGGGAGAGCCATTCAGAGCGCTGTTTGCGGCGGCGTATGACGAGGTCAAGGCTATACAGTATTTCGGGCGGGACCTGGACCCGCTCTGGAAAGAGGAGGCCCCTGCGCTGCAGGAACTGTTGGATATCAGCTTTTCAGAGTACGACAGAATAGCGGAGCGCTGCCGGGCTTTTGACCGGGAGCTTACAGAGGAGAGCGTTGAAGCGGGCGGCGAGCGGTACAGCCAATTACTGAGGCTCGCCTATAGACAGGCCATCGCCGCCCACACTATCTGCCGGGACGAAGACGGACAGCTGCTGTTCATCTCCAAGGAATGTTTCTCCAACGGCTGCGCAGCCACGGCGGATGTGAGCTACCCCTCCACGCCGCTGTTTCTGCTGTACAGGCCGGAGCTGGTGTTCGCCATGATGCGGCCCCTTATGCGTTACGCCCGGTCCGACGCGTGGAAATTTGATTTCGCGCCCCACGATGCCGGCACGTTCCCGCTGCTGAACGGCCAGGCCTATGGGGACAGGCTGGAGAGCCAGATGCCAGTGGAGGAGTGCGGCAATCTGCTGCTGATGACGGCGGCGGCCACGGCGGCCTGCGGCGACGGCAGCTTTGCAGGCGAGCACTGGCAGCTCCTCTCCCAGTGGGCCGGCTACCTGCGGGAAAAGGGCCTGGACCCGGAGAACCAGCTGTGCACAGACGACTTCGCCGGACATCTGGCCCATAACTGCAACCTGTCGATCAAAGCGATCATGGGCGTGGCGGCATACGGTTTTCTGCTGGGCGAAGATGAGGGCTCTGAGGAGTGGCTTCAAACCGCCAGAGACATGGCGAAAATATGGGCGGAAAAGGCCGCGAACAACGACGGCACTTACCGTCTGGCTTTTGACAGGCCGGGCACCTATAGCCTGAAATACAACGCCGTTTGGGACAGGCTTTTGAAGCTTTCCGTGTTCCCTGAGGGCGCCTGGGACAGGGAGCTTGCTTCCTATCTGGAGCGCACAGGACCCTACGGTATGCCATTGGACAACCGCGCCAGCTATACCAAATCCGATTGGCTGGTGTGGGTAGCTTCCATGATGGAGCGCAGGGAGGACTTCGAGGCCATGACAGAGCCCCTATGGCAGGCCTGCCATAACACGCCCCAGCGGGTGCCCTTTACGGACTGGTACGATACCCGGGATGCCTGGCAGGTGGGGTTCCAGAACCGCACGGTGCAGGGTGGGCTGTTTATGAGAGTTTTGATGGGGAGGGAGAGTAAGTAAGGCAGCTAGCTTTGCAGAGAAACATAAAAATTTTCAGATGATCGACCACAAGAAAGAGCGTTTAAGCGGTGGATAAACCGTTTTTATGCTCTTTTTTTATGGTTTCCTGCTGCGGTTGGGTTTCCCATAAAATCTCCTATTGACAAATCAAAAGTAAGATATATAATAGAAGTACGGACGTAAATAAAAATGAAGTCTCTATATAAGAACCAACTCGGAGGTACATATGGCGATAACAGACAGAGGAGAGCAAATCGGAAGCTGGAAAATCGGAGAGGGCAGCATATGGGCGGAGATCATCCTTGAAAACGGCTGCCTGTCCCTTATGAGCGGCGGCGCTGCGCCCGGCATGGATTTTCGGCTGCCAGAATTGGGAGGTATAACGGAGTCGGGGGTGATGGTGCGGTGGGAGCGCCTGATAAACTGCGAGACCTCCATACTAAAGGACGGCAGGCAGAAAATAACCATAACGGTGGAAAGCGCCGGGGGCGGCCTGCGGCTCACACAGGATGTGGAGGTCTTTTCGGACCACCCGTTTATCAGGCTCAGCGGGAATGTGCGCAATACCGGCGGGCAGACGGCGCTTTTGGATGGGTGCCAGATGCTGTCCCTAAGCCCCGTATGCAGCCTGCCGCTGGCGCTTTTCCATGTGGAGCAGTTCAGCGCCAAATACTCCCGGGACTTTTTCAGACCCATCACCGCAAGGCTCATAGAGGGCCGGGCCCCGCACGAGGTGCGCATGGGCTCCTTCCCCTCCATGTACTGGGAGCCCACCAGCTGCGCCTGGTTCGCCATGCTCCCGGACCAGCCCGGCGGGTGGTTCGACTCGCCGCCAAAGGACGGCGGAGGGATTGTCTGCGGCATTGAGTTCAACGGAAAGAGCCGGGTCAGGGCCTGGGCGGACGGGGGCGGGGCCTTTGCGGTCAGCAGCATAGACCAGCTCCGCCACAGGCTGGAACCGGGCGGGGTCTTTGAGATACCGGCGGCGTTTATAGGCCGCTTTTACGGTGACTGGGACGAGGCGGGCTATATCACCCAGCGTTTCGCTGAGGCCTACGTCCACCCGCCAATGCCCGACGGCAGTTATCCCTGGGCGCAGTACAATTCCTGGGCCTATGACCAGGACATCTGCGAGGAGCAGCAGCTTCGGGCCATCGACCGCTGTAAAGAGCTGGGGCTGGAGCTTGCAGTGCTGGACCTGGGCTGGGCCAGGAATATAGGCGACTGGCGACCCGACCCGGTGAAATTCCCCAACGGCCTGCGCCCCCTTGCGGAGCGGGCCCGGTCATACGGTATGCGCTTTGGGGTGCATATGGCCCTGGCCCAGTGTAGCCTCGAGGCCCCGGCGGCGATGGAGCACCCGGACTGGCTCATCCACCGGGAGGTGGACTATTACGGCGCCGCCCCTTTATGCCTTGGGCACGAGCCCTGCAGGCAGTGGCTGATAGACGCGGTATCGGAGCTTGTGGAGCGCGAGGGCATAGACTATATCGTGCAGGACGGCGAAGACATGGTAAAGCGCTGCCTGTGCGAGAGCCACACCCACGGATATGGGGACAGCAACTACTCCAACTCCCAGTATGGCCTTGACAGGGTCATCATGGGGGTAAGGGAGAGGTGCCCCGGGCTGGTGATAGAGAACTGCGAAGACGGCGGCTGCATGATGACATATAAGATGGCGCGCCTGTACCACACCAGCATCACCGTGGACAATATCGACGCGTATTCCACCCGGCAGGGGGTCTTCGGGGCCTCATATCCCTTCTCACCAAGGTACAGCGTGCGCTATATGCAGGACAGCCCCAACAGGTACACCCTTTATAGCTCCATATTCGGCGGGCCGTTGATACTCATGCACCGGGTCACAGACTGGACAGAGGAGCAGATGGAGGACACAAGGCAGGCGGTGGCGCTGTATAAGCGCCTGAGGGAGATAGTCCGCAGCGGGAAGGTGCTGCATCTGCTGCGCCCGGAGAACAACATCCCTGGCGGCGGCTGGGGCTGGGACGCAATACAGGCCGTGACGCAGGATAAGGGGCGCAGCGTACTGATGGTCTACCGGGCCCAGGGCGGCGAGAATGAAAAGACCATATATCCCCGGGGACTGGAGCGAGCGCGGCTGTACAAGGTGAGCCTGTCCGGCGGCGGGGATATCGGCAGCTTTACCGGAACGGAGCTGGAGAAAAACGGCGTTGTCCTTAGGCTGGACGAGCTTGGAGCGGAGGCTGTGCTTTTCGAGGGGATATAGGCGCCGCGTTTACCGATAATAAGGAGGGAGAGGTACAAAAATGATAACCAAAAGAGAGCATAATGGGGAAGAAATAGTTATAATGGAGAACCGCCGCCTGAGAGCGGAGATAGCCCCGGGTGTGGGCGGGCGCGTCGTATCCCTTCAAGGCGTTGAGAACGGATATCAGTACCTGTGGAGGAACGAGGGGCTGCCATTAAAAAGGCTTCCGGCGGGCAGCGAGTACGATCCGAACTTTTACGGCGGCATAGACGAGCTGCTGCCAAATGATACGCCCGAGGAGTTTAATGGGAGGGAGCTTTTAGACCACGGCGAGCTATGGACCATGGGGCTTGACTGGAAAACGGAAGGGGACAGCGTGCACCTGTCCGGGACGCTGCCCCTTTGCGGGCTGCACTATGAAAAGACTGTGGAGCTCTGTGGCGACGAGCCGGAGCTTCTGATGCGCTACCGCCTGACGAACACCACCCGCAGCCGGCAGGAGTTCCTGTGGAAGATACACGCCGCCCTGAATATCCAAGAGGGCGACGAGGTGATATGCCCGGCGAAGACGGCGGAGCCCGCCGGGGAGGAGTGGTCAAAGTGGAAGACCGCCCAGCCCTTTGACTGGCCGGTGGTCCGTGGACAGCGGGCTGATATCGTACCGCCGAGGAATGGGGAAATGGATTTTCTCTATCTGTACGGCCTAAAGGACGGATATATGGGCTGGCGCAGGCCAAGTGAGGACCTGGGGCTTATGTACCGCTTTGATAAGCGCGTTTTTCCATACTGCTGGTATTTTGCCTCATACGGCGGCTTTTTCGGCCATTACACCGCCGTGCTGGAGCCCTGCACGGCCATGCCCTTCTCGCTGAGGGAGGCGGCCGCCGCCGGAAGGTGCGCGGCGCTGGAGGCGGGGGAGTCCCTCGAGACGGAGGTCAGGCTGTATGCGGGCAGCGCCAGAGGGCTTGAGAAGGTCATGGGCAGGCCGTCACCGTGGACGGCGGGCTGACGGTGACCTTCTAGAGGCCACGCCCTAGAGCACCCGCTCCAGGCGCTGTCTGGCCTCTGAAAGGGGCTGCTTCATTTGGTCGAGCTCGGCCCTGGTGCGCACGATGGGCACAGAGAGGCTGAGACCCAGGTACACGCCGCCGGAGCTGTCCCTTACGGGCACGGCGATGCACTGTATGCCCAGGGAGGACTCCTCCCGCTCGTAGGCGAAGCCTTGGGCGCGGATATCCCGCAGCTGCGGCAGCAGGAGTTCGGGGTCTGTGATAGTGCCGGGGGTCATCCGCTGCATGGAGCCCGCGGGATACATTGCGCGGATATCCCCGTCGCTTTTCCCGGAGAGCAGCGCCTTTCCAAGGGCGGTGGCGTGGGCGGGCAGGCGCTTGCCCACGCTTGAGGACATCTGCAAAAGCGGGGTATTGCCGCATTTGCTCAGATAGACCACGTCCTGGCCGTCCAGAACGGCCAGATGCGCGGTCTCGTTTACGGCGGCGGCCAGTTCCCTCAATACGTCCTGGGAGTACAGGAAGAAGTCGCTGTTTTCAATGAACCTTGAGCCTATCTCAAAGGGCCTCATGCCGATGACGAACCGGCCGTTGGCCCCGCGCTTTACATAGCTCATATTTACAAAGGTCATCAGAAGGGAATATGCGCTGCTTTTCGCCATCTGCATATGGGCGCATATTTCCGGCAGTGTGACGCCCTGAGGCTGTGTTGAGATGTATTCCAGTATGAGAAGGGCTTTTTCCAGCATACGGTGATTTTTGTTTTCCATGGTAGCTCCCGCCTTTTTGTTATGAGGGTGATAGGGCAAAGGTCTTATTTCCTCTCATTATACTTGAAAGCGGAAAAATAATCAACCTAAACTGAATACGCGATAGGAGGAATTACATGAAGGCGGCAGTTTGGACAGGCATAAATAAGATCGAGATAAGAGAGGTGCCAACGCCCTGCCCCGGCCCCGGGGAGGTGCTGGTGAAGGTGCGCTCGGCGGGGGTGTGCAGGACGGACCTGGAGGTGGTCTCGGGAAAGTTCAAATACGGGCGACCGCCCCATATCCTGGGCCACGAGATAGCCGGCGAGGTGGCGCAGCTGGGAGAGGGCGTAACGCACCGCAGGCTTGGAGAGCGGGTGGTCATTGAGACCTCCATAGGCTGCGGCCAATGCCCGGAGTGTAAGAGAGGGGACAGGCATCTTTGCGGCAGGATGGAGGAGATAGGCACCGCGCCCCATCAGGGCGGCTACGCCCAGTATGTAAAGGCACCGGAGGAAAATTTGGTGCCGGTGCCGGACAATGTGAGCTTTGACGAGGCGGGCATATTGGAGAGCGTCGTCTGCCCCATAGGCGGCCTTATGCGCCTTGGGGTGCGCTTTGGCGAGACCGTGCTGGTGTACGGCGTGGGCCCCGCCGGGATAGGCTTTATCCAGGGGGCCAAGGCCATGGGCGCGGGAAAGGTCATCGCCGTGGCCAGAAATCAGGAGCGGCTCCAGCGGGCCGGGAAGATGGGGGCGGACCGGCTTATCTGCTCGAAGACGGAGGACGTTTTTGAAGCGGTGATGGAATACACCGGCGGCCGGGGAGCGGATCTGGTCTGCGAGGCCGCCGGCAGCGGGGCCACCACCCGCTCGGCCTTTGACTGCGTAAAGCGGGCGGGGCGGGTGATACTGTACGGCCTGCCGCCGGAGGAGCAGTCAAGGGAGTTCTCAAGCCTTGACATTATCATGAAGCAGCTTGAGGTATACGGAGTCCTGGGCAACCCCCACGTCTGGGAGCCGCTGCTGGGACTGGTCTCTCAGGGGAGGATACGCCTTGGGGAGATGGTGGACGCCGTCATGCCTCTTGACAGACTGCCGGAGGCATTTAAGCTGATGGGCGACCCGGTAAAGAAGCCCATGAAGATAGTGGTCCACCCCTGGGAGGACTAGAGAATAATTTACTATAGGAGAAAAGCTTATGATAATAACAGATGTTGAGGCCATCATCGTCAAACAGCACAGCGAGATAGAGATGATAGGCGACGGCAGCCAGGATACCGTGGTGATTCTCGTGCACACGGAGGACGGGATAACCGGCGTGGCCGAGGTGGACTCCTCCCCCTATGGGGTCAAGGCGGTGATAGAGATGCCCAGCTCCCATATGGTCTGCCGGGGCCTTCGGGAGATAGTGGTGGGCGAAGACGCCTTTGAGACAGAAAAAATATGGAGGAAGATGTACGAGATGAGCCTTTACCACGGGCGGCGGGGCCTTGTCATACACGCCATGAGCGGGATAGACATGGCCATCTGGGACGCCGTGGGAAAGAAGCTGTCCCTGCCCGTGTCAAAGCTGCTTGGGGGCACGTACAGGGACAAGATACAGGCCTATTGCAGCGTGCTCATGCCTGAGACGGAGAAGGAGATACATGAGCTTGTAGAGCGGCACATGCAAAAGGGCTATAAGGGCATGAAGCTGGGCTGGGGCGCGCTGGGCCAGAGCTTCGAGAAGGACTTGAAGCTGGTGAAATGGGCGAGAGAGGCCCTTGGGGACGACAAGTACCTAATGATAGACGTGGGCATGAAGTGGACGGACGTCAAGGGGGCCGTCAAGACGGCAAAGGCCATGGAGGAGTACGGCGTGCACTGGATAGAGGAGCCCTTCGCCCCCGACGACCTGGACGCCTATGCCCGGCTTGCCGCCGCTACCTCCATACACATTGCCGGCGGGGAGGAGGTGGGGACCATCCACGAATACCTTCAGCTGCTGGACAAGGGCTGCGTGGATATCGTGCAGCCGGACCTTAGCCGCTGCGGCGGGCTTACAGTGGCGAGAAAGCTTGCGGATATCTGCGAGCGCCGCAGGGTCACGGTGGTGCCCCACGCCTTTAAGACCCACCTGCTCATGGCGGCGACCATGCAGTATATCGCAAGCCTGCCGGACGCCTGGTACGTGGAGTTCTGCGAACAGGACACGGTGCTCAGGCGGGAGCTGACGTCCACCATGTTCCAGGTGGATGTCGATGGATTTGTGGACATACCCCAGGCCCCGGGCTTTGGCATAGAGCTCGACTATGAGGCGCTGGAGCGTTATCGGGTGCGATAATGGAGGGAGGAAGCGCATTGAAAGAAAAGGTCAGGGAATTTCATGGGCCGTACGGTATACTGCCCACGCCGTTTTTGCAAAGCGGCGAAGTGGATCACCGGCAGCTGGAGCGCATGGCGGACGCTCTTTGCCAAACGGAGCTGGAGGGCATAGTGGTGTGCGGCTCAACCAGCGAATTCGTCATGCTGTCCGTGGACGAGAACAAGGAGATAATGCGCACGGCGGCAGCGGCCATAGGCGGGCGCAGGCGGCTTGTGTGCGGCGCCACTGCCCCGGACGCCAGGACCTGTCGGGACTATCTCTCATATATGGCGGGGTTGGGCGCCCAGGGGGCTCTGGTCGCGCCGCCCTACTACTTCCGCTACGGCAGGGACGAGGTCCTGGAGTTCTATCGCAGCCTTGGCCGGGAGGACTGCGGGGTGCCGGTGATAGCCTATCAGATACCGGGCTTTTCCTCGCCGATACCCCTGAACATAACGGCGGAGCTTATGGGCCTTCCGTGGGTGCAGGGGATCAAGAACAGCAGCGCGAATATCAAGGAGATAATGCACCAAATAGATCTGAGAAACGAGCATAGAGAGGATTTTTCCATACTTACCGGCACGGACGACGCACTGGCCCCCTGTCTTTTCGGCGGGTGCGACGGCAGCTTCACCGCCCTGGGGGCGCTGTTCCCAAGGGCCATTGCGGGGATATACAGGGCCGTGGAGCTTGGGGACAGGGAGGAGGCCCTGCGCCTGCAGGGCAAGCTCCTGGGCCTTACAAGGCTTGCCGACCGCCTGCCCTTTCCGGCGGGCTATAAGCTGCTGGCGCAGGCGGCGGTGGGGATGGAGACCGCATACCGCCAGCCCCTTGGCGAGAGGGACAAAACGCGGATGGACGGGATAAAAAGGGAGATGGAGGCCCTTATGCGAGAGAGCGGGGTATGCTGACATATCCGCCGGAAAACAGCGGGAGAGGGGCTGATAGTATGGCAAAGCGAGAGGGCGTAAAGGCAAAAGGGTCCAAAAGGAGCGTGCTGACGGGGATAACCGGGCGAATGTTCCTTTTGATAATCATGTTCAGCACAGGCATCATGCTGCTGAGCACGGTAGTCCTTACCTTTATCAGCAGCCGGTATCTTTCCCAGAGCCTGAGGGAGCAGCTGGACGACCAGACCCAGCAGATAATAAATATCTACGACCAGCAGATGGGCGCGCTCAGCTCCGCAGCGCTGACGGCAAATAACCACAGCAGGATAAAGGCCCTTATAAGCGGCTCATACTCGGGCTATGAGGCCTATACAGTCTCCCGGGATTCATATAACTATATCTGCTCTGTCAGCAATATGAACAGCTTTATGAACATGTACCTCTTTATACCGGGTCAGAACTATGTGATGGGCTCGTCCACGGGCGACGTGTCCAGCAGCTTCGATATCGCCTCGTCGCCCAGCACGGCCCACTGGTATAGGGAGATAGTGGAGAACCACTCCATGGTGAATATCCGCTCGGATTTTATCAAGCCAGTTTCGGGCGGGGAGAGCTCCTTTGCCTATATCATAACCTTCTACGCCACGGCCGACTGGACGGTAAAAGGGGTCATCGCCGCAACGCTTGAGAAGAACTTTCTGGACGGCCTTTTGCAGGACACCTTCCTGGAGGATAGGGGCTTTCTGGTCATCATGGACCCCAAGGGGCGTATAGCGTACACCTCCAGCAGTGAGCTTGCGGAAGAAAACTCCGGGATAATCCCCACGCCGGAATATTTCGAGGACAGGCCGGGAGAGGTGAGGAACAACGGGCTCAACGACTACTATATGTATTCAAACGTGTCAGAACTAGGGGGCTTTCGGTTCATCGCCTTTGCCGACCGCAGCGAGCTGAACTCCGCCGTGACAAAGCTCCTGCTGACGACACTGCTGTTCTCGTGGCTCATTCTGCTCCTTGTTCTGACCGGGGCCTACGCCATCTCAAAGAACATCTCAAGGCCCATCCGGGAGATGACGGCGTTTATCCATCACCTTGAGCAGAACAATTTTAACGGCAGACTGTCCCTGAAGACGGACGACGAGATAGGCGAGCTGGCCCGCTCCTTCAACGCCATGCTGGACTCGGTGCAGGAGAACCAGATACTCCGCCGCCAGGCCCAGCTGAACGCCCTGCAAAAGCAGATAGACCCGCATTTCCTATTCAACACCCTTGAGGCGGTGAAGGCCCTGGCGATACGCCAGGATACTCAGGCGGTGTGCTCGGCGCTGCAGAGCCTTGGGGATATGTTCCGCTATAACACCAACCGGGACAATAGCTCCGTCACAACGCTGCAAAGCGAGCTCAGGCATATCAGGAACTATCTGCTCATCCAGCGCCTGCGGTTTGGAGAGAGGCTCTGCTATGAGATACAGGCGCAGGAGGACCTGATGGAGTGTTCGACGCTGAAATTTATCCTGCAGCCCATCGTGGAGAACTCCATAAGGTACGCAATGGAGCCAATGGAGTGCTCGTACCTTCTGAGGATAACCGTCCGGGCCCAGGGCGAGGACGTCCTGATAGAGATAGCCGACAATGGTCCTGGAATAGAGCGGGAGAGGCTGGAGCGCCTGCGGCGTTTTATTGAAAACGAGGGAGAGCAGGGGGACTTCGGCATCGGAATGAAAAACATAGCCCAAAGGCTGCGGCTGCACTTTCCCGGGCCATACGGGCTGACCATAGACAGCGGGGAGGGCATGGGAACTACGGTGCGCCTCCTGTTTCCGAAAAGGGTGGAATGATGATGTTTACTGTGCTGCTTGTGGATGATGAAGAACTGGTGCGCGTCAGCGTGGGATTTTCGGTCTGCGCGGCCATGGAGAACGTGAAGCTGGCCGGAGAGGCCGCTAATGGCCTTGAGGGGCTCAGGCTGATAAGAGAGACCCATCCGGATATCGTCATCACCGACATCCGGATGCCAAAGCTGGACGGTCTTGAGATGATACGCGCCATACGTGAGGAAAACCTGGATGTAGAGGTGGTGGTGCTCAGCGGCTACGCCGATTTTGAGTACGCACGCCAGGCCATGAAATACGGCGTGACAGAGTACCTTTTAAAGCCCGTGGAGGCGGACAGCCTCAGGGAGACTCTGGGGGCCTGCGTGGCCCGCATAGCCAAGAGACGGAACCTGGTCTTGGAGGAAAAGCTCTCAAAGCGGGTGATAGCGTATATCGACGCCCATTACCAGGAGGATATCTTTCTTGACCGGCTGGCCGAGGAGTTCGGCTCCAGCAGCAAGTATCTCTCCTCTCTCATAAAGAGCGAGACAGGGAAGAAATTCTCCGTCTATCTTACAGAGCTCAGGATAAGGCGGGCGGAGGACCTTCTTTTGCACACGGAGCTTGGCATAAAGGAGATAGCGGCCTCCGTGGGCTATGGGGACCAGCGGTATTTTAACCGGATATTCAAAAAGCTCACCGGCAAAACGCCCACCCAGTACCGGGAGTGACCCTGAAGGAGAGCTTGCAAAAAGGCAAATATATACAAAAAATAGCGAAAAAGGCCTCGAATATGGATTTTATCCACATCCGGGGCCTTTTTGTCTAATTGAAAATCAACAATGGGGGAGTATAATTATACTTAGAAGATGTGCAAACAGACTGAATAAGGGGATGATAAAGATGCAAAAGACCGCGGCGCAGAAGCTCAGCGCCCGAAAAGAGCGCAGGCGGCTTCTCAAAAAGTACAGGTGGCTGTACCTGTTCGCCTTTCCGGGCGTGGTGGTGCTTATCCTGTTTGCCTACCTGCCCATGGTGGGGCTGGTGATGGCCTTCCAGCAGTACGACCCGGTATCCGGCTTCCTTGGAAGCCCGTGGGTGGGGCTTTACAACTTCCAAAGGCTTTTCAGCACCCCGACTTTCGGGCGGGCCTTTCGCAACACTATCATAATCAGCTCTCTGAAGCTGCTCATATGCTTTCCAATGCCCATTCTGGTCTCGCTGCTCATAAACGAGCTGCGCAGGGCCAGGGTGAAGAAGACCATACAGACGGTGGTATATATCCCGAACTTCGTCTCGTGGGTCATAGCGGCGGGCCTTTGGTACTCGCTTTTGGGCAACTCAGGGGTGGTAAACAATGTGCTTATGAGCCTGGGGCTGGTAAAGGAGCCGGTGATGTTCATGCAGAGCCTTGGGTGGTTCTATCCGGTGATACTCTTTACGGACCTTTGGAAGACACTTGGGTACAACACGATATTCTATATGTCCGCCATGTCGAGCATCTCCACCGAGCAGTACGAGGCGGCCATGATAGACGGTGCAGGGCGCTTGAAGCAGGCCATATACATCACCCTGCCCTCTATCTCAAAGACCATCGTGCTGATGTTCATCCTCCAGGTGGGAAGCCTGATGAGCGCGGGCTTTGACCAGATGTGGACCATGTCCAACCTGGCCACGCGGGAGCTCTCGGACATACTGGACACGGCGGTTCTCCGAACCCTGACCAGCGGCACCATAAACGACCTCTCCGTGGGCGCGGCCATGGGGCTGTTTAAGTCGGTGATATCCCTGGCGCTCTTTATGGTGACAAACTTTCTTGCCGACAAATTCGACCAGGGCTCTCTGGTCTGAGGAGAGGAGAGAGATGTATGCAAAAGATGAAACGCTCCCGTGGGGAGAAGGCCTTTGATATTTTCAACATTATCGTGCTTAGCCTGTTCGCATTCATATGCCTGTACCCCTTTATCTACATTCTGGCCCTTTCCTTTAACGACGGCGTGGACGCAATGAAGGGCGGCATCTACCTGGTTCCAAGAAAGTTCTCGCTGGACAATTATCAGACCATCTTTAAGGATAAGCGCCTTATAAACAGCCTTAGCGTCACTGTGTTCCGCACCGTGGCCGGCACGGTGCTGGGGGTCATCTTCAACACGCTATACGCCTATACCATAAGCAAGCCCGACCTGCCGTACCGAAAGGTGCTCAACTGGCTGATAGTTATACCCATGTACTTTGGCAGCAGCCTTATACCATACTACATCATATGCCAGCATCTGAACCTGATAAATAATATCTGGGTATATATCATCCCCTGGGCGATAACCCCGTTCCACATAATGCTTCTGAGGATAGCCATAAAGGACCTTCCCCCGTCGCTGGAGGAGAGCGCGGAGCTGGACGGCGCCAGCTATCCGGTGATCTTTACCCAGATAGTCCTCCCGCTTATCGTCCCGTCCATAGCGACCGTGGCGCTGCTCTCGGGGCTGTTTCACTGGAACGACTGGTTCGACGGGACCGTGATGACCAATAAGTCGACCCTTTGGCCCTTACAGACTCTGCTGCTCAACATCATCCAGGGGGCGGACATGAGCAGCTTCATGAAGACCGGCCACACCCTTAGAAAGGTCTCCATCACCACAGAGTCGGTGAAAATGGCCATGCTGGTCTTTACGGTGCTCCCAATCTTCATGATATACCCCTTCGCCCAGAAATACTTTATTCGCGGCATGATGGTCGGTTCCGTCAAGGAATAACGGCTTCGTGAGATATAGTAAACACACTTAAAAATCGGTATATACCGATTTTTAAGCTGGGCAGCTATGCTGCCCGGTTCAAAAGAGGTAGACCTCTTTTGAACTGTGTTAACTATAAAATGATAAAAATGAAAGGAAGGATCAAAGTGAAAAAGCAATTTATTCGGGCAGCCGCGCTGCTGATGGCCATCGCCATGCTGTTATGCGCCTTCGCTGGCTGCGGCGGCGACGGAGGAAACAGCAGATCGTCCCAGGCGTCTGTCTCAAGCACGGAAAGCGCCTCCGGCTCTGAGGGTGAGGCGTCTTCCTCCGAGGCGGAGAACAGCCTTGTGGGCAAATATCCAGAGTTCGCAAACCATGACCAGCTGGAGATCACCTGGTTCGAGCAGGGCTGGACCGGCCCCGAGGAGGGCAAGGATATAATAGCCCCGAAGATAGAGGAGGTAACGAACCTGAAGCTGGGCTATACCCCCATGACCACCCCCACTGACGACGAGTACACCCAGCAGCTGAACCTGATGATCGCCGGCGGCGAGATACCCGAGGCCTTCTTCGGCGGCATCACGGCCTATACCCGCGAGATATACCAGAAGCTGGGCGAGTCCGGGCAGATCTGGGACCTGACGGAGATGGTCACCGAGGAGGCCTATCCCAACCTGTACGCGCTTATACACCCCGAGATGGAGCTGTACGCCACGGATAAGGGCCAGAGCTGGTTTTTGCCCACCCAGACCGGGCGCGGCTATGAGAACCTTAACGAGCCGCCCCACGGCATCCATGTGTCCACAAAGTACATGGAGCAGCTGAAGGTGGACTATCCCACCACGGCGGACGAGTTCTACGACTTTGTCTACCGCTCGGTAAACGAGCTGGGCGGCAAGGGGCTGCTCCTTGGCGAGAACCTGGGCGGCGTGAACCAGCTGTATGAGATGTTCTTCCCCCATATCGGCTCTCATGACTCCTATGAGCTGCCCTTTGACGTGGATAACGGCTATAAGGTGTGCAACTACCTGTACTCCGACTCCGACGAGATGATGGCGGCGGCAAAGTACATCTGGAAGTTCGCCTCAAACGGCCTTTTGGACCCCGAGGCCTTGACCCTGAAGACCACCCAGTTCCAGGAGAAAGCCGCCATGGGCGAGTACGCGGCGATGACCGCCGCGTGGTGGGAGATAGACAATTTCAACGACGCCATCGGCAGCTATAACTATATCGCGCCTCCCCCGATGTACGCCTCTGATGAGATAAAAAAGGCCCGGGAGATAACCTGGACTGACTGGGTCGGCTGCTGGTCGTCGCTTATCATCAACAAGGATGTGGACGAGCAGGTGGTGAAGCATCTGCTGGCCACCATGGACTGGCTTGCCACCCAGGAGGGCCAGCTGCTGGTGAACGCCGGCATCGAGGGCGAGACCTACGAGTTCCTTGAGGACGGCACCTACGCCTATACCGACCAGTTCAAGGCGGACTCCAACGACCTGGACTGGAACACCGCGGCCTCCTTCGGCGTGTTCTACTACGCCCAGCTGGTGCAGAACGCCCCGGCCATCTCCGAGTTCCAGGAGACCCCCTCGGCCCTGATACGCGAGGACAACAAGAAAAGCTGGGACAGCCGGGCAGAGGAGCGGGCCAGGTACGACAGGGAATGGGAGCCCACCTATGACTACTACTTCCTGAAGGGCGACAAGGAGAACGAGCTGATGCCCGCCATAAATGACGCCAGGACGGAATTCCTGGCCAAGGTGGTCAGCGCCAAATCCGAGGACGAGGTGGAGCAGCTTGTGCACGAGTGGAGCCAGACCTGCAAAAACCTTGGGATAGAGCAGGTGGTGGCGGAGCGCCAGGCCGCCATAGACAGCATCATCGAGAGAATGTCCGAGTAAACTGAAAAGGGGCGGGGAACTCCCCGCTCCTTTCCATATACAGAGAGGAGTGCGGAAAATGAAGTTTGCGTATGCAGTGACACTGAACGGAACCGAAATATTGCAGGAATGTACCTATCACACCACAGAGCTGCTGGAGGGCGGCGTAAAGCGCCTGTCCTTTCCCAGGGGGCACTATGACGGCGGGCTGATAGCCCTGGAGCTGGTATGCGACCTGGATGGCGGGGTGTACCGCTGCGCCCTTAACCTGCGCAACACGGGGGAAAAGACCGTGCGCCTGACCCGGGGGGACGTGGGGGTCTCCTTTGATACCCGGGAGCTGGAGCTGCACTATTTCCACTCGGACTGGGGTGCGGAATATACCCCCCGCAGCCACAGGGTAGAGCGGGAGTTCTCCTTCGGCTGTGTGTCGGGGCGCTCGTGCAAGGGCTTTACGCCCTATGTGGAGTGCCATACCGGGGACGGCTGCTATGCAATGGCGCTGGGCTGGTCCGGCAACTGGACCTGCACGGCGTTCCCCTGGGTGGAGTCCTACTGCGACATAAGGCCCTGGACATACTGCTGTGTGATGGGCCTGAGCGACGGCGAGTTTTTCCACGATATCCTTCCCGGAGAGAGCTTTACCACCCCGGCGGTATACGTCTCAAAAGCCCCTGACAGGGAGGAGGCCTGCCTTGCCCTTAGAAGGTACTACAGAAAGCGGCTGAGCACCATGGACGAGGAGCTGTTCACGCCGATGCCCCTGGAGTATAATACCTGGTGGCCTTATGAGGACAAGCTCATAGACGAGAACGTGTATCAGGCCAACGCGGAGATCGCCAAAAAGCTGGGCTTCCGCTATGCCATGATGGACGCCGGGTGGTTTGGCCGGGAGACGGGGGACCAGACCTGGTTTGAGAAGCGCGGGGACTGGGACATGGTGAACACCGAGCGCTTCCCCTCGGGCATGAAGGCCATGTGTGACAAGGCCAAGGGCATTGGCATAGAGCCGGGCATATGGTGCGAGATAGAGGCCGTGGGCAGGGACGCGGAGCTTAACAAGACCCACGAGGAAATAATTGCCAAGCGGGACGGACGCTCCCTCGGGTATGTGTGCTTTGGCAGCAAAGCCGGCAGGGAGTGGGCCATGGAGACCGTCGACCGCATACTGGGCGAGTATGGGGCCAAGTGGATAAAGTTCGACTTCAACCTGGACCCGGGCTTCGGCTGCGACCGCACGGACCATGAGCACAGCGCCGGGGACGGCCTATACGCCCACTATATGGGGTACTACCAATTCCTGGACGAGATCCGCCGGAAATACCCTGACGTGGTGGTGGAGAACTGCTCCTCCGGCGGGCTTAGGGGGGACATTGAGATGATGTCCCACTGCACGGTGGGCTTCCTGGCCGACCCGGACCATACCGAGTTCCACTTGCAGCTTTTCTGGGGGGCGCTGTCCTTTCTGCACCAGCGCTGCCTGCTGCACTTCACTTGGTCCGATGTGATGCAAAACCATAACCGCGGAGTGGGCTGCCCCATACAGGAGGACACCCCCCGCCATAAGCTGGACTATATGGTGCGGGCGGCCATGATGGGTGTACCCGGGTTCTCGTACAAGCTGCCAGAGCTGCCCGGATGGGCCCTGGAGCGCATAAGGGAGCTGGGGGAGTTCTATACCGAGCACTCGGCCGCCTTCATACTGAACGGCGACGCGTACCGCCTGACCGAACAGCCCATAAGCGGCGGCAAGGGAGAGCGTTTCCCGGTGTTCCAGTTTACCGACGCGGAGAAGCGGGGCCTGGTGTTCGCCTTCAGGCTGACGGGCGCGCCGGAGGCCCAGCGGGTGCGTCTGCGCGGGCTCGAGCCCATGCGCGAGTATACCGTCACATGGACGGACGCGGGGAGAGAGGAGAGGCTGACCGGCGCCCACCTCATGGAGCAGGGCATAGATTTCGACAGCCTGCCCGAGGAGGGCTCGGAGATAGTCACGGTATTTTGACAGATGGGCATAAAGAGGCCCGGCGGTGGTAAGCCGCCGGGCATTTTCCACATTCACTTACCGTCCGACTCCAGCAAAACGCTCCTCCCCTGGGGCTGCGCGTCGCTGCGGTACTGCCGCGGGGAAACGCCGTGCTGCTTTTTAAACAGGTTGGAAAAATAGTGTGGGTCCTCTATCTTCAGCTTATGGGCGATCTCCCGGCAGGGAAGCCGGGTCGTGCGCAGAAGGTGCTCGGCGGCGCGCATCTTCCGCCTTAAGAGATACGCGTAGGGGGTCTGGCCATAGGCCTTGCGGAACAGCTTTATCACATAGTCGGGCGAGCGGTAGACAGAGGCCGCCAGCTCGTCGATGCTCACGCGGTCGAAGACCCGGTCGTCAAGATAATTCCTCAACAGCTGCGCCTCGTCCGTAACGCGGCCCGATTCGCCCGCGTACAGCTCCGACACGATCTCGTGGAATTTCAGCGCGCACCGCTGAAAGATTTTCCCCTGGGGCTCCTTTTGGCAGCTAATGGCGTAGAGATCCCGGAAGATCTGCTCGTTCCAGAAATTGCGCACGAGCACGGTGTCCTGCAGCCCATACGCGCGCAGAAGGTCCTCTGCCAGGTTGCCCTTTAGGTTGCAGAATATTTTTATCCATGGGTCGCCGGCGTCCGAATAGTAGGCGTGGCGGCTGCCCTGGTGCAGGATATAGACGTCCCCCTTGGCGGGCTCCACCCTCTCCCCGTTGCAGACCACCGTGCCGCGCCCGCGGACGATATACTCCATCACGGTGACGTCGGAATCCTCGCGCTCGCAGTAATAGGTCCCGTCGCAGTAGGAGATGCCTGTAAGCTCCACGAAGAACGGCGTGGAGGGCGCCTCGGCGTAAAAGAATCGCAGATCCTCATTCAAACGATATCACACACCTTTTTCGCATTTTTTCTATTTTATTTCCATTGAATAAATGATATAATCCAACTCAAAGAAAGTCAAGAGGCAAATCATCTTTTTGCGAAAATGGAGGGATCCCTATGAAACTGAGAGCACCGGCGGTTCCGCTTATCACAATCGACCCGTATTTCAGCGTCTGGTCCTGCGCCGACCGGCTGAACGCCTCGGCCACCTGCCACTGGACGGGGCACACCAACACCATCAACGGTAAGCTTACCGTCGACGGGACCGTCTACCGCTTTATGGGCGGCGAGGAAGCCGGCGGAATCCCTATGGAGCAGATATCCCTGGACATCACCGCCCTTGCCTCCAGCTATGTCTTCGAGGCGGCGGGGGTGCGCCTGACGGCGCGCTTTTTCTCCCCGGTCTTTGCCGGCGACCTGCTGCTTTGCAGCCGCCCGGTCTCCTACCTGGAGTTGCGTGCGGAATCCTTGGACGGAGCGGCGCACCGCATAGAGGCGGAGATCTCCGCCTCTGAGGAGCTCTGTCTGGACGCGGCGCGGGAGGAGCCCATAGAGCTCTCCAAGCTGAAGCTGGGGGAGGATATCTCCGCCGTGCGCATGGGCAGCGCCGCCCAGCCGGTCCTTGGAAACAGCGGGGACGACACCCGAATAAACTGGGGCTATTTCTTCCTCTGCGTGCGCGGGGGACAGGCGGATCTTTACAAGGCGCGGGGAGAGACCTTCGCGGCCGCAAGGGCGGAGCTGACAGAGACGGCGCCGGCGCTGTTCGCCTTTGCCTATGACGATATCGAAAGCATCGAGTATTTTCACAAGAGGCTTAAGGGCTACTGGAAAAAGGGAGGAAGGACGATCGAGCGGGCCATTGAGGAGGCCTTCGCCGATTATGAGAAGCTTTCCGAGCGGGAGCGGTCTTTCTCCGCAAGCCTTTATGAGAGCGCCCTTGAGGCCGGGGGAGAGCAGTACGCCGAGATGCTGACCCTTGCCTACCGCCAGGTGATGGCGGGCCATAAGCTGGTGGAGGACGACGAGGACGGCCTGCTGTACATCTCTAAGGAGTGCCTCTCAAACGGATGCGCTGCCACGGTGGATGTAAGCTACCCCTCCATGCCCATGTATCTCTACTATAACCCCGAGCTTGTCAACGGGATGATGCGCCCTGCCATACGATATGCAAAAAGCGGGGCCTGGCCCTTTGAGTTCGCCCCCCACGACGTGGGCTGCTATCCCCTTGTAAACGGCCAGGTCTACTCGAATGGCACCGACCCCGAGCATCAGATGCCCATAGAGGAGTGCGGCAATATGCTGGTGATGGCCGCGGCGGCGGCCGTGGTCAGTGGGGACGTATCACTCTTTGCGGAAAATAAGGAACTTTTCCGCCAATGGGCCGGTTACCTGGTCCGCTATGGGGCCGACCCGGAGGACCAGATATGCACGGACGACTTTTTCAAGCATATGCCCCATAACTGCAACCTCTCTTTAAAGGCGGTCATGGGCGTCGCCTCCATGGCCATCATGCTTGAGCTCAGCGGCGCGCCCGAAGAAGCTCCCGCCTATTGGAGCGCCGCCAAGGAGATGGTGCAAAGCTGGGTGGAAAGGGCTCAGAACGGCGACGGCAGCTTCCGGCTCGCCTTCGACCAGCCGGGCAGCTACAGCCTGAAGTACAATATGGTGTGGGACAAGCTCTTTGGTACGGAGCTTTTCCCGGCGGACAGTATAAAGGGCGAATTCGACTCATACTGGCAGTACGGCAATCAGTACGGCATCCCCCTTGACTGCAGGGGGACCACCTCCAAGACCGACTGGCTGGCCTGGACGGCGGCGCTGGCCGGGACCAGGGATGAGTTCATACGCTTTATGGCCCCTGTATGGCGGTACTTCCACGAGACGGAGAACCGCGTCCCCATGTCCGACTGGTACAGCACCAAGACCGCCAAGCGCTTTTACTCCCAGAACCGCACCGTGCAGGGCGGGCTGTTCATAAAGCTGCTGGAGCAGTCGGGCCGATGCCGCTATAAGAGGCCGGAATAAACAGGGAAAAAGGAGGCGTTCCTATGAGCATGATGTCAGAGCTGAGCAATTACCGGCGGCTTGAGGGGAAAAGGCGCATTGCCCCCGCCGCCCTAGAGCGGATGGAACCGGGCGTATGGCAGGCCGTCCTATCCCAGGCGCTGCCCTTCGCCGACGGGGGTGAGGAGGCCTGGACAAAGCTCTCGCTGGAAAGGGGCTTTCCCCAGGAGCTTATATCGCGGCTGAACGAACTGGGGGTTTCAGAGGCCCAGCTAAATACGCCGGACGCCTTTGCCGTGTCCGGCGCGGGGGACGGGCTTACCGTCTACTCCCAGAGCGAGCGCGGGCTGCTGTACGGCGCATACGAGATACTCCAGCAGGCCCAGGCGGACGGCGGCTTCGTGCCCGGCGGCATACGCTTTTCTGCGCCCCAGTGCCCATTTAGGGGACTAAAGGTCTATCTTCCCGGAGAGCGGCAGCTGGGCGAGTTTTATAAGATAGTGGACATGCTGGTTTACTACCGCTATAACACCATCATTCTGGAGATCGGCGGGGCGATGGAGTATAAGCGGCATCCCGAGATAAACGAAAGCTGGGTGGAATACTGCCGGGAGATGCGCCGTACGCCCGAGCGGGCCGACGAAGTGCAGAATATGTTCGGCTGGGTGAAGAACTCTATCCATTTTGAAAACGGGGACGGCGGCTTCCTCTCTCAGGAGACCGTCCGCGGCCTAGTTGCCTACTGCCGCGAGCGGGGGCTTGAGGTCATCCCGGAGGTGCCCTGCCTAAGCCATTCGGACTATCTCTTAAACGCGCATCCCGAGCTATCAGAGCGCCCATACGACCCCTTCCCCGACACCTACTGCCCATCGAACCCCAAGGTATATGAGCTGCTCTTTGACGTGATGGACGAGGTCATCGATGTATTTCATCCCAAAGTCATGCAGGTGGGCCACGATGAATTCTACACCTTCGGCCTGTGCGAGGCCTGCAAGCGGCGGGAGCCGGCCGATATCCTGGCCGAAGACCTTACCCGTATCCACGACTATCTGGCACAGCGCGGCATACGCATGATGTACTGGTCAGAAAAAATGCTGAACCACATCACCAGCTGGGGCGAGGGGCTGGGCGGGGCCCAGAGGCACTGCAAATGCTCCCGGGGCACCGTACATGATATGCCGGCCACCTATGAGGCCGTTGACCTTATACCCAGGGACTGCTGGGCCCATCACTGGTACTGGGCCCTTCGCGAGAGCCACGACCAGGTCTTCCTCTCACGCGGCATGACCATGACCTACGGCAACTGGGACCCCCGGGGCTTCCTCCACTGGCAGGAGCGGGTGGACGCGGGTGCTTTAGGGGCAGCGCCCTCCCACTGGACCACGCTGGACGAGATAACCATGCAGCGCAACGGGGTGCTGCTCTCCATCGTATTCGGGGCGTACCTTTTCTGGCGCGGGGACTACACCGACAGCCGGTATGACGAGATATTCAAAAAGAGCATAGAGGAGCTATATCTCTACCGAAGCCGGAAAATACTGTCCGGCCCCCATTTTGAATTTACCCACATGACCACTGTCTGGCGGGAGCATGTGTATATCACGAGCGCGCCCATGCTGCTGGAGCGGGACGCCATCGGCAAATATGTCATTTCCTTCCAGAGCGGGCGCACGCTGGAGATACCGCTGATCTACGGCGTAAACATCATGAACCATGAGCGGGACTGGACCCGCGCCCGCAACGAGGAGTGGGACAGCTATGACGTTGACAACGCCCTTGCCGAGGTGACCTATACCACCCTGCCCATGCTTCAGCCGGACGGGACCACGCGGTTTCGATTTGTGGCGGAAAACCCATACCCGGAGGACTTGGTGACCGGCGTCAGGATAGAAAAGACCGCCCCGGACCAGGGCGATATCTTCCTGACAGATTTCGCGGTGCGCCAGTCCTTCGCGGACAGCGAGATAGTCCGCACCCGCTCCGACCCCAGCAGACGCATTAAAACGCCCCTGGTATGACACACTCAAAAATAAATAAGGAGGCAGGGCAGTTGAGCAGAACAGAGGAGAGGCCGCAATTTATTTTCCCCATACAAGGGGACGTTATGGTGGGCCAGGCGGACGGCGTTTTGACGGATGAAGGGCTGCAGATCAGGTCGCTGGTGAAAGCCGCGAACGCGCAGCGGATAACCGTAAACGGAGTAGAAGCTAAGAGGGAGGAGGCCGGGATATTTTCGGCGAAGGTCATCCTTGACGGCCGGGTGAACCGGCTGGAGGCCCTTGACCCCGACAAAAACCAGGGGCAGACGATAACCGTCTATAACTTTCAAAAGGCCTATCACAAATACCGCTTTACCGTGGATGATTTTATCCGGGGCTTCGAGGATATCCATCTGCACCGAAATGAATATTCCTCAATTTTTGAAAACCCCTATCTCAAGATATTCAAGGACGCGCACGACAAATACGGCAGCAAGGTGCATATCAACGCCTTTTACGAGACCGGCGACGGCTCCTTTGACCTCTCGCAGATGACGGACCGCTTTCGTGATGAGTTTACGGCCAACGCCGAGTGGCTTTCCTTCTCCTTTCACGCCCGCAGAGAGCACCCCGACCTGCCATATCAGGACAAAAGCTACGACGAGGTGAAAAAGGACTGCCTTCTGGTCACCAACGAGCTGCGCCGCATCGTTGGAAGCGCCGCCCTGCGCAACACAACGACCCTGCACTGGGGCGGATCCAGCGTCTACGGCACGCGGGCGCTCCGGGCGCTGGGCTATCGGGCGCTTTGCGCATACCTGATACTCTGCCATGGGGAGGACTACTATAAAGGGGTCTATGAGGACGGACAGCCCATCGTCTCCTACCATTTGAGCAGGGAGCAGGTGGAGCACGCTGAGCACCGCTGCTTCTGGGTGGACACCGAGGAGGATGTGGTGTTTGCCAAGCTGCACATGGTCCTCAACGCCGGAGACCTGACCGCCAACCGCGTTGAGGCCTTTCTGGACGATCTCAGCGCCCGCCCCACAGAGAGCGGCTTTATCCAGATGGTGATCCACGAGCAGCATTTCTATCCGGACTATGTGGCGTATGAGCCGGACTACCGCCAGCGCATCATGATGATGGCTGATTGGATGCAGAGGCACGGCTATACGCCGGCCTCCCTCTCCGATATCATCGAGGAGAATGAAGCCACGGTTATCTAGCGCTGGCGACTCATAGGGAAACCCGCATGGATCCAGGAAATGGGTCTATGCGGGTTTTTGCGGCTGTTACCCCTATAGACCCTGCTTATACTGTTTCGGCGTCAATCCCGTGACCCTCTTAAAAGTCTTCAAAAAGTAGAAATAGTCGTTAAATCCCAGCTGAGAGGCTATCTGGCTGACGGAGCTGTTCCCGGAGTCCAGAAGCTCCTTCGCCTTTTCGATTCGCAGCTCCGTGATGTATTTCAGAAAGGTTTTCCCGGTCTCCTTTTTAAACACCTGGCTGAGGTAATTGGCGTTCAGGTTCATCTCTTTTGACAGCTGGCTAAGGGACAGCCCCTGGTCATAGTGGCTGTTGATATAGCTCATCATCTGGATAAACCTGGAGTTGGAGAGGCCGTCACCTTTCTGCACGGGCGGGTCTGCAAAGAGGCGCTCCTGCAGCGCCGAAAGAAGTGATGAGAAGCTCTTGAACCTTAGCACAAGCTGTGCCGGGCTGTTGATATCCTCCAGCGCCTCGGCGGAGAAGGCGTCCACCGAGGAGACGATGCCGTAAAGGCGCCAAGCGGAACGCAGGGTAAAGCCCTTTCCGTCCGTGCCCTCCAGACTGTTCAATAGAGACAGCGTCCTCTCTGTATTGCCCAGAGCCGCCGCCTTTGCGATCTCCTTAAGCAGCGGCGCGGAGCTGTCCTCGACCTTTTCCGGGAAGATTTTCCGGCTATGGTCAAAGAAGAACTGAAAGGCCGAATTGTTCAGGTCCCTTATGGCCTTGGGAAGCGACGGCACCGGCTTGGCGCTTTCGGTACAGCTGATCCCGTAGGTCTGGCTTTTCTGCGCAAAAGAGGCGATCTTCTCTCTGGAAAAGGGCAAAGGGGAGAAATAGGCGAACTGGTTATAGCCCAGGCGCAGCACGACCCCCTGCTTTTTAGGCAGGGGATAGGCCGCCTTTCCCACAGAGACGGCGGCGTAATAAGCGTTGGAATCAAACCCGAAGGAGGACAGCGCCGCGGCCAGCTCCGCCCCGTCGGAATTTTGCAGCGCGTCCAGCAGATCGTCATAGTCGGGCAGGTTGTCCGCCTGTTTCAGGTTGCGCACGGCATGTAGCAGATAGCGCTTGAGCTCGTCATACTCCAGCGGCTTCAGACAGTATCCCAGCGCTCCGTAGCTTATCGCCTTCTGGGCATAGGAGAACTCCGCAAAGCCGCTTATTATAATGGTCTGGATATTCCGCTCCATCTCGGAGATCTGCTGGCAGAGGGAGAGCCCGTCGATATCCGCCATGCGGATATCGGTGATGACGATATCTATGGGCGTTCTCTCAATAAAGCCGAGCCCTTCTCTCCCGCTCTTGGCCACGGCCGCTACCTCCATGCCGTATGACTCCCAGCTGATCGAACGGCGCAGCGCGTCGGTGACGGAGGGCTCGTCGTCGATCAAAAGGACCTTGTACATATTCATCTATCCCCTTTCCCGGCGCAGACCGGCTGCCGTATAGTTACGCATGTGCCGTCGCCAAAAGAGCTGGATACCGACAGCCCGTACTTCTCCCCATACTGGAGCTTAAGCCTTGCGTTGATATTGGCAAGGCCGAGATGAGAGCTTGTGTCGGCGCTTTTGGCTGCAAGCTGCCGTTCGATCTCCTCAAGCTTTTCCGGCGGAATCCCCACGCCGTTGTCCCGGATAGAGACGCACAGCAGCCCGTCCTCGGCCTTTGCTCCGATATAGAGCATGCCGCTCTCCGGCTTTGGCTCAAGCCCATGCACAAAGGCGTTCTCTACCAGGGGCTGGAGCAGCATTTTAAATATGGGCACCCCGGCCGCCTCCTTTGAGACGCTGTAGAGCGTCGTGATGCGGTTCTGAAAGCGGGCCTGCTGGATATTCACATAGGCCTTTATGATGTCTATCTCCTGACTAAGGGGCACAAATGGCTCCCCCTTGGAATTGTAACGGTAAATTTTCCCGATGGCGCTGGTTATAAGCGAGACCTGCTCCGTGTCCTTGCGCAGGGCCGCGGCGCGGATGAGCTCAAGAGTGTTGTAAAGAAAATGGGGATTGATCTGGCTGCGCAGCACGTTGAGCTCGGCGGTCTTCTGAAGGACCTCGGCCTCGTACAAGGCGTTTGCCTGTTGAAGGATCTCCCCCGTAAGGCAGTTGATGGAGACCAGAAGGTTGGAAAAGTCCTCTCCCAGGGTGCGTATCTCGGTGCATCCGTCAAGGTCGAGGGGCTTTTCCAGCTTTCTAAGCTTTTTTTCGCGCACAAAGGCTATGGCGCCGCTAAATTTATTTAGCGGAGAGACCACGCTCCAGTAGAGCAGTGCGCCCCCCAGAAACAGCAGCACGCAGAACACCGCCAGAAACGCCCCGCTGACGGCATAGACCGAGTCCAGGGACATCTGCGACGTCCTCCTGTCGACGGCGCTGAGAAGTACGCTGTCGATCTGGGGCAGGGAGGTGGTCTGGATGATATAGCCGTCGCTGCGGACGGTATGGGAGCCGGAGGGGCCGCCGCCGGGGCTCTCCCCGGTCAGGGCTATCTCCTTCAGCTCCTCGACTATTGGTCCGGAAAGCTCCTGGGAATCGCTGAACGTGCACATGCTCCCCCTGGCGTCCACCAGGGCCAGGAAGCTGCCGGGGACCTGCGGCACCGGCAGCTGCGCGGCGGCGCTGTGCGCGTCCACCGAGATGATAAGGGTGCCAAGCCGCTCTTTCCCCGCGTAATAGTGGCAGCCGAACACAAGATAGGGGCTTTTTCTGTTTGGAGAGCTGGGATACCAGATGCCCAGAAAGGCCATGCTGTGCTGGTCCGGCATGGCGGCCTGGATATCGTTCAGCTGGTCCGGCAGATACAGCCTGGACCATTTGAGCAGGCCGCTGACAAAGGCCACGTCCGCCACCGAGGCGTTGCTCAATTTGAGAGAGGCGAGCGCGGTGTTGAGCTCGTTTATGACGCCGGGGGATATCTGCTGATAGGACGAGGCCGACAGCATCGTCCGGCAGGACTTTTCATATTGCAGCTGTGTAAAGGCGGAATTGGCCTGTCTGGAGATAACGGACACCGCCGACTGAAAATCCTTGCAGTTCTTTTCCACATATTGCAGGTTTTCTTCCAGCAGGGACTTCCCGGCCGAGTGTATAAGCGCGGCGCAGAAGATCACCAGCGTCAATATCAGGCTGACGATCAGAAACGAAAATTGCCACTTTACGCTGGTATGGCGCATGGCCCGGAACAGTTTTTTCATAGCGCACCGCCTGTTGACAAATTTTGATCTCCTTTGTCTATTATAATCGAAAATAGTGGATATTACAATATTACATGGTGGATTTTATGAAAGTAACGCGGTCAATATGGCGGAAAACTCCGCTATATTATGGTATTTTTCTTAGAAAAATGGACATTTCTCAGGCAGCCCACATAAGAAATGGAGGAATCATCTCTATGTATTTATCAAAATCACACAAAGCGTTCATTTATTATTCGGCGGGTTTCTGATATAATCATCAATGAAAAGACATAGAACCGCCAAAAGGGAGGAAGGGCTATGGCAGGTAAACCGGAAAGAAAGCGCCCGCAGATCTTAAAACAAATGCGCAACGACTGGCTGCTGTACTTGCTGCTGCTGCCGGTGCTCGCATGGTATACGGTTTTTTCATATCTGCCCATGGCGGGGGTCACCCTGGCCTTTAAGGATTTCAGCTTTCGGGGCGGCCTTTGGGGAAGTCCGTGGATCGGGATGAAAAATTTTACCGACATGTTCGGCGACCCCCTGTTACTTCGGGCGGTGAAGAACACCGTCATTTTCAGCCTTGGCCGCATCGCGTTTCAAACGCCCTGCGCCATACTGCTGGCCGTCGGGCTAAACGAGCTGAGGTTCACAAGGTCAAAAAAGGCCATCCAGACTGTGGTGACCTTTCCGCATTTCATCTCCTGGGTGGTCCTCTCTGGTATGCTGATAAACCTTTTCGGCTCCACGGGCGTGGTCAATCAGATCCTGGGCCGGCTGGGCGCGGGCTCCATCGCGCCCATCACCTCCGCAGGCCAGTTCCGGGCGTTCATATGGCTCTCGGGCATCTGGAAGGAGGCCGGCTGGGATTCTATAATCTATCTTGCGGCCATCGCCTCCATTGACCCGGGCCTGTATGAGGCCGGAGCGGTGGACGGCGCGAACCGCCTGCAGAGGATATGGCATATCACCCTTCCAGGGATCCGCGGCACCATCTGCATTATGCTGATCCTGGCGGTGGGAGCCATTCTGACAAACGGGGGCTTTGACCAGATATTCAACCTGTATTCCTCGCCCGTCTACAGTGTGGCGGATACCCTTGACACCTATGTGTTCCGCGAGTCCTTTATCACGGGCGGCCTGGACTACGGCTATACCACGGCCATTGGCCTTTTCAAATCCGTCATCGGCGTCGTTATGCTTGCAGCCTGCAATAAGATAGTCACACGGGCCGGCGAGAGCGGGCTGTTCTGACAGGAGCTAAAAACCGAAAAACAGGGAGGGAGATAGAATATGAAAAAAAGGCCGGTAAAAAAGGAGCGCTTTTCCAAAGCCTCCCTATTTGACGCCGTACTGCTGGCCGGGCTGGGCCTGCTGGCGCTTATCACGCTTTATCCCTTTTATCAGGTGGTCATCATCTCCGTGTCCAACACGGTGGCATACGCCCGGCATCCGCTGTATATCCTGCCCTATGTGTTTGACCCCATCGGCTATAAGACTATTTTCAGCGACTTAAGCTTTTACCGCTCTCTGGGCATAACGGCTTTTGTCACGGTGGTGGGGACGGCCATAAATATGACCCTTTCAATGTTCGGCGCATATGCGCTGTCACGAAAGACGCTGGCCGGCCGCAATTTCTTTCTGGGTTTTATAATCTTCACTATGTTCTTTAACGGCGGCACCATCCCCACCTATCTGGTGACAAACGACCTGGGCCTTGTGAACAGCATCTGGGTCATGATACTGCCCTGCGCCATCAGTACATACTATCTTATCATTATGAAAAACTACTTCGTGTCCCTGCCGCCCAGCCTGCTGGAGGCGGCGAAGCTGGACGGCGCAAACGAGTTCACGATCCTGGTCCGTATAATAATACCCGTCTCCATGCCCTTTGTGGCCACCTTTTTCCTCTTTTACTCTGTGGAGCGCTGGAACGAGTGGTATCAGGCCTATCTATACATCAACGACGTCAAGATACAGCCCCTTCAGATCTACCTGAGGAACGTGCTGATAAGCCTGAGCAACAACCTGTCCTCCATCGCAAAGCAGATGCTGCAGGGCCATACCAAAAAGGTCAGCACCCAGGCCATCCAGATGGCGACTATCGTAGTGACCACCGTGCCTATCATCTGCGTCTATCCCTTTGTGCAAAAGCACTTCGTCAAGGGCGTGATGATCGGCGGCATCAAGGAATGAAACGCCGCTGCGTTTTAGAATAACAAACCAGTAACAAAACAGGAGGAAATCAAAATGAAACTGACAAAAAGGTTCTTGGCACTGCTTCTCTGCCTTGCGTGTCTATCCATGACAATGGCCGGATGCGGCGGCAGCACCACACCATCCTCGTCCGAGCCCCCGTCCAAGGCGGAGTCCAAGCCGGAGGAATCAAAACAGGAGGAGTCCGAGCCCGCCGCAGACGAGCCCCTGACCATCTCCGTCGGCTACTGGGACGTGGACGCCGCCCTTGCCAGCCGCGAGACCGACGCCGTGCTCAAGACCATCGAGGAGAAATTCAACGTGACCTTTGAGCCGGTCAACGTGACCTGGGACGACTATAACCAGAAGTTCCAGCTTTGGGCCTCCAGCGATTCCCTGCCGGATATTTTCGCCGCCGATATCAGGACCACCGCCACCTTTGCCGAGTGGGCCAACGACGGCCTCCTGCATGAGATACCCGGGGACCTGTCCGCCTATCCCAACCTGGAAAAGTATCTGGACAGCCCCGAGGCGGAGACCTGCAAGGTGGGCGAAAAGATGTACTGTATCTTCCGCCAGACCTATGTGGAGCAGGCGGAGACCATTGAGGACCGCTCCATCGTCTACCGCTGGGATCTGGCCCAGAAAGCCGGCGTCACCAAGGAGCCCGCCAACTGGGACGAGTTCCGCGAGATGATGAGGGCCATCATTGCGGCGGACCCCGAGGGCAAGAACATCCAGGGCATGACCGCCTGCGGCTCTGATTATCCTGTCGGCGTATTCTTCACCTACAGTATGCCGGCGGCCGTTGTGGGCGGAAACACCTTCCGCTGGGTGGACAACGGGGACGGCAATTATGTTCCCGCGTATTTCGCCGGCGAAGAACTCGGCGCCGCCGCGCTTCCCACCTGGCAGCTGGTCCGCGATATGTATAAGGAGGGCTCCATAGAGCCGGACATCGCCCTTGCCTCGACGGACCAGGCCTACAATAAGTTCCTCAACGGACAGTGCGCCGCCATGCTGGCCACCGGCTTCTGCGGGCCCTGGGACGGTATGATCCAATACTGGAAGGACGTCAACGGCACCGAATACGCCGACGCCGTCAGATGCCTTGACCTTATGCCCGGGGTCGACGGCAAGTCCTACTACTGGATGTGGGATTACGCTTGGAGCGAATCGTACTTTTCCTCTAAAGTTGACGACGTTAAGTTTGACCGTATCATGCAGATATATGACTATCTATTGTCCGGCGATGGCGTTATGCTGGGCCGCTACGGTATGGAGGGCGACACCTATGAGATCATCGACGGCAAGTACATCAGCGAGAGCGCAGAGCGGGGCACGAAGTACCCCAGCACCAATATGTTCCACGACCTCGTGGCCTGGACGCCCGAGCATCCCAACGGCTATGAGTTCCAGTCAAGTATCCCCCAGGAGCTGCTGGACGTTTCCGCGGCCCGCAAGGAGACCGCCCGCAACGCCCCCACCCCGGAATTCGATCCCCGGTACACCGACATCTTCATCTCCCTGGGCTCCAGCTTTGGCCTCACCCTCTCCGACGACATGCTGACCATCATGACCGGAGACCAGCCCGTGGAGGAGATGTGGCAGACCATAATCAATGGCTATAGGGAAAAGGGCCTGGAGGACATCATCCAGGAGGTGAACGACAAGGCGAAGGAGATGGGGTATAAGGATTAGTTTTTGTGACGATCATGAGGAGTAAAAGCGTATAGTTTGCAGGCAGGGTACCGCTGGGGTTGCGGTGCCCTGCTGGCCGGTATGGAGGGTGGGGTGGCTTAGAAAAGGAGACTGACAAGCATGGCACAAAAGGAACTGCTCACCAATGGAAAAGCCTTTAAGCGAACCGATGACCGCTGGGACGGCACAGTTTGGTACATGGATGAGAAGGGAAAGCGCAAGCGCAAATCTTTCTCAGGCACTACCAAAGATGAAGTTACCGAGAAAATGACAGACTACGTTACGGCTTTCAACGATGCTTTGCAGGAGTCGGATGAGTCCCGCAAGACTTTGAAGGAGAGCATGACCCACTGGCTTCAAGTGTTCAAATTTTCCTCGGTGGAGCGCACAACCTACGACCGCTGTGAGTGTACGGTGGAGCATCAGATTTTTCCTTTGCTTGTAGAGAAGGTTGTAGGTGACATCACCGCCGCAGACTTGGAAGAAGTTCTGAACTACTGGATGGGAGAGGGGTATCGTTCCTCCTCTGGCAGTGGTAATGCTAAGGGCGAGTGGAGTCCTGACTATTGTACTAACTAAGAACAATAATTCCATATGTCAAAAAATAAAAACAGTTTATGTCATAAAATCTAGAATGTGATATATCAATGTGTTGGATGAAATTTTTCTATCCAACACATTGTGTTCAATAAATGAAAGTGTTGAGGTGCAATAAGATGAAAGGAAAAATAAAGATTGAAATAGGAAAAATTATGCGCTCACATTACTATTTAATTTCGTTGCTGTTCTTTTGCTTTCTTGCAACAGAAAATGCAATTCACGCAGTTTTTACAGATTTTGAGTTGCGCCAAAGTATAGAAAAATACTACTTGTCTTACGAAACTCAAACATATACCTCCGATCCAGTGTTTGGAATGAGTTCTGCGTACAACTATTGGATTGGAGTTGATCCAGATTGGTGGAGTTCATTTCTTTTCTTCCGCCTTTTTCCTCTTGTGGTTGCTTTTGGCGCAGGTTTGAGTTTACATAAAGAAAAGCAATCAGGGTATATAAGATTAGCTCTGCCGAAAATAGGACGCAAGGAATACTTATTATCAAAATATATAGCGAGCTTTTTCATGGGGGGCAGTTTGGTATTTGTTCCTATGATAATTAATTTCTTGATTATCTTTTCTTTCATTCCGGCAAGGGTACCTGATCCCATTTTTACGAACAATTTTGGAGTATTCTCTTTTGATTTTATGGCACAAGTATTTTACTCATCTCCTGGATTTTATGTCGCTTTTTTTGTTTTTCTAAATTTTATCTATGCCGGCTTATTTGCTTGTTTATCAACGTCGATATCAATGGTATCGAACAAGATCACTACAATCTTATTTTTACCATACTTTTTAATGATTGCTTTAAGCCATATAATATCATTACTGTCCGCTTACCGATTTTATATCGAACTTTCCCCTTTTTCCTTCTTGCGGGCGGCAAGAAGTCCAAATATAATTAATGGATATGTATTACTGGTAGAGGCATTGGAATTGTTAGCATTTTCAGCAATTTGCTATTTACGAGAGGTAAATTCAGATGTTTTGTAAAATTGCTCTTATGGACATTAAGAGAACTTTTCAAGAAAACTTAGTTCGTAGTTTTATAATAGAATTTGTGCTTTTTTCGTCCATCCCTTTCATTTTCACTTTGTTGGTGGAAAATGGTAGGGTTACCGATCCAGCGTTGTTCGACTGTGTTCCAACTTATGGAGACTGCCTGCTATATATATTTGGAGGTATCAAGATATATAAGTATGATCCAAATGAATCTATCCAATTTCCAGCATTATGGTTACTTGTATTCCTCTTGTGCTTGCAATTGACAACAATTTATCCAGAAAAAGAACAAAGGGACTTTGGCCTCCAAATTTTAGTAAGAAGCCACAGCCGACAGAAATGGCTTTTCGCAAAAGAAATTTGGATCATCTGTTCATGCGTTACTTACTTTGCAATAGCTCATCTTGTTATATTACTATCGTGTTTGGTATCTGGATGTTCGATCAGCTTACAATTAAATGAATATCTTCCCCTGATTGCACCAATTGAAGGGAATGATGTGTTGGGTAGAGATAGTAATAAATATTTCCTGGTAATCATGGTTCTGCTCCCTATGGTCATGATTGCTTTGGAAAACATGCAGCTTTTTCTATCTTTATCAATAAGACCTTCTCTGGCCTTTGTGGTGATAGCAGCATATTTGTTACTCTCTGCCTATTTCCCTATTCCACTATTTATTGGTCATTACGGCATGGTTTGTCGTAGTAATTTTCTGTCGAGAAGTGGCGTGGATTTTTTTGAAGGCTGTTTATATTCATTCACTTTTACTCTTCTGTTTTTCTTTGCTTCGTTAAGAAGAATAAGTGTAAAGAATTTATTGTAAAGGTGTGCTGATATGAAAATCAAAATAGAGTCTGTGACAAAAAGAATAAAGAGGAATACGGTTTTGCAAAACATCAACTTGACCTTTAATGCAGGCAAGATATACGGATTGCAGGGAGTAAACGGCTCTGGAAAAACTATGCTGTTACGGCTTATTTCTGGCTTAATAAAGCCGACTGAAGGTAAAGTAATCATCGACAATCAGGTCCTTGGCTCTGGCCTAGACTTCCCGAAGAAAATGGGGCTACTCATCGAAGGCCCTGCTTTTTTGAATGATTATTCGGCTTTTAACAATATCAAACTAATTTGCTCGTTATCAAATATTGTGTCTGATTCTGAGATATGTGATGCTCTCACAACTGTTGGGCTTGACCCCAAAGATAAAAAGCCATATAAAAATTTTTCACTAGGTATGAAACAGAAACTTGGAATATGTGCTGCAACAGTTGAGAAGCCTGAACTTATTTTGCTTGACGAGCCAACGAATGCCCTCGATGCAGTTGGTTTTGAAATGGTTAAAAATATTTTAATTCGGATGAAAGAGATGGGTTCAACAATCATTATTGCAAGTCATGACATACAGTTGCTGGCAAAATTTTCAGATGAGGTGATATGCCTAGAAAATGGCAAGGTGATTCAAAAGGAGGGGAATTAATATGAAACGTTACTTTGTGCCCATAATTGTTATAATTGCTTTGGTTTTATGGGGAGGGCGTGTTTACGACCTAAATCGTTCCGCTACTAATATCCCAATTGAAATCCATAAGGAGAGCGAGATAGTTTCTCTTGATAAAGCATTTCAATCAGACTCTACTGAAAATACAGAAGGATGCTCAGTAAGAGTTGTCAATGCTGAATTTTCGACTTATTCTAACTACATAGGCAAATATGTTGACAACCCCAATGACGTTGATACAAGCGATGAACATCCCAATGATCTTGCAGTTCTTGAATTGGAGTTTTCAAATCATGGGAACATTTCTACACATATTAATATGTACTACTACTTTCTCAAAAGTAACTACTTCATTTTGAAACCCAATCAAGAACTTTGGGAACTTGCCCAGCCTGGTACGGGAAGTTATTTTAATATTGAAGTCCGACCAAATTGCACATTCCGAACAGTAATACCGTATTCACAAACTAGTTTCGCTGAAAGTTTTGGGAAAACAGCAAAAGAAACTGGCCAATACAATTTAGTTGTGTCAAGATATCCCATACAACATGAAATTGAAACATCACTTGACAAGGGCATACAGGGAAAAGAAGCAAAAAAAGTGCTACCAACCTTACACAAAACACCGCCTAACGGGACAATAGGCGGTGTTTTTGTATGCGGCGGAAAATCTCTGAACCCTGGCCGCCAGGGTATGCGGCCAAAATCGAGACAAGGAGGTATTTGCAAGCATGGCAGATGAAACCAAGACCAACGCCACGCCGGAAGCGCCGGGCGGCCCTCCCGCGCCGGAGCAGACGGAACAGGCGGTGATCCCCGGCATGGACGGCGGCCCTGCCCCCTCCGGCAAGGTGATCGACCTGTCGGACGTGCGGGCGGAGGCTGACAAGACCGGGCCGGAGTCCCCCGCCCCTGGGGAGGCTCCCCCGGAGCAGGGCGCTGCTGGCTCCGTTACCGAGTACACCAAGCAGGAGTGGGAGCGGCCCCAGGAAGAACCTGAAAAGCCCCGCCGTGGCCGCCCGCCCAAGGCAGACCGGGCCGCACCGGAGGCTGGGGAAAAGAAAACGGCCAAGGGACGCGCTACCAAGCCCAAGGACAAGGCCGTGCCCGGCAAGACCGCCAAGGCCCCCGGCAAGGGCAAGCGGGCCGCCCCCGGCAAGGGCGCTCCCCCTGAACCCGCCAAGGAAGAGGCCCCGGCCCCTCCGCCTGAACCTGCCCAGCCCCGTGACGCGACCCGCGCCGTGAAAGAGGAAGTCGTCTATCTGAACCTCTCCGACCTCCACCCGTTCAAGGATCATCCCTTTGGTGTGCGGGACGATGCGGAAATGCAGGGGCTGGTGGAGTCCGTCCGCTCCGGCGGCGTGAACCAGCCCGCGCTGGTGCGTCCCCGCGAGGGCGGGGGCTATGAAATCATCGCGGGCCACCGCCGCCAGCGGGCCAGTGAGCTGGCCGGGTTTGCAAATATGCCGTGTATCGTCCGCAACATGAC
>CAJUDG010000006.1 GCA_910584745.1 uncultured Eubacteriales bacterium
CTTTGCCTCCCTTTTCGCTTATTGATTTCCTTTAACTGTCTGTTTGGACACTCCCTGTATATTCTCATATATTGACAGCTTCTGCGCCGTATGATATACTGTACGAAACAATGCGAGAATTTCTGAGCTGCGTAAAAATGAGTGGCTGCGGGAGAGTCCCGCCTGCCGGGAGGAGAGGGAAAGTATGACAGAAATTCCAGAACTTAGGCCGCCGAAAAAGGACAACAGCATGGAGGAAGCCTTCCTCAAAGCCCAGAAAGGCACTGACGGCTTTGCCAAGAAGCTCACGGACATTATAAATGAGCAGGACCAGAAGCCCATGCCCATATCCCATAAGTCCGGCGACTCTAAAGCGGCCATAGCAAAAAGCGCCTGCGACGCGGTGAACAAGCGCCACCAGGAGACCCGGGAGCTTATAGACCGGAGGATGCAGGATTACCTTATGGAGAACAGCGGCAGGGTGGACCTGTGGCCGGACTCAGTATCCGTGGGCAAGGCAGGATGGAAGGATATCGACTATGACGATGTGCGTTTTGACTATTTCGGGGACGTGTACGTGGTGAAAAGCGAGGGCTCGAAACACGTCGTGGCCCGCAAGAGCAGGGAGTTTATCTATCGGAATACATATAAGGCCCCGGATTCCCCGGAGTTTTGCGCCATCCAGAAAAGGTACAAGGACGCCCAAAAGGAGATGGATAAGGCGCATGGGCAGGTCAGCCATTTTCTCGTGCTGCTGTTCTTTGTGGGGGCGGTCTATCTGGCGTATGCTCTCCTCTCTGTCATAGGCGACATGATCTTCGGCATCAGCAAGTCGTTCGTCGAGCCCCTCTACTACTCCTGGGGCCTGGACGTGCCCGGAGAGGGGGCTATGCGCCTTTTAAAGGACATTGCATATATACTTTTGGGCGGTCCGGCCTATCTGCACTACATGCTCAAGGATGGCCTCGGCGGTCCGGCAGGCACAAAGATATACTGGATAATCATGGTGATAGCCCTGCTGTTCATGGCCGGGGGCGCGGTGCTATGCTGGGTCAAGCTTCACGAGACCCGGGCCTCTAACCGGGAATATAAGCGGGCAAAGGCCGCTTTTCGCGAAATAGCAGACAGCGAGGAATACAAGCGAGCAGCGGCCGAAAACGAGCAGTGGAAAAAGGACAGCAAGGCTTTTTCTGAGCAGTGGCACAGGGCGTGGTTTGAGTGGGTCAAGGCCCATAAGGAGCACGGCGGCCAGCCCGCCGTGGAGGCGGCCTTAAAGGGTGCGGCAGGGGTGAAGCAGACCCTGCGGGAGGCTGAAGCCCGGGCCGCCATGGAGGAGATGGGCTTTGAGCCCCCCGAGGGGGTCACGGCTGTCCAGTGGACGGAGCGCTTCACCGGCCTTCTGAACGAGGGCATGGAAAAGCACGGCGCAGAGGACATCGACCAGATGACCCCAGAGGACCGGCAGAAGGTGATGGAGGAGGTTTTATATCAGATGGCGAAAGAGGATCTGATTTAACCTTTATAAAATGGGCGCAGCATTCAACTGCGCCCATTTTCCTATTCTTCCGATTTTTCAAACGCCCGCCGCTTCACCTTTGAAAACTCAAACCTCTGGCTGTTATAGAGCCCGAAGTACCCCGACAGCACGAATGCCGCCGCAATGGCCAGGGCGAAAAGGCCCAGGTTGGTGGTGCCGAAGAGCTCTGCTGTAAGGAAAAGCGTGGCGACAGGGCAGTTTACCACCGAGCAGAACAGCGCCGCCATGGCCGCCGCCGCGGCAAAGCCCGGATCCAGGCCCAGAAGGGGCCCCACCGCGCAGCCGAAGGTGGCCCCGATAAAGAGGGTGGGCACTATCTCGCCGCCCCGAAAGCCCGCACCCACGCATAGGGCCGTCAGCAGCAGCTTTACGGCGAAGGCCCAGGGCTCCGTCTCTCCGGCTACGGCCCGCTCTATCATGTGCGCGCCCGCTCCGGCATAGTCCTCAAGGTGAAGCACCGTCACCAGCGCCGCCATCAGCAGGCCGCCGGCAGCTATGCGCAGGTACGGGTTCTTTATCAGTCGTGCCCAGAGATCGGCCGCCTTGTGCAGAAGGACGCAGAGCACAATGCTCAGTACGGCCGTAAGGGCGGCGAGGACTGCCACCCGCAGCACGGACTCCCAGCCGGCGGCGGGCATCTCTGGCAGGTCAAAGGCCATGGGCATTGCGCCCAGCCTCTGGCCCAGCCAGCCGGCGGTGCAGGAGGAGATGATGCAGGGCAGGAAGGCCGAATACTGAAAGGCACCCACGCATATGACCTCCAGCACGAACACCGCCGCGCTGACGGGGGTGCCGAACATGGCGGAGAAGCACGCCGCCATACCGCACATGGACATCACCCGCACGTCGTCCTCGTCAAAGCGCAGAAGCTCGCCGATGTTATGCCCCAGGGAACCGCCCAGCTGCAATGCCGCCCCCTCCCGGCCCACGGACGCGCCAAAGAGGTGGGACAGCAGTGTCCCGGCGGTTATCAGGGGGGCCAATAGTATGGGTATATGCTCGTTGGTGGTGACGGATGTGATCACAAGATTGGTCCCCGCGTCGAAGCTCACCCGGCAGAGCCGGTAGAGCATCAGGGTCACGGCCCCGGCTGCGGGCAGCAGCCAGATGATCGCAATGTGCTCCGAACGGTACTGGGTCGCACAGTCTATGGCCCAGTGGAAGCCCGTGCCCAAAAGCCCGCAGAGGACCCCCACGGCCGCGGACACCCCAGCCCATTTCAGGGCCGCCAGAATATACCTGCCCGCTCCGGCCAGCTTTTCCCTGTCCATTTTACCCGCCTCCTTCAGTCTGTCCATTATACACCATCCCGGCCCTTGGCGCAACCCCCGGCAAAGCGCCCGAAAGCTCGGGCTTTGACATACATTTTGTGTTGACATTGACAGGGCATACCTATATAATATACTTGTGTAAAATACCCCCAAGGAGGTCATGCTATGGATTTCAAGCTTTATAAAAACCCGGATGGCCCGGATATCGGCACCGCCGGGGCGGATGTGCTGGAGGTGGACGGCCTCTGCTTCAAGGACCTTGCCGGTACCGGGGAGCTTCTGCCCTATGAGGACTGGCGGCTCTCCTATGAGGAGCGGGCGAAGGATTTGGCCTCGCGGCTGTCCATACCTGAGATAGCGGGGCTCATGCTCTACTCCCCCCACCAGATGGTCCCGGCTATGCCGGGAGGGCCCTTCCCCGGCACCTATGAGGGCAAGACCCTCCGTGAGAGCGGGGCGGACCCCTGGGCCCTGACGGACCAGCAGAAGGAATTCGTGGACAAGGACCATGTGCGGCATATACTTGCAGCGGGCCTGGAGGACGCGGAGACCGCCGCCCGGTGGAGCAACGAGCTTCAGGCCTACGCGGAGAGCCTGCCCTGGGGCATACCGGTGAACATCTCCAGCGACCCCCGCCACGGCTCGGGCTCTGCCGGGGAGGAGTACAAGTCCGGGGCCGGGGACGTGTCCAAATGGCCCGAGGGCCTGGGCATGGCCGCCACCTTCTCCCCGGATACCTGCCGGGCCTTTGGCGACGCGGTGTCCAAGGAGTGCAGGGCAATGGGCATCACCACGGCGCTGTTCCCACAGGTGGATCTGGCCACGGAGCCCCGCTGGATGCGGCTTGAGGACACCTTCGGCTCTCACCCGGAGCTGGTGACGGATTTCAGCCGGGCCTACTGCGACAGCTTACAGACCACTGAGGGTGCAGCGGACGGCTGGGGAAAGGACAGCATCTGCGCCATGGCCAAGCACTGGCCCGGCGGGGCCCCCTGCGAGGGCGGGCGCGACGCCCACTATCCCTTCGGGCGCTATGCCGTTTACCCGGGAAATAACCTTAAGGACCACCTAAAGCCCTTCTTGGAGGGGGCCTTTGCCCTGCCCGGGCCCACCAAGTCCGCGTCGGCCATAATGCCCTACTACACCGTCAGCTGGGGGCTTGATGAGAAGGACGGCAAAAATGTGGGCAACTCCTACAGCCACTATCTTATCAACGACCTCTTGCGTGAGGAGTACGGCTATGAGGGCGTGGTATGCACCGACTGGGGCATCACTGCCGACCCGCTGCCGGAGATAGACTCCTTCTCAAGCCGCTGCTACGGCGTTGAGGACCTCTCGGAGGCCGAGAGGCACCTGCTGGCTATCGAGAACGGCGTGGACCAGTTCGGCGGCAACTCCGCCATAGCGCCCATTTTAGAAGCCTACGAGATGGGCTGCCAGCGCCACGGCGAGAAGGCCATGCGCCAGAGGATGGAGCGCTCGGCAGTGCGGCTCTTAAAGAATATCTTCCGCTGCGGGCTGTTTGAGAACCCCTATCTGGACCCGGAGGAGAGCGCCAAAACCGCCGGATGCGAGGAGTTCTGCAAGGCGGGGTACGAGGCCCAGCTTCGGTCCGTGGTCATGGTGAAAAATACCGGCGCGCTGCCCCAGAGGGAGCGGGCCAAGGTCTATATACCCACCCGGCATATCGGCCCCATGAAGGCCTTCTTCCGTGGGGATATGCCCCCGAGGGATGTGGACCCGGTGGGGACGGAGCTTGTTGAGAAGTATTACGACCGGGTGGACAGCCCTGATAAGGCCGACTTTGCCCTGGTGTTCATCGAGAGCCCCCTCTCCGACGGCGGCTACTCCAAGGAGGACCGGGAGAAGGGCGGCAGCGGCTATGTGCCCATCACGCTGCAGTACCGGCCCTATAAGGCCGATACAGCCCGGGAGCACAGCATAGCCGGCGGCGACCCCAGGGAGGACTTTACCGACCGGGGCTATAAGGGTAAGACGGGCTATGCCGCCAACGAGGGCGACCTGGACCTGGTGCTGGACACCAAAAAGGCCATGGGCGGTAAGCCGGTGATAGTCGTACTGAGGATGCACAAGCCCACCGTGCCCGCCGAGTTCGAGGGCAGCGCCGACGGTATACTTATAGACTTCGGCGTGCAGAGCCAGGCCATCATGGAGATAGTCAGCGGCAGCGCTGAGCCCAGCGGCCTTCTGCCGGTGCAGATGCCAAAGGACATGGAGACCGTTGAAAGGCACTGCGAGGACCTGCCCATGGATATGGAGCCCTATACCGACACTGAGGGTAACGCCTATGACTTCGGCTTTGGTATGAACTGGGGTGGAGTGATTAAGGACGGGCGCACCGAGAGGTATCAGAAATGACGCACACACAAGAGAAGATACTGGAGACCTTCGACTTGGGCGGCGGGGCCTCCGCCCAGCTGGTGCGGTGGGAGGAGACACTGTGGTGCGGAAAGATACGCTTCGCGGAGAACAGCACCGACGAGCCGGACGTGGAGAAGCTGATGGAGGAGTTCGTGGCCCTTGGGGACGCGGAGCTCTCCCCCATTGATCCGGAACCCGGCTGGGACGTGTGCATGAGCTTCAACTACCTCTCCAAGGAGCGGCCCAGCGGGGTGTTCTTCGGGTTTCTGGTGCAGAGCCATAAGCAGCCTGAGGGCTTCGACATGCGCTGGCTGCCGGAGGGGCAGTATTTGAAGGTGGAGATAAACGAGCAGACCGCAAAGGCGCTGGAGAGCGAGCCCTGGACCGGAGGGGAAGCCGGCGTAACGGCTCCCCCATTCCAGTGGGTCAGCGAGAGCCTGGGGCCAAGGCTTGGGTTCAGCTGCCAGGACAGCGAGCTGCCCATCGTGGAGTATTACCGCCATAAGGATGACGGCTCTATAGACGGCTGCTGGCTGTATGTGCCCGTGCAGGGCAAAGCCTAGTCAGGCTGTCCGATAAAGCTGGAAATATAGGGGATAGGGGGTAATGTTTTCCTAATTTCTGCCGATATAATAAGTAGAAATATATGTTCATAAGGAGGAATTTCCCATGGCATTAGAATTTGACCCCACAGTCAACCGCTATCAGGCAGTTTCCGGCTATACCAAGGCCGCCGAGACCGGCAAGACCGCAGATGCCGCCAAGACCAGCCAGAAGGCCGCTGAAGCTGAAGCCGCCGAGGG
Source organism: uncultured Eubacteriales bacterium (assembly GCA_910584745.1). Classification (GTDB taxonomy): domain Bacteria; phylum Bacillota; class Clostridia; order Oscillospirales; family Acutalibacteraceae; genus Acutalibacter. The sequence goes on from CAJUDG010000006.1 coordinate 5,973, forward strand.
CAAGGCCGAGGAGAAGACCGACAGCGTCGAGCTGTCCGGCGACGCCAAGAGCGTGAACAAGATGAGCGCCGAGGAGCGCGCCGCCCTGGTGAAGAGCCTGAAGGCCGACCAGGAGTATCAGATGACCCGCTTCATCAACATGATGACCCAGACCTTCCAGAAGCAGGGCATGACCGCGAAGTCCGCCGAGGATGACAGCTTCTGGCGCATGTTCGCCTCGGGCAACCTGCAGGTGGACGCCGAGACCAAGGCCCAGGCACAGGAGGCCATCTCCGAGAACGGCTATTGGGGCGTGAAGCAGACCTCCGAGCGCATCTTCCAGATGGCGCAGGCCCTTGCCGGGGACGACCCGGAGAAGATGAAGGTCATGCAGGACGCCGTTAAGCGGGGCTATGAGGCCGCGGGCAAGGCCTGGGGCGGCGAGCTGCCCGGCATTGCGGGCGAGACCATCAGCGCCGTCGACAAGATGTTCGAGGACTACTTTGCCAAGGCCGGCAAGGTGGATGCCGCTGAATGAGGTCTACCTAAATCGCTGTAATAAAGTATTATCAGGCGGTCAGGGCACAATACTCTGACCGCTTATTCTTTTGATACGCAAATATAAAGCTGACTGAGGTGTGTTTATGAAGATAATAGTTTTAGCGGGCGGGCTAAGCCCTGAAAGGGACGTCTCACTTTCATCGGGTTCACTGATAGCCAACGCGCTGATAGAAAACGGCCACGAGGTTATGCTGCTGGATCTGTTTCTTGGCAGGGATAATGAAGAAATTTTGCCGGTATACAGAAACAGAAGCTCAGAATATAGGTTTAACTATATTGTGCCGGAACATGAACCTGATTTGACCGCAATCAGGTCTTCTGTGGTCTCGGATAGTGATTTTATCGGAAACGGCGTTATTGAGCTGTGCAGGGATGCCGATATGGTGTTCATGGGGCTGCATGGCTCTGCCGGCGAAAACGGTCAGCTGCAGGCGGTCTTTGACATGTACGGGATCAATTATACCGGAACCGGATATACCGGCAGCCTTTTGGCAATGGATAAGGATATCTCGAAAAAGCTTATGCGGGAAAACGGCATTTTGACCGCCGGTTGGCAGTATATAAATTTGAACGCCCAAAATGATTTCAGCAAAATAAAGTATCCCTGCGTCGTAAAGCCCTGCAGCTGCGGGTCAAGCGTGGGCGTTTCCATAGTGGAAAACAGGGACCAGCTTAACAGCGCTGTCGGTTACGCGAAAAAATATGAGGAATACGTCATTATTGAAGATAAAATAGAGGGAAGAGAATTTTCAGTGGGTATCTTGAACGGTAAAGCTCTTCCGGTCATAGAAATCAAGCCGCTGTGCGGGTTTTATGACTACAAAAATAAATATCAGAAGGGTCTGACGGAAGAAATCTGTCCGGCGAATATTTCTGAAAAAATCAGTAAGCTTCTACAAAATAAGGCTTTGGCGGTTCACAGCACACTGCGGCTGGGATTCTATTCAAGGATAGATTTTATTTTAGATGATAATGATGACGCTTATTGCCTGGAAGCAAATACTTTACCCGGAATGACGCCCACGAGTTTGCTGCCTCAGGAAGCTTTGGCGGCAGGGATTTCATACAACGAGCTTTGCGATATTATCGTAAACGGCGGCGCTGAATAAGCATGGCCCGAACTGTCCTCTCTACTTCTTGCGCGGGTATGGCCTGGGGTCGTCGGTAAGCTCCAGAAGATAGTCCACGCTGGTGTTATAAAACCTGCTGAGCTTTATGAGGACTTCGGGGGGTATCCCCCGCTTGCCGATCTCGTAGTTGGAATAGCATACCTGAGAGCAGTTCAGATACCCGGCTATATCCACCTGCTTCAGATCGTGGTCCTCCCTCAGATCCCTGATTCGTCTGTACACTCCCGCGCCCCCTCATAAATAGGTACACAAAAAGTATAGACAAAACAAATTGTTATATTGACATGTAAAGCAAATCGTTGTATAATGGGGACGAAGAAACTGGATTACAAGGTTGAAGCCGGGGGCAATTTACTCCTCCCCCACCCCGGCTTCTTTTTTATTTTGAAAATTTCGCGCATCCCATTGACCCGCGCCTATGTATTGTGTATAATTATAGTGTCTGTATAGAATTAAAACCGCGAAAGGAATGTGTGATATGGTCAAGATACTTACCGACAGCTCCTGCGACCTGTCCCCGGCCCGCTGCGAGGAGCTGGGAGTGGAGATGCTGCCGATCACTGTAAATTTTGGCAGCGAAAGCTATAGGGCCAACATTGACATAAGCAACGATGAGTTCTATGAGAAGCTGGCCGCGGCCTCAGAGCTGCCCAAGACCGCCCAGATAACCCCTGCCTTTTTTGAGGATAAGTTCAGGGAATATAAGGAGAGCGGCGACGATGTGGTATGCCTGTTCATCTCCTCAATGATGAGCGGCACCCTTCAGTCCGCCCGCCTTGCCAAGAACCTTCTGGGCGCGGACAGGATTTACCTGCCCGATACCCTGAACGTCACCTTCGCCCTGGGCCTGCTGGTGGAGGAGGCCGTTAAAATGCGCGACCGTGGGCTGTCCGCCGCGGATATCGCCGCGGAGGTGGAGAAGCTGGTGCCCCGGGTGCGGCTCTGGGCGCTGATCGACGATCTGAAGTACCTGAAAATGGGCGGGCGGCTCTCGGCCACCAGCGCGTTAGTGGCCAGCATCCTTGGCATCTGCCCCATAATCACCCTGGAAAACGGCCTGGTCGAGGTGGTCGGCAAGGCCCGGGGCCGTAAGGCCGCCTTTAAGTTCATACAGGGCATGGTGGAGAAGGAGCCCATCTCCGGGGACTTTGCCGTGGCCGTTGGCCACGCGGCGGTACCCGCTGTCCGTGACGACTTTATCGGCTTTATGAGCGCTGAGCTCAAGAAACGGGAGCTTATAAAGATGGACATCGGCAGCATCGTGGGCACCCACACGGGTCCCGGGGCCTGCGGCCTGGCGTATATCCGCAAGTGAGACGCCGCGCCCTTATAGCCGCCGGAGTGCTGCTGGCCCTGTGTCTGTGCGCCGGGGCCATACTGCTGTTGGGACCTGATTGCCTGATACTGAAATACACCGGCTTTTACTGTGCCGGCTGCGGCGCCCAGCATATGGTGCTGGCGCTGCTGCGGGGGGATCTCCGCGATGCGCTGGGGCAGAACCTGTTTATGCTGATATTTCTGCCCGGGGCGTGCATATATATTGTTGTGGAGCTCACGCGTTACGTGCTGGGCATGAGGCCGCTGTACAGGTACAGAGCCTTTTGCCCCGTGCTCTGTGCGGTACTTTTGCTGGGCCTTCTGTTCGCCGTGCTGCGCAATCTGCCGGGGTTCCAGTGGCTGGCGCCTTCCTGGGCTGCCGCATAGATGTGCACAAATAGTTTTCCAAAATTTGTGCAAAAAATATCTTGACTGGTTTGCCTGTTAATTCTATAATAGAAACTGCCCGGGCCGGGCCCGGGTAAAATCTGAAGCGGTTAGTTGCATATAGTCTGCAAAAATCTTATAGTATAAGGTAGGTGCTGACTTGTGGCGGGGATCGTGCTAAAACTGAATGAAATCATGGACAGCCTTCCGGCCTCAGAGCAGAAAATAGCTGTATATCTAGTAAGCAATTTAAACGACGTTGTGGGCATCTCCGTGGAGGAGCTGGCCGGCCGCAGCGACTCCAGCCAGGCGGCGGTGGTGCGCTTTTGCAAGAAGCTGGGCTATAGGGGCTACAGAGAGTTTTCCCTAAAGCTTGCCAGCGAACTGGCCGTGGCCCGGCAGAGCCAGTCCGTCGGCAGAGAGTGCAGCGACATCAAGATAGGCGACCGCGCCGGCAGCGTGATACAGAGCGTGTGCCAGCACAATATGCGGGCCATCGAGGACACCAGCACCCTTATCGACCCGGATCAGGTAGAGCTGGCCGCAAGCAGGCTTTTCGGCGCAAGGCGGGTGGATGTGTACGCGGTGGCCGCCTCGCATCTTGCGGCGCTGGACGCCCAGCAGAAGCTGGTGCGCATCGGCAAGCAGGTGTCGGCCTATTCCGACCCGCATATGCAGATGTCCTCTGCGGCTTTGCTGGGGCCGGAGGATGTGGTCCTGGCTTTCTCATGGTCCGGCGAGGCGAAGGAAGTCCTGCGGGCCTGTGAGACGGCCAGAAATGCCGGGGCCTTTATCATCTCCATCTCCCGGCTTGGGCAGGTGACTCTCAGTTCCTATTCGGACGTGCACTTCGGGCTCAGCGCCCCGGAGCCCTCTCTGGACAGCGGGGCCATGAGTTCCCGGATAGCCCAGATGACCATGGTGGATATCCTGTTCTCGTGCCTTGTAAGCCGTTACTATAACGAGACCGCCCCCTATCTTGAACGGAGCAGGCAGGCTGCGCGGTTTGTGCACGCGTAACGGTAAAAAAATGCTTTTGCCCCCGGTTTTGGCCGGGGGGTTATTTTTGCGGAGCAAAAGCCGCCGTTATTGATAACGGCGGCTTTTCGGCTTATTTCGGTCGCTCTATTGAGTTTCTATATGTTTCCCCTGGAACCAGGTCAATTTCCTCTGCGGCGCTGTTCGCCACACGCAGATGAACGGTACGGCCAGTGGGGCTGCGAAGGGCATATTCCACCTTCTCACCGTCCCAGGAGACGTCCACAAGGATGCCGCCCCTGGCCCGCAGGCCTTTTACGCTGCCACATTCCCAGTCGGGCGGCAGGGCCGGCAGCAGTACCAGCTCCCGCTGATGGCTTTGCAGCAGCGCCTCGGCCACACCGGCGGTGAAGCCGAAGTTTCCGTCTATTTGGAAGGGCGGGTGGGCGCAGAACAGGTTGGCGTACAATCCGCCCCCATGCACGGCCCCCTCCGCCTCCGGGTCCACAAGACGGAACAGCCTGTCCATAACCTGCTGGAACCGGGGGCCGTTTTCCAGCCGCGCCCACATCAGCAGCTTCCAGGCAAGGCTCCAGCCTGTGCCCTCGTCCTCCCGGCGCTCCAGAGTCACCTCCGCTGCCCTTTCCAGCTCCGGGGTGCTCTTTGAAACGCCCCGGCCCGGGTGCAGCTCATAGAGGTTGGATAGGTGCCGGTGGTGCACGTCGCTTTCCTCAAACTCCCGGTCCCACTCCATTATTTGGCCGAATTTCCCTATCCTTGTGGGGGCCATGCGGCCAAGCAGTTCCTCATAGCGTTTGGCCTCCCGGGGTTTGCCCAGGACCCGGCAGGCCTCGGCGCAGTCCCTGAAGAGGTTGCGTATCACCGCCAGGGTGTGCTCGGTGTAGTAGGCCGTAGGCACCGGCTGGCCGTCTAGGAGGAACTCGTTTTCCGGGGATGTGGCCGGACAGGCCGCTAGGCCCTCCGGGGTCTCGCTAAGGGCGCTCTCGCAGAAGGCGGCGTTTTCCTGAAGGATAGGAAGGACGTCCCTCAGATAGCCCTCGTCACCGCTGAACAGGTATGTCTCATAGAGATTACGGCACATCCAGGCCCCGCCGAAGGGCCAGTAGGCCCAGCTGGCCTTTCCCCTGGCGGGGGAGGCCTTGCGCCAGAGGTCAGTGTTGTGAAAGCACGCCGAGCCCTTAAGGCCCATGGCCCTAGCGGTGATGCGGCCGTTGCTCAATATCTCACGGTTCAGGCGCACCAGCGGCTCTGCCAGCTCGTCCAGGTTGCAGGGGCCGGTGAGCCAGTAGTTCATCTCCGTGTTGATATTCACAGTGTAGTTGCAAAACCACGGCGGGAACTTCTCCCGGTTCCAAAGGCCCTGGAGATTTGCCGGCTGGGTCCCGGGGCGGGAGCAGGATATCAGCAGATAGCGGCCAAAGTCGAACAGCAGCGCCGCCAGATCGGGGTCCGGCTTTCCGTTTTCCGCATCCCTTACGCGCCGATCCGTGTCAGTTTCCCTGTCACGGCTCTCTCCCAAGTCCAGCGTTACCCGGTCAAAATAGCTCCTGTACTCGCTTATATGTCTTTCCAGCAGGACGTCAAAGTCTTTTTCAAGGGCCGTCATGTCCCGCTCAACCAGGCAGGTCTCATCCGGGCCCTGGGTGAATGGGTGGCGGTCGAACCCGGCGAAGCTGCTTCGGACACAGAGGAACAGGGTGATCCGGGTGGCGTTCTCAATGAGAAGGCCCTCCTCTCCTGGTAAACAGGCTCCGTCCGTGTCCACCTGCCCCAGGCCCGCATAGCGCATACCTCGCTCCTCTGGCTTATCCGAAAAGCTAAGGACTCCCCGGCCCTGGGTCACGGAAAATCCGTTCCTGCCCGGGCACTCGCCCTGGGCCATAAAACCCTTCGGCGTGTACTCCGTCCGCCGCAGAAAGCCGTCTTCCGCGGTTATCCGCATGGAGAAGGGCTCCCCGGCCTCCACCCGGTATACCAGCGCCTGATCCGCCGCGCTGCAAAAGACGGTATGCCTGTACTGCCTGCCATTATGGGTATAGGCGGCCCTCACGACCGCATCCCCCAGGTCCAGCTCCCGGCGGTAGCCCTCAACGGGACGCTCGCCCTGGAACTCCAGTATCACATTTCCAAAGGGCGCGTACATCTGCACGTCCCCGGCCTCCCTGCCCTCGGCCTCAAGGAGCTCCATGGCCTCCCTGTTCCGGCCCAGCCGGCAGAGCTCAGCCGCCTTTGCGCTGGCCTCTCTGGAAAAGCCCGGCCAAGTCTCGCCGGGATAGCCCGACCAGAGGGTGTCCTCGTTGACGGCCAGGACCTCCCTTTTGGGGTCCCCGCACACCACCGCGCCCATGCGGCCGCTGCCTATGGGAAAGCCCTCGTGCCAGCTGGCGGCGGGCCGGTGGAAAACCTGCTTTCGGCTAAATCTCCCGCCCATACGGCGCCTCACCCATAGATGGGCCCATAGGTCTGGCAGGCCCTATAGTCCGCGCTCTGGGCGTCCTCCGTTCCAAACGCCGCCCAGGCGTGGGGCCGGAATATCCGCTCCGGCTCCACGTTGTGCATGTTCACGGGTATGCGCAGCATGGACGAGAGGGTGATAAGCTCGGCGCCCACATGGCCGTAGACCGTAACGCCATGGTTCGCGCCCCAGTTGGCCATGACGCTGTACACATCGGCGAAGGCCCCGCGCCCGGTGAGCTTTGGCACGAACCAGGTGGTGGGCCAGCTGGGGTCGGTGCGCTTGTCGATGGTATCGTGTATTTCGTCGGGAAGATCGGCGGTCCAACCCTCGGCTATCTGGAGGACCGGGCCAACGCCGTCCACCATGTTCACCCGCAGCATGGTGACGGGCATCTCCGCCCGGCACCTGAAGTGGCTTGAGAAGCCGCCGCCCCGGAAATACTCGTAGTTTGCCCGGCACCAGTCGGTGGCGGCAAGGCAGGCGGACACGTCCTCCGGGGTCATGTCCCAGAAGGGCTTCATGCAGCCGTTCCCCTCCGCGTTCTTTGCCGCGCCGGAGCCGTCCAGGGCCGTGGCCCCGGAGTTGATGAGATGGATGAAGCCGTCCTTCGCAACGCCCCCTGGCCTATGGCCGGTGACGCGCTCGCAGGCCTCCGGGCTCCAATAGGTGCGCACATCGTGGAAGCAGGGGGCGGTATTGCTCACAAGGGTCCCCAGCAGCATGGCCGCGCCGTTGAGGGTGTCGTTCTCCGTGGCGAAGGGGGTTGGGGCCTTCGTGCCGTTCCAGTCGAAGGTGGAGGCCATAATGGCCTCGGTGAAGTCCGCGTTGGGCAGCCAGTCCGTCCACTGGCGCTGGCCCTGGAAGCCCGCCGCCACGGCGTTCTTGCCCAATGCCTCCTCGTGCCAGCCCAGCTCCCCCAGCTTTTCGTTGCCGTAGAGAATATCCCGGACGATGATGGTCATCTTGGCGATGAACTCCCAGTCCTTGTCGGCGGGCACCACCTTTGACTTGGTGATAACCTCCGGCAGGGCCTTGCCCGCGTTCAGGTCAAAGCCCTCCTTGCAGTTGGCCTTTATCCAGGCAAGGGCCCTTTCGTACTCGTCCTTATCGTATATCTCCAGCTTTATGCGCCGCAGGATCTCCACCATGTCCACCCACTCGGCCCGGACGCCCAGGTACTTCTCGAAGAAGCCCGCGTCGCAGTAGCTTCCGGCGATGCCCATGGCAACGGCTCCCAGGTTCACATAGGACTTGTTCCTCATCCAGCCCACGGCCACAGCGCCCCGGGCGAACTTCAGTATCTTTTCGGCCACGTCCTCCGGGATGCTGCCGTCGTCCAGGTCCTGCACGTTATGGCCGTAGATGGAGAAGGCGGGCAGGCCCTTCTGGGCATAGGCGGCCATCACCGCTGCCAGGTACACCGCCCCGGGGCGCTCGGTGCCGTTGAAGCCCCAAACGGCTTTGATGGTAGAGGGGTCCATGTCGAAGGTCTCTGAGCCGTAGCACCAGCAGGGGGTCACGGTCAGGGTGGCCGCCACGTTCTCCCCGGAGAACTGCTGGGCGCATCTCGCGGCCTCGGCCCCGCCGCCGATGGTGGTCTCGGAGATCACGCACTGGACGGGCGTGCCGTCCGGGTAGCGCAGGCTGGCGGAGATGAGCTTGGCGGCGGCTTCCGCCATGCCCATGGTCTGGGCCTCAAGGCCCTCGCGGATGCCGCCCCAGCGGCCGTCAATGGCGGGGCGGATGCCGATCTTTGGATAATTCATATGCTTTCCTCCTGGTCAAAATCTGTTATTTTTCTTCCCGCTTCCTGTGCAATGCCCCGTCCTCCGGGTTGAAGACCTTATACCCCGGGTGCCGCCCGGTGACACGGTAATAGCCCCGAAGGTCTATGAGCTTCTGTATATTGTCCCGGCTGATGTCAAAGCTGCCCCCCAGTATCACCGCGTTGATGGTTATCTTCGCCCAGAGCTCCAGGCTCTCCATGCGGTAGAAGGCCGTCAGCACGTCGCCGCCCACGGCCAGGGCCCCATGGTTCTCCAGCAGCATCACATCGTGCTCCTCCAGGTACGGCTCGATGGCGTCGGGCACCTCGCTGGTGGAGGGGGTGCCGTACGGGGTCAGGGGCACGGAGCCGATAACCGCCACGTCCTCTATCATATTGTACATATCCATGGCCTTATGGGCCACGGCAAAGCCCGTGGCCCCGGGCGGGTGGGCGTGGATGACGCTGTGTACGTCCGGGCGCTTCTCATAGCAGCGCAGGTGCATCTTTATCTCGCTTGATGGCCTATAGCCCTCGCTGGCCTCCAGTATATTGCCCTCCCTGTCCAGCAGCACCAGCTTTTCCGGGGCAATAAACGCCTTGCTGATGCCAGTGGGTGTGGCGATGATATTGCCGTCGGGCAGCCGGGCGCTGACGTTTCCGTCGTTGGCGGCCACCCAGCCCAGCTGCCAGGTCTTATGACAGACGTCGCATATCTGGTCCTTTATCTCCTGGTAATTATCCATTGGGGTCCTCCTTCCTCATTGGCATACATGGGGTCATATGCCGGTGTCTGCGCGCATACGGATAATTAGCGGGGTCAGTCCGCGGTGAACATGCGGTACATGGCCTCAAGGCATATCTGGGCGTGGAGCTTTAGCTTCTCAAGGTTTATCTGCTCGTTCACGTCGTGCTCGTGGGCGGGGATATCGTCCTTGAAGCCCGGGCCGAAGGCCACGCCCTTGCCGAACATCTGCCGGGCATAGGTGCCGCCGCCCATGGAGAATATGTCGCAGTCCTCGCCGGTGACGTCCTTATAGGCGCCGGAGAGCAGGGTTACAAGCTGGCTCTCCTTGGGCAGGTACAGGGGCACCGCGTCGCTGAGCTGGACATACTCAAGGCCCGCCGCCTCCACGGCCTTCTTTATGGTCTCTGAGACCCACTTGCCATCCTTGGTGGCGGGGTAGCGGATGTCCACTGTCAGGCAGCAGCTCTCTGAGTCAGCTTTTACTATGCCCAGGTTGAAGGTCAGGGGGCCGCTGGGCTCGTCGCTGATATTCACCCCCAGCAGGCTGCCGTCGCTGGTAAGGGCTATCTTCTCATGGATGAAGCTGAAAAAGCGGCCAAGGCGCTCCGCGCCGAAGACCTCATGGAGCAGCTCTATAAGGTAGGACGCTGCATTCATGCCGGACTGGGGCGCGGCGGCATGAGCGGCCTTGCCCTTTGCCAGGAGCTTTGCGCCGTCGTCGGTGGGGGCGATCTCTACGGGTATACCGCAGTCCCTGGCGGCTGCCGAGAGCCTGTCGAGCTCCCCGGCGGTGCAGACTATCCGGCACTCGGCCTTTGAGGGCACGGCATTTGGCACCGTACCGGCGGAGAAGGACTTTATCAGGGCGGAGTCGTTTTTGCCCTTTACGTTGAAGTTCAGGCCGCCCTTCTCGCAGTGGCAGATGCCATAGCCCGCGTCCGGGGTGAAGCCCATGTCCGGGTGCTGCTCCTTAGAGAAGTAGTAGGGCATATCGTGCATACCGATCTCCTCGGCGGAGCCGAATATGACCCGCAGCTTGCGCTTTCCCTTTACTCCCGCGTCATTTATGGCCCTAAGGCAGTGCAGGGCCACCACGGCCGCGCCCTTGTCATCCGCAACGCCCCGGCCTATGGCCCGGCCGTCCTCGGTCAGCACCATCTTAAAGGGGTCGCTGTCCCAGCCCTCCCCGGCGGGCACCACGTCCAGGTGGGCCATGACCACGGCGTTGCCCTCCCCCTCGCCTATCTCGGCGTGGGCGGCGTAGTAGTCCACGTTCTTGGCCTTAAGGCCGTAGCTCTCGCTTAGCTCCACCGCTGTGTCCAGGGCCTTGGCGCAGGGGTCGCCGAAGGGGTGCTCCCCCTCTGTGGGCACGGCCACGGAGGGTATGGCCACAAGCTTACCCAGGTCCCTTACGATATCGTCCCAGTAGTCCAGTATCTTTTCTCCAAACATAGCTCTCATCCTTTCAGAAATTTATTTGCCGGTATACATCTAGATTAACCTCTTTTGCGCCCAAAGTCAATACAATTTTTCCCTTGGGGGGATCGCCGTGATAAACTATATCTGGTTCGGAATGATAGCTCTGAGCGTGGTCTGCGCCACGGTCAATGGGCGGCTGCCGGAGCTGTCCCAGGCTGTGATGGACGGCGCGGGGGACGCAGTGGAGCTGTCCATATTTCTTTTGGGGAGCATGTGCGCCTGGCTGGGCTTTTTGAAGATAGCCGAGCGCGCGGGGCTTACCAGCCTGCTGGCCCGGGGCTTCTCCCCCATCATTGACCGGCTGTTCCCGGATTATCGGGGCGACGAGGAGATAAAGGGCAAGATATGTATGAACATCTCCGCGAATTTACTGGGCCTTGGAAACGCCGCCACGCCTCTGGGGCTCTCGGCCATGAAGGCTATGGCAGAGAAGTCCCCCGGGGAGGAGCCCAGCCGGGGGATGGTGCTGTTCGTGGTGATAAATACCGCTTCGCTGCAGCTGCTGCCGGTGAACATGGCGGCTATGCGGGTCTCCTGCGGCAGTGCCGCTCCCTTCGGGGTGCTGCCGGAGATATGGCTGACCTCTCTGGGGGCCCTTATCACGGCGGTGACCGCCTGTAAGCTTCTGGAGCACAGGATATACGGAGGGAGGCTGGGCTGATGGAGCAGATAGGCGCGGCGGCGCTGCCGGTGATAATCGGCGTTATCCTGCTGTTCGGGTTCTTTAAGGGCGTGGACGTGTTCGACGCCTTTGTGTTGGGGGCAAAGGAGGGCATACATACCACCCTCGGTCTGCTGCCCACTTTGATAGGGCTGATAGTGGCCGTGAGCATGGTCAGGGCTTCGGGGCTTTTAGATGCCCTCTGCGCCCTCTGCGAGCCACTGGCCAATGCCGCCGGTATCTCCACCGAGGTGCTGCCCCTGGCCCTTTTGCGGCCCATCTCCGGCAGCGGCTCCTCGGCCTACACCCTCTCCCTTTTGGAGCAGTTCGGCCCGGACAGCGAAACAGGCAAAATTGCCTCGGTGCTGGCCTCCTCCACGGAGACCACCTTCTACGCGGTGACTGTCTACTTCGGGGCGGTTGGGTGCAAAAAGCTGCGGCATACCCTTCCGGCGGCCCTTGCCGGGGACTGTATGGCCGTGGTGCTCTCGGTGGTGACGGTAAAATTTTTAGCGGGGTTTTGACATTATGTTCGATTTGTGCTATACTAAGCCCACGAGAATTTTTCCTTTGGGGGCATATCATGGGCGTACAGCTTATACGGTATAAAACCTGCTGCTTTACCGGGCATCGCTCCCTGGACGGGGCGGACCCCGGGATGCTGGGAGAGGCCATCTGCGGCGAGGTCTCCACGCTCTACAGGTTCGGCTTCGACACGTTTCTTGCGGGGGGAGCCCTGGGTTTTGACACACTTGCCGCCCGTGAGATACTGCGCATGAAGCTCTCCCCGGATTTTTCCGGGCTGAAGCTGGTGCTGGTGCTGCCGTACCTGGGGCAGGAGTCCAGGTGGGCCCCCATGGACCGGGCCATGTATGACTATATCAGGGAGCGGGCAGACGATGTGATATATACCGGCGACGTATATGCCAACGGGTTGCTGCTGCGCCGGAACAGGTATATGGTTGACCACAGCGCCCACTGCATAGCCTTTCTGGATGAGAAGCGCAGCCGGGGCGGCACCCTTTATACCGTGCGGTATGCACGACAAAACGGGGTCTCCGTAACAAACATATATAACCGACTGTCGAACCCCTAATTCACTAGGGGTTCGATCACCCCCTGAAAGGTAGAAATACGGACTTGACCCCTAAAGGGGTATGGAAGGTTTGACGCCGCATTTTGATCACAGGCCGCCGATGAAGCGGCCTTTACTTATACCCAACAGCTAATACATTTGAAAATAGAAGGGCACAGATTTTCAAATGTATTAGCTGTACCATTTTCGCAACCTGTAAACGGGTCGTTGTGCTCCCGACTCGTCTTTTCGTTCTTCCCTACTATGTCCGCATAGTACCCACGGCACCAGATGTTTCGGCTTCCGGACTTGTATTTCAGGTTCGCGTGCCTGATCATTAGCGCACTTTTCCCTTGAGATATCCTGCGAATTGTGCTACACTTTAATATATAATTGCATGGTTCATAGCGGGAGGTCACAGGAAATGGCGATCATCTACAAGAATCTTCGAATACTGCTTATAGATAAAGATATGACACAAGAGATTTGCTTAACGCAGCCGGTATCAGCCGATACCCAATCAGCAAACTGAATCGCAGTGACAATGCAACTCCAGATATTTAGCGAAAATTTGTTTCGCTCTTGATTGTACCATGGATGGCATTATGGAGATTTTACCCGGAGAAGAATGAAGATAGAGAAGTGAGGATTTTACTATGGTGAAAGCAGCCGCAAAACCGAAAAAAGAAACAACGATGGAAGAAGCGCTCTGGAAAAGTGCGGACAAGCTCCGGGGCTCTGTGGAGCCTGCGGAGTATAAGCATGTTGTCCTAAGTCTATTTTTCCTGAAATTCGCAAGCGATAAATTTGAATCGCAGAGAAAAACAATAATTAAAAAATACGGCGAGAGATTTGTAGACATTGTTGCGTTTTACGCCAAGGACAATGTTTTCTTCCTTCCCGAAGAAAGCCGCTGGTCATACATAATGGAGAACGCAAAGCAGGACGATATTGCCCTGAAAATTGATACGGCTCTTTGTACGATTGAGAAAGCAAATCCGGCGCTAAAAGGAGCTTTGCCGGATAACTACTATTCACGCCTTCATATTGATACGGCAAAGCTGGCTTCTCTGCTTGATGAAATTAACCGTATCAATACCGATGACAAAGAGAACGACATTATCGGGCGAGTGTACGAATACTTCCTCGGAAAGTTTGCTCTTGCGGAGGGCAAAGGCAAGGGAGAGTTCTATACGCCGAAATGTATCGTCAACCTGATTGCAGAAATGATTGAGCCGTATGACGGTATCCTTTACGACCCCTGCTGCGGTTCGGGCGGTATGTTTGTGCAGTCAATCAAATTCGTTGAAGCGCATAGCGGAAACAAGAAAAGGGTCTCTATCTATGGGCAGGAATACACGAATACCACTTTTAAGCTGGCAAAGATGAATCTTGCCATTCGTGGCATTTCCGCAAATCTCGGAGAGATGGCGGCGAACACCTTTACCAATGACCAGCACAAGGATTTGAAAGCCGATTATATTATGGCGAATCCGCCGTTTAACCAAAAGGAATGGAGAGCCGCAGACGAACTGAAACATGATCCCCGCTGGCAAGGGTATGAAGTGCCTCCGACAAGCAATGCAAACTATGGTTGGATACTGAACATCGTTTCTAAGCTCTCGCAAAATGGCGTAGCGGGCTTCCTGCTCGCCAATGGCGCATTGTCCGATGACGGAACGGAGTTGAAAATCAGAGAACAGCTTATCAGGAACAGCCTTGTGGAAGCAATCATAACTCTTCCGAGAAACCTTTTTTACACAACAGACATCAGCGTTACCCTTTGGATACTCAACAAGAATAAAAAGGCTCGTACGGTTGAACAGAACGGACAGGTGAAACACTACCGTGACAGAGAAAAAGAAATTCTATTTATGGACCTTCGTCAAATGGGAAGTCCGTACGAAAAGAGATACATAGAGCTTACGGAAGAGGATCGGGCAAAGGTAACAGCAACTTATCATAACTGGCAGCAAGTTGGGTATAAAGAGACCTATCGTGACATACCGGAGTTTTGCTATTCCGCCTCATTTGACGATGTTGAGAAAAGGGGATTCACCCTTGTCCCGAGCCGGTACATAAAGTTTGCAAACCGAGACGAGAATATAGACTTTGATACCAAGATGAAAACATTACAAGGAGAATTGAAAGACCTTTTGATTCAGGAGAAACAGTCAAAAGCAGATTTGTTAGCGGTGTTTAAGGAGCTGGGATATGAAATCAAACTATAAACAGTTAAGAAACTATATACAGCTCGTAGATCAAAGAAACAGAGATTTATCCGTCACCAATTTGCTTGGCGTCAGTATAGGAAAGAAATTTATTCCTTCCATAGCAAATACTGTGGGAACAGATTTGTCAAGCTATAAAATAGTTAGAACAGGACAGTTTGCATACGGCCCTGTTACTTCTCGAAACGGCGAGAAAATCTCCATTGCGTATTTGGACGGTGAAGATTGCATTATTTCAAGCTCTTACACAGTTTTTGAGGTGATCAATAAAGAAGGCCTTGACCCCGAATATCTGATGTTATGGTTTTCACGCCCTGAGTTTGACAGATACGCCCGTTTTAAATCTCACGGCAGTGTGCGAGAGATTTTCGATTGGAATGAACTTTGTATGGTTGAACTTCCTGTGCCTGCAATCGAAGAACAGAGAAATATTGTCAAGGCGTATAAAACTGTTACGGATAGAATTGCGTTGAAGAAGAGGATAAATGATAATTTAGAAGCCCAAGCCTTTGCTGTTTATAAGAACTACACCGGGGGTTCAGAGGCAAACGCAGAGCTTTCGGAGATAGCTACCATTACGATGGGCACTTCTCCTGAAGGTGAAACTTTTAACATTGATGGACAAGGCGATGTCTTTTATCAGGGTAGGACAGACTTCGGTTTTAGATTTCCAACTATCCGCCTATATACTACCGAAGGTAAACGCTACGCCAAAGCTGGTGATGTCCTTATGAGTGTCCGAGCTCCTGTCGGTGATGTCAACCTTGCAAAAGAGGACTGTGCCATTGGACGAGGATTAGCTTCCATTCGTCCTAAAGATGGCTGCTACTCATTCCTGTACTACACCATGCAGGAGTTGAACTTTGAACTCAAAAAATTCAACGACGAGGGCACAGTTTTTGGTTCTATTACAAAGGATGATTTGTTTGCCCTCAAGATTGTCTCGTTGGATAGCCAAAGACGCAAGGAATTTGAGAGCATGGTGGCACCCATTGATGAAATGATTAAAAGCAATGAGTACGAAATTTTCCAATTGCAAGAAGTTTGTTCGACCATACTCAGCCGGTTGACTCATTAAGCCGCTAAATTATCATATATAACACAAAATGGCAGATTTTAATAAACACGCTTTGGGTTTGCCTATTATAGAACTGTTGTTGAGAAAAAGGGATTACAAATTTTGAGATTTAATAATGTCTGGGGTGAAAATATGGATACGATACAACAAAGAATCGATTTTATGGATATAAATATGCTGGATGAATATTGCAGCCGATTGGCAGATGAAAAAATTTGCATCACAGACGACTATGAGTTCGCAAAAGCAATTGATTCTGTTATGGAAGGTAATACGTATTTAAGTAGGATTCCAATTGAAAAACGTATTATCAAATCAGGAAATCAAAAATATTTTTGCTATTATCCGTTAACATCCAATCAGAAATTTGATTTTGTATATGATTTAGCAGGTTTTTTGAGAGTAGTTTTAGACACGGATGACAATACAAAATTGAAACAATTATATAGGGGACACGGCAACTGGATTTTTGATATGATACCAGGAATATATCGAAAGCCGAATCGAAATATTTTGCAATATGAATCTCAATATATCCATGAAATGATTTCCTCATACCCCAACTTTTTCAGTGATTGCAAAACAGCGCTTGATTATTTAGTAGTATTGCAGCATTATTCATTTCCTACCAGACTGTTAGATTTTACAGAAAACCCTCTTGTAGCATTATACATGGCATGTGCAAGTGAAAAAAGTGATTTTGCAGACGTTATAATAGTTAAAATCAAGCCAACTGACTTTAAATACTATGACAGCGATTCCATATCGTTACTTGCGAATATGGCTTTCGCAGATGATAGAATTGACGTCAGCGATTATTCATTTATAGATTATTATCACTCCTATGAAGAAGACAAAACGAACAAAGAGTATAAAGGACATTATAATTCTTTAATACAGCAATTTAACGATAGAGATGATATTACAAGATTTTTACACTTGGTCCGGGGTGAAAAACCATATTTCAAAGCAAAAATAAAGCCGGAGCATTTTGACAACGCTGTCTTATGGGTAAAAGCCAAACA
Source organism: uncultured Eubacteriales bacterium (assembly GCA_910584745.1). Taxonomy (GTDB): domain Bacteria; phylum Bacillota; class Clostridia; order Oscillospirales; family Acutalibacteraceae; genus Acutalibacter. The sequence continues at coordinate 22,866 of CAJUDG010000006.1, forward strand.
AGATTTTCAAAGAATTGTAAATCAAAGCGGAGTTTTTGCTATTTTTGGCATTAATAGAAGCAAGCGGAACATGATAGATTTTTCATACTCAAAATATGATATGTTTCATATTTTAATTCCGCCTGAGTCTAAAGAAAAGATTTTGAAGGAATTAGATAAAATACATATCAATCAGGCAACTTTGTATTGCGATATGGACCGAATCGCATCCTTTCATGTGGAAAAGTTCCGAAGTGCAATTAAGGAAGGGGATAATTTAGATGTTTGACGAGCGCGCATTAGAACTATCTGTTATAGAACTGTTCAGAGACGAAGGGTACAACTATGTGAGCGGTGGGAAAATTCATAGAGAAAGATCAGAGGTTCTGCTTACAGACGACCTGAGGCAGTATCTCTACAGTCGCTATGCAAAAGACGGTATAACACCGAGCGAGGTGGATAATGTCATCCTTAAGCTGCGCAATATTTCGGGTACGATCTATGAAGCCAACAAAGCCGTTTATAAATTTCTGTGCGATGGCTTTATTCTCAACCGTGAGGACAGAACACAGAAAGACCTATATATCGAGCTGATCGACTTTGATAACCTCAAAAACAATATCTTTAAAGTGGTCAATCAGTTTGAAATCGAGGGCATTGGCGGTCAGGTACGTATTCCCGACGGCATTGTGTTTGTCAACGGCATTCCCGTTGTGGTGCTGGAATTTAAGAGCGCTGTAAAAGAGAACACAACCATAATGGATGCATACAAACAGTTGACCGTTCGTTACCGCAGGGATATTCCTGAACTGTTCAAATACAATGCCTTTGTGGTCATCAGCGATGGGGTAAACAACAAATACGGCTCTCTTTTTAGTCCGTATGACTATTTCTATGCATGGCGGAAAATCGAATCGGATGACAAAGAGCTGGACGGTATCAGCTCTCTTGTTACGATGATGAAAGGATTATTCCGTAAATGCCGGCTGCTTGCCGTAATAAAGGATTTTATCTATTTCCCCGATAACTCGGATAAGGATTTGAAAATTGTCTGCCGCTATCCGCAGTTTTTCGCCGCAAACAAGCTGTTTGAGAATATCAAGAAACATATGCGTCCCGAAGGGGACGGTAAGGGCGGCACATATTTCGGAGCGACAGGCTGCGGCAAGAGCTATACAATGCTGTTTCTTACCCGTATGCTGATGAAAAGCAAATTTTTTCACAGCCCAACCATTTTAATTATTACCGACAGAACCGACCTCGACGATCAGCTCTCCCAGCAGTTTGTAGCCTCTAAAAAGTATATAGGTGACGAAACGGTCGTTAGCGTAGAGTCCCGTGAAAAGCTGCGCGAAGAATTGCAGGGCAGGACTAGCGGCGGCGTTTATCTCACGACCATTCAGAAATTTACCGAGAATTTGCAGCTTCTGACCGCCCGCAACAATGTGATCTGCATTTCCGATGAGGCACACAGAAGTCAGATTAACCTCGACCAAAAGGTGCGTATTACTGAATCCGGCGTAGAACGCACCTATGGTTTTGCAAAGTATCTGCACGATTCATTGCCTAATGCAACTTATGTTGGCTTTACGGGAACGCCAGTTGACGGCACGATCGAGGTGTTCGGCGGCGTGGTCGATTCTTATACAATGACGGAGTCCGTAAAAGATGGTATTACGGTCAATCTTGTTTACGACGGTCGGGCGGCAAAGGTTATGCTGGATCAGGAGAAAGTCCGCCAAATTGAGGAATACTATGCACAATGCGAGAGGGAGGGAGCAAACGAACATCAAATTGAGGAGAGCCAAAAAGCCGTAGCAAAAATGGAGGTCATTATAGGCGATCCCGACAGGCTGCGTGCCGTCGCCGAGGATTTTATAAATCACTATGAAACCCGTGTTGCAGATGGCGCAACCGTTGCGGGTAAAGCTATGTTTGTTTGCGCCAACCGTAATATTGCTTATGATCTATATAAAATCATTGTAGCGCTGCGTCCCGAATGGGCGGTTAAGAAAATTGCAGATGATGGGATAGGCCTAACTGAACAAGATAAAAGAGAGTTAAAACCCATCGAGAAAATCAAAATGGTAATGACCCGCAATAAGAACGATGAAAAAGAACTCTATGATATGCTCGGAACCAAGGACGACCGCAAAGAGCTTGACAGACAGTTCAAAAATGTAAAGTCCAATTTCAAAATTGCCATCGTCGTGGATATGTGGCTGACAGGCTTCGATGTGCCGGAGCTTGACACAATATACATAGACAAACCGATCCAGCAGCATACCCTGATTCAGACAATTTCCCGTGTAAACCGTGTCTGCGAAGGCAAGGACAAGGGGTTGATCGTTGACTATATCGGCATTAAGAAAAATATCAACACAGCTCTTAAAAAGTACACCAACTTTGAGTGTGATGAGTTTGAAGGTGTGGAGCAAGCTGTCACGATTGTCAAAGACCAGTTGGAAGTGCTGGGACAGATGTTTCATAATTTCAACAGCAGCGATTTCTTTGTCGGATCACCTGCGGAACAGCTTGCCTGCCTCAACAGAGCCACTGAATATGTACAGCTTTCAGAAGAGCTTGAGACACGATTTATGGCAGCCGTTAAGCGAATGAAACAGGCGTTTAATTTGTGCAGCTCCACCGGCAAATTCAGCGATGAGGACAAGGACTATATCTATTTCTACTGTGCCGTGCGCTCGATCCTTTTCAAGCTGACAAAGGGGGATGCTCCCGATATTTCTCAGATGAACGCAAGGGTGCGTGAAATGCTGGAGGGTGCTATCCAATCTGATGGGGTCGAGGTGCTGTTTGAAACTGGCAAGCATATCTCGGTCGATATTTTCAGCGATGGATATATGGACAAAATCAATGCCATCCAGTTACCGAACACCAAGATCAAGATACTGCAAAGACTTCTTTCTCAGTCAATCGACGAGTTTAAGAAGGTCAATAAAATTATGGGCGTGGAATTTGCCGACAGGCTGAAAAAAGTGGTCGACGAATACAATAACCGCCGCCGTGACGAGACATATGCAAACGAAGTTCTTGATGATATTGCAGAGCAGCTTACCCAACTTTTGGAGGAGCTGAAAAAGGAAATGGACTCCTTTAAGGGATTGGGTATTGATTATGAAGAAAAAGCGTTTTATGATATTCTGAAAACCGTCGCCAAGAAATTTGAGTTTGACTATCCCGATGATAAGATGATCGAGTTATCTAAGAGAATTAAGAAGATCGTAGACGATAAGGCTCGCTATACGGACTGGTCAACCCGTGACGACATAAAAGCCAACCTTCAGGTTGACCTGATTCTTTTGCTGGATAAATTTGACTATCCTCCGGTAACCATTGACGAGGTTTACAAGGAAGTGTTGGAACAAGCGGAAAATTTCAAAAAGTATGCAAACTGAGTAAAGAGGACACAAGAATCAAACTGCGGAGTCAATAAATTTGTGAGTAACCTCGCGCTTCATTGCCTTTTTCTCTATACCCGAATTAAATTATATTTCCCCAATTTTTGAAAAGATACGCCGCAGTCCAAAAGGACTGCGGCGTATCTTTGGCGGAGAAGATGGGATTTGAACCCATGCACCGGTTTCCCGACCTACTCCCTTAGCAGGGGAGCCCCTTCACCACTTGGGTACTTCTCCAAGGATGGTATCATATCTATAAGCAAGCGGTCTTGCGACCTGGCGGAGCTGTCAGATGGCGGAGAGGAAGAGATTCGAACTCTTGGTCCCTTGCGGGATCACTAGTTTTCAAGACTAGCTCCTTAAACCACTCGGACACCTCTCCAACTCGCTCGAATATAATACCATATTATCGCCGTCCTGTCAATGCTTTTGCGCAAATTTTTTCCTTTTCCCCGGAGTTACCCCTGGCTTTTGTGCTGCCTATAGTAGATAAAGGAGTAGACTATGGGCACGGCTATCCCCGCCACCGTCAATATGAGCATGAGCCAGGGGCTCATAAGCAGGGCCGTGGCCAGGGTCAGCACACCGGCCGCCACAAGGCTCCACCCGGCCACACGGTGGGTGTGATACCAGTTCTCCGGGTCGGAGAGGGTCCAGGCGGTTTTTATGCCCACGGTGTAGTTGTGCCGGAGCTTTGGCATGAGGTTGCCGAGGACTATCTGCAAAATGCCTATAAGAGTTATGCTTACGAAGCCGATGTTTATCCGAATATTCAGCGCGTACATGTACATGCAGACCCCCACCACCATGGAAGTGACCGGCAGCACCCAGAGCAGTATTGAGATGAGCTTTTCGCCGATATTCTCCCCCTTGGGGTCGTGGAGCATGGCGAACACGCAGATAAGCTGGCAGACGAAGAAGAACCCCGGCAGGGCGAACACCGCGAAGGGCTTGCTGCTCCAGTCGTCGGCCACGCCCTGGAAGTTGAAGTGGGTGGGCACAAGCTCCGGCAGCCTGTTCCACAGCGCCAGCCCTATAAGGCAGGGCACCAGCGTCACCAGGGAGGTGACAATTACCTTCACCTTATTTTGCCTCCACATACTCCGTATCCTCCCCTCTCAGCTCCATGAGCCACAGCATTACCTCCTCCAGCACCGAGGTGTTCAGCTCGTAGTAGATGTGCTTGCCCTCCCGCTGGTCCCGGACAAGCCCCGCCTCCTTGAGCACCGACAGGTGCCTTGACACCGCCGCGCCGGTGACCGGGAAGCCCTCGCCTATCTCCCCGGCGGAGAGCCGCCCGCTTTTCAGCATGGTCAGTATCTCCCGGCGGGTGGGGTCCGCCAGGGCGCGGAGGGTCGCCTGCATGTCGCTCATATTGCCAGCTCCTTTTTATTTAACATTTAAGCTATTTATTAAGTATAGTTTAGCATAGGCAGGCATGGAAGTCAATATGTTTTGAGCACATTTATAGCCTTCAGGCGCACAGGTCGCGCCTTACGGCAATACCTTGGGGCGTTGCCCCAAACCCCACAAGGGGCCTAACGCCCCTTGACCGCGTCCCTTTCCATACAAAAACCGGCCCGGAGTTCTCCCCCAGGCCGGTCTTCTTATGTGCAGGCGTTTTTTTACTTATTCAAGCCCTCATAAACCGCCACGGCGCAGGCCACAGTCGCGCCCACCATGGGGTTGTTGCCCATGCCCATGAGGCCCATCATCTCAACGTGGGCGGGCACGGAGGAGGAACCGGCGAACTGGGCGTCGCCGTGCATACGGCCCATGGAGTCGGTCAGGCCGTAGGAAGCGGGGCCAGCCGCCATGTTGTCCGGGTGCAGGGTGCGGCCGGTGCCGCCGCCGGAGGCCACGGAGAAATACTTCTTGCCGTTCTCGATGGCCCACTTCTTATAGGTGCCCGCCACCAGGTGCTGGAAGCGGGTGGGGTTGGTGGAGTTGCCGGTGATGGACACGTCAACGCCCTCGTGCTTCATGATGGCCACGCCCTCAAGCACGTCGTTGGCGCCGTAGCACTTGACAGCGGCGCGCTCGCCGTCGGAGAAGGGGCGGGTCTCCTCTATCTTCAGCTCGCCGGTAAAGAAGTCGTAGTCGGTCTTTACATAGGTGAAGCCGTTGATGCGGGAGATTATGTAGGCCGCGTCCTTGCCAAGGCCGTTGAGGATTATGCGCAGGGGCTCCTTGCGGGCCCTATTGGCGGTCTTGGCGATGCCGATAGCGCCCTCGGCGGCGGCAAAGCTCTCGTGGCCAGCCAGGAACGCGAAGCACTTGGTCTCGTCACGAAGGAGCATCGCGCCCAGATTGCCGTGGCCCAGGCCCACGTTGCGCTGCTCGGCCACGGAGCCGGGGATGCAGAAGGCCTCGAGGCCTATGCCGATAGCCTCGGCGGCGTCGGCGGCGGTCTTCACGTCCTTCTTTATAGCTACGGCGCAGCCCAGGGTATAGGCCCAGCCGGCGTTCTCAAATGCGATGGGCTGAACGCCCTTTACGATATCATAGGGGTCGAAGCCCTTGGATCTGCAGAGCTCACGAGCCTCCTCCAGGCTGCCCAGGCCGTACTCGGCGAGACATTTCTCAATTTTGGGCATCCTTCTCTCTTTGCCTTCAAACATGACTTCGTTAGCCATTTAGTTGTCCTCCTAAATTAAGTATTGTCTCCCGATCATTCTTCTCTGGGGTCGATGTACTTGGCGGCGCCGTCGAAGCGGCCGTACTGGCCGATATTGTTCTTATAGGCCTCGTCGGGGGATACGCCGTGGCGGATGTCCTCCAGCATCTTGCCGAGCTTTACGAACTGATAGCCGGTGACCTCGTTGTTCTCGTCCAGGGCCATCTTGATGACATAGCCCTCGGCCATCTCCATGTAGCGAACGCCCTTTGCGCCGGTGGAGAACATGGTGCCCACCTGAGAGCGCAAGCCCTTGCCCAGGTCCTCGAGCCCCGCGCCGATGGGCAGGCCGTCCTCTGAGAAGGCGGTCTGGCTGCGGCCATAGGCCAGCTGCTTGAATATCTCGCGCATGGCAACGTTGATGGCGTCGCAGACAAGGTCGGTGTTGAGGCACTCTAAAAGGGTCTTGCCGGGCAGGATCTCGGCGGCCATAGCCGCGGAGTGGGTCATGCCGGAGCAGCCCAGGGTCTCCACCAGAGCCTCCTGCACGATGCCCTCCTTAACGTTCAGGGTCAGCTTGCAGGCGCCCTGCTGGGGGGCGCACCAGCCGATGCCGTGGGACAGGCCGGAGATGTCCTTTATCTCATAGGCCTTGACCCACTTGCCCTCCTCGGGGATGGGGGCCGGTCCGTGATGGGGACCCTTTGTCACGGTGCACATATTTTCCACTTCATGGGAATAGTTCATATTGGTACTCCTTTCGGTTTCATAATGTTTCGGACGTAAGCTTTTCACCCAAGCGCCGTCCAAAATACCAATCTGTACTAATTATAATCAAAACCGCAGAGATATTCAAGACTTTCGGCAAAATTTTCCTATATATTTCTGCGAAAGAACCATGTTGGCCGGACGGAAACCTTCCGGCTCACCCCTCGACCTCCCGGGGCTTTAGCGGAAGGAATATCTGCTGCTGGGCGATACCCAGCGCCCTGTCGAAGGCTCCGTCAGGGTTTGGCATATTGCACATGCCGCTCTGTGGGAAATCCCCATAGGTGAAAACGCTGCTTGAGGCTATCCAGTCCATCATACAGTCCACCGTCCCGTTCAGGTCTTCCGGGTCGTTTTCGTCCGCCGTGGCGGCCAGGAACATGCCGCCGGGGAACTCTATTATCTCGTAGGGCGCGGTGTCCGCCTGTGTTACGCCGTCCTCCACCGCCAATATCCACACCGAGCGGTCCACGTCCCCATCCTCGTGCCACAAAAAATCGTTGGGCTCATAGACGGACTTTTTCAGCAGCTCCTTATGCCCCTCCACCCAGGCGGAGAACCCGTCCCCCGCCCCGAACAGCCGCTCCAGGGTCTGGGGCCCGGAGGAGACCGCCCGGAACCGGGGTATCTCTACGCCGCGCATGTTTCTAAGCTTGCTCATTCTGCCATCCCTTTCGGTTTCCATTTTATTGGGCGATAAATGTCCTGACGGCCTCCACGGCCTCGGGCGAACTCAGAAGGTCTCCCCTTATGCTGACCCTGCCGAACTCCCTGGCCCTGAGAAAGAGCGTGTCCGGCTCTGCCCCCTCGGGCACGTGATAGCGGAAGGCGGCAGTGAAGTTCTCGCGGCCGGTGTTGCTCACCACGATAAACTTCTTCCTGACCGAGAGGTACTTCTCCAGCAGCTCATGGTGCCGCTGGAAATAGCACTGCCCGCGCTCGTTGAAGATGAAGAAATTGGCCGGGGGATAGTCGCAGTAGTTGGGCAGGACGAAGTATGTAATATCGCTGGCGGCTATGGCTTCGCATATGGCGAACTCCGGGTCGCTGAAATATGGGCAGCTCTCCCGGTCTACAAAGCACTCGTAGCCGCAGCGCCCGCAGGGGGTTATCTCAAGGGCTGAGAAGTCGAAAAAGGTCACCTCTCCCCTGCCCTGCCAGTATTTTTGTATCTCTCCGGCTATACTGGCGCAGTTGCCGCCGGGGCGGGCGCTGAAGGAGATGATGCAGGTTTTTTCCATAGTGACACCTCCCAATTATATAAATACAGGCCCCGGGGATGTTGGGATCCCCGGGGCCTTGCCGTTCTAGATGCGCAATGGACCCTTTGATTTCCTTGCACGCTTATTATAACACAGATCCCCGCAAATTACAAGAGGGAATTTCACCTCTCCCCCAGCAGCTTCTCCGCCGCGGCAAGCTTAATTGCCACGCACAGGAGTTCCATGGCGTCCCTGAGCTCCTCCTGGGGCGGGAAGGACGGCGCTATGCGGATGTTGCTGTCGTGTGGGTCGTTGCCGTAGGGGTACGTGGCCCCGGCGTCCGTAAGGGTGACCCCGGCCTCTTTGCACAGGCCCACCACCCGCTTGGCGCAGCCGTCCAGCACGTCAAGGCACACGAAGTACCCGCCCTTGGGCTCGCTCCACCGGGCAATGCCCAGGCCGCCCAGCTCCCGCTCTAAAGCGTCCAGCACTATACGGAACTTGGGGGCCAGTATCTGGCGGTGGCCCTTCATAAGGCTGCGGACGCCGTCGGCGTCGTGCAGGAACAGCACGTGCCGCAGCTGGTTCAGCTTATCCGAGCCGATGGTCTGTATGGTGGTGCGGCTCTTAAGGCTTGCGATGGTCTTGGCGCTTGAGGCCAGGGCAGCGACCCCCGCCCCGGGGAAGGATATCTTGGAGGTGGAGGCAAAGATTATCACCTGGTCCTCGGTACCCTCTTTCACGCACTCGTCGTAGATGTTCAGAAGCTCCGCCGGTTCGTCTGTAAGGTCGTGGACGCAGTAGGCGTTGTCCCACATGATGCGGAAGTCCGGGGCGGCTGGGTGCAGCCTCGCGAAGCGCCGGACCGTCTCGTCGGAGTAGGTGACGCCGGTGGGGTTGGAGTATTTGGGCACGCACCAGCAGCCTTTCACGCTGGGGTCCTTCACAAGCTCCTCTATCATATCCATGTCAGGGCCCGTTTTGAGCATTGGCACGGGTATCATTTTTATGCCGAAGTATTCCGTCACGGCGAAGTGCCTGTCATAGCCCGGGGCTGGGCACAGGAATTTGACCTCCCCCTGCCTGCACCAGGGGGTATGCCCCCCGCAGCCGTGGGTGAAGCCCTGGGAGATGGTGTCGAACATCATCTGTAAACTCGAGTTGTTGCCAAGGATTATCTGGTCCGCCGGGACCCCCAGAAGCTCCGAGAATATCTCCCGCATCTCCAAAAGGCCGTTCCACACGCCGTAGTTGCGGCAGTCGTCGCCGTTGGAGTTGGCGAACTCGCTTCTGGCGTGCAGGGCCTCAAGTACACCCAGGGCCAGGTCCAGCTGCTCGACGCAGGGAATTCCCCGGGACATATTAAGGCTCATGCCACGGGACTTTATCTCCTCATAATCCCTTTGGGCCTCCTGCTCAATGGCCTCCAGCTCCATGGCGCTCATTGACTCCATCTTTCTGGTGCTTACTGCGGTTGCTTTCATAAAATATCCCCCATGAATAATTCGTTAATATGCATTTTCATTTTTCGCCTTCAAACTTTATATATTCTAATATATTCCCCGCAAAAATGCAAGTTAATTTTTGCAATCCTGCATTTTTTATGTTTTGCACCGATTTCTCATTTTGAGCCCCCATTTTATGTGCAACCTTATCCGCGCTTTTTTCTCGTTTGGTACTGGCATATATCCGCAAATCATGTTATAATGTCCCTGTGAGTCATCCAAGCATTTATTATACGGAAGGACGGCTAATATATGAGCGGTTTTTTTGGCGTCGCGTCAAAAGAGGACTGCGTCTTTGATCTTTTCTTCGGCACGGACTACCACTCCCACCTGGGCACACGCCGGGCGGGCATGGCCGTGTACGACCGGGAGAAGGGCTTTGACCGGTCCATCCACAACATCGAGAACTCACCCTTCAGGACCAAGTTCGACAGCGAGGTATCGGAGATGCGCGGGCAGCTGGGCATAGGCTGCATATCAGACTATGAGCCCCAGCCACTTATCGTGCGCTCCCATCACGGCACCTATGCCATCGTCACCGTGGGCAAGATAAACAACACCGGGGAGCTTGCGGACAGGATATTTGCCGGGGGCCACTCTCACTTTATGGAGATGAGCGGCGGCGACATCAACCAGACAGAGCTTGCGGCCACCCTTATAAACCAGAAGGACAACATCATCGATGGCATACGCTATGCTCAGGAGTCCATCGACGGCTCCATGAGCCTGCTGCTGCTGACCCCAAAGGGCATACTTGCCGCCCGGGACAGGCTTGGCCGCACGCCGGTGGTCATCGGACAGAAGGAAGGGGCCCGCTGCGTCTCCTTCGAGAGCTTCGCGTACCTTAACCTTGGCTATGCCGGAGAGCGGGAGCTGGGCCCCGGCGAGATAGCCGCCATCACCCCCGAGGGTGTTGAGACCCTCTCGGCCCCCGGGGATGATATGAAGATATGCACCTTCCTCTGGGTATATTACGGCTATCCCACCTCCTCCTATGAGGGGGTCAACGTGGAGGAAATGCGCTATAACTGCGGTGCGCTTTTAGCAAAGCGGGACAGCTTCTCCGGGTCCCGGCCCGACAACGTGGCCGGTGTGCCCGACTCCGGCACGGCCCACGCCGTGGGGTACGCCAACGCCTCGGGCATACCCTTCTCAAGGCCCCTTATAAAGTACACCCCCACCTGGCCCCGGTCCTTTATGCCCACCATACAGAGCCAGCGCAACCTCATCGCCCACATGAAGCTCATCCCGGTCCACGAGCTGATAAAGGGGCGCAGCCTGCTGCTTATCGACGACTCCATCGTTCGGGGCACCCAGCTTAGAGAGACCACGGACTTCCTCTATAAGCACGGTGCCCGGGAGGTGCACGCCCGGCCCGCCTGCCCGCCGCCCATGTTCGGGTGCAAGTATCTGAACTTCTCCCGGTCCGCGTCCCTGGACGACCTCATCTCCCGGCGGGTCATAAAGGAGCTTGAGGGGACGAATACCCCCCATAACCTTGACAGCTACTCGGACCCGGACACCGCCGAGTATCAGACCATGGTGGACGCCATCTGCAAGAAGATGAACTTCACGTCCCTGCGCTACCATAGGCTGGACGATATGGTGGAGTCCGTGGGGCTGCCGAAGTGTAAGCTTTGCACTTACTGCTGGAATGGCAAAGAGTAATCAAGTATAAAAGAGCCGCCTTGATTGGCGGCTCTCTTTTACTTTTCTGCCCGCACCAGCAGCATCATGGGGCGGCGCAGCTCGTCCCTCATGCCCGGCTCGGAGAGCATCTCCTCCGGGGGCCTAGCCTCCTCCACGGCGGTTATCCGAAACCCGCAGCCTATAAGGCCGTCCAGTATCTGGGTCAGGGTATGGTGCTGCTTTTTCACCTTGCAGCCAAGGAAGTTCGTCTCCCGCTCCCCCGGGGTGAAGTACCCGTCCACCGGCCAGTACAGCGGCTGGCCGGTGTCGGAGTATATCCAGTCCTGGCCCACCCCGGCGGTGAACACCGGGTGCTCGATGTTGAAAAGGAACACCCCGCCGGGCCGCAGGGTCCTGTGCACCTTCTGATACACCGCGTCAAGGTCCCTGATATAGTGCAGCACCAGGTTAGACACAGCCAAGTCCCACTGCTCTATTGGGTACTCGTACTCCTCTATGCCGCATAGCCGGTACTCTATGCCCTCTCCCCCGCGCTTTCTGGCCTCGTTCAGCATATTCTCGCTGATGTCAAGGCCCAGCACCCGGGCCGCGCCCTGCTCCAGGGCGTACCGGCAGTGCCAGCCGTAGCCGCAGCCCAGGTCCAGCACGGCCCTGCCGTCCATATCCGGGAACAGTCCCTTGAGCTGGCTCCACTCCCCCGCGGCAGAAAGGCCCCGGCTGCTTCTGGGCATCTGGGCGTAACGGCCAAAAAATTCCGGGTCGTCGTATTCGTTATACATACAGTATCTCCTTCTAGTTCTCCTGTTTTGTTCCGGCATGGTGCCGCCCCTTCGTTATCCTGGGGCGGTTCACATGCCAGAGGGCCACGTATTCGGTCAGGGCTATGACGCCCCCAAGCAGGGCTCCCAGAATGGCGTACAGCACCGGCCGCACCAGCACGTCGTTCTTCGCCATTATGATGGCTTGGCCCGCCTCGGATTTTGGCAGAGATGCGGAGAGCGCCCCCGGTCCGCTTATCGGGCGGGAAAAGCCCTTCAGCGCCCCGAAGAACTGGTCCATGGCCCCGGTGATGGCCCCGAAGTCCGTTATCCGCTCCCGGGGGAGCAGCGACGAGGGCAGGTCCACCGAATCCAGCACAATGGGCACGCATACCAGAAGCAGCAGCCCCAGGGCCAGATTTGCCCAGAGCACCCAGCGGTTTCTGCGGGCCCTTTTGGAGAAGGCACAGGAGGTTATCCACAGCACCAGCACCAGCGTCAGTATCCCCAGCAGCAGCCCGAAGGCCGTGAAGTTGTCAAGGAGCTGGTACATGTCGTTAAAACTGTATATCGTGGCCCCGGCAATATACGGCACCCGGCTTTTGGCCCGGCCCTGCATGAAGGGGGCCAGGTCGTCGTCGATATGCAGCTGTATGGCGTTCTGGTTCCACTCCTCAACGCTTACGCCCTTTGGCAGCTCGGCCCCGTCCCAGTTCAGCTCCAGCTCCAGGCCCTGGGGGAATACCGCCAGCCAGCGGTCCTCCACCTTGTCGCCGCCCCGGATGACCTCCAGCAGCTCGCCCTCTCTAAGGGGCTTCGAGCTGTACTGGACAAAGTCCCCCCAGGCGTTGCCGAGCATTATCTTGTCCTCCATCTGAAACCAGCCGCTGACCTCCGCCGCCCGGGTCCCGGCCTCCCAGCCGGTGCCCTCATAGATACTGTAGACGTGCTGGCCGTTCTCGTCCTCGATAATGCAGTCGGCGGGCAGGGTGGGGTCCTTGTCCCAGCCCGCGCCCCGGTCCGGCTCCATGGAGGTCACCTGGGGTATCATCTCCTCCTCCACCTTCATGGACAGGAAGGTGCAGGCCGCCACCATCCAGAATATCAGCGTGAATATAAGCAGCGCTTTCTTTTTCATTTATTTCACCTCCGCCAATACAATGCCCTCAACCAGCTCCCGGTTGAAGTAGGTAAACAGGAACAACGGCGGCAGCACCACCATTATGCAGCAGACCAGCTGTAACGTGGGGTCCGCGGGCGGCACGTATGCCAGGGCCACCGAGATGGGATAGCGCAGAAAGTCCTTTATATAGGCTATGGGCTGCTCCACCATGTTCCAGCCGTCTAAGAAGGAGAGCAGGGTCACGCACACAAGGCCGCTGGTGTTCATGGGCAGGATGATTCGCATGAGCAGCGAGAACAGCCCGCAGCCGTCCAGCTTCGCCGCGTCTATAATGTCGTCGCTGACGGACTTGAAGCTCTGGGTCAGGATGAAGGTGCCTAAGGGTATGAAGATGGACGGCAAGATAAGCGCGTAATAGGTGTCCAATAGGCCCAGCTTGTCGAGCATTATATAGTTTGGGGCCAGGGTCACCTGCAGGGGCAGGACCATCAGTATCATCAGGATAAAGAGCAGGATGTTCTTGCCGGGGAAGTCGCATTTCGCAAAGCCGTACCCCGCCAGCACCGACACCACCAGCTGACCGGCCACTATGCAAAGGCAGATGAGCAGGCTTTTCCAAAAGCGCATAAGGTACTGGGAGGTGCTCAAAAACACGTCGTAATAGTACCCGAAGGTGACCCCGTTCGGCGTAAGAAAGCTCAGGGCCAGCACGTACACGAAGGGCGCGATGGAGATAAAGGCGAATATCCACGCGAAGATATTGCCCCCAAGGGAAGTTTTTGTCCTCATGTTCTGAACGCCTCCTTTTTGCGGACAAAGCCGTAGAATACCGCGAACACGATGAGCACCACGATAAGCAGCAGCACCGAGGCCACGGAGAGCTTGGCGTAGTTCAGGTTCTCAAAGCTGTTATTCAGGAAGTGCTGGAGCATATAGATGTTCTCGTTGGGGTGGGTGCCGCCTATCAGGAAGATCTCTCTAAAGCACTTGAAGGCGTTGATAAGCGAGAAGATGATGGCGAAGAACACCGAGTACCACATCTGGGGTGTGGTGATGTAGTAAAACTTCTGCCAGCCGGAGGCACCGTCCAGGTCGGCGGCGGAGTATTGCTCCTCGGGTATGGTCACGAGCCCCGCAAGCAAGAGGATGACGCTGTAGCCCGTATTCTTCCAGAGGTACAATAAGAGCACCACCCCGAAGGCCGCGGGCCCGCCAAGCCAGTCCACCATGGGCAGGCCCAGGGCCCCCGCTATATTGGGCACCAGCCCCGCATCGGCAAAGAGCAGCTCAACGAGTATCACCGCACCCACCACCGGCATGATGTACGGGAACAGGAACACGGACTTTAAAAGCTTGTGCTTGTCGGCGTGCTTCTGCATGAGCAGCGCTATCAGGTACGCCAGCACCATGATAAGCGGCAGCGCCGCCGCCAAAAAGCGCATGGTGTTCCCAAAGGCCAGGGTGAACATGCGGTTCGCCGTCACGTCCTGGTAGTTGTAGGTGCCGATGAAGTACAGCGCGTCCCCGCTGCCGGTACTGAGGGAATACTGCACCACCAGCACGAAGGGTATGGCGTAGAACAGCAGGCACCCGATCATCAGGGGGGCTATCAGGAGGTAGCCCTGTAGGACTGTTTTCGAGCGTTTCATTTTTTATCACTCCTATTTATAAATTTTTCAGCTTTCGGCGAGCATCATATTCATGCGCATGTAGGCGTCGTGGATGATAGATTCCCTGGGTTTTGTGGACGGCTCAAGTAAATCGAAGTAGAGCTGTTTCATCTCATAATCCAAAGGGGTGGCAAAATCAGCAAAGCTTATGCTGTCTCTGACAGCGCAGAACTGCTCGTAAAGGTTATCGGACATTGTCCAATTCTCAATCCCGTCAGAAACGGTCTTTTTCCCGGTCATAAGCCCCTCCAGGACGGGCACGCCCCGGTCGCAGGTCATAAAGGCGCAGAACCCCGATCTCTGGCATTCCTCTCCCAGAAGATAGTCCACGACCCAAAAAGCCTCATCCGGGCGCTTTGCGTTGGCGTTGATACCCGCAAAGCTATTGATTATCGCTCCATACCCTCCGCCGCGGGAATACAGGGGAACCAGCGCGATGGGGTCATTATCCTCGAAACAGCCGTCAAAAAAGCTCAGCGGTATATCGCCGGTGACCCTCAGATCACCCCGGGCGCTGGGAATGCCGCTCTCACTTTCGTACTTCTCCAGGTTGTCCAGCTTTTCATTAAAATAACGGACCATCTCCTCCTCCGACATTGCCAGCTTGTCGTGGTCATAGTCCCCCAGCGGCGCCAGCCCGCTCCCCGCATAGCGCCACGCGTTTACCGCCGCCAGGCGCATATACGGCTCCCCAAAGAGCATATCCTCCCACTTCATCTCCTTTGAGGGCGTATGCTCAACGTCACTCTTACGAAATAGCGTAGCCGGCACGGTATAGGTTATTGGCAGCAGAAACTGCCCCTTCTCCGTCTTTCCAGCGTCCATTACTATGGAAGTCAGATTCTCCCGATCCATGTATTTGGCGTTCTCAATATAACCGTCCAGCGACAGGAACATATTACGTTTCATGGCCTGCTGGGGATACCGAAACAGCGGCTCGGACTCGATATATTCGCCAGTCTTCTGATTTTCATGGCTGCCGATGCCAGCTCCGCACACAAAGACATCCGGGCCGCCGCCTGCCATAATCTCAGTGCGTAGGCCGGTGAAATATATCTCCCGGTCATTCCCCTGGACAGGGGGTATCTCGATCTCAATGGAGGACGGCCCGCCCATATCCTTTATCCGGGCCTTAAAACTGACATTCTTCTTTTTCCCCTGATCATATTCTTCCATATACTCCAAAAGCTCGTCTTCGATTCTGGCATATACGCTGCTCCCATATTCCACATCAATAAAGACCCGCAAGGGTCCGGTTTTTTCTGAGCTGCCGGAGCTGGCGCTGGATTCTTCCGGCGCGCCCCCTCCCCCGCCGCTTTTGCACCCGGCGAACACAGCGCATAGCAGCGCTATGATTAGAATAAATGATATCAGCCTCTTCATGGTTTATCGCTCCTTGCTTTTATATTATACTTTTCAGCTCTCGGCCAGCATCATCTGCATGGCCCTATACGCCTCTCTCGCCGCCTTCTCCACGTCCTCCTGGGTGGAGCCCGGCTTTTCGCAGACCGGCTTTACAGAGCGCACCATCTCGTTATCGAGCATGTTGAGGAACCGCACATCGTCCACCATCTCCAGTAGCTCGCCGTACTGCTTTGCAAGATGCTCCGGCAGGGCCCCGCCGCCCAGGGCGGGCGTGTCTCCGGCGGCCCCGGTATAGACCGGCAGGCCGGTTCGGAAGGAGCCCTTATATATCCTGGGCATGTTCTGCTCCTCTTTACTCAGCAGCTTATCCAGGACCGCGAAGGCGTATTCCGGGTATTTGGTGTTGCGGTTTATGGCGGCGAAGGTGGTGACATAGGCGCTGACCCCGCCGTTTCTATTGTACTCCGGGGCAAGTATCGTGCCCTCATAGGGCTGGAACCTCATCAGGTAATTGCTCAGCACTCCCGCGCCGTCGTCCCTGCCGCCCGCAAAGACATACTCCCCTGAAAGCCGTTTCTGGCTGGCGTCCCAGTAGTCAAGAGTTCTTTCCGTAAGCTCGTCTTCGGTGAAGTTCAGGGTCTCCTTGTCCCAGTCCACCATATCGGGGAAATAGTCCAACAGAGTATCTCCGTACATGCCCTTGGCAGCAATATCCAGCCTTGCGCAGCCGGAACCCAGCATCTCCTGCCGGGTCTTCGGCCGCTCCTGGGGCAGGCCGTAGGAGGAGGGCACATAGGCCGCCGCATAGAAGTCAAAGGTCAGCGGGAGTATCTGCTGTCCCTCATCATTGCGGCCCGCCGCCATCACCTTGGGCTCCAGCTGGCCGAAGTCCATGTACTGGGCGTTCTCTATGTACTTGTCAAGGGGCAGCAGCAGGTGGTTGTTCATGACCCCATTGGGGTACTTGAAAAGCCCCCCTTCGGCCACATCGCCGCCCAGCTCCCGCACGTCCACGGTGACGGTGTTATAATTCTCGCAGATGAATATATCCGGGCCCTTTCCGGCCATTATCTCCGTGCGCACCCGCTGCAGCCGCTGCCGGCGTACCACGCCGTCGGCCCCCTGGGGCAGCATCTCCATCTCCACGTGGAACTCCTTGTCGTGGCCGGGCACGGTCTTAAGGAACTGTATGAAGCCGGTGGATTCCATGCTTACCCCCGGGTCTATGAGCATAGTTACCAGCGACAGCTCCTTTTGGCCCTCATCCCCGATAATAAAGGTGGTGGCGGGCTTGCTTCTGCACCCGGCCAGAAGTCCTATCAGGCAGACAACCGTTATCAGTAAAGAAACTTTTCTTCTCATCAAAAGGCACCTCTTGCGAAACTTCTTTTGTCACTCTCAATAGTTTTTATTATTATAGCAAATTTATATAATAGTTGTCAACTTTCAGCCAGCTCCATTTCCATCACTCTATAAGCGTCGGAGATTATCTTCTCCGGCTCCTTGGCGCTTTTGCCCTGGGACCTTTCATATTCGCTTCGGCCTATGTCCAGGCTGGCCCCCATAATGCCGTCCTCCAGGGGCGTGCTGAACCGCGCCGCCGACGCGTTGTCCCTAAGGCTGCAATACTCCCGGAAGTTCTCATCGCTCAGGCACCAGGGGTCGCCGCCACTATCCACTATGGGCTTCTCCTCTGTCCCGATATCCATGTTGACGGGCATACCCACAAGAAATGTCATATACGCGTAAAGCTCCGACCGGGCGCCGTTTTCACTCAATAGATAGTCCAGCACCGCAAAGGCCTCCCTGGGCTTTTTGGTGTTGCGGCTTATGGCGGCAAAGCTGGTGATGTACGCCACATACCCGCCGTCCTTGGAATAGACCGGCACCATGGTGAATTCGTCGGTCTTTCTCAGCCCGCCGTGGTGGTCCTCGTCCATGTACCTGGTCTCGCTCCTGGTGGAGTCGATAAAGCCCACCGAGAGGTCGCAGTTGAAATTGTCCGGGGGTTCCGGCCGGTCGTCGCTGTAGGTAGTCTCATATTCCTCCATGAGATAGTCCCGAAGCTCCTCCTCTGAAAAGCTCAGCTCCTCCTTCTCATAGTCCGCCACTTCTTTAAAAAATGCCGTGGTCCCGAACACCGAGGCGCCGTGTACCGTGGCGGAGGCCCTGAGATAGTCCTCACCCGAGAGCATGTCGGACCGGGTCATGGTCTTCGAGTGCTCATGCTGCACCTCGGACTTTCTGAAAACGGTCATGGGCATGGTAAAGGCCAGGGGGACTATCTGCTGGCCCTCCTCATTGCGGCCCTGCTCCATAAGCAGGGGCACGAGCCTGTCAAAATCGGTAAGCTCTGCCTTGGCAATATAGTCGTCCAGGGGCAGGAACAGCTTTCTGTCCATGACCTGGGTGGGGAACAGGAACAGGGCTTTCTCCTCCTGCCAGGGCCTTGAGCAGGCGCAGATAAACAGGTCCGGCCCCTTGCCGGTCATTATCTCGGTCTGCATATGGGTCAGGGCGGCGGCCCGCTCCTCCCCCTTTGGGGGAAGATACTCAAACTCAACCTCTCCTATGTCCGCATCGCAGAGCTTCAGGTTGGTCTTCAGCGAGCTGAAGGCCGTGCTCACATGGGGGTCCCCATACACGCTGGCGAACTCTACGTCCACCAGCACCCGCAGGGGCTCGCTGTCCGCGCCGGTCTCCGCCTCCGCCGAGGGTCTGGGCTCCGGGGGGCTCTCCACCCAGCCGCTTTTACAGCCGGGCAGCACGAACAGCAGTAAAATGGTCAGCAAAAATGCGATGTTTCTTTTCATGATGTTTTCCTCCTGTGACGGTTTTTTATGATTCACCCAACATCATCGACATCTCCATATAAGCCGCGTGCACTTCCCTATCAAGCGCCTCCTCGTTACCTACAAGGAACTTGCTCCTGTCCAGGATATTGACCAGCTTCTTGTCTAACTCCGTGCGGAAGCGGGCCGAGGTGATGTTGTCGCGCAGAGAGCATAGCTCCTCAAAGTTGGACTTTGGCAGATACCATGCTTTGGGTTTATTCCCCTCAGTGGCGTGATACTGTATCACCTTGGTGCGCTTCTGCATGGCTTCTTCGTGTGTCGGAATCGCCCGGCTAAATGTCAGATTTGCGTACAACTCAGAACACTGACATTCAAGGCTGAGAAGATAGTCCAGCACAAAGAACGCGTCGTCAGGGCGCTTTGTGTTCCTGTTTATAGCGGCAAAGGAGGTTATTGTCGCGCAGTATCCCCCTTGAGCAGAGTAGAGCGGGAAAAGGGTAATGCGCTCGTTTTCGCCTATTCCCCCTTTATCCGCCATATACATATCATCTCCGGGATTAAAGTTGAAGTCAACCTCCAGGTTGCTGTGATAGTAGCTTGGGGCGTTGTCAAATTCCCCGCTTACCCTGCGGTTCTCCAAATCGCCCAGCGTCTTTATGACCTCTTTCAGCTCCTCCTCAGAAAATGCCAGGGTTTCGGTATCATAATCCGCCAGCTCCATGAACGCCGAGGAAAACCTGTCGTCATCCATCCAAAATGTGTGGAATTCGGTAGCCCGCTCGGAGAAAAGCAAAGACACCGGGTTGTCGCTCTTAGCAATGTCGAATAATGTAAGGTCCTGAGAGTGCGTGTGCTCCACCTCGGTTTTGCGGAAAACCGTCAGCGGCAGCGAATATGTCAGCGGGAGCACTTGCTGGCCTTCTTCGTTTTTACCCGCCGCCATAATAGCGGGGGTCAGCTTGTCCCACTCCATGAACTGGGCGTTCTCTATGTAACCATCCAGCGGAAGAAACGCCCTTCTGGACATGACCTGGTCCGGGTACTTGAACACCGGGTCCACATATTCAGGCTGACAGGTGGTTATGAAAATGTCCGGCCCCTTGCCCGCCATTATCTCCGTGCGCACCCTTGTCAGCTCGTTGCCCCTGAGTGCGTAGTTTTCACTGTCCCGTTCACAAGAATCATCAAAAAATACATACTCGAATGTGATATCTTCCGGTCCCCCCGCCTCGGCTATGGCTTTCTTGAAATCCTCCAGCACGTCATGGTCGGCATGGCTGGTGCTGCCGGGTGTGGTAAAGTCGATGAGTACGCGCAGGGCGTTGGGGTCCGTTTCGGGCGGCACGACCTCCACCGAGGGTCTGGGCTCCGTGGGGCGCTCTCCATCGGTCCTTTTGCAGCCGGGCATAAGGGCGGCGGCCAGGCATAGGACGGCCAGCAATAAGGCTGCTCTCTTTTTCATGGCGTTTCCCTCCTCAAAAACATTCCTTTTAAGACTCCGCCAGCAGCATCTCTATCAGGACATACTGCTCATGGGCCGACTTCTTCCTTTCCTCCTCGTCATACCACATCACGCCCCAGACGCTGGCGTCCACCGGGCCGGGGAAGTTCGCAACGTTTATCATCTCCTGTATCTCTGTAACGGCCTTATAATTGGCCTCGTTCATCTGCCAGCGGCTTCCCGAGGACGTGTCGCTGTTTCCTGTGCCGGTATACACCGGCAGGCCCTGGGTGCAGAATTGGAAAAGTGTGCTGGTCTGCTGGACCTCCGGGTCCAGCAGGTACTCAATGACCTTAAAGGCCTCGTCAGGGTACCGGGCGTTGCGGTTGATGGCCGCGAAGGTGGTGATACTCGCCGTCACTCCCCCGGAGATATTGCAAAGGGGTATCATCGTATACTCCTCTTTGCCTCCCAGGGAAATATCCTCAGCGTAGTCGGACAGGTAGCCCTGGTCCATCAAAATATGGTGTACGTCCCTATTTTCCTCGGGGACTGTCTGCCAGGTGTCATAATGTTTGGTCACCCAGCCCAGCAGCTCCTCCTCGGTGAACGCGGGCGCGTCCTTTGAGTAGTCCGCCAGGGTGCCGATAATATTGTACATATGCCCGTTGGACGCGGCCCGGATATTGGGGTCGGGGTCCTCGGTCATCTGCTGCCAGGTCATGGGGAACTTGGCTTCCGGGGTGTAGGAGCCGTCAAAAATGGCGGTCTCGAAGGTGTAGCTAAGGGGTACTATCTGCTGGCCCTCCTGATTGCGTCCCGCCTCCATTACCACTGGCTGCATTGAATCCCAGTCTATGCCTTCGGCCTTTTCAATGTAGTCGTCTAATGGCAGGAAAATGCGGTTCGACATGGCCTGGATCGGGAACTTGAAGAACGGCATATCATCCGACCCCGCGTCATAGCCGTAAAGCCTGTGGGAGCACAGGAACAGGTCCGGGCCCTTGCCGGCCATTATCTCCGTGCGCACCCGTGTCATTATGTTGTCGCGGTCCTGCTTTTGAAATAACGGGGGCAGGACCTCTATCTGGTATATAAAGTCCTCTCCAAAGCCCGGGACCTTGTTCAGGGTCTTGGTGATCTCCTCGGCCATGCCGTCCGCAAGGTCCACAAGTATCGAGACCGTCTTCAGGCCGGTGGTCTCCTCCATTTTGTCCGCGGTCTTCTGGGTGTCCCTGCGGCTGCTGCTCTGGCCCTTATCCTCCTTGCAGCCGGGCAGAAAAACGATGGTAAGGCACAGCAGCGCCATAAGTAAAGCGATTTTTCTTTTCATGACATTTTCCTCCTGAAAACAGTATTTTACGATTCGGCCAGCAGCATCTCTATAAGGGTGTACTGCTGGTGCACGCTCTTTTCAAGGCCCTTTTCGTCATAGCTCTCGATATCCCAAAGGGCCTGGTCCGCGGGGCCGATGAACTTGGCCTCGGTTATCTCAGCCCGGGCGGCGCAGAACTCCTCAAAGTTCTCGGCGCTCATGTACCAGTTCTTGTCCCGAAGGGGGTACTCCTCGCTGCCCAGGTCCATGTGCACCGGCATACCAAGGGACACCCGGGAGTAGAAGAAGTCGCTGCCCTGCTGGTTTTTGGCGTCCATCAGGTAGTCTATTATCTTAAAGGCCAGGTCCGGGTGCCGGGCGTTGCGGTTTATGGCGGCGAACTCGTTTATGACAGCGGTCACCCCGCCCCGGGCGTTCTTTGCGGGGATTATGCGGTAGGCGGGGCTGCCATTGCCCAGCACGAACCTGTCCGGGACAGGCGAGATCAGACCCGGCTCCGGCAGAAACCCGCGCATTATCGTGCCCTTATAGACCTTCTCATCCTCCTGGAGGTCCTGGTAATCCTTGGGATCCCCCGGTATGCGCATATCGTAGTCCCGGATATACCCCAAGAGTTCCTCCTCGGTGAACATGGGCTCGTCGTCGCCGGGCTCGGTTATGCGGCCCACCATGAAGGGCGCGCTGGTGTAGGAGGCATAGCGAAGGGCGGGGTTGTCGCTCTGCCACATTTCAGAGAGGGTCATGGAGCGGTCGAAGTCCAGGAGGCCGTACTTCTCCCTGTCAGCGTAGAGGGCCGAAAAGGTGTAGCTCAGCGGGATTATCTGCTGGCCCTCAGCATTTTTCCCGGCGTCCATAATGACCGGCAGGAACTTGTCCCACTCCATATACTCCGCTTTCTCGATGTAATCGTCCAGGGGCAGGAACAGCCGGTTCTCCATGGCCCGCTCCGGGAAGGGAAAGAAGGGGTCCGTCCGGCCGCCGTAGAGCAGCCCGCATACGCCATAGGTGTCCTGGCCGCAGAGGAACAGGTCTGGGCCCTTGCCCGCCATCATCTCGGTCTTTATGCGGGTCATGTCTATACTGCGCTCCTCCCCCTCCCTTGGCAGGGTCTCAATGAGCAGCATGAACTCCTTATTGTACCCGGGCAGCCGCGAAAGGGCGTCGGAGAGCTGGCCGTCCTTCGCCCCCTCGTCATAGTTTGGCAGGTCCATCACCACCCGCACCACGGGCATACCGAACTTCTCCTCCATCTGCTCTGCGGTCACCTTCTTTTCATCGGTCACCGCAGAGCTGTCCTCCACGGCGCTCTGGCAGGCGGGCAGCATCGCGGCGAATAGGCACAGCAGTGCAAGTAATAGAGCGAGTTTTCTTTTCATCATATTTCCCTCCTATTATCATGATTCGGCCAATATCATCTCTATGGTGGTATAGCACTTTGAGACCAGCTTATCTATCTCCTCCTCGCTGCCAGCGGCCTTGCAGTCCTTGAAGAGCTTTATAAGCTCCTGGTCGGCGGCGCTGGGGATGTAGGCGTAGGATATCTTGTCGATTATCTCCCTGTGCAGGGCCTGTCTGCCCTCCGTCAGACTGAAGGCGTACATAATGCTCCTGCCGTCCTCGAAGAAGTCGTCGTAGATGGGGTTGCCGCCGTTCCAGGCCCGAAGGGAGTTAAAGAGGAACATGCCTGACTGATTCATGGTACGGCTCTCGCTCCAGAAGCCCTCTAAGGTCAGAAAGTCCCGGCTCATCATCATGTCAACCAGGGTCAGGGCATCCTCCTTATGGGTGGTGCTGCGGTTCACGGCGATGTAGCTGTTTACCTTGGCGGTGACGCCGCCATCTGTGTTGTACAGGGGGAACGCCGTTCCGGCCGGTCCGGCCCAGCCCTGTTCGATGCACTCGTTCTCGCTGGCAAGCTCTGTCATGGACCAGGACCTGGCGTTTTCATCATCGTATGGGAAGGAGAGGGCTTCCTTTACCCGCCGTGAAAGCTCCTCCTGGGTTATGAGCATGGTCTCGCCCTCATAGTCCACGACATCCGTCAGGGCCACGTCCCTAAAGCCGCTGCGCCGAAGACCCGAGCCGTAGCCCTCCTGCACGGCCCTGTCGCTGCTATTTAGGGCCTCGTCCCAGGAGCCGGGCACTTCTGCCACGGGCTCGTTGGTCCCGGCTACATTGTAGCCGTAGAACATGGGCAGCAGCATCTGGCCCTTGTCCGTCCGCCCTGCGGCAGCTATCTTCTGGTTCATAGCGTCCCACTCCATGAATTTGGCGCTGTCTTGAAGTTCGTCCAGGGGCATAAAATACTTGTCCATGGCTATCTGCGGTATCTGGAACAGCAGCTCCCTTTCCGGCAGTGGCGGCGCGTACATCAAAAACACGTCCGGCCCCCCGCCGGAGAGCAGCTCCGTGCGCAGGCGGGTAAGCCGTGTGTGCAGCTCCGCGCCCTCCAATGGCAGCACCTCCAGCTCTATGTCCACCCCCGAGGGCAGGCCCCCCAGGTGCTCTATGATGTTCCGCAGATCGTCCTCGCCGCCGAACTGCTCGTCGGGGAAGCCCACGTTGGTCACTATCCAGAGGGTGGGGGCGGGCTCGCGCTTGCTCTGGCAGGCGGGGAGGGTCAGCAGGCATATGATGGTCAGTAAAATAGCAATTACCTTTTTCATGATATTCTACCTCCTCAAAATATTCTCTTATGATTCGGCAAGCATCATCTGCATCTTCATATAATGCTCATGGACGATATCCTCTATATCCCCGCCCTCCGCGGCGTTGACGTCCCTTGTCAGCCGGTCAAACTCCTGCTCCACTGGGGTGCGGAAGACGGCGGCGTTTATCTGCTCCAAAAGGGCCGAGAACTGGCTATAGTTTCCCTCAGTGTGGGTCCACCCGGCGCAGGGCACGCCCATATGCACCGGCTGGCCGTTGAGCTGCTTTAGAAGCCCGCTGGTCTGGCCGGTCGACGTCAGCATGGTCTCAAGCACCTTAAAGCTCTCGCCGGGCAGCTTCGTGTTGCGGTTTATGGCGGCGAAGGCCCCCACAGTGGCGGTTATGCCGCCCTCCACGTTATACCGGGGCACAAGCCAGTAGTCCCCGCCCCCAAGGCCCATTTTGGCGGTCCCGCCCATGGCGTAGTTGCCGAGAATACTGCGCTGGTTTATGGGGTCCGAGAGCTGGAACTGGGGAAACTCCTCGTCAAGCCCGCTGAACTGCTCTATGCGCGCCGCTATCTCCTTCTCCGAGACGAGCAGCTCGTCGCGCTCATAGTCCTCTATCTGCCCGAAGACCGAACGCACCCCCATTCTGAACATCCCGGTATAGCGCACCATGGGGTCGGAGCTCTCGAGCATTTCGTCAGAGGTCATTGGGAGCTCCGCTTCCAGGGTGAAATTCTCCTTATTGAAGCACATCACGTCAAAGCCAAAGGTCAGGGGGAGTATCTGCTGGCCCTCGCCGTTCCTCCCGGCCTCCATGATCCGCGGGGCGAGCCTGTCCCACTCCAAACGCTCCGATTTCTCTATGTACTTGTCCAGAGGCAGCAGCAGGTGGCTGTCCATGGCCTGCCGGGGGAACTCGAACACCGCCCCGCCCATATTGCCGTTCTCCATTATGGGGTTCTCGCAGAGAAACACATCCGGGCCCTTCCCGGCCAGTATCTCCGTCTTTAGCTGGGTCAGGGCCGCCTGCCGCTGCTCGTCGCTGGTCCAGAAGTCGGGCAGGGTCTCGGTGGCTATCATGAACTCCTCGCCATAGCCGGGAGTGGAGTTCAGCAGGTCACTGACCGCCGTTGTGGTAAGGTCCGACTGGCACAGGTCCACCAGCACCGTCACCACCGGCAGCTCCTTTACGCCCTCGTCCGTGGCGGCCTTCATGGTGGGGACGGAGCTCTCCTGTCCGCCGCTCTGGCAGGCGGGGAGGGTCAGCAGGCATACGATAGTCAGTATAATAGCAATTATCTTTTTCATGATATGCACCTCCTTAAAATATGCTTTTAGGATTCGGCAAGCATCATCTGCATCTCCATATACGTGCTATGGGCCTCCCGCTTCATGGCCTCGTCGTTGCCATATAGCATCCCGCTCCTGTCAAGCAGGTTCGCCAGCTTCCCGTCCAGCTCCGTGCGGAAGCGCACATGGGTGATGTTGTCCCGAAGGCGGCAGAGCTCGTCGAAGTTGGACTTGGGCAAGCTCCAGGTCTGCCATCTGTACCCTCCCAGGGAGGTCTGCTGCTTCTGGTCGCCGTTAGTCACCTTGGTCCTGCTCTTCATCACGTCCCCATGGGTGGGGATGGACTGCTGGGGGGTCATGTTTATGTAGATTGGTGACTGCTGGCCCTCCTTGCTCAGAAGATAGTCCAGCACGAAGAACGCGTCCTCGGGGCGCTCTGTGTTGCGGTTTATCCCCGCGAAGGAGGTTATCACCGCGCCGTAGCCGCCCTCCACGGTGTAGGTGGGCACAAGGCTAAGGGCTTCGCCGGACTTCATGCCCATGGTATGCTCCAGGTCCTCGGGGTGATTCTGTTCGGCTGTATCGGCGAATTTCAGGGCCACGTCAAAGTTCACCCCCAGGTTCTCCTGGTAATAGGCCGGAACGTCCCGAAACGCCCCCTGCTCCCTGCGCTTCTCAAGCTCCCCTATGGTGTTCATCATATTTAAGAGCTCATCCTCGGTAAAGGCCAGCTCCTCGGTCTCATAGTCCGCTATCTGCGCGAACACGGCGGCAAGGTGGTCGCCATCCATGATTACCTCCCGGCCCGCGGATTCCAGCTTTCTCCTGGTGGAGAGCAGCTGGACGGGGTAGTCCTCCCTGGCCATCTCCTCGAAGGTCATGGTCTTGGAGTGCTCGTGTGGGAACTCGGACTTGCGGAAGATGGAAAGCGGCATGGAGTACGTCAGGGGCAGGAGCTGCTGGCCGTCCTTATTCTTTCCGGCCGCCATCACCGTCTGCTGCAGCTTGTCCCACTCCATGAACTGCGCGTTCTCTATGTACTTGTCCAGGGGCAGGAACATCCGCCTGTCCAACGTCTGCTCCGGGTACTTGAACAGGGCCTCCTCCCTTTCAGCGTTCCCGTGGTTGTCGCAGGCAACTATGAACACGTCCGGGCCCTTTCCGGCCATTATCTCCGTGCGCACTCTTGTCAGCTCTGAGTGCCGCAGGCTGGCGTTCTCGGACTTGCGCTCGGAGCGGTAGTCGTAGTAGATGCACTCGAACTCTATGTCAGTGGGGCCGCCCAGCTCCTTTATGTCCTTTTTGAACTGCTCCAGGGTCTTGTCCCGCTGCTGCTCGGTCCTGATATACGTCCGGCAGATGCCCAGGTCCACAAGCACCCGCAGGCCATCGTCCCCGCCGGTCTCGGCCTCTGAGGGGGTATCGCTCTGTGTGTCCGGGCCGGTGCGGGAGCTCTCCTGCCCGCCGCTTTGGCAGCCGGGAAGGGTCAGCAGGCATATGACTGTCAGTAAGAGGGCGATTGCTTTTTTCATTGGTGATTCCTCCTTGATTTCAGGCATGGCTTGGCCCGGTAAAATACTTCTATATATTAAGAAGTCATGTTTTTCGATTTTGGTTGCATAAAAAATGAAAAAATTTGAAAAAATTTTTTCCGCCCCAAAAAACGCGCAAAAAATACCCGCACCACCTTGGGTGCGGGATCTTTACTATACTATATTATTAAAATTATCATAGCATTGGCAGGGCCACGCGCATGGTGAAGATGCCGTTTTCCGCCTTGAAATCGCAGAGCCCGTGACAGCGCCGGGCGATGGTGGATATGCTTCGGCAGCCGTAGCCGTGGCCCGGCTCGCCGGAATACGGCAGGCCGTCCAGAAAATCCACCTTTCCGGCGCAGGGGTTCTTTATCTCGATAAGCAGCTTGTCGTGGTGTATGCCGCTGTAGAACTCCACCCACCGGCGGCTCTCCTCAAGGGCCGCCGCGGCCTTCAGGGCGTTTTCAAGGCCGTTTGAGAGCATGGCGCAGAGCTCCGTATCAGATATCTCCAGCTTTCCGGGTACAGCGGCCCTAAGGCTGAGGCGCACGCCCATGCGCTGAGCCTTGGCGGAGAAGGAGGAGCACAAAAGGTTCACCAGCTCGTTTTCGCAGAAACGCTTTGGCGTGATGGCCTCGATGTCGTCCCGGACCCCCCGGATATAGTCCCTGGCCTCCTTGGGCTTGCCCACGGCCAGAAAGCCGTCGATGGCCGCCAGGTGGTGGCGCATGTCATGCTGATAGGCGGCGGACTGGGCCTCGGCGCGGCGCAGGGCCTGCATGTCGTTCTCGGCCTGCTTGAGCTGCCCGCCCATCAGGGAGTTCATCAGCTCCGCCTGGGTGCGCCGCTGAAGCTGCTGGCGGTAGGCGGTGGTGTATATCATATAGAACAGGCCCACAAGGGTTGGCAGCATCTCCGCCGCCACATCGCTGCCGGAGTAGAGAAAGTCGGAGTATATGGCCGTGGCGTAGGAGAACATGTAAAAGCTCACCGGCAGGCTTCCGAACAGGAACAGGGCCTTGGTGCTCTCGGCCATGGCCTCCCGGGCGGAGGGGACGAAGAACCACTGCAGCAGCACAAGTATGGGGAAGATTATAGCGGTATAGAATACCTCTCCCACAAGCTCGGAGTCTGTCAGCGCCGCCAGGGCCATGCCGCCGCAGCGGGGCAGCTGGCAGCAGAGATAGGCCGTGCAGACGCTTACCAGAGATATGCCCACGGGCCGGCCAAGCACAAAGACCAGCAGCAAAAACAGCGGGATGTGGGCCATAAAGGGATAGAGCTCCTTTGTGGCGTCAAGCCCCAGAAGGTACAGCGACATCCCCTGAAGAAGAAGCAGCAGCGGGCTGACCGTCAGGACCATGATCCACTCCCTGCGGCTTCTGCAGCCCCCGGCAATGGATATGCTCAAAAACGCGCCGAAGAAGAAGACCAGCCCATAATTCACCAGATTGAAGACATACAGGGGGCTCATCCCCGGCCCCCCTTCCCATCGAATAGCAGGGCCATATAGTCCTTCTGTATCTGGGGGAAGTATATCCTTGACACGGGCAGGATGTCCCCCTGGAAGGTCCTTAGGCCCGAGGATCTCAGCTCCTCCACCTGATACATATTGACTATGTATGAGCGGTGCACCCGCATGAACTCCGGCCGGGGCAGCAGCTCCGACTCGAAGTTCTTCAACGCCCCGGCCACCTCCCGGACGCCGCCGTCCGTCAGGTGGAAATAGAGGTGCTTGCCTATCACCTCCACAAAGCTTATCTGGGCATATGGCACCCGCACGATGGTGGTGCTGGTCTTCAAGGTCAGGGCCCCGGGGTTCTCCTGCTCCCGAAGGTTCAGACCGTCCAAAAGGGCAAAGAGCGCCCCCTGCTCCACCGGCTTCAGCAGATAGTTCAGCGCCCGCACCTCATAGCTCTCATAGGCAAAGCCCGGAGAGGTGGAGAAAAATACTATCTCCGCCGCGTCGTCAAAGCGGCGTATCTCCCTTGCGGCCTCAAGGCCGTCCATCCCCGGCATCATCACGTCCAGCATATAGACGGTAAACCGCTCCTGCCGGGCGGCCTCCAGCAGCTCCACCGAGCTCTGGAAGGTCCGGCGCGGGACCGGCGCGCCAGTCCCCTCCTGCCACGCGTCTATAAGGCCGCAGACCCGGTCCAGGTCCTCCCGGTTGTCGTCGCATATCCCCAGGTACACCCGCGCACCCCCTCTGTCCATAGTAAGCTTTTGTTTGAGAACCGGTGTTCCCGGTTCTCAAACAGGGGGCCCGGGCCCCCTGTTGCTTTAATGTGATTTTATTATAGTATAGCACAAAAGGGGAAACATCGTCAAGAGGGGCTTGACAAATGTATGAAATCGTACTATAATAGACTTAACGTCCGATATCGTACAAAAGGAGTGATGCCATATGCCTGATACAATACATGAGCAGTCAAAACGACTGGACTTTCTCATGGGCGAGACTCAGTCCGTTTACCACGAGGCCACCCTAAGGCTGGGCCTGACGGACAGCACCATGGACGTGCTCTATACCCTCTGCCAGTTCAACGGCTCGTGCCCGCTGAGGCGGATCATCGCCCTCTCCGGTATGCCAAAGCAGACGGTGAACTCCGCCCTCAGAAAGCTGGAGAGCGACGGCATACTCTATCTCGAGTCTGTGGACGGCCGGAAAAAACGGGCCTGCCTGACGGAGAAGGGCCGGGAGCTCTGCCGAGGCACGGTGCTGCGGCTGATGGCCGTCGAGGACGATATTTACGAGACCTGGCTGCCAGAGGAGCGGGAGCTTTACCTGTCCCTTACCCGCCGGTATCTTGACGCGCTTCGGGAAAAGATCCAGGAGCTTTAGCTTTTATATACGCACTTTTCACTCGTTTCTTCTTGGAGGTAAGTTATGAAGATCCAACTGTCCGACCGTTTCACATACTCAAAGCTTTTCCGCTTCACCCTGCCCTCTGTGATAATGATGGTGTTCACCTCAATATACGGCGTGGTGGACGGCTTTTTCGTGTCGAACTTCGTGGGCAAGACCCCCTTTGCCGCTGTCAACTTTATCATGCCGGTACTGATGATACTGGGTACCGTGGGCTTCATGTTCGGCGCGGGGGGCAGCGCCCTTATGGCCCGGACCATGGGCCAGGGGGACGATGCCGGGGCCCGGCGGCTCTTCTCCCTTTTCGTGTACGTCACCGTCGTGCTGGGCGTTATCCTGGGGGCTTTGGGCTTTATCTTCCTGCGGCCCATCGCCGCATGGCTTGGGGCCGAGGGGGAGATGCTGGAAAACTGTGTGCTCTACGGGCGCATAATTCTCCCGGCCCTGCCCGCTCTTATGCTGCAATATGAGTTCCAGAGCTTCTTCATCACCGCCGAGCGGCCCCAGCTGGGCCTTATAGTGACGGTGATAGCGGGGGTTGCCAATATGGTGCTTGACGCGCTTCTCACCGCCGTGTTCCCCTTCGGCCTTGGTGGGGCGGCCCTGGCCACGGCCATAAGCCAGTCCCTTGGCGGGATAATACCCCTTTTCTACTTCGGGCGGGAGAACTCAAGCCGCCTGCGCCTGTGTAGGACCACGCTTGACTGGAAGGCCCTCCTGAAGGCCTGCACCAACGGCTCGTCAGAGCTGATGAGCAATATCTCCATGTCCGTGGTGGGTATGCTCTATAACGGCCAGCTGATACGCTATGCCGGGGAGGACGGCGTGGCGGCCTATGGGGTGCTGATGTACGTCAGCATGATATTTATGGCAATCTTTATAGGCTACTCCACCGGTATGGCCCCGGTGGTAAGCTTCCACTTCGGCGCGGACAACCGGGACGAGCTCAGGAGCCTTTACCGCAAGAGCCTTGTGATAATCCTCTCTGTCTCGGGGGCAATGCTGATTATGGGCGAGGCCCTGGCCAGGCCCCTGTCCGCCGTGTTCGTGGGCTATGACCCGGAGCTGTTCGAGATGACTGTGGGCGGGTTCTTGATCTACTCGTTCTCCTTTCTGTTCGCGGGCACAGCCATCTTCGGCTCGGCCTTCTTCACGGCCCTGAACGACGGGCTCACCTCGGCGCTGATATCTTTTCTGCGGACCCTGGTGTTCCAGGTGGCGGCGGTGCTCATATTCCCGCTGATATGGGACCTTAACGGCATATGGCTGTCCATCGTGGCCGCCGAGGTCATGGCGGCGGTGGTGACGGCGGCGTTCCTTTTCGGGAAGCGGAAGAAGTTTCACTACTGAGTCCAGGCACTGTAAAAGGAGCGGGGTGACCTCCGCTCCTTCATTTATACCCTATTATATTCCCTCCGAGGCCCTGTAAAGCCCTGCGTACACGCCGCCAAGCTCCATCAGCTCCTCATGAGTCCCCTGCTCGCATACCCCGTTTTCGTCCAGCACCACTATGCGCCCGGCATTGCGCACCGTGGAAAGCCTGTGGGCAATGACCAGTGTGGTCCTCTGTCCGGCTATGCGCTCAAGGCTCTGCTGAATTGCTTTCTCGCTGTGGTTATCAAGGGCGCTGGTGGCCTCGTCCAGTATGAGCACCGGCGGGTCCTTCAGGAACACCCTGGCTATGGACAGGCGCTGCTGCTGGCCGCCGGACAGCCTTACCCCATGGGGGCCGATGTCCGCGTCATACCCGCCGGGCAGCCCGCGGATAAACCCGTCGGCTCCGGCAAGCTTTGCGGCCTCCATTATCTCCTCCCGGCTGGCGCCAGGCCGGCCGTAGGCTATGTTCTCCGCTATAGTGCCGGTGAAAAGATACACGTCCTGCTGCACCACTCCAACGCTTCTGCGCAAGACTTCAATGGGCATATCCCGCACGTCCTTTCCGTCCAGGAGCACAGCGCCCTCCATGGGCTCGTAGAACCGGGGAAGCAGCGCGCAGAGAGTGGTCTTCCCCACCCCGGAAGCGCCTACCAGGGCCACATATTCCCCGGCCCTGACGGTCAGGTTCAGGTTCCGGAAGACCTCATTCCCCTGGCCGTAGCGGAAGCTTATGCCGCGAAACTCCAGGTCTCCCCTGACGCTCACAGGGACCTGCGCATCCGGCTTATCCATTACTGCGGGCGGCGTGTCCATCAGCTCCCTGTAGCGCCGGAAGCTGGTGCGGCCCTCCTGGAGCAGGCGGCTGGTGTTTACAAGGCTCTGCACCGGGCCGGTGAAATACCCGGTATACAAGAGGAACAGCAGCAAGTCGGAGACCTCCATGCCGCCCTGAAGGATAGCAAGCCCCCCGAACACCACTACCGCTATTGGTATCGCCGCCGCAAAAACGTCCATGCCGGTATACAGCCTGCTCTCGCTCTGATAGCCTGCCCGGCGGTCCTCCAGAAACCGCCTGTTCAGCCTTGAAAATTTCTCCTCCTCGATCCTTTCGCCCACGAAGGACTGTACTACCCGAATACCTGAAAGAGAGTCCTCGGCCTGGGAATTTATGCGGCCCATGCTCTCCCTGGCGTCAGTCATGGCAATGTTCATCTTTTTGTTAAAATGTACGGTGAACAGCGCCATAAACGGCAGGAAAGCCAATATGACACAGGCGGTCTGCCAGTGCACCGCAAGCAGTATTATCGTCGCCCCAGCCAGCTTGACGG
Source organism: uncultured Eubacteriales bacterium (assembly GCA_910584745.1). Taxonomy (GTDB): domain Bacteria; phylum Bacillota; class Clostridia; order Oscillospirales; family Acutalibacteraceae; genus Acutalibacter. The sequence goes on from CAJUDG010000006.1 coordinate 55,550, forward strand.
AATTTATCAGAAGATCCTCGGGTACATGGTGGAAAAACTCTGCCAAAGACAGGGTGTCGTTGCTGATGCGGGACATCAGGTCCCCCACCGTATGGCTGTCGTAATAGGAAAAAGGCAGCCGCTGGCAGTGACAGAACATCTGGGCGCGCATGTCGCGCTCTATCTTCGCGCCCAGATAATGTCCCTGATAGTCATAGAAGTATGTACACAGCGCCTGGACCGCCACCAGCGCCGCCAGCGCCAGCCCGGACCAGAGCACACGGGAATAGTCCCCCGCGTCCAGCAGCGTGCCGGCTATGAAGCGCACCCCCAGCGGCACAGCCAGCGCTATGCCGGCCGACGCCAGGGAGCAGATGAGGTCCGCGGCGAAAAGACCGCGATAGGGCCTGTAAAACGAGAACAGCAGTTTTAAATTTTTCTTATTCAATGAAGATTCCTCCTGGATTTGCGGGAGGAAGACTTAGAGCTCTATAACCCTCCCGATGATGACTGCGATATCAGCTTTGTAGACTTTCATATCTTACCCTTCCTTTCCGATCAAAGTAACCCCTAAAGGTTTCCCGATGATTGTACCACATGCGCACGCATGGTGTCAAGGTCGGAAAATCCTGATATTCCCGTCGAAAATTCTTGCAATTCTGCCGGTTTTACTGTATAATATAGACTTACATTAGAACCCGCAGGAAGGAGGGAGCGAAAGGGTAATGAAAGTATATAAGCAGTTTCTGGCCTCATATCTGTGCGTATGCCTTGTACCGCTGCTGCTCTCCTTTTTCACCATCGGGCGGCTTGAGAGCCGGGTTCAGGATTCCATAATGGCGGACCAGGAGAGCTCTATGCAGTCCGTGGGTCAGGAGATCGACCAGACCCTGGGTCACGCGGCGAATCTGGTGTCAATTTTCTCCGAGGACGCCCTGGCCTCGCGCCTTTCCCAAAAGGAGACCATAACCCCCGAGGAGCTCTTCGGCCTTTGCGACCTCAGCGAGTCTCTGTCCCGGGCCATAGGCCAGAACGCCGCGTTCTTCCGGGGGTTCTGCTACTTTGCCAACAGCGGCTTTCTTGTGACCGACCGGCGCACCTATCATCCCGAGTCGGCTGAGCTGTTCTCCTGGGACTTGCAGCTGCCCTGGAGCAGCTTCTACTCCCTTCTGGACAGCGGCAGCATATCAGAGCACATCACCACCGTGTACAGAAACAAGGGCGGCGGGTGCATAATGGTCCTTCGCAGCCAGTACGATTCCCGCCGCAGGGAGCTTATCTCCTGCGTGGGCATTGTTATACAGCTTGACAAGAGCCTGTCCCGCTGGAACTCCGAGGACTTCGAGGCCTTTGTGACAGACGACGCCTATAAGCTGATCTGCGGCGGTGAGCGGGCCCCGGAGGCCTGCGGGCTCATGGCCCAGAGCGGGGACAGCTCCGGCGAGGTGGACCTTGGGGGCCGGCGGTACGTTTACTCCCAGTATCAGTCGGGACTGAGCGGCGTGCGCTACGGCTTTCTCACCCGGCGGGACGCGTACTATCAGGAGATACGCATAATCTGGATGGACATTATACTTGAGATAGCCGTGATACTTACAGTCAGCGTGCTGCTGGCCGTGCTGTGGAGCAGGCGGACATACCGGCCCATAAAGAGCCTTCTGCCCTATGTGGACCCGGGAGGGCCCGGGCCCGGATACCGATCCATCTCTGAGCTGGGCTCGGCCCTTGTAAGCTTTGCCCGGGAAAAGGAGAGCCTTGCCACCCAGGTGGTCCAGTCGGAGCTGCGCCAGTATTTACAGGGGCATTCGGACAGCCCCTCGGCCCTGTCCCAGTTCCTTGAGGAGGGCGTGGCATACCAGCTGCTGGCCTTTGTGCCTGCGCCGGAGCAGGGCGGCGCCGCCTCTGAGGAGGAGCTTAGGCGGGTAAGGGAGGGCCTTGACGAGATACTCCTTGACAAAAGCGGCGGGGTAAGCCTGGAGATACGCGGCTGCGCCGCGGTGCTTATCCAGCGGTCACTGAGCTATGATGAGGCTGCGGAGATACATTTTGCCGCCGAGCACTCACTGTCAATGCCCCTTTGCTGCTATATGAGCGGGACCCATACCCGCCTTGAGGATGCGCCGGGGGCCTGGTCGGCGGTTTATAAGGCCCTTTGCCGGGACAGCTTCTGGGGTCCCGGGCCCAGGCGCGGGGTCTGGGCCGCCGGGGGGCCCTCTGAGGACGAGGGAGCCCAGTCCTATAAGGACTTCCTGTCCCACCAGCGGGCCCTTACCGACTGCCTCTCCGCCAAAAAGGAGCAGCGCGCAGCCGGGTGCCTGAATAAGATACTTTTAGAGGACCTGTCCCAAAGGGACCTGCCCGTGGAGAACATCCGCCGGCGCTATGCCGACGTGGTGGAGCTGCTGCTGCCCTATGTGCCCGAAGAGAGGGCAAAGTCCGCCATGGGCCGCTTTCGGCAGTGCCGGGGCGCGGCGGAGCTTGAGGCGGAACTGCTGTCCCTCTTTGGGGCGGTGTCCTGGGGGCCGGGGCCGGATCAGGTGAAGGAGGAGCTGACGAGAAGCGTCAGGGAGTTCATCCGGGAGAATTTCACGGACCAGTCTTTAAACGCCAGCATGATAGCCGGGTATCTCAATATGAACCTCTCCACACTGAGCCACCAGTACAAGGCCGCGGCGGGCTGCGGCCTTCTGGACGAGCTGCACGCGGTGCGGCTTGAGAATGCAAAGAAGCTGCTCTCAGAGGGGGCCAGCGTCAAGGAGGCGGCGGAGCGCTCGGGCTATGCGGATCAGCGGGCACTTATCCGGGCCTTTAAGCGGTACGAGGGCATGACCCCCGGCCAGTACGCCAAGAGCGGGCCCGCCCGGTGACGGGATTTTGAAATATTTTCTCTCCGGTTATTCATAAGGACATGAGCGCCGCAGGCGCAGAACCGATGGAACGGCAGTATGGCTGACCAAGTCAGCGATGGTGTGCCGTTCCATTTTTTGCGCAAAAGCGGCGGATATCCCGCAAAAATTGGAACACCCACAAAATTAGTACCAGATTTTGCGCCGCGGCCCATATAAAATTCTGGTGCTTTACACCTTAGAAACAATTTGTTAATATATATGCAAATATTCCCGTCCGGCATTATAAATGCAAGTTTTTATGAGCGGGACGGCAGGAAAGGAAAGATGTTATGCGAAACTCTCAGTCGGCGCTGGAAGCAGCGCCACGCCGGCCGCGAAAGTTCACGTGGCCGAACATCAAAAAGGACTTCATAAAGAACTGGCCCCTGTTCATTATGGTCCTGCCCGCCATCGCCTTCTACATCATCTTCCACTACATCCCAATGGGCGGCCTTCTGATGGCCTTTGAGAACTACAAGCCGAAGCTGGGATTCTTCGGGTCCCCCTTTGTGGGCCTTAAGAACTTCGCGGACTTCTTCGGCTCGGCCTACAGCTGGCGGGTCATCCGCAATACTATTATACTCAGCCTGCTGCAGATAGGCATAGAGTTCCCGCTGACCATACTCTTTGCCCTGCTTCTGAACGAGCTTCGCAGCAAGCGCTACCGCAAGACCATCCAGACCATATCCTATATGCCCTACTTCATCTCCATGGTGGTGGTGGCCGGTATCATAATCGACTTCTGCTCCACCGAGGGGGCCGTCACGGCCATGGTGGGGGCCGTAACCGGCAACTACGACAACCTTCTGGGCAGCCCGGACAACTGGCGGACCATATATGTGGTGTCGGACCTCTGGAAAAACCTGGGATTTGACTCTATCATATATGTGGCGGCCCTGTCGAGCATAGACCAGACCCTTTACGAGGCCGCGGAGATAGACGGCGCCAACCGCTTCCAGCGGATACTGCGGGTGACTATCCCGGGCATTATAGACACAATCATGATAATGCTGATACTAAGGGTCGGCCAGATGCTCTCCGTGGGCTATGAGAAGACCATACTCCTCTATAACCCCCAGGTGTACGAAACGGCGGACATCCTCTCGAGCTTTGTGTACCGCAAGGGCCTGCAGGAGGCCAACTACGGCTATTCCACCGCGGTGTCCCTGTTCAACTCCGTCATAAACTTCGTGCTGCTGATATTCGCCAACACCTTCAGCAAGAAGTACACCGAATCCGGTCTGTTCTAAAGAAAACCTAGGAAAGGAGAACCCCCAAATGGCTATGGTAAGAAACAGGTCAGTGGGAAGCAAGGTATTCAACTGTATAAACGTCGTCTTCTTCGCGCTGATCATCGTCGTGTGCGTGCTGCCCGTTTGGCACGTCATATGCGCCTCATTCTCCGACGCGGGCTGGGTCATGAACCAGACGGGCCTTATCTGGAGGATAGAGAAGTTCAACGTCAACGGCTATAAGCTGGTCTTTGCCGACAGCAGGATATGGACCGGGTATCTGAATACCCTTATCTACGTGTTCGGCACCACCGCCCTTGGCATGTTCCTGACGGTCATGGCGGCCTATGCCCTGTCAAGAAAGGACTTCCTCTGGGCCAGCCCCATAATGTTCCTGATATCCTTTACGATGCTTTTCTCCGGCGGCATAGTGCCCCTTTATATCCTGGTGACCCAGGACCTGGGGCTGTTCGACAACCGCCTGGCGCTGATACTGCCCGGCTGCATGAGCGCCTTCTACCTGATACTGGTGCGCACGGCCCTGCAGAACGTGCCCGACAGTCTGGAGGAGTCCGCCATGCTGGACGGTGCGGGAAGGTTTACGATACTGTTCCAGATAATGCTGCCCCTTATAAAGGCCACGATGGCCACCGTCATACTCTACTACATAATCGGCAACTGGAACTCATGGTTTTCCGCCATGATATACCTGCGCAGCAAGGACAAGTACCCCCTGCAGCTGGTGCTAAAGGAGATACTGGTCACCACCAGCAACAGCAACACCAACGTGGACATAAGCGTTCTGGGCTCCGGCGACTCCGCCGACGCGATACTCTATAAGCAGCTGGTGAAATACTGCACCATCGTGGTGTCCACCGTGCCCATGTTCATCTTCTACCCCTTCGTGCAGAAGTATTTTGAGTCCGGCGTTATGATAGGCGCTATAAAGGGCTAACAAAACTTCAAAAAACGCTGCATACAGCGCCAAAAACATAGAGAAACGGCGCTTTTGCATACAAAAATCAGTTTAGGAGGAAACCGACAATGAAAAGCTTAAAAAAGACCATTGCCATCCTGCTGTGCCTTGCGATGGTGCTGTCCCTGGCCGCCTGCGGCGGGGAGTCCGGCTCCAGCACGGGCGACGGCAGCAGCCAGAGCTCCGAGAGCTCTGAGAGCACCGGCTCCACCGAGGGCGAGAGCAGCTCTGAGGCCGAGGGCGGCGACGCTGCCGCAACCGGCGAGTTCAAGCTGCCCATCGTCGACGAGCCCGTTGAGCTGAGCTACTTCGTGTCCGCCAGCACCAACGCCGCCATCGTCACCACCGACTATAACGACAACGAGTTCTATCAGGAGATGGAGCGCCGCACCGGCGTGCATCTGAATTTCGAGATGGTCTCGTCCGCGGACTATCAGACCAACTTCAACCTGATGATAGCCTCCGGCAACCTGCCCGACCTCATCTGCTACGGCGCGTCCTACTATTCCGAGGGCGTCGACGCGGCCATTGACGACGGCTACTTCATGGACCTTACCGACAAGGTCGACGAGTATATGCCCAACTATCAGAAGATCCGCATGTCCGACATCAACTACCAGCTGCTGTCCACCACCGACTCCGGCCGTCTGGGCGCTGTCTATGAGCTGCGCCAGCAGAAGCAGGGTCCCTGGCTGGGCCTGTGGATCCGTCAGGACTGGCTTAACGATCTGAAGCTTGAGACCCCCGAGACCTATGACCAGTGGCACGATGTTCTCAAGGCCTTCAAGGACGAGAAGGGCGCAACCGCTCCCCTTATCCTGAACTTCTCCGGCAGCGACGGCGAGTTCGGCATGATGTCCGCGGGCCTGGGCGTGCTCAACGGCTGGCAGCTTACTCCCGAGGGCAAGGTCACCTACGGCCCCTATAACGAGGCCTGGAAGGAGTACGTGACCCTTATGCACCAGTGGTACACTGAGGGCCTTATCGACCCCGACTTCATGTCCACTGACGAGCGCACCGCCGACATGGCCACCGTGGTCACCGGCAAGACCGGCGCTATCCCCGCCGTCTACACCATGCCCGCCGTTTATGAGAGCTCCTCTGAGGACAAGAACATGAACTGGGCCCCCATCAATCCCCCTGTGAAGAACGCGGGCGACGAGCTGCATATCCGCCTTCGCGACTCCTACACCTCCGGCAACACCGCCATCTCCGCCGACTGCGAGAACTGGGAGGTGGCCATGAAGTGGCTGGACTACCTGTTCACCGAGGAGGGCGCTCTGCTTGCCAACTACGGCGTTGAGGGCGACACCTTCACCTTCGAGGGCGGCAAGCCTGTCTATACCGAGAAGATAACCAACAACGAGAACGGCTGGACCCTGGCCCAGACCATGGACAGCTATCTGTGCCCCTCCGCTGGCGTGGCCAACTGGTCCGACTGGACCCGCGAGCTGGGCGGCGTGCCCGAGAAGGACCAGACCTGCTACACCGTCTGGACCACCAACGCAAAGGACGACTGGCGTCTGCCCACCGTCACCCTGACCCAGGAGGAGTCCACCGAGCGTGCGGCCCTGTATGCCGACATGAGCACCTGCGTCAAGGAGAACACCGCCAAGTTCATCAGCGGCGCTCTGGACATCGAGCAGAACTGGGATTCCTACATTGCCGAGCTTGAGCAGCACGGCGTACAGCGCGCCATCGAGATAACTCAGGCCGCCTATGACCGCTATCAGGCCCGTAAGTAAGCTTTAAGAGAACATAAAGATCCCCCGGAGTTTCCGGGGGATTTTTATGTTCTCAGGTTCTCAGCTCTGGTATCAGCTTCTGATAGGTGGGCCATAGGCCGATGTGGTCCGGGGTGTGCTCGGGCTGCTGCCAGAAGTCATAGCCGGGATAGTCGTTGCCCTCCACTATCACCGGGCCATCCAGGGTTATGCACACGTCCCAGCCCAGATACCGCATACGGGGCTCCACCAAAGCGGCCTTTTTGCACAGCTCGATGGCCTCCTCCACATAGGGTATCTTATAGCCAATAAGCTCAACGCCAGTGTCCGGGTGGTGGGTGCGGGTGGTCAGGTCTGACTTGTGGCCCACGCCGCAAATGCGCCCGGTGCTGCGGTCTATGGGGCAGAATAGTCCGCCGTTTTCCAGGTTGTCCACGGCCTTGCCCCCGGTGCCCATCTTTACCACCGCGTACACGCAGTGGGCCTGCCAGTGCCCGGGCCCGCCGGTCAGAAGGGTCACCACGCGCATGGTGTTGGCGCTGCCGGGGTACAGCCGCCCCATGTCCGGGTGCTGTGTGAGTTCCTCCTCTACCAGGGAAAGTCCCTTCTTTTCAAGGTACATCAGCATCCCCTCCGCCGTGGCGAAGTCAGAGACTCTGATGCGCTCTATACCCTTTCCGCTCTCCCCCACGTCGGGCTTGGCAAAGACGGTCTCCCTGCCCTTTAGGAACCGGGCCAGCTCCTCCCTGTCCGTCTCTGACACTATCAGATAATCCCGGCCCAGATACTCCTTAAAGAGTGGGTAAAACAGGGTCTTCCTGTCAAAAAGCTCCGCGGCCTTGGGGTCGTTCACCAGGGTCACCAGCCGCTTATTCTTGAGCCTTGTCACATAGGTGTCCCTCTGTTTTCCGGTCAGCTCATAGAAATGGAACATCACATAGTCGTGGTATCCGGCCCCGTACCTTGCCGCGCACCAGAGCATGTCGAAAAAGAGCCTCGGTCCGCTCCAGCCGCAGTTGCTTCTGGCCGTGCTGATAGAGCCCATCAGCGCCCCCGGCCGCACGCCGGAGAGCACCCGGGCCACATAAGAAAGCTTTACCTTCACTTCACATTCTCCTCCGCCCAGATCCTTTTCACAAAAGAAAAGCACACAACAATTTTGTGTTACTTCGATTATACTCCAATCCGACAAATTACGCAAGGCATTATCCTGTTTTTTCTTTAAGAATAATGTCTTTTACAGCATTTCCCACTAAACACGCAAAAGAGTACCCGCGCCAAGGGCACAGGTACTCCCGCTGTCCTATTACAGTAAATCATGTCTTCAAAAGCCGCACCACGCCGTTTATCCCCGAGGGGCCGGAAGGCTTCTCCGTACCTCCCGGCAGGAACTGGGGGCCGTCGCCTCTTGCGGCCATCTCTCGCTCAAGTGTGGTGGCGACCTCTATGCGCAGGCTGTTCATTCCGTCGCGCACAGCGCCCGAGACATCATACACGAATGGCGGCGCTATCTGTATGCCCAGGCTCTCGCCGTTTATGAAAGCCTCCACGCCCTCGTAGGCGTCGGTTATCAGAAGGGTGAGCTTTGCGCCGGACCTGCCCTCAAAGCTGTTCTCATACCGCACAAAGCCCGAGAACTCCGGCTGCTCCCCGGCCAGATCGTCCGGCAGGGCTACCTCCTTCTCCCCGCTGAACTCCGGGTAGTCAATGCCCGCGCAGACGCTGCGCCGCCAAGGTCCCAGGAAGGGTACTTCCGCGCCCTCCGTCCTTGCGGCAGGGACAGCGCCCTCCGGGACGGCTTCGCTGTCCAGGACGATTATCGCGCTCTTTAGGGGCACAAGCTCCAGCTTCACCGTCAGCCGCTCCCCGGCCCGCTCAGTCTCCAGGGGGCGCACCGCGTTCTCCCACGCGTCATAGCCGTAGGCGTTCCTGCCGTCAGAGAGGGTCAGGCTGCCGGTATAGGGCTTATCCCCCTCGTTCACCAGCATAATGACCGCCGAGCCGTCCGTATGCTCATAGCGGTATATCCTCACCCGGTCGTTGGCGGGCTCTATTTCTACGTCCCTGAGAGCGGCGGTATCGAGCCCGTCAAGGCCAAGGTACACCCGCACCCCGGCGGCGCGGAGCTCCTCAATAACAGCCTCCATGCCCTCGGGCAAATGCCGGGCCTTGGGAACGGCCAGCGCCCGGTACTCCTGGGTGTTGACCTTTAGGGTGCCGCCGCCTATCTCTGTGCGGTACGCGTCCCTCTCGGTGAACACGTCCGGCGGTATTATGTCATAATCTATCTGATTGTCGTAAAGCACCCGGCCAATGACGTCCGAGGTCTCCGTGTCCCCCATCCAGCCGGAATCCCCGTGGTACAGCACGGCCACAGGGGCTATATGCCGCCCGCCGCTTATTAGCTCGCAGACCCGGTTGGAGTAGGCCATCAGGGCTCCGAAGTGCCGGTACTGGGGGTTATGGCCGCGGGCGTAGAAATGTGGCGGGCAGTCCGGGTCCGGGAACTCCTTGGGGCTGAAGGCGTGGGGCACGAAGTGGTTCACGCCCCGGACCATGAAGTGGTCTATAAGGTACTTCTCAAGGCGCACGCCCTCCTTCCAGCCGTAGGCCCCGAATATCTCGCACATGGAGTCGCCGTGCTTTCCCGGCTCTATGGCCGCGGCGGAGCTTGCCAGCTTCCCAAGGCCGTAGTGGTAAAAGGTACCGTCCCGCTGCTGGAATACGCCTCTGTCGTAGCTCACGTCCTCCCAGCCGGGCAGGACCTGGCCGCCGATATCGTCTATCCCGGCCATATCCTGGCCCGCAAGGCCCCGGAAGTAGTGCCCCAGGGACGAGCCGGTTCGGTTATGGTGGTTATTGTCCTCGATAAGGTGGCCGATATATTTTACCCCCCGCTCCCGGCACCAGTCGCCAACCTGGTATGAGAAGCACTCCCTGACAAGCCTCGACACCTCGTCCATATAGGCATAGCGCACTTTGGCGGTCATGTCCTCGTCCCCGGCCGTCTCCCAGAGAAGGGCCAGCTTGCAGGCGAAGTCCTCTCCAAGCCGGATTCTAAGCCGGTCCTCAAGCTCCCGGCTCCAGGGGTAGTCCATGGACTCCGAGCTTCCGAACTCGTTGTGGAAGTCGTAGAGCACTCCATCCCCAAGCTCCGGCTCGTCAGAGAAGAAGCCCGCTATAGTGGTCCCGAAGCGGTCCTTATAGCGCTGCCAGTGGGGCTCGTACACCGCGTCGATCAATATCCGGCAGCTCTCTTTGTCCAGCATGTTGATGTAGTCCTTATGGGCCCCCCGGTTGCGGGTAAGCTGTAGGAGATAGACCGCCCACTCTCCCTCCGGGGCGGCCCAGGCAAGGCCGTCCTCCGTAACGGAGCTCTCAAGGCTTATCCCATTTTCAAAGCCCTTTGGGTCATCCAGGCGCACAGCGTATGTCCCCAGCAGCCTGTCGTCAGTATACACCGGGCCCTCCGCGGGGGGCAAGAACATCTTGGCCTTTTCCAGCTCGCCGTAGGGCCGGGCGGTGCTGAGCTCGTCCCTGGGTATGGTGACTTTGCCCTCCGGGCCCGGGGCGTACCGGCGGCAGGTGACGTACCAGCGCTGCAAATTGGCGGGCTTATCCTTCGTTGCGCCATTTGCAAAGCCCGTGGGGAAGTGGCTGTCGTCCAGTATCCACACCTTCATCCCCAGCTTCTCCGCCTCGTCAAGTATGGCGTCCATATCCGCCCACCACTTAGGGCCGCAGAAGTCCGGGTGTGGCCGGCTCTCCACGCAGACCGCGCCTATATTCGCATTATGTATCACCCGCATATAGTGCCTGAGGGTCCCCTCGTCCTCGCCGTGCTGCCAGAAGAACGGAAGGATATAATTTCCGCCCTTCCCCTCCAGCAGGCGTCGTATTTTCTCGCTCATTCCCTGACGCTCCTTTACAAAAAAATATCTGTTCTCTGCTATAAAGTATATAGAAAACGCACTTGACTGTCAATGGTTACGGCTGCATTTTTGGGTTTTTGGAGTGGACATGATTACCCCATTGTGATATAATATAATAAAACTACTTGCAACAGGAGGATCATGTATGGAGAATCAGTTTGAGTGGCAGGAAGAATATAATATCGGCGTGGCGGAGATAGACAAGGAGCACAGGCGGCTTTTCAAGATAATAAACAAGCTCATGGCCGCCTCGCCTGAGGACGGCGAAAACTATCTGCGCACCTGTCAGGAGGGCATGAAGTTCTTCCGCGGACACGCCCTGAAGCACTTTTCGGACGAGGAGCTCTATATGGCGACGATGGGTTATGAGGGCCTGGAGCGGCATAAGAAGATACACAAGAGCTTCAGGGAGGACACCCTGCCCGCCCTTGAGCAGGAGCTGGAGCGGGATGGCTACTCCCAGGAGGTCATAGAGCACTTTCTGGGCGTGTGCACCGGCTGGCTTGTGGGACATACCCTCACCGAGGATCAGGCCATTGTCGGAAAAGACTGCAGCAAATGGGACGGCCTTCTGCCCGAAGACGAGCTTGAGTCCCTTAAGAAGGTGATAATCCAGCTGGTCTTCGACCTGTTCCATCTGGAGTCACAGGTGGTCAGCGACACCTACGGCGGCGAGAAGTTCGGCAGGGGCGTATACTATAGGCTTGTATACGGATCCAAGGGCGAGGACGTCCGCCAGGAGGTGCTGATGGTCTTTGAGGAGAAGCTTCTGGTGAACACCGTCGGGAAGATACTTGGCATACAGTCCAGCCGCATGGACAGTATGCTGGTCCACGCCGCCCGGTATACAGCCCGGCAGTTCGTGGGCAAGGTCATGGAGTTTATTGAGACCGGTAGAAATGTCGAGCTAAAAGAGGAGAATCTCCTGTCCTTCGAACAGTTCGTGGATATATTCGACCGGGAGAAGCCCCAGGTAAGCCTGTTGTTCAACACCGGCGGCGCGGGATATTTCGCCTACTGCGCCATCGCGCCCCACCTGCTGGAGGCATCGGTGCTGACGCCTATTGAGAACGAGAACGCCATGAAGGAGGTTGAAAAATACCTCAGCGAGCGCAGCGCCCAGGAGCAGTATGAGCAGGCACACCAGCATAAAAAGATATTGGTGGTGGACGACTCGGCCACCATACGTCAGGGCATGAAGTCCCTTCTGGAGCCGGACTATGAGATACTGCTGGCGGACTCCGGCGCGGCGGCCTTCCGGGCCATCTCCTTAAACCAGCCGGACCTTGTGCTCTTAGACTATGAGATGCCCGTCTGCGACGGGGCCCAGACCCTTGAGATGCTGCGCACGGTGCCGGAGTTCGAGAAGGTGCCGGTCATCTTCCTCACCGGCCGCCGGGACCCCCAGAGCATGATAAAGGTCATGCCGCTAAACCCCTCGGGGTATCTGTTGAAGACCTTGAAGCCCGAGGATATCAGGAAGGAAATTGACGCATTTTTTGCCGGAAGGGAGAAATAAAAAGCCATGTATGAGTCAAAATTTTTCAAAGCCCGCAGGATATACGACAATGTGACCCTCATAACCGGCCTTGGCGGCGAGCAGTCCTTCTTGATTGAAGGCAGTGAAAGGGCTCTGCTGATAGACGGCCTGTCCGGCGTGGGCAGCCTCAAGGCCTTCGTCCGGGAGCTGACCGAGCTGCCCGTGACCCTTGTGAACACCCACGGCCATGTGGACCATATCGGCGCGGATTTCGAGTATAAAGAGGTGTATATCGCGCCGGAGGACATCCCCCTCATGTACGCCCACAGCGATATGGAGATGCGCCTGGGCTTTGCCAGGAGCGGCGCCATGTTCGCCCCCCTGCCCACCGAGCCGAGGCTTTCCGACGTGACGGTGCCCGGGCCGGTGAAGACCCTGCCCATGAAGGATGGGGATATCTTCGACCTTGGCGGGGTGAAGCTGGAGGTAATAGCCGTGCCCGGCCACACCTGGGGCACGGTGGTGTTCCTGGACAGGGACCGGCGCATAGTCTACTCCGGCGACGCCTGCAACCGCAACACCCTGGTGTATGGCGAGGAGTCCGCGTCCATTGAGGAGTATAAGGAGAGCCTTCTGCACTTTAAGCAGTTCCAGCCCGCCTTTGACGGGCTCTGGGGCGGCCACGGCGGGGCCATGGAGCAGCCGGAGATTATTGACAGCGCCATTGCGCTCTGCGACGAGATAATGGCTGGGACGGATGACGCTGTAGAGGCGGTCGGGTTTACCGGGAAGGCCTGCTGGTATGCCAAGGAGAAGGACCAGTATTACCGGCGGCTGGATGGGGGGACGGCTAATATTGCGTACTCTAAGGAGCGTATCTTTAAGAAAGATATTCAGTAAATAACACGAGCCGTGGCATTGCTGCCACGGCTATTTTTTTGATTACTATTTGGCCTTACGGCGAGGTCGTGGGACTCTGTCCCACACCCTGCCAGGGGCCTAGCGCCCCTGGACCGCGTCCCTAGCCCATGCCCATCAGGCCCTTCAACCAGTTAGCCAAGCCGTCCGCGCCATACACCGCCAGCATTATCAGCACCAGAAACGCCAGCACCGACAGCACCTCCCCCACTATCCGCTTCATCCCCGGCCCGCCGCTCTCCGCGTCCTCCGGCTCCCGCTCTCTCTCCACCTCCTGGACCGCCCGGGCGGCTGTCTCCTCCGCCCTGTCCAGCGTCTCATAGGGCACATATATGTTCTGGTCCGTGGGCGAGGTCTCGCTGTCAAAGTTGAAATAGGCGCTGCCCGCGCTCACAAGCTCCGGCTCTATCCCCGCCTCCACAAGGGCGTCGTGCACCTTCCCCGCGGCGTACATGTCCGCCTTGCAGAGGAACACCATGTCCCCCGCCCCCGCCGGGCGCAGCTTCCTGCTCTTGCAATTCTGGCACTTCCCCGCGCCATCCTCTGAGATGTGGCGGCATTTCACACAATACTGCATATGTCACTCCTATATCAGCTCCTGGCCGTTTATTGCCAGCTTGAACCGAAGCCCCAGCTTCCCCGCCGCTTTCCGGCAGAGTATCATCCGGGCCATGAATATCTCGAAGTATTCCATCACCGAGCTAAAGGCCGGGTCCACCTCCAGCTTCAGCCATATGGACCCGCTCTCCTTGTCTATCACCGTCTCGGACTTTGTGACGGAGTAGTTCACCCGGTCGTGTATGTCGAAAGTATGGGGGTCCTTACTGCGCACTCGGGTCCTGCGCACGTCGGACTTGTCCGCGATTATCAGTGCCGCCGCCTCGGGGCTCACAGGCACGCCGGTGCCCTCGTCGTGGTTGCCGATGGCCGTGGCGATAAGGGCTATCTCCTCCGGCGGGAAGCCCATATTGTCGAGGAGTCTAAAGGCCATCACCGCGCCGCTCTGGCTGTGGTCGACCCTGTTCACCAGGTTCCCGATGTCGTGCAGGTACGCCGCTATCCTCGTCAGCTCCACCTGCCGCTCTGGAAAGCCCAGCTCCTTCAAAATGTCCCCGGCCACCGCCGCCACCCGGCCCACATGGGCAAAGCTGTGCTCTGTAAAGCCCAGGGCCGCCATGGACGCGTCGGCCTCTCTGATATAGGTCTTTATGGCCGGGTCCCGCTTTATCTCGTCATAAGTCACCATTTTCTTCTCCTAAATTTTTTCTTTTAGTCTACCATATTCCCCGGGAATTATCAAGCTATAAGGCCCTGTATGGCGCATATCACCATAAGATGGGCGGGGTAGAATATGTACCCAAAGTATTTCGGCAGACGCTGGCCCAGCTTGCCGTTATAGAACCAGATGGGCACCGCGGCAAGTATCGCCCATATCTGGAACAGGCTCCACTGCTGTAGGCAGTAGAGTATGGTAAGGGCACCGAGGCAGGCGATAACAAGCACCCGGTCCTTTCGGAAGATGTAGAAGCATATGCCCATCAGTATGCCGTAGACCCCGTACATGGTGCCCATCAGGCCCGCAAGCGCCAGGCAGAGGCCGGTGATGATGAAAAAGAGCTTGTTCTTTTCCATGGCCGCCTGTATGCTCCAAACGGCGATGAAGATGAGCATGAGCTCGAAAAAGATATTGCTCCAGAGGGGTTCGCCCCAGATATGCAGCCACCAGCGGCCCCCCTTTGCGAATATCTTATAGGGTATCTCGGATATGGCCGCGAACAGGGTCAGCCGCCCCAGATACCGCCAGCGGCCCCGGGTGTGTATAAAGCCCTCCACCAGCATGAACGCGAACAGGGGAAAGCTGAGCCGCCCTATCATCCGAAGGGGCTCCGCACCGGGGAAAAGCCGGTAGCCGATATGGTCTATGAGCATGGTGATAAGGGCGATGATTTGCAGCGCCGCAGAGGACATAAAAAACACTCCTTTTTTCGTATTATATCTTCTCTTTTTGTGCTTGTCAACCGTCGGATTTTGTAGTATTATTATATAAAACCGTATAAAAGAGGATGAATGTCTATGGATACCCAGGAACTGGCCCTGAAAGCTGTAAACGCCCTGAAAGAGGAATACCCGGACGCGCTGTGCTCGCTGGACTATGAGGACCCATTGCAGCTGCTTATCTCCGTAAGATTAGCGGCCCAGTGTACCGATGCGCGGGTGAATATGGTGACCCCCGCCCTGTTCGAGCGCTTCCCCACACTTGAGGCCTTCTGTGAGGGCACAGAGGAGGAGATAGGCGAGCTCATACACTCCTGCGGGTTCTTTCGGGCCAAGGCCCGGGATATCCTGGGGGCCTGCCGGAAGATAAGGGACGAGTTCGGCGGGAAGGTGCCGGACAATATGGAGGATCTTCTGAGCCTGCCCGGCGTGGGCCGCAAGACCGCCAACCTTATCCTGGGCGATGTGTACCATAAGCCCGCCGTCGTCACCGACACCCACTGCATACGCATCTCTGGGCGGCTGGGGCTGACGAAGAACAAGGCTCCCGAGAAGGTGGAGCGGGACCTGAGGGCCCTGCTGCCGCCGGAGGAGTCAAATAATTTCTGCCATAGGCTGGTGCTCCACGGCAGGGCGGTCTGTATCGCCAGGAAGGCGCTCTGTGAGAAGTGCTGCATGAGGGATTTTTGCATGAAGGTGGGGGTTTAATATGTGCGAAAGCAAGGACTCCTGGGAGGAGAACAAGGACGGACTCTCGGCCTTCTTCCGGCAGCACCCGGAGGTGGCAAGGGCCCTGGAGGAGATGGACGAAAGCAGCCTTAACGGCGCTGACCTGGCCTGCAAATCCTCGCTCTTGCAGGAGCGCGGGCTCATGCGAGAGGCGGCGGAGCTGTTCCAAATGGCGTGGCGTAAATGCTACCCGGAGGAGTATATCCGCGAATTTGAGGACCAGCTTGACTTTATCGCCGGGGAGCTTCAAAACTGCCCGGGGCCCATAGTGGACATTGCCAGCGGTCGGGGTATGCTGGTGGAGCGGCTGCTGAAAAGCACCGCCGCGCCTGTAACGGCCACGGACCTGTCCGAAAGCGTACTTCTGGACCACTTGGGCTGCCGGTTCCCGGATCAGGTCAGGAGCGGGCGGCTGAACCTCACCCCCTGCGACGTGAAAAATATGCCCTTCCCCGACGGCTCAATACCGGCCCTCACCACCTGCCTGGGGCTTCAGAACATACCCAGGCCCGAAAAGGCCGCAGGGGAGCTTAGAAGGGTGTGCAGGGGCAGGCTATATGCCCTTTGCATGTTCTTCCCCGACGGGGACGCGGAGAACCAGGGGGCGGTAAAGTCCCTGGGCCTTGAGGGGGCCTACTCTCAAGGGGGGCTTGCGGCGCTCCTTGAGAGCTGCGGCTGGAGGGTCAGCCCCCATGAGGGGCAAAGGTTCCGTCTGCCACCAACGCCTACTGGCGTGGTGGTGCCGGGTGCGGGGTTCGATGCACTGCCGGTGGTGGAGACGGAGGCTTGGTTTGTTACGTTTGTGTGCGAATAGGGGGATATCATGAAACAGTTTGCGGGCCTTCACGTGCACACGAACCTGTCCGACGGCAGCGATCCCGTCTGCAAGGCGCTGGCGCTGGCAGAGAGGAACAACGTTGAATTTCTGTCAATAACCGACCATAACACCCTGGCGGCGTACACCGAAGATACCTTTAGTGAAGCGGACCGCCTTGGCGTCAAGCTGATACCCGGGGTGGAGCTGGACGTTATACACGAGGGGAAGCAGTACCATGTGCTGGGCCTGGGGGTCGATGTGAAGAATCGGGGGCTGCTTGACGCGTGCGCCCATAATGCCCAGGTGCAGGAGGGCTATAACCTCGACCTGCTCCGGCGCATGGAGAGCGACGGCTTGGGCGTTGCCGAGGCTGATTATCACAGGTACGAGATACCGGGGGGCCGGGGCGGCTGGAAGCTGCTGAACTACCTGATGGACGCGGGGCTTACCGGCTCACTCTTGGAGGGGCTGAAATATTACGGGCAGTATGGGTTTAAGACAAATGCCATCAGGTTCATAAGCCTTAAAGAGGCAATAGATACCGTCAAGGGCGCTGGCGGCGTGCCAATACTCGCCCATCCCGGAGAGCAGATACCCTATGACCAGTACGGCTCTGATAACGGCGCTTTCTGGCATGAGCTCGAGGGCCTGTTAAATGCGGGGCTTGAGGGCGTGGAGTGCGTGCACCCGCTGCATAGCTTCGGGCTCCAGCGGGAGCTCATGGCTCTGTGCCGGGAGTGGGGGCTGTATATCTCCGGCGGCACGGACTATCACGGCGGCTTTTTCAGCAAGCAGAAGCAGGTCGTCGGGGGCCAGTTTGTCAGTCTGGACTCCGTTCATAAACTAATAAACCATATTACAAACTAAAGGAGCGTATGCAAAATGAAGTACGATTTCACCACACTCATCGACCGCTCTGAGCACGGCAGCGGCAAGTGGAACGGTATGCGGGAGAAGAAGCCGGAGCTGAAATACGACCCGGTGCCCCTGTCCGTTGCGGACATGGAGTTCAAGAACCCGCCGGAGATCGCCGATGGGCTAAAGGAGTATATGGACACCCATATCCTAGGCTATACCGGGCCCACCAAAGAGTATTACGACGCGGTCTGCGGCTGGATGGAGAAGCGGCATAACTGGCATATCGAGCCCGAGTGGATAGTGGGCACCCACGGGGTAGTGGAGGCCCTGAAGGTGTCGGTGGAAGCCTATTGTGAGCCTGGGGAGGGCGTTATCACCTTCACGCCGGTGTACTATCCCTTCTACATGGCTATCGAGAACCACGGCTGCAAAGTCGCCCGCTGCCCGCTGATATATAAGGACAACGCCTATACCATCGACTTCGATCTGTTTGAAAAGCTCTGCGCCGAAGAAAACAACAAGATGTTCCTTCTTTGCAGCCCCCATAACCCTGTGGGCCGGGTCTGGACCGCGGAGGAGCTGACCCGCATATGCGATATCTGCCGGGAGCATAATGTGCGCATCATAAGCGACGAGATACACTTTGACATCATCATGCCCGGCTTTAAGCACACCACCATACATAACGTGGCAAAGCCCTCTGATAACATCATCGTCTGCACCGCCCCCAGCAAGACCTTTAACCTTGCCACCATGCAGACCTCCAATATCATCATCCCCGACGAGGAGGACAGAAAGCGCTTCAAGGACATAATCGGCTTCGGCGGTCCCTCGGCCCTGGGGCTTGAGGCCTGCCGCATAGCCTATACCCGCTGTGAAGCCTGGGCCGACGAGATGGTGGAGGTCATCGACGGCAACCATCAGGCGGCGGTGGACTTTATCGCGGAGCGCATACCCGAGATAAAGACCGTGGAATTGCAGGGTACCTATCTCCTCTGGCTGGACTGCACCTCTCTTGGCAAGACCAAGGAGGAGCTTGAGGCCATGATGGTAGAGGCCGAGCTGTTCCTGGACGAGGGCTATATGTTCGGCGACGAGGGCATCGGCTTCGAGCGGGTGAATCTGGCGGTACCGAGAGATGTGCTCATGAAGGCTTTGGAGCGGTTGGAGAAAGCTGTTAAGGGATAATTTTGAAGCACTTTTAAGGCCTTCGGGCGCACAGGTCGCGCCCTACGGCAGGACCTTGGGGCGCTGCCCCAAACCCTGCCAGGAGCCTAACGCTCCTGGACCGCGTCCCTTACAAACCCAAAGCCTTGCGGGCCAACGCATCGGCCATGTCGTTGTACTTGTCCCCGGAGTGGCCCCTGACCTTCACAAATTTCAGCTTCATGGACTGCATAGCGGCCCGGCACTCGGCGGCATAACGCTGGGTGCCGGGCTTGTTCGCTTTCCACCCCCCGTCCGCCCAGCGCCCCACCCCCTCGTAGTCGTGGTGTATCTCTAGGGCCGGTATCCCCCGCTCCAGACAGTAGCGTATCACCGTCAGCGCCCCCATTATCTCCCCAGCCACGTTGTGCATCTCCGAGAGCTCCGGGTCGTGAAAGCGCTCTGAAAACGTCAGCTCCTCCCCCTCCCAAAAGAGTACCGCCCCGCAGGAGAAGTCCCCGGTCTTACCGTCATAGCTGCCGTCCACATAGGCCACCGCCGCACCCTCCGGCGGGGCGTTATCCTCGCTTACGGATTCCCCGCCCGCTATAAATGCCTCGGCCTCGGCCCTTGAGGGAAAGCTCTTGTATATCGCCCCGGAAAAGCCCTGGACCCGGGCCCTGCACTGGTCCCAGGTGTCGTAGACGGCGGGGCCGTCCCTGCCCTGTCTGACGGCGTAAAATTTTTTTGCCATTAAGCTTACCTCCCGAATATGTCATGCGTCTATACAGTATAGCTTACTTTGCCCGCAAAAGCAACGGATAAATTTTCGGGGACAAATTAACAGTTTCTTAAAAATAATTTAAGATATAGGGGGCAAAATCGGTTGATATATGGTCCGGGATGATGTATAATAGTTTGATGAATGTACTGCTTTAATCTGTCAAAAAGGAGCGCTTTTGCTTATGGATAAGGATAATAGGAACATGGAACATAGGCCCGCCCAGGAGCCCGCCGCGCCAAAGCCCGCGCCAAGGCCCCCTCAGGGCGCGCCGCAGTCTGCGAGACCGGCTCCAAAGCCTGAACAGCCGGCTGCGCCGAAACCGCCCCAGAAGCCAGTCCCTAAACCGGCGGCCGAAAAGCCCGCCCCGGAGAAGCAGCCCGCCGAAAAGCAGCAGACCGCTCCTCACGAGGCGGCACATATGGCCCCGAAGTCCACGAACCTGCCCATGCGCAGGGCCCAGGGCCGCGGGCTGGATGCCAGAGCCAAGGGTCTTATCGCCGCCGGGGTCATCGCCCTGGTGGTCATAGTAGGGCTGTGCGTATGGTTCTTCGGCCTTCGGGGGTATTTTGCCGCCCAGAAGGCGGACCCGGTCTATGTGGCCCCTGTCTCCTCCATCACCGGCGTGATGTCGGACATGGACCCCAGATACTCGGGGCTGGTTGAGCCCCAAAAGATAACCAAGGTCAATAAGGACGACAGCCGCACCGTGGCCGAGGTGCTGGTCCAGGAGGGGGACCCGGTCACGGCGGGCCAGCCCCTTTTCAGCTATGACACCGGGGAGATGGACCTGTCCATCCGTCAGGCGGAGCTGGAGCTGGAGGGCATCGCCAACGAGCTGACGGTTTTGCAGGACAATAAGACACAGCTTGAGAAGGAGCAGAAGGACGCCAGCAAGGACGACCAGTTCAAGTACACCGTGGAGATACAGTCCGTTGGGCTTCAGATAAAGTCCAAGGAGTACGACCGCTCGGTAAAGCAGACAGAGCTTGAAAAGCTTCGGGATTCCCTTGAGAACAATCAGGTCTTTTCCGAGGTGGACGGCACCGTTCAGGAAATACACACAACCCCCGCCACCGACTCCATGGGGAATCCCCTGCCCTTTATGAGCATACTCTCCTCCGGGGAGTTCAGGATAAAGGGCACCGTCACCGAGATGAACCTTAACTCCCTCTCAGAGGGTCAGGCCGTCACAGTGCGCTCCCGGGTGGACGAGAACAGCCGCTGGTCCGGCACGATAGAGTCCATCGAGTACGAGCCGGTGCAGGACAACAACAATATGTATTACTATGACGGCGGCGGCGAGAAGGCCTCCAAGTACAACTTCTTCGTGACCATCGAGTCCCCCGAGGGGCTTATCCTGGGCCAGCACGTGTATATAGAGCCCGACGCCGGCGCATCCATGTCCCATAAAGGCATGTGGCTGCCACAGATGTACCTTGTTGTGGAGGAGGACGGCAGCGGCTATGTCTGGGCCCGGAACGAGGAGGAGAAGCTGGAGCGGCGGCCGGTCATGCTGGGCCAGTATGATGCGGGCGAGGGCCTTTACGAGATAGTAAGCGGCCTTGCGGCATCGGACTATATCGCAATACCCGCCGAAGGGCTCATAGAGGGCGGTCCCACCACCACCGACGCCAGCGCCATGCAGGTGCCCGGCATGGATACCCCCGCGGACCCGGACATGGACCCCGGGATGGATCCGGGGATGGATCCCGGAATGGGCTATGACGACGGCGCTGTGCCCGTTATCCCGGAGGGGGGCGAGGACGGTGCCATACCCGAGGGCGGTGTGGACGACGGCTATACTGAGGACGGCGGCACGGATGACGGCTACACCGAGGACGGTAACGCCGACGGCGGTATCATGCCCCGGGACGGCGGAGATGTTGGGGGTGAGCCGGTACAATGATGTTAGAGCTTCGCGATATCTATAAGACCTATCTGCAGGGCAGGATGGAGGTGCCGGTGCTGGGGGGAATATCCCTTACGGTAAGCGAGGGGGAGTATCTGGCCATAATGGGCCCCTCGGGTTCCGGCAAGACCACCCTGATGAATATAATCGGCTGCCTTGACAGCGCCACCTCCGGGGAGTATATCCTGGAGGGCGAGGACATTGCCGCCGTAAGCGAGAAGCGCATGTCAGAGGTTCGGCTTCACAGCATAGGCTTCGTGTTCCAGAGCTTTTATCTCCTCTCCCGCCAGTCTGCCCTTGAGAACGTGGCCCTGCCCCTTCTCTACGCCGGTGTGCGCAGAAAGGAGCGAAACGAGATAGCGAGAAGGGCATTGGAGCGGGTAGGCCTTGGCGACCGCACGGACTTTAAGCCCACACAGCTCTCCGGCGGCCAGTGCCAGCGTGTGGCCATAGCCAGAGCCATCGTGAACAGCCCCAAGATACTTCTGGCCGACGAGCCCACCGGCGCGTTGGACACCCGCTCCGGCGAGCAGATCATGGAGATATTCCAGAGCCTGAACGACGAGGGCGTGACCATAGTCATGATAACCCACGAGCCCGAGATAGCCGCCCACGCAAAGCGCACCCTGCACATCAGGGACGGCCTGCTGATGGGCCCGGACGGACGGCCTATCGTCCCAAAGAAGGCCCCTCCCGTAAGGGAGGCCGCGGCCGTGGGGCAGCCTCCGGCTCAGAAGGAGGCCCATTCCAAGAAGGATGCCCCAGAGGAGCCCGCCAAGGAGGCGGCCATACCAAAACCACAGACGGTCAAAAAGCCCCGGCTGCCCATCTCGCCGCCAAAGCTGCCGCATATGCCCCGGCGGCATAAGGACCCCGAGGGCAGCAAGCCCGAGCCCGCCGCGAAGGCCCCGGAGGCCTCTCCCGCTCCTATAAACGAGCCCAAAAATGTGGAGCCCCCCAAACAGGAACCTCCCAAGATGGAGCCCCCCAAGCGGGAGCCCCGGGAGGAGATAAGCGGCAAAAGCATAATCGCCTCTTTAGAGCGGATGGCCGCCGCAGGAAAGGAGGGGGCCGAAGATGAGAAATAAGAAGCTGAAAAAGCGCCTGATAGTCCTGGGGGTCGTGGCGGTGCTGCTTGCTGGCGGCATTATTGGCGGCGTGCAGTATATGAACTATAAGAACGACCAGAAGACCGTGGAGGTCGTTCCCATGATGTACGTTTCAAACACCTACTGGGGGGACCAGACCTCTTCAAGCGGCAATATCGTGGCCGACTATATGCAGGAGCTGTACCCCGACTCCTCAAAGTCCATCAGCGAGATATTCGTCACCGAGGGTCAGCAGGTGGCTATCGGGGACCCCCTTTTACAGTATAACCGGGAGAGCCTGGAGCTGGACGTGGAGGCCAAGACCATCGCCCAGAAGCAGGTGCAGGTGCGCATAGACGAGGCCAACCGCCAGCTTAAAAAGCTACAGAACACCAAGGCCTATGTGGAGCCCACACCCACCCCCAAGCCCCGGCCGACTCCCACACCCAAACCCACCAACAAGCCCACGCCCCGGCCCACGGCAAGGCCGTCACCGGTGCCGTCGGTGACGCCGGTGCCCCCGCCGGACGTGAACGTGTATGAGGAGCTGACGGTGGACTCCATACCCTATAAGGGCTCGGGCACCCCGGAGGACCCATATGTCTTTCTCTGCAAGGACGGCTATAAGCTGACCCCGGACTTTTTAAAGCTGCTGCTGGGTCTGCTGCCGGCCCCATCTGCCGTGCCCTCCGTTACCCCGGAGCCCACTTTAGAGCCCACGGCGGAACCCTCTCCCGATGGCTCGCCGGACCCGGATATGACCCCGGAACCCTCCATGAGCCCCAGCCCCTCCCCCGCGCCGAAGCTTACCGGTCCCTTCGCGGCAGTGTTCGAGGTGCGGGAGAACGACTCCAACTACGGCAAGCTCCTGTCCTCCGTGACCCTTGACGGCACGGGCTTCTCGGGCTCGGTCAGCCTGCCGGGGCTTCTCAGCGGCGTGACCGCCGGGACTGATATAGTGGCCGACGCCGTCACCGACGTTGCGGACGCGCCGGAGACCTTCCGGGCGGCAGCGACCCCCACACCCACACCGAAGCCCACGGCGGAGCCCAACAACTATAACCACATGAACTACACCAATAAGGAGCTGGAGGAGCTTATTAAGCAAAAAAAGCAGGAGCTTACAAACCTGCAGTACGAGATGAAGCAGGCCCAGCTGGACCTGGACAAGGCCAACAGAGCTCTTGAGAACTCTACGGTGCTCAGCACCGTAGAGGGCCAGGTGCGGACCCTTATCGATATAGACACGGCCAACGCCGAGGGCAAGCCCTTCCTGGTGGTGTCCGGGGCCCAGCAGTATTATGTGAACGGTCTTCTGAACGAGAGCCTTCTGGGCAGCGTAAACGTCGGGGATCAGGTGACGGTGAACTCCTGGATGAACGGCATGACCTATACCGCCCAGATAGTCTCTATCTCCGACTATCCCGCCGAGGGCAACAATTACTACTCCTCGGAGTCCAACCCAAACACCTCCAACTATGAGTTCACAGCGGTAATGCTGGACGCAGACGATTCCGTGCAGAACGGCACCTATGTGGACATCACCATGGATGTAAACGACACCAGCGGCTCTGATGCGTACTATCTTGACAAGATGTACATCCGCGAGGACGACTCCGGCTATTACGTGATGAAAGCCGGGAAGGACAACAGGCTTATGAAGTCCTATATCACCGTGGGCAAGAGCATCTGGGGGGGCCAGTCCCTGGAGATAAAGTCCGGCATAGGCCAGGACGAGTTCATCGCCTTCCCTTACGGCCCGGACGTTAAAGAGGGCGTGCGGGTGGTCCTTGAGGAGACGAAGGAGCCGCCCTACCCCGACGGCAGCGAGGACAGCAGCTCTGACGGGGGGATACCCTATGAGAGCTTCCCGGAGGACGGCGGTCCCGCTACTCTGCCCGATGGCGGCGAGGATGTTATAGGCGGCGAGGACGAAGCAAGCGTACCCGATGACGATAGCGGCGGCGCCGTCGACCCCGACACCGGGGCCATGGAGCCGGAGCCGGACTATGGCGGCGGCGGACAGCCGGTGATCACGGGGAGCATGTCGGACCTTGTACTCTACAATAAAGGAGGCGACGGCAGTGATTGAAAATATACGCCTTTCTTTCCAGGGCATTTGGGCCCATAAGATGCGCTCGTTTTTAACGATGTTGGGCATAATCATCGGCATTGCCTCCATAATCTCCATCGTGTCCACCATAAAGGGCACCAACGAGCAGATAAAGCAGAACCTTATCGGCGCGGGCAATAACGTGACGCGCATACAGCTGTACCACTCCACAGACGGCAACTATCCCTATACCATGGACGAGGGCATTCCGGACGGCGTGCCCCTTGTGACCGACGAGACCATGGAGGCCATACTGGCCCTGCCGGACGTGGAGAACGCCGCGGCATATAACAAGCGGTCGTATAACGCCAGCTTTTTCTACGGCAACGCCTCGCTGACCGGGTGCCCCACATACGGCGTGGACAACGCGTATTTTGACACGTGCGGGTATAAGATAAAGAAGGGCCGCATGTTCGTGCCAAACGATTCGGACCTGCACAGGCCGGTGGTGATACTGGACGAAAACGCCGCCAAAAGCCTGTTCCAGGGGGAGGACCCCATCGGCAGGACCATCGAGTGCAACTCCATCGCCCTGACGGTGGTTGGGGTGGTGGAGCTTGACACCAAGTTCGAGCCGGTGATAAACTCCATGGAGGATTACTGGACCTATATGAATGCCCAGAACTCCAGCGCGGTATTCCTGCCGGGGGCCTTATGGCCGGCGCTGTTCGCCTATGACGAGCCCCAGGAGGTGGCCGTGCAGGTGAGCTATACCGAGGCCATGTCCACGGCGGGCAAGGCGGTGGCGGACCTTCTGAATACCTATAACACCAACTCGAACGGCATAGTCTATAAGGCCGAGGACACTTTGGAGCAGGCCAAGGAGCTGCAGGACCTCAGTAACGCCACGAACCAGCAGCTGGTGTGGATAGCCAGCATATCGCTGTTGGTGGGCGGCATCGGCGTTATGAACATCATGCTGGTGTCGGTGACGGAGCGCACCAGGGAGATAGGCCTTAAGAAGGCCATCGGCGCGAAAAAGAGCCGTATACTCTGGCAGTTTTTGACAGAGGCGGCGGTACTGACCAGTATGGGCGGCGTGCTGGGCGTGGGGACCGGGATAGGGCTTGCGGAGATAATCTCGAGGATAGCGCAGACGCCGGTGGCGATAAGTGTTCCGGCGATAATATTTGGCGTGGTGTTTTCGATGATAATTGGGATAATATTTGGGTTGATACCGTCGTTTAAGGCGGCGAATTTGAATCCTATTGATGCGTTGAGGCACGAGTAATGACGCGGTCAAGGTGCGTTAGGCACCTTGCAGGGTTTGGGGCGGCGCCCCAAGGTCTGGCTTTGCCGCAGGCAAAGAAAAATAAAAGGGCTGGCCCCGAAGGGGGGCCAGCTTTTTGCTTGGTTAGAGCTGCTTTCTGAATTTCAGCAGGGTATATTCTTTGCCGTCATGCTCCCGAACGTGGCGCTCAGCGCCGTACTGCTTAAAGCCAGCTTTTGCGGCCAGGGCCCTGGATGCCTGATTCTCCTCCCAGGAGGAGTAGACAAACTCCTTCGCCCCCAGCTCTTTGGCGCGGGCAAGGAGCGCCCCGAGGAGCTGCCAGCCGTAGCCGCGCCCCCAGAAATCCGGGCCGATGCAGATGCCGGTCTCCTCCCAGGTATCGCCCTCAAGGGGGGCAAGGCCGGTGAAGCCGATAGCCTCATGAGTGGACTTGAGGTAGACGGTGTAGGCCTCGCGGCCCTGCTGGAAGGCGATGGTGCGCTCCATGCGGGAGCGGGCCTCGGCTTCGCTGGGGCTGTTCTCTATCACCATGTAGCGGAAGGTCTCAGAGCGGCTCCAGACGTTTTTGTACATGGGAAGCCAGTCCTCCAGTTTAGCCTTGTCCAGGATAAGGTCTTTTGTCTCTATCATAACGTCCTCCTTTCAGGAACCTGTTGACTTGTATTTGTGCACGCCAATGCGCCAGACCACCCAGCAGGGCACCGCGAACAGGCAGGCCAGAACCGGCAGCAGCATGTACCAGACCCGGTCTGAGCGGCCCAGCACGTAGCAGAGGGGGTAATACTGCACCAGGGCGTAGGGCACCACGAAGGTGCAGAAGGCGAGCATTTTCCCGCCATATATTGACAGCGGGTACTTGCCGTGCTCGATGGCGCCGTAGGTAAAGACGTTCATCACCTCCAGGCCTTGCAGGGTGAAGAAGGCGATGGAGCCGTCCAGCAGGAACAGGGCCGAGAACAGGACGAAGCCGCCCAGTATCATCAGCACCACCGTCAGCACCCGGAGCGGGTCCCAGTCCACCGGGCAGGTCATGAGGCCGTAGATGAGCATGACCACCGCCTGGAACAGCATACCCAGGCGCACGAAGTCCACCCGCTGGGCCAGCACCTGGAATATCTCGTTTCTGGGGCGGCAGAGTATGCGGTCGAACTGGCCGTTGGCTATCATGGTGTCGAAAACTTTAAAGCCCGAGGCCAGCAGCTGGGACAGGCTAAACCCCATGAGCATGATGGCGTAGCAGAGGATGACCTCCTGATAGGTGAAGTCGTGGACCCGGTGGAAGCGCCCGAACATGAAGGTTATGCCCAGGAACACCGTGAAGGAGGTCAAAAACTGGGATATCAGGGTGGTGACGAAGGAGCCCTTAAACTGCATGGCGCTCTTTAGGTGTATCTCGAAGTATTTTAGGTATAATCTCATGCTTTAACCTCCCTGTATTGTTACTCGCTTGAGCTCTTTTTGTTCTATCACCTTACCTACGGCTATCAGCACCACTGCCCAAAACGCCTGCAAGAGCATCAGCTTCACCATCTCCGGCCCACAGAGGTCCCCAGAGTAGATCCTCAGCGGCACGTTGGCCGTGGCCGAGAAGGGCAGAAGCTCCACGAACTCCTTGAAGCCCGCCGGGAAGAATGGCAGCGGGATTATGTCCCCGGAGAAGAAGTCGCAGATGTTCACGGCTATCAGCCGCACTCCCCGGGGGGTGATGGTGTGGAAGGTTATCATGTACACTATCATGCCCATGGCGTTTATCACCATAAGCGCCAGTAAAAGCGACAGTAAAAAAGTCAGGAAGGTCATAAGGTCCGGCGGGGCCATAAGGCCGTAGGGGGCTGGGATAAACGCCGCCACTATCAGCACGGGCACGCAGCGTAAGAGGGCGTTGGAGACCCTTGTGGCCGCAGAGCGGGAGTACCACATGGCGTACACGTCCACCGGGCGGCAGAGCTCATAGGCCACGTTGCCGCTCTCTATGACGGAGAAGAACTCGTTGTCCATGCCGCCCATAGTAAGCAGAGTCAGAAGCGCCTGCTGTAACCAGATATAGCTGGACATAGCGGGCAGCGTCATGGGGAACGCCGCCGGGTCCGTGTCATAAAATGCCTTGAAGGCGAGTATCGCCATTGCCCCCCAGAAGAACTGGCAGGCAAGCCCCGCCAGAGCCGCCACACGGTATTGCAGGCCCATATTGAAGCGCGTCCTGAAAAATGCCAAGTATTTTTTCATGATGGGGCCCTCACACGTCGAACTTCTTATAGAGCTCGGCCACGGTCTCGTCGATGTGCTCCCCGCCCCGGCGGATGTCGTCCAATGTGCCGTCCAGCAGTATCTTGCCCTTGCCAATAAGCAGTATCCGGCTGGCAAGGGCCTCGATGTCCTGCATATCGTGGGTGGTCAGTATCACCGTGGTGCCCCGGTCCTTATTCCTGCGCTTTATGAAGTCCCGGACAGCCAGCTTCGACACCGCGTCCAGGCCGATGGTGGGCTCGTCCAGAAAGAGCACCTTCGGGTCGTGCAGGAGCGACGCCGCTATCTCGCAGCGCATACGCTGGCCCAGAGAGAGCTGCCGGGCGGGGGTGCGGACTATCTTCGACAGGTCTAAAGTTTCGGTAAGCTCGTCAAAGTTTCTTTTGTACACCTTCCCGGGGATGCTGTATATCTCCCGAAGGAGCTCAAAGCTGTCAATAACCGGCACGTCCCACCAGAGCTGGGACCGCTGGCCGAACACCACCCCGATGTCCTTCACGTGGGCCCGCCGCTCCTTCCAGGGGGTGCGCCCCGCCACGGTGCACACGCCGCTGTCCGGGGTCAGGATGCCGCTGAGCACCTTGATGGTGCTGGACTTGCCCGCGCCGTTGGGGCCGATATAGCCCACCATCTCGCCGTCCCCTATGGAGAAGCTGATGCCGTCAAGGGCCCGTATCTCCTCATACTCCCGGTGGAACAGGGCCTTTACCGCCTCCTTGAAGCCGCCCTCACGCCGGGCCACCTTGAAGGTCTTTCTAAGGTCCTTCACTTCTATCATACAGAACACTCCTTTCAGATTTCTGATGACGCCCCGGCAGCCGCTCCGGGCCCTGCTCTCGGGTTTTTGGGGGCAGGGAAGATTATTATAGTACAAGCTGGGGTATATTGCAATAGAGAGATTTACTGAAAAATAGCCGGGTGTTTCTATGTAATATTACTAATGGCCTCCGGCGGGGAGGGGCGTTGCCCCCTCCACCCCCACAACCTTTGAAAAGGTTGACGAAACTTTTAATTGACGCGCTCCTCTAGCTATGCTATACTAATTTAGTATACTTTATCTTTTAGGAGGAGATCAAGTTGAAACCAAATTCCACCCAACCAAGGCCCGTGGGCTTCTGGCTGTCCCTGCTCACCTTCGGCGTGCTTATCGCCCTGGTGGTGTCCTTCACCGCCGGTCTCGGCAGCGCCCCCCACGTGCCCCTGCTGCTGGCCGCCGTCTTCGCCGCCGCCGTCGGCGCCCTGCACCGCTTTAGCTGGCAGGACATGCTAGAGGGCATCCAGGGCGCCATCACCCCCGCCCTTCCGGCCCTGCTCATCATCATGTCCATCGGCATACTCATCGCCGCATGGATGGCCGGGGGCATTATCCCCACCATGGTCTACTATGGCTTGCAGATAATCTCGCCCCGGTTCTTCCTGGTGACGGCCCTGCTGCTGTGCTCCCTGGTGTCCCTGGCCATCGGCAGCTCTCTGTCCACCATCGGCACCGTGGGCGTGGCCCTGTTCGGCGTGGGCGAGGCCATCGGCATACCCTCGGCCATAACCGTGGGGGCCATCGTCTCCGGGGCCTACTTCGGGGATAAGATGTCCCCCCTCTCGGACACCACCAACCTTGCGCCCTCCGTGTCCGACACCAACGTCTTCGACCATATACGGCATATGATGTTCACCACCACCCCTACATATGTGATATGTATCGTCATCTACGGCGTGCTGGGCTTTGTATTCGGCGGCGGGTCCGCGGACAGCTCTCAGGTGCAGCTGACCCTTGAGACCCTTAAGGCCAGCTTCGTCATCAACCCCCTCCTGCTCCTGCCGCCGGTGCTGGTGCTTGTGATGGTGGCGCTGCGGGTACCGGCCCTGCCGGGGCTTTTGGGGGCGGCGCTTTTGGGGTTCCTGTCGGCGCTGTTCATCCAGGGAGCGGGGTTTGGCTCACTGCTCCAGGGGGTCATGAACGGCTTTGCCGCCTCCACCGGCGTTGATACTGTGGACACGCTGCTGAACCGGGGCGGCATAATGGGCATGATGCGCACAGTGGCCCTGATGGTGATAGCGCTGAGCTTTGCGGGTATCTTCGAGCGCACGGGCATGGCAACCGCGCTGGTGGAGAAGGTGGTGGCCCATGTGAAGTCCGAGCGCGGGCTGGTGGTGGCCACCATACTTACCGCCTGGGGGATACTTATCGGCACCGGCCAGCAGTATGTGGCTATCATTATGACTGGGCGGCTGTTTAGGCCGCTGTATAAGAAGTATGAGCTGGCTCCGCAGAATCTTAGCCGGGCCCTGGAGGATGCGGGGACGGTGTTTGGGGGGATTGTGCCCTACAGTACCGGGGCTGGGTTTACTGAGAGTATGCTGGGGGTGTCGGCCTGGCAGTATGGGCCGTTTACGTTCTTTGGGTGGATAAACCCGCTGGTGGCTATTGGGTTGGCGCTGCTGGGTAAGAGTATGCCCAAGGAGAAGCGTAATGACGCGGTCAAGGGGCGTTAGGCCCCTTGCGGGGGTGAAGGGGGCGGAGCCCCTTCTCGCCGAAGGCCATAAACAGCGTAAGCAAAAGCGAACGTAAGTGAGCGCAAATAAGGGCTTTTTCCTTTGGAAAAAGCCCTTAAACGCCCTTCGGGCGCTTTTTTACTTTTTGGCCTACGGCAAGTTCTTGGGGCTCCTCGCCCCAAACCCTCGGCAGGAGCCTAACGCTCCTGCACCGCGTTCTTTTGCTTCGCTATCCACCGCAGCAGGATAACCAGCGACGGCACCATCCCCAGCACCCACCCAATGGGCGCCGAGATCCATATGCCAACATACCCCATCCAGATGGGCAAAAGCACCGACCCCCCTATCTTCACCGCCAGCTCAACTATACTGGACAGCAGGGTGGCCTTCACCTTCCCCATCCCTCTAAGCGCCGAGTTCACCATCCATATGCCCCCCAGCGCCCAGAAGAACATGGCCTCTATCCTCACCATGCTCACCGCCGCCTCAAGCACATACTCGCTGGGACTCTCCATAAACATCAACGCCAAGGGCTTTGCAAATATAAGCATCACCGCCGTGGAGAACACCGACAGCCCGCAGACCATTATAAGCCCCTTCTGAAGCCCCTCCTTTATCCTCTGGAACTTCTTGGCCCCAAAGTTCTGCCCTGCGTACACCGAGAAGGAGAAGGCCACATTACTGAATGTAATGGTAGCAAGCTGCTCCACCTTGCCGCCCACGGTATAGGCCGCCACGATATCAGAGCCGAAGGAGTTTATCACCGCCGTTATCACGAACATCCCAACGCACAGCACCGCACTCTGGGCGCACATGGGCAGACCGATAGAGAGGTACTCCTTTATCATGGCCTTGTCAAATGCCCAGGACTCACGGTCCGGGATAAGCCGTTTATGCCGCCTTGTCATGTACAGCCCACACAGCACCGACGATACCAGCTGTGCCAGCACCGTGGCAAAGGCCACCCCAGCCACGCCGCCCTTAAAGACCAGCACGAACAATAGGTCCAGGCCGATATTGAGTATACAGCCGAATATGAGAAAGTATAGGGGGGTTTTCGAGTCCCCGATCGCCCGGAGCACAGAGGTCAGGCCGTTGGCCATCATCACAGCAATAGTCAGTCCGCCAGTTATCTGTATGTACAGCACCGACTGGTCGATGATGTTCTCCGGTGCGCCTAAGAGCTTCATCAGCGGCCTTGCCCCGAAGAAGGACAAAAGTCCCAGTATCAGGCCGCTCCCCAGCACCATGTACACTGCGTGGGCCACGGCCTTTTTAAGCCGCTGCTCCTGCTTTGCCCCCTCGGCCTGGGACACGATGATGGAAAGGCCGTTGGTAAGGCCGTTGCCCATCATCATTATGAACATGCTCGTAGACGCCGCCGCGCCGATGGCCGCAAGGGCGTCTATGCTCACAAAGCGCCCCACCACGATGGTGTCCACCAGGTTGTACATCAGCTGGAACACCCCGCCGATCCACATGGGGATGGCGAAAAGCACCAGAAGCTTTATGGGGCTGCCCTCCGTCATGTCAAGGCCAGCGCGTTTCTCTGTCTCCATTTCCTATTCCTCCTTGGTCTTCTACGCCCTCTGCAGCTGCTCCTTATTATACTGCAAGGTGTAGAGGTTATAATACCTCCCCTTCTTATGCAGCAGCTCCTGATGGGTGCCCTGCTCCAGTATCTCGCCGTGGGACAGCAGGATGATGTTGTCCGCGTGCTGGATGGTGGAGAGCCTGTGGGCCACTATCAGCATGGTGCCGATATTCTTCATCTTCTCAAGGGAGTCCTGGATAAGCAGCTCGGTCTCCGTGTCGATGTTGGCGGTGGCCTCGTCCAGAATCATCACCGCGGGCTTGTGGAGAATGGTCCTGGCGAAGCTCAAAAGCTGCCGCTGTCCTGCGGAGAAGTTGTTGCCCCGCTCGCGCACCACCTCGTCAAGGCCCCCCTCAAGCCGGTAGATGAACTTGTCGGCGTTCACGTACTCGCAGGCCTTTCGTATCTCCTCCTCGGGGAACTCGTCACGAAGGACAATATTGCTCCTGATGGTGCCCGAGAACAGGAACACGTCCTGTAGCATCTGGCCGAAGTGCTTTCTTAAAGAGGCTATCTTTATGTCCTTGATGTCGATGCCGTCGATGAGTATCTGCCCCTTCTGTATGTCGTAGTTGCGGCAGATAAGGGACAGTATGGTGGACTTGCCCGAGCCCGTTGAGCCCACAAAGGCCACGGTCTCCCTGGGGTCGATGTGGAAGCTGACGCCCTTTAAGACCCACTCGCCGGGGTTATAGGCGAACCACACGTCCTTAAACTCTATCTCGCCCTTGATGTCCGTCAGCTCCCGGGCGCCCTCGGTGTCCACCACCTGCGGTACCATGTCCATGACGGTGAATATCTTTTCAGCCGCCGCGAAGGAGCGCTGGAGCATGTCGAACTGCTCCGCAAGCTGCTGGATGGGGTTGAAGAACTTGGAGATGTACATATAGAAGGAGACAATAACGCCGCTTGACACCGTCTGGCCGAAGACCGTCCAGTTTCCGATATAGCCCTTGCCCCCAAGGTACAAAAGGCAGAGCACCGACGAGATGTAGAGCATATAGACCATGGGCTGGAAGATTCCGAAGACGAACATACGGCTGCGCTTGGCCCTTTGCAGGGTCCGGGAGCGCTGCAAAAAGTCGGACATCTTGCGCTGCTCCTGGTTGAATATCTGGGTTATCTTTATGCCCGATAGATTCTCCGAAAGGTAGGTGTTGAGGTCGGTGGTGGCGTCGTTGACCCGCAGGTGCACCGAGCGGGAGAACTTTCTGAATATGATGGTAAAGAGCACCACAAAGGGCACAAAGCAGAGCACCATCAGCGTCAGCATATAGTTGAGCATCAGCATGGCCGCTAAGACCCCGAATATCACCATCACGTTCTTCGCTAAAGTCACGATGATGTTGGTGAACATGAATGAGATGGCGTTGGGGTCGTTGCTGACCCTTGTGACCAGCTTGCCCACGGGTATGTCGTTGAGCTGGGCGTGGGAAAGGCCCTCGATGTGGGTGAAAACGTCCT
Organism: uncultured Eubacteriales bacterium; assembly: GCA_910584745.1. Lineage (GTDB taxonomy): Bacteria > Bacillota > Clostridia > Oscillospirales > Acutalibacteraceae > Acutalibacter. Next base: position 89,144 of record CAJUDG010000006.1, read on the forward strand.
CGCGCATGGCCGAGAGTATTTTCTGGCCCACCTTCTGCAGGACCATGGCCTGGATGTATGTGCACAGAAGGGACACCAGAAGTATACCCACATAACCCCCCACAACGCCCAGCAGATAGGACATCTCGAAGTCGCCCACCACGGTCTCCTCGATATGGCCCACCAGAAGGGGGGATATGACCTCATAGCCGATGGACAGCAGCATCACGAAGAAGACCAGCACGAACTGGCCCTTATAGGGCCCGGCGTACCTTAAAAGCCGCCGGATTATCTCAGAGTCGGGCATATTGCGCTCCCGGTTCTCAAGGACGTTTTTCCGCCTTGCCACCAGGTACGCGATGAGGAATACCAGGGCGAACATGCCGATTATGCCGCCCACTATCAGTACAGGAAGATATTCACGCATTATGATGTTCAGCTCCTTCCTCGTCAAGCTTCTGCAGATCTACCATCTTTGTATACTCGGGGCATGTGCGGTATAGCTCCTCATGGGTGCCCGCCGCCACCAGTTTGCCCTCGTCGATAAACAGCACCTTGTCCATCTGCTCGATGGTGGAGATACGGTGGGCGATGAGTATTGTGGTCTTGCCCGCCCGGGTATCTCTGAGGTTCTGCAGTATAGAGCGCTCGGTCTTGGTGTCAACAGCCGAGACGGAGTCGTCAAGGATAAGTATGGGCGCGTTCTTCATAAGGGCCCGGGCGATGGAGATGCGCTGCTTCTGCCCGCCGGAGACCGTCACGCCCCGCTCACCCAGCACCGTGTGATAGCCGTGCTGGAACTTCTTTATGTCGTTGGCCACGTCCGCCAACTTCGCATACTGGGTAATGGCTTTGTCGTCGTAGTCCTCAACGCCAAAGGCGATGTTGTGCTCGATGGTGTCCGAGAACAGAAAGTTGTCCTGGGGCACGTATGAGCAGCCGTCCCGCAGGGAGCGTATCGTAATGTCGTTCACATCCCTGCCGTCGATAAACAGGGTGCCGTCGGGCACGTTATAGGTGCGAAGGATGAGGTCAACGAGAGTGGTCTTACCGGAGCCGGTCTTGCCCACAAGGCCCACGTTCTCCCCGGGCTCTATCTTGAAGCTGATGTTTTCCAGCGCGTCGTACTCGCCGTCAGGATAGCGGAAGGTAAGGTCTCTGAACTCTATGCCGCCCTTGACACGCTCGATGGGCTGCGCCCCGGGCTTATCCACCACGGTGGGGGCCGCGTCCAGAAGCTCGCTGACACGGTTCATGCTGGCCTGGCCCCGGGAGGTCATGTCGATAAGCTCGCCCACTGCCATGATGGGCCATATTACCGCGTTAAAGTAGCCGATAAACTCCACCAGCTGCCCGGCGTTGAATATGCCGGAGTACACCAGATACCCGCCGTAGCCCAGGATGACGCAGACCACGCTCTCTATAAAGAGCGAGACGAATATCCTAAAGAGCACGGAAATCTTGGTGTGGTTGATGTTTGCCACCTCGTTCTCCTTATTCAGTTCCTTAAAGGCCAAGAGCTCCTTGGCCTCCTTGACGAAGGCCTTTATAACGGCTATGCCGGAGAAGCTCTCCTGAGAGAAGTCAGAGAGCTTTGAGAAGGCCTCCTGGCGAATCTCCCAGCGCCGCATCATCTTGCGCCCGATTATTGTGGCGCAGCACAGGAGGAATACCATGGGTATCATGGACAGCACTGTCAGAAGTGGGTTCATGCCCCACATCTTCACTATGGCCATGCCGCCCATGAACAGCGCGTCGAAGAACATCAGAACGCCCCAGCCAAAGCAGTCCTGGACCGTGTCCAGGTCGTTGGTGAAAAGGCTCATGAGGTTGCCCACCTTGTTCTCCTGATAGAACTCCCGGCTCAAATTCTTGCAGTTATCAAACATACGGTCCCGAAGGTCCGTCTCAAGGCGGATGGCGCTGCCCATAAAGCACAGCCGCCAGAAGAACCGCCCGGCCACTATGGCCAGTATCACGCCCACCATGGGCATACATATCCTGTCAAGCAGGAAGTCCATGTCAAAGGGCAGCGTCTGGCCGTCCACCTCCACAAAGCCCTGGTTTATGCCGTTTATCACCATCTGGTAAAGGTTCGGTATCACCAGCTGGAAATAGTCCACGGCAACCAAGGCCAGCAGCCCCATAAGCAGCACCGGGGCAAAGCGTAAGTAGTACCTGTTCATATGCCTGCCGAAAATCACAGTTTTTACCTCCTCTTTTCGTCTTATGGTTTTATCATCACGATTTTGTATTATAGCACAGTTCTTCCGTTTTTTCTACCCCTTTTATAAAGATTTTTGAAAGATTTTATAAACGAGTTTAGAGCGCGTGCAAAGGGCACCCATTGCTGGGTGCCCTTGATTTTTTATCACGTTTACGGCCTCTGGCAGGGAGGGGCTTTGCCCCCTCCACCCCTACCACCTTTGAAAAGGTGGACGAAACTTTTATCCTTGCTCCCAGTCAGGTCTGGGGTCTGGGGCAAGGCCCCAGCGGGGGCATGGGGGGACGAAGTCCCCCCATAAAGTAAAACTGGGGTGGGTGGGCGGGCAAAAGCCCCGCAGGGGCTACGCCCGCAAAAGCTTATCCCCTAAGCCTAAACCGGCTGGTCTGCTCCTTAAGATTGTTGGCCTGCGCAAACAGCTCCGCGCTTACCGCCGCGGACTCCTCGCTGGAAGCGGAGTTTGTCTGCACCACCGCCGATATCTGCCCAATGCCCTCGGTGACCTGGGCAATGGACTCCGACTCCTCGCGCACCGCGTCGGCTATCACGCCGATATCCTCGTTAGAGCGGCTTACAAGCTCCATGGTCTCCCTCAGCGCCGCGGACACCTCGTCCACTATCCCGCTGCCCCGGCTTGCCGCCGAGACGCAGTTGTCAATAAGCTTGGTCGTGGCCGCCGCCGCCTCGTCAGACTGGGCCGCAAGCCGCCGCACCTCGTCGGCCACCACCGCGAAGCCCTTTCCGGCCTCGCCAGCCCTGGCTGCCTCGACAGCGGCGTTCAGGGCAAGTATATTGGTCTGGAATGCGATGTTCTGTATGGTGGTGATTATCTGCCCTATCTGCTCAGAGGAGCTGCTTACGTCCTGCATGGCGGAAACCATCTGCTCCATCTTCCGCTCGCTCTCGGCCACCTGCTCGCCGGTAAGCTGGGCCCGCTCCTGGGCCCCGGCCGCGGTCTCCACGTTGTTCTGGGCACTTCTGGATATGCCGTCCAGCGTGGCGTACAGCTCCTGAACAGAGCTCGCTTGCTCGGTGGCCCCCTGGGCCAGGGACTGGGCGGAGCTTGAGAGCTGCTCGGCGTTGCCGGATATCTTCATCTCAGAGGCGTTTATGGAACCCATGGCCCTTGAGAGCATATTGGTAAGGTTGTCAACGGACGCCTGTATGGTCTTGAAGTCCCCGATATAGTCCGAGGAGGTGGACACGTCGAAGTTGCCGTTGGCCAGCTCACCCATAATACGGTTGATATCCGAGACATAGCCGCCTATTGTGGCCATGGAGACGCGGAGGATATCCGCCAGCTGTCCCAGTTCGTTCTGAGAGCTGTACGCAAGCTCCATATCCAGCCGCCCCTCGCCCAGCACGGAGCTGCTGCGGCTTATCTCCACGATGGGGTCGATGGCCCTGGTGAAGACATAGTAGATAAGGCTTATAAGGCATACAAGGGCCAGCAGCAGGCACACGCCGGTGGTTATCTGCATCATCACCGTGGTGCTGTCCATGGTCTCCTGAGTGCTGTCCCGAAGGGCAGTGCCCTGCTCCACTACCTGATCCAGATACCCCACCAGGGTGGTGAGGTTGGCGCCGATGGTCTCCTGATAGTAGGCCTGGGCGCCGCGCGCGTCGGTCTTGTGCAGGTCCAGAACGTATGTAGCGGACTCGTGCAATTCCTTATGCAGGGGCTCCAGCTTCGAGCGCAGTTCAAGGACCTTGGGGTCCTCGGTGCCCGCCTCGCCGTAGAGCCACTTGCCCAGGACGCAGCCCGTTGGGTCCGTGCTGCCGGTGAACTCTGTCCCGGCATACAGGGCGTTTGAAAGGTTCTGGGACCACTTATAATGGGCGGCTTCCGCCTTCTGTGCCCGGTCCAGAAGGGCGCTGGCCTGCTGGGCCTGCTCCTGGGTGCCCTGGATCTTGAAGGTGTTCGCCGTTGTGATAAAGCTGAACAGCAGCATGGCGGCCAGGGCAAAGGCCACCCGGATGGTCACCGACCGTTTGATACTCTTACCCATAACTTTTGATTCCTTTCTTTGCACAGTGCGTATTACCATTATCATACACGAACCGGCGGGATTTTGCAAGCCTTAGGCCAAAATTTACCGCACAAAGTTTGTATACAGTTTCTGTTCCTTCTCCGGCAGGCCGTATTTTTCCCTTCCCAGGGCTATGCTTTTCATCAGGAAACTCATGTTTCTGGCAAGGGTTCTCATCATCTGAAGGCCCTCGCCGTCCTCCTGCGCCTGTCCGGGGGTCTGGCCGTGGATGCCGTTCCAATACTGGCCGCTGGCAATGGGCATACCCGAAATTGCAAAAAACTTGTTTAGCTCGTCATAGGTGGCGGTAAGCCCCCCGCGTCTGGCCGCCGCCACCGCCGCGCCCACCTTCATGGTCTTGTCGCAGGGGCAGCTGTAGAAAAGCCGGGTGAGAAACGCCATTAAAGTGGCGTTGGCGCTGGCGTAGTACACCGGGCTGCCCACCACTAGGCCGTCGCACTCCGCAAACTTCGGCGCGGCCTCGTTCACCGCGTCGTCGAAGACGCACTTATGGAGCTCCGAGCACTTTCGGCAGCCTATGCAGCCCCTGACGGCCTTATTGCCGATGTGCATGAACTCCACCTCCATACCCTCGCTCTCGAAGACCTTCTCCATCTCGTGCAGGGCAATGTAGGTGTTCCCCTCCTTATGCGGGCTTCCGTTGATCATAAGTACCTTCATGGCATAATCCTCCTGAATAATAATTTGAGTATGTTTATTAGATGAACCCCCGCGCTTCCTCTTTCATATATACTGTGTGGATCCTATCTTAGTACATTTACAGCCCAGCCGCCGGTCCTGTCCTGCCCCCCTTTTTACATATTAGCTATATTATACCGCATTTGGGGAGAGTTTACAAGCCCCCGGGACGACTTGTAAATTTCTGGCCTTTGTGTTATAATGTTAATATAATAAAGTTTTTATAAGGAGGCGCCTCCCCTTGGACAGCCTTTTCATATCCCTGAACGCCGTGGTTCCCCTGTTCCTGATGATGGCCGTCGGCTATGTCATCCGGCTGACCGGGCTTATGAACGATATCTCCGCCCGGCAGGTGAACAGGTGCATCTTTAAGGTCTTCCTGCCGCTTATGCTCTTTATAAACATATATGACGCCGGGGACGGGGCCACCCTCAGAAGCGACCTTCTGTTCTTCGCCGTGGCCGGGGTGCTTATCGAGTTCCTGGTGTCCCTGGTGCTGGTGCTGCTGACAGAACAGGACAACTCCCGCCGGGGGGTCATGCTCCAGGGGATGTTCAGAAGCAACTTCGTCCTCTTCGGCATACCCATCGCCATGTCCCTTTTCGGGGACAGCGCGGCGGGGACGGCCTCGCTGCTTATCGCCATCGTAATCCCCATGTTCAACGCCCTGGCCGTGCTGGCCCTTGAGATGTTCAACGGCCAGCGGCCCAACCTCTGGGGGGTGCTTTTCGGGATAGCCACGAACCCGCTTATCATCGCCTCTCTGCTGGGGATAGCCTTCAACCACTTCGGCTGGTACCTTCCGGGCCTTCTGCACGACACCATGTCCACCCTGGGGGGCATAGCCACACCCCTGGCCTTTGTGGTGCTGGGCGCGTCCATGAACTTCAGCGAGACCGGGCGCTGTATGCGGCCCCTTTTGATAACCCTCTTGATGAAGCTGATAATATACCCCGCCGCCTTTGTGGGCGCGGCTATACTGATGGGCTTTCGGGGGGCGAACCTTGCGGTGCTGCTGACGGTCTTCGGCTCGCCCATAGCGGTCTCAAGCTTCACCATGGCCCAGCAGATGGGCGGCGACGACCAGCTTGCCGGGCAGCTGGTGATATTCAGTTCTATACTGTCCATCGGGACCATGTTCTTGTATATCTGGGGGCTTAACTATTTCGGGTTTTTCTGAGAGAGGGGTCTTATGAGCTGCTTTGTCAACTGCACGAAAGAGAGTGTTCCAAGGCCGGAGATGGTGCTTTTCGACTATGGGGACACACTGGCCCGGGAGCCCGCCCCGGACTTTCTGCGGGGATGGCGGGCGGTGTTTCAGTATGTCCGCGCTAAGCCGGAGGATGTGGGCCCCAAAGAGGCTTGTGAGCTTGCCGACAGCCTTTGGCGGCGCTTTTCCGATTCCCGAAGCCTTTCTGCCGCCAGGAAAGGCGGCTGGGAAATACATGAATGGCAGCAGCTCAGAGCGGTGTCCGAGGCCCTGGGGCTGGAATTTTCCGTCCCCCTGCCGGAGGTTGAGACGGTGCTGATGGACAGCTCCTGCGAAAGCCATCCCTGCCGCGGCACGGCGGAAATGCTGGATTTTTTGCAGAGGCAGGGCATTATAACAGGGGTTATCAGCAATATCGGCTGGTCCGGAATGGCCCTTGCCCACCGGCTGGGCGGACTGTTCCCTGGCCACCCCTTCGCGTTTATCCTGGCTTCCAGTGAGTACGGCGTCCGCAAGCCGGACCCGCTGCTCTTTCAGATAGCCCTGCGAAAAGCGGGCCTGCCCCCGGAAAGGGTGTGGTACTGCGGCGACAGCTTCAGCTTCGACGTGCGCGGAGCACACTCTGCCGGGATATTCCCCGTATGGCTGAACCAGGGCGGCGATGAGCCGGAGGAGGCGGACTTCCCCTATCTGGAGGTCTCCGGGTGGAAGGAGCTTATGGATATATTGGGCCCTTCCGGGCTTACAATAAGAAACTACACTCCCGCTGACTGCCGGTCGCTCCTGGGGCTCTTTTACGACACCGTCCACACCGTCAACGCCCGGGACTACTCAAAGGAGCAGCTTGACGCCTGGGCGGACGGCAGGCCGGACATGGAGAAGTGGGAGCGCTCCCTCAAGGAGCACTTTACCCTGATAGCAGAGCTTGACGGCATAATAGTGGGCTTTGGGGATATCGCCCCGGACGGTTACCTGGACCGGCTATATGTGCACAGGGACTTCCAGGGCATGGGCATTGCCACGGCCCTCTGCGACCGGCTTGAGGCGGGATTTTCCCGGGTGACCACCTACGCCTCCATAACCGCCCGGCCATTCTTTATGAAGCGGGGCTATAGGGTCCTCAGGGAGAATATCGTGGAGCGCGGGGGCGTAAAGCTCAAAAACTATCTTATGGAAAAGCTAAAATAATCATAAAGGAGCAAAAACTATGGGCAAGACAATAGCACAAAAGATAATCGCCGCCCATCTCGTCAGCGGCGAGATGACCGTGGGCGCGGACGTGGGCCTTCGGATCGACCAGACCCTGACCCAGGACGCCACGGGCACCATGGCCTATCTTGAGTTCGAGGCCATGGGGGTGCCCAGGGTGAAGACCGAAAAGAGTGTGGCGTATATCGACCATAACACCCTGCAAAGCGGCTTTGAGAACGCCGACGACCACCGCTATATCCAGACGGTTGCCAGAAAGCACGGCATCTACTTCTCCCGGCCCGGCAACGGCATCTGCCACCAGCTGCACCTGGAGCGCTTCGGGGCACCGGGCAAGACCCTTATCGGCTCTGACAGCCACACCCCCACCGGCGGCGGCATCGGTATGCTGGCCTTCGGGGCCGGGGGCATGGACGTGGCGGTCGCCATGGGCGGCGGCGAGTACCATATCAATATGCCAAGTATGACAAAAGTTGAACTTCTGGGCCAGCTCTCCCCCTGGGTCAGCGCCAAGGACGTTATCCTCGAGGTCCTTCGGAAGATGAGCGTCAAGGGCGGCGTGGGCAAGATAATCGAGTACGCCGGGGAGGGGGTCAAGACCCTGACCGTCCCCGAGCGGGCCACCATCACCAATATGGGCGCGGAGCTGGGGGCCACCACCTCGGTGTTCCCCTCGGACGAGATGACCCGGCAGTTCCTTCGGGCCCAGGGCCGGGAGGACCAGTGGGTAGAGCTCTCCTCCGACCCGGACGCGGAGTATGACGAGGTGATAACCGTTGACCTCTCAAGCTTAGAGCCCCTGGCCGCCTGCCCCCACAGCCCGGACGCGGTGAAGCCGGTATCCGAGCTCTCGGGCACGAAGATAGACCAGTGCTGTATCGGCTCCTGCACCAACTCGTCATATCTCGACATGATGCGCGTGGCCGCCATACTAAAGGGCAAGACCGTCCACCCGGAGGTGAGCCTGACCATCGGCTGCGGCAGTAAGCAGGTGTACCAGATGCTGGCCGCAAACGGCGCTCTGGCCGACATGATATCGGCGGGGGCAAGGATTCTTGAGTGCGCCTGCGGGCCTTGCATAGGCATGGGCCAGTCCCCCAACTCCGCGGGCGTGTCCCTGCGCACCTTCAACCGCAACTTCGAGGGCCGCACCGGCACCGCCGACGCGCAGGTGTACTTGGTAAGCCCCGAGACCGCCGCCGCCTCGGCCATCGCCGGGGTGTTCACCGACCCCCGGACCCTTGGGGAGTATGCGAAGATCGACCTGCCCGAGAGCTTCATGATAAACGACAACCTTATCCTGCCCCCCATCGAGGAGCCCCCGATGGAGACCGTGGACGTGGTCCGGGGCCCCAACATCAAGCCCCTGCCCATAGCGGGTGAGCTGCCGGACAGCGTCTCCGGCAAGGCGGTGCTGAAGGTGGGCGACAACATCACCACCGACCACATCATGCCCGCTGGGGCCAAGATACTGCCCTACCGCTCCAACGTGCCCTATCTCAGCCAGTTCTGCTTCGGCGTATGCGACAAGGCGTTCCCGGAGCGCTGCAAGAAAGAGGGCGGCGGCATGGTCATAGCGGGCCACAACTACGGCCAGGGCTCCTCCCGGGAGCACGCGGCGCTGGTGCCCTTATACCTGGGCGTGAAGGCCGTGATAGCCAAGAGCTACGCCCGCATACACGCGGCAAACCTTGCCAACACCGGCATACTGCCCCTACAGTTTGCGGATGAGGCTGACTATGACAGGATAAGTCAGATGGACCAGCTCAGCCTGCCGGATATAAAGAGCGAACTGCTGTCAGGAAGTGACGTAACTCTCATGAACGAGACCACCGGCCAGAGCTTCAAGCTAAAGGCCGTGCTTACAGAGCGCCAGCGGGACATGGTCTTAGTCGGCGGCCTGCTCAACTATACGAAGGGAGAAGACAAATGAGCTTTGAGAAGATACCCATGAAGACCCCCCTGGTGGAGATGGACGGCGACGAGATGACCCGGGTCATCTGGCAGCTTATAAAGGACATGCTGCTGGCCCCCTATATCGATCTCAATTTAGAGTATTACGACCTGGGCCTCCCCCACCGTGACGAGACCCGGGACCAGGTGACCATCGACTCCGCCAACGCCACCAAGAAGTACGGCGTGGCGGTAAAGTGCGCCACCATCACCCCCAACGCCCAGCGCATGGACGAGTACAAGCTCCACGAGATGTGGAAGTCCCCCAACGGCACCATCCGCGCCATTCTTGACGGCACGGTCTTCCGGGCCCCCATCTTAGTCAAGGGCATCGTGCCCTACATCCCCGGCTGGAAGAAGCCAATCACCATCGCCCGCCACGCCTTCGGCGATATCTACAAGAACACCGAGACCATCGTGCCCGCCGGGTCCAAGGCTGAGATCGTGGTCACCTTCCCCGACGGCACCCAGCAGCGCCAGACCGTCCATGAGTTCACAGAGAGCGGCGGCGTGTTCCAGGGCCAGTTCAACGTGGACGCGAGCATCGAGAGCTTCGCGCGGTCCTGCTTTAACTTTGCCTTAGATACCAAGCAGGACATCTGGTTCTCCACCAAGGACACCATCTCCAAGAAGTACGACCACCGCTTTAAAGATATTTTCCAGGAAATATATGATAATGAGTACGCCAAGAAGTTCGCCGAGGCGGGTATCGAATACTTCTACACCCTCATCGACGACGCTGTGGCCCGTGTGGTCCGCAGTCAGGGCGGCTTTATCTGGGCCTGCAAGAACTACGACGGCGACGTCATGAGTGACATGGTGGCCACGGCCTTCGGCAGCCTTGGCATGATGACCTCCGTCCTGGTGGCCCCCGACGGCACCTGCGAGTACGAGGCCGCCCACGGCACCGTGACCCGGCACTACTACAAGCACCTTAAGGGCGAGGAGACCTCCACCAACTCCGTGGCCACGCTCTTTGCCTGGACCGGGGCCCTCCGCAAGCGCGGGCAGTTGGATGGTAACGACAGGCTGGTGGACTTTGCCGGTAAGCTGGAGCAGGCCACTATTGATACCATTGAGAGCGGTATAATGACCGGGGACTTGGCGGCTATGTCTACGCTGCCGGATATCAAGAAGGTCAATACCCAGGATTTCCTCATGGCGATTAAAGAGAAGTTAGAAGCTTTGTTGTAAGAGCGCGACGTTTAACCCCCTTTCCTGACGGAAAGGGGTTATTTTTTGTTGTCACTTTTTTGCCTTCGGCCAGACCTTGGGGCGCTGCCCCAAACCCTGCCAGGAGCCTAACGCTCCTGGACCGCGTCCCTATTTCATCTCCTTACGGTACTTCCACCAATACCACGCCGCGATACCCAGATAGATAAACATCATCGCCGCCATCGACCCTGCCAGCGTCTCCCTGAATATCACGCAATACGGCGAAAACACCACCGCCATCCCCATCCAAGCCCCCGCCAGCCGCTTATACCTCCCCGCCCGCGACCCCGCGTCCGAAAAGATATCCTCCGTACAGCTGTCCCTCAGCTTCAAAAAATACTGGTTTCCCGAGCCCTTCGTTCCCGCCAGATGCTTCCACCCGCTGTCCTCAAACAGCGCCACATACTCCCAAAAGTCCTCCTTCCGCTTGAACTCCCGATAGTCCGCCCGGATAGTACACCTGTCCGGCGTGCACCGCTGAAAGTCATAGAAAAGCCCTTTCCCGCACAGCAGCCAGCCGTTCCCGGCCATCTCCTCCAGCCACTTCTCCTCCCGGTCAAAACGAAAGAACATCTTAAAGCGCTTCATTCTCAAGTCCCCCTTCCAAAACTCTGTCTGTCAGCCCCACCAGGGCCCTCATCCTCTCACAGTCCGCCTTAAGCACCTCCCGGCCAAGCATCGTCGCCGCGTACACCTTCCGCCTTGGGTCCCCGCTCTCCAGGGCCGTGATGAGCCCCTTCTTCAAAAGGTTCTCAATGGCCCCGTACATGGTCCCCGCCGCCAGCCGCACCTGCCCGCCGCTCAGCTCCTCCACCCGCCTCATGATGGCATAGCCGTGCCCCGGCTCATATAGCGCCAGCAGCACATAATACACCGTCTCGGTCAGGGGCAGCTTCTTGTCCCTGTTCATACTCAGTCCTCCTTTATACAGTCTCACTGTATAGTTACATTATATACAGTCACACTGTATATGTCAAGAAGTAAATTCAAAAAAGCGAAAAAACAGGCGGCAACGGATTTATAGTTAACGCAGTCAACTATACTCCGCCGCCGCCATATGAAAGGGGGTACTACAACTTATACTCTGAATAAATCAATCTGCGGACTTGCTCTGTGCCTCGCCCGGGGTGCCGCCGTCGTATTCCACGATCTTCACGCTCTCTATCACCATGTCGGTAACTGGCTTATCGTTCCCGTCCGTCTCGGCCTTCGACAGCTTGTATACTCCGTCCAAGCCCTCGAACACCTGCCCGAACACCGTGTGCCCGGTACCGTTGGTGGAATATGCCCCGTCCAGGTGCATATTGCCGCCGTACTGCTCATAAAGCTTCTTATAGTCGTCCGTCACCTTGCTGGTGTCCAAGGTCTTGGCGTTGGGGTTCGCGTCCACCAGCTCCTTGTTCTCCTTATAATACTCCTGGAACTGCTCGTACTGGCTCTCGTAAAAGGTCCACATCTCCTTGGACGCGGGGGTCCCGGTGCAGTTTATGAAGAACTGGCTGCCATTGGTGGCGGGCCCGGCGTTGGCCATGGACAAGGCCCCGTCGATGTTCACCAGGGACTTGTCGAACTCGTCCTCAAAGTCCTGTCCCCAGACGCTCTCGCCGTCGGTGCCGGTGCCGTTGGGGCTGCCGCCCTGTATCATGAAGTTCTCAATGACCCTGTGCAGGGCCATGCCGTCGAAATAGCCGTTTATGGCGTGGAGCTTGAAGTTATACACGGCCTTCGGGGCCTCGTTCGGGAAAAAGCGAATCTTAAATTCCTCGCCGGTCTGCATGGTGACAATGGCTATCTCCTCGCCCTTCTCAGGGGCCTCACACTGCCAGCCCAGCTTTTTGCCGGAGCTCTTGGGCTTCAGGTCCTCCATGGGGACCAGCTCCTTCTCCGTGCCCAGCACCGCCGCTGCGGGAGAGTCGCTCTTTGTGCCCTCCCCGCCGCAGGCCCCAAGCCCCATAAGCATTATAAGTACCAGCGTTAAGCATATCAGTTTTTTCAACTTTCCGTCCTCCTAGAAAAATATTTCCCCACTATTGTAGCAAAGAGCGGGGAAATATGCAAGCATTATTTTGAGTTTTACTCCCGATCGGGAGACTCATTATGGAGCGTAGGTGATACTTTGAGCTCCTATCAGGCACCCGGGGTCATGCTAGATTCTCTCCAGCCAGCGCCGTGCCCCTTTCTTTTACCTTTCCCCTTGACCTGCCGCCCCTTTTGTTGCAGAATCTATGTATGTTTATGCTGTCATTTACATTTCTCAATACACTTCTTGAAAGGAGAACAAATCTATGAAATTTTCCGAAATGCCCTATGCCCGTCCCGATATGGACAGTCTCTTCGCGGAGCTGGACAGCCTCACCGCTCAGCTTCAGAGCGCCTCGGACGCCCAGGCCCAGCTGGAGGCCTTTCACAAAAAGGATAAGCTGATGTCCGGCTTCAACACCCTCGCGAGCATCTGCTCTATCCGCAACACCGTGGACACCAGGGATAAGTTCTATGAGGCCGAGCAGGAATTTCTCGACCAGCAGTACCCGCTTATCTCTGAGAAGATGCAGGCCTTTAACAAGGTCCTTGCGGCCTCGCCCTTCCGGGGGGACCTTGAAAAGGAGTTGGGGGAGCTGCTTTTTACAAATATCGAGCTGGAGCTTAAGTCCTTCTCCCCCGAGATAGTCCCCCTTATGCAGGAGGAGAACCGGCTCTGCACCGAGTATCAGAAGCTCTACGCCAGCGCCCGGATAGACTTCATGGGCAAGACCGTCACCATCGCCCAGCTGATCCCCTATAAGCAGGACCCCGACCGCGCCGTGCGCAAGGCCGCCACAGAGGCCGAGGGAGGCTTCTTCGACCAGCATAGGCAGGAGCTGGACGAGCTGTACGACAAGCTTGTGAAGAACCGCACCCAGCAGGCCAAAAAGCTGGGCTTTGAGAACTACGTGCCCCTGGGCTTTATCCGCATGGGCCGCAACTGTTACACCCCCGAGGACCTCCAGAGCTTCCGCGGTCAGGTGGTGCGGGACCTGGTGCCCCTGGTGGTGAAGGTGAACGAGCGCCAGGCTAAGCGCCTTGGCATCAGCGATTACAAGTTCTACGACGTCCCCATCAAGTTCAAGGACGGCTCCGCCAAGCCCCAGGGCACCCCCGATGAGATAATGGCCGCCGGCAAAAAGATGTATCACGAGCTCTCTCCTGAGACCGGCGAGTTCATTGATTTGATGCTGGACAACGAGCTCTTTGATGTGCTGGCCAAGGAGGGCAAAGCCCCCGGCGGGTACTGCACAAGCCTGCCGGACTATAAGTACCCCTTCATCTTCTCCAACTTCAACGGCACCTCCGGGGACGTGGACGTGCTCACCCACGAGGCGGGCCACGCCTTCGCAAACTTCATCGCCGACCGCACCATACCCGTCCCCGGCAACCGCTGGCCCTCTATGGAGGGCTGCGAGACTCACTCCATGAGCATGGAGTTTCTGACCGCCCCCTGGCACAATCTTTTCTTCGGGGACATGACTGACAAGTACGAGCTCTCCCACGCGGAGGATGCCCTAATCTTCATCCCCTACGGCTGCCTTGTGGACCACTTCCAGTACGAGGTGTACAGCCACCCGGAGATGACCCCCGAGGAGCGCAACCAGACCTGGGCCCGGCTGGAAAAGCTGTACCGCCCCTATATCGATTTTGACGGCCTGCCCTTCTACGGCCGGGGCGCCGGCTGGCAGCGGCAGATGCACATCTATCAGAGCCCCTTCTACTATATCGACTACTGCCTCGCCCAGGTCATGAGCTTACAGTTCTTCGCCCTGTCCCTTAAGGACCGTGACGGGGCTTGGCGGAAGTATATGGACTTCGTAAAGCTGGGCGGCACCAAGACCTTTATCGATCTGGCCCATTCCGTAGATATGCGCTCTCCCATTGACGAGGGCTGCGTGAAGGACGTCTGCACGGCCACCTTCGAGTGGACGGAGCAGCACCTTGTGGAGTAAGCCCCACTAAATACGCAAAAAGCACCGCCGCCGGACAGCTGTCCGGCGGCGGCTTTTTGCTTTATTCTACGCGGTCAAACACGTCCTCAATTAGGATGTCAAGATCGTCAAAAAGGCTGCATTTGAAGCTCTTGGGGATGGCATCAAGCTCCTCGGGGGTCATGTCCTCAAGCTCGTAGTCGGGATAGACGGCGTATACATTTGCGAACTCCAGTCTGCCGTCCTTCAGCAGGTATATCTCGACCGACTTACCGGCTGGGTTCACTATCCAGTATTCCTTCACCCCGCACTGCTCATAGACCTGCCGCTTGTAACCGCGGTCACGCTTCTCCGTACTGGGAGAGAGAACTTCAACCACTAAGTCGGGTACTCCGCACACAAATTTTGTCTTGACTATGTCCGGGTTACAGACAACCATGCCATCGGGGACAAAATGGTCTTTTTCCGTAAGATATAGGTCCACTCCGTCTCCGAAATATCTGCATTTTTTCCCTTTCAGATAGCTGGCAACAATATTATAAAGGTTAAACGTGATTTGAGTATGGTTGACCACCGGCTTGGGCGACATCGCCACAACCACGCCGTTAATAAACTCCTCCCTCACATCGTCCTGATAATACTCCGCCGGATTCTCCATCATGCTGTTCCTCCCTCTCTGTATTATCTGTCATATAAGAATTTTTATTCCGCCCACCCCATGCTGCGCTCCACGGCCCTATGCCAGCGGGCAAGGTTCCGCTCCCGCAGCTCGGGGGTGCAGCTTGGGGTAAAGGTCTGCTCCTCGCGCCAAAGCGCTGTCAGCTCCTCCTGGCTGTCCCAGAGCCCTACCGAAAGTCCCGCCAGCATTGCGGAACCCAGGGCCGTGGTCTCAAGGCACACCGGCCGCTTGACCCGCCGGTCTGACACGTCTGCCTGGTACTGCATGAGGAAGCGGCTCCTCGACGCGCCTCCGTCCACCCGGAGCTCCACTAGATTGACCCCTGCCTCCTGCTCCATGGTGTGTATCAGGTCATAGCTCTCGTGGGCTATGCTCTCCAGCACCGCCCGGCACACGTGGGCCCGCTGGGTGCCCCTGGTGATGCCCAATAAGGCCCCCCTAGCGTACATATCCCAGTACGGGGCCCCAAGGCCGGTAAAGGCCGGGACAAAGCTCACCCCGCCGGTGTCCTCTACGGTCTCGGCCAGCCTGTCGGCCTCCTGGGGGGTCTCGATTATCTTCAGCTCGTCCCGGAGCCACTGGATGGCCGAGCCGGCGTTAAAGGCGCTGCCCTCCAGAGCATAGACGGTCTTTCCGTTCAGCTTCCAGGCCACAGTGGTCAGCAGGCCCTTTGACTGTACCGGCTCCTCCCCGGTGTTCATCAGCACAAAGCAGCCTGTGCCGTAGGTGTTCTTCGCCATGCCCTTTTCAAAGCAGCACTGGCCGAACAGTGCCGCGTGCTGGTCCCCGGCCATGCCCGCTATAGGTATCTCCCGGCCCAGAAGGGTCTTGCTGCACATGCCGATATCCCCGCCGCACTCCACTATCCTGGGCAGGGCGCTCTCGGGGATGCCCAGCTTCTTCAGCAGGGCCCCGTCCCAGCAGTGCTTATTGATGTCCATTAGCATGGTGCGCGAGGCGTTGGAGATGTCCGTCACAAAGGACCTGCCCTCGGTAAGTGAGAACACCAGCCAGCTGTCGATGGTTCCCAGCCGCAGGCGGCCCTTCCCCGCAAGCTCCCTGGCGGCGGGGACGTTGTCCAATATCCACTTCATCTTGGTGCCGGAGAAGTACGGGTCGATAAGCAGTCCGGTGGTATTTTTGATGTACTCCCCCATGCCGTCGGCGGCCAGCCTCTCACACTCCGGGGCGGTGCGCCTGCACTGCCAGACGATGGCGTTGCAGATAGGTATGCCGGTGCGGCTGTCCCAGGCCACGGTGGTCTCCCGCTGATTCGTGATGCTTATGGCCGCCACGTCTTCGGCGGATATCCCCGCCTTCTGCACCGCCGCCCGGGACACAAAGATAGCGGTCTGAAGTATCTTCACCGCGTCGTGCTCCACATAGCCCGGCTGGGGGTAGATCTGCGGGAACTCCTGCTGGGCCACGGCCGCAATGCCGCCCAGGGCGTCGAAAAGTATTGCGCGGGTGCTGGTGGTGCCCTGGTCGATGGCCAGGATGTACTTGCCGAGGGTCATAAAATCACCGACTTTCTAAGTTTTTTAGTTTCCATTCAGGATTTCTGCCGCTAACTAAAGGTGGAATTTGCCTGCTCTGATGCGACCGCTTTAATCGCGCCCAAACTGTGGATCCTCACGACACGGTTACTGTCTGTTTCCGATATTTGCCGCAGTTGTTCCACAAAGGGTCTGACGAACTCCGGCCTCCGTCTACCGAGCACGCGGAAGATTTCCGGTGCTTCCATTCTTACTTTGTCATCCGCATCGTACAGAAGCTTCTCAAATACCGGCATATATTTCTCATAAATACCGGGAGTGTTTGTGGCAATATTTTCTGATGCCCAGATAAAGCTCATCCTGACCTTTGCCTCCTCATCAGATGCAAAACGAAACAGGTCGGTCCAATAGGGTTCGATTATATGATAGCCGCCCCGTCCTATTCTACCAAGGGCGTTCACAGCACGCTCACGCAAAATCGGCGCCGGACTATCACAGAAAGAAGCTATTATAGGCACTACGCCCTGTACTGACAGAGGATATGCAAGTCCCATCTCGCCAAGCAGCCAGAGTGCCTTTGCCTGTATTTTCACGGATTCATGGGCAAGCAGGGACGAAACATACGGAATGTTCTCTTTCCATTTGTTCCTGTTCTTTGTCAATATTCCAAGCTCTCTATAAAGCTCCGATTCGCTCAATCCATTACCTCCTCAAAGTCCTAATGGATTTTTTCGTTTGACCTCTGGCCC
This sequence comes from uncultured Eubacteriales bacterium, assembly GCA_910584745.1. Lineage (GTDB taxonomy): Bacteria > Bacillota > Clostridia > Oscillospirales > Acutalibacteraceae > Acutalibacter. The sequence continues at coordinate 106,543 of CAJUDG010000006.1, forward strand.
TCTCCGTTAAATCCCGGTTCGCCGCCGCAAAATACACTCACGCTGTACTTCTAGAAAATTTTATAAACTCATATGGCAATCCCATATCCTCAGAATATTTACGTATTTCCACCCTCTCGTCATCACTCATCTCGTCATAAAAAGGGCGCTCCGATACTTTCCAATATGTCTTAACTTCGTCTATTCTCAACACATCGCCCCATGGGGCGGCATATAGTTTCCCGGCCTTATATTTCCCGATCTCCTTATACACTCTCGTGGTATAGCAATACCCCAGTGTATTTAAATAATTTTGAATCGACTCGTATTCATGTTCGGGGAATGATATCTCCTCAAGCATACAATAAACCTCCTACCTTAGAACAGGGAATTTTCCAGTTTGACCGCTCGCTCATACGCCAAACCCAAAAACTCTCTTATATCCATATGCTCATACCCCCAGTTCATGGGCTCCAGTGATATGGGTCCCTTATAGCCGGTCCCCGCTATCTCCCCCATGACCCGGGGCCAGTCGATATCCCCGTCAAATGGCAGCCGGTGCTGTCCCCTCTCGCCGCCGTTGTCGTGCAGATGCAGCGCCATGAGCCGGTGCCCATAGAGCCCCAGCAGGTCCGGGGCATCGGGGTCGTTGGCGTAGTGGCAGCTGTCATAACAGAGCCCCAATGTGGGGAAGCTGTCAAGCGCCTTGCAGAGGTTCCTGGTGTTAAAGATGCCCTCCATGGCTATCTTCACGCCGTGTTCCCCCGCCAGCTCAGTCAAGCGCCCTATCCGCTCCATACCCAGCTCGCTCAGCGGGAACTGGTCGTTTGGAAGGTGTATCACCACCGCCGGGACCTGATACTGCGCGCAGTCCCGCACGCACTGCGAGTAGACCTCCATCAGACTCTCCCCGTCCTGATCGTCCAGTGACAGGTCGTTCTGCCACTGGACAGGGGCGTGGATATTTTCAACCACGAGCCCCGCGTTCCTGGCGCGCTCCGGGTCCTTTTGATAGCCCGGACCGCGGCCAAAGCCGTCGCTCCACCAGAGCATGACACTGTCAAATCCCGCCGCTTTTATCAGGTCATAGCGCTCCTGCCAGTCTATATCGTAGCCGAAGGCGTTGTATATCCCCAGCATATTATATCCACCATTCTGGGGTAAGCTCCCCAAGAGTCACGATTCTCTTGCTCTCATAGTCCATAAGAACCTCTATGTCCTTATATCCCTCCGGCATAAGCTGCACCATCAGCTCCCGGCACGCGCCGCAGGGAGCGCCGCTCTTTCCGTCGGGCATGATGGCGAGGACGCGCTTTATCTCCTGTTCGCCGCAGGTTATCATATTGAAGATGGCGTTTCTCTCGGCGCAAATGCCAAGGGTCGAGCAGGTGTCTATGCAGACTCCGGTATATATCTTCCCAGAGGCCGACAGCACTGCGGCGGCGACCCCACCGGCCTCAATATATTCCGATATCCTCCTGTCATTCTGCACGGCTTTCGCCGCCTCAAACATTTTCTCCCATGTCTCCATGCTTTTACCCCTTCTTTATGCGCTCCATGGCCTCCTTGGTCTTCTCCGCGTCTCCGAAGGCCGACAGCCTCATGCACCCCGCGCCGTTCTTGCCGAAGCCCTCGCCGGGGGTGCCCACGATCTGCTTCTCGTTTAAGAGGTAGTCGAAATACTCCCAGCCGCCCATATTATTGGGGCACTTGAACCATACATATGGGGAGTTCTCGCCGCCGGTGAACCAGTAGCCCAGCTCACGAAGGGCCTCCACCATCACCTGGGCGTTGCGCTTATAGTAGGCCACAGCGTCCTGGGTCTGCTTTATTCCCTCGGGGGTGAATACCGCCTCGGCGGCACGCTGGGTTATATAGTTCACGCCGTTGAACTTGCTGCCCTGGCGGCGCTGCCAGAGGGCCGCCACGGACACGCCGTCGAAAACAAGCTCCTTCTTTATCACCGTATAGCCGCAGCGCATACCCGTAAAGCCCGCCGTCTTTGACAACGAGCAGAACTCTATGGCGCATTTCTCCGCGCCGGGTATCTCAAAGATGCTCCTGGGCAGGCCGGGGGACACAAAGCTCTCATAGGCGGAGTCAAACAGGATAACGGCCTTCTGGTCCAGGGCGTAGTCCACCCAGGCTTTAAGCTGCTCCCTATTGTACACCGCGCCGGTGGGGTTATTGGGGGAGCAGATGTAGATGATATCCGCCGGATGGTCCGGCTTTGGCATGGGCAAAAAGCCGTTTTCCATATTGGCGTCGGCGTAGACTATCTTTCTGCCGGACATGATGTTGGTGTCCACATACACCGGGTACACCGGGTCCGGGACCAGGACGGTATTGGCGTCGTCGAATATGTCCACGATATTGCCCACGTCGGACTTGGCGCCGTCGCCCACGAAGACCTCCTCCGCCTCAACGTCCACGCCCAGGCTCCTATAGTAGCCGGCGATAGCCTCCCGCAGGAAGGGGTAGCCGTTGCTGTCGGGAGAGTAGCCCCTAAAGGTCTCCTTCTTCGCCATCTCGTCGGTGGCCCTGTGCATTGCCTCTATCACCACCGGGGCCAGGGGCAGGGTCACGTCGCCGATGCCCATGCGGATAAGCTGGTTATCCGGGTGCGCGGCGGTGAACTCGTTGACCTTCTTTGCGATGGTGACGAACAGGTAGCTCTGCTCTAAATTCTGAAAATTGCTGTTAAGCTTCATGGGTATCATCCTTTCAGTTATAATGCCATCAGTCTGGCTCTTGTGTCCCTGTCAAGCTTTTCCAGGGCGTATCTGTATGCAACTCTTGACATGTCGCGACAGTGGGCCGTCAGGTAGCTTATTACCCCTTCCCTGTCCACTAAAGACAGGCATTTCAGCATCCAGCCACAGCCCTTCTGCACCAGGTCGTTGGGGTCGCTGAGGAGGCGGTCTGTTATGGCGTATGGCTCAAGCCCGGCATAGTCGTCCTTCATCACGGACGGTATGAGCACCACCGCAGAGGCCCTGCGCACCCAAAAATCGCCGTCTTGTGTCCACTCCTTCACTTTTGGGAAAAGCTCCTTATGCTGCCGGAGCAGCTCTCCAAAGGCGTGGGTGCAGAAGTCGTCGCAGTCTCCCCATCCCCGCACGTATTCCTTCAGCCACCGATAGAACACCTCATAGGTTTCCAACCTATACTGCGCCTTCACCTTATATGCCCAGTCGAAGGCTATTACTCCCGCGGCCCAGTCATGCCGCTCCAGAAACTCCCCGCAGATGGCCAGCACGCCGTCGATATCCTTCACGCCCGCCTGCCTGTAGAGCCGCCCCGAAAGCCGCCGGATATCCCCGGTGACTATGTGCTTGCCCTCCGGCACAGCCGCCGAAAGCCGTTCAAGCTCCTCTGCCGCAATGCGTACTATGTCCGTCATGCTGTCCCCCTGTTCCGCGCGTACTCCCGCGCCAGTGCCAGCGTCCGCTCCATATAGTCATGCTTGCCGTCGGTATATACCGTCTGCACATTATTGCACTCTCTCTGAAGCCTGATTTTCAGCGCTTCATACTCCCTGGCCTTTTCGGGAAAGGCGTTCATATAGTCCCGCAGGTCCACGTAGTTGTGCCACTGCAAACTGCCGTACTCCAATATATGCACCTGATGTGTGCGCACCATGTCCTCCGTCTCCAGCACATAGAGCAGGTTGCTTGAGAATCTGTTATGCCGCTCCTGAAAGCCCCGCTCAAGGAGCCTGTCAAGGGGCAGGCCCTCCATGCTTTCAACACCCATGGCGATGTCAATAATCGGCTTTGCCTGTATGCCGTTTATGGCTGTACTGCCGATGTGTTGGATATCTTCTGCCCTATCTCCGAAGACCTCCCAGAGCACCCGGATGGTCTCCTGGGCCCGCCGGGCCCACTCCGGGTCGTGGGGGCTCAGAGCTACCGTGCCGCGCTTTAGTCCTGTCATAATATGTACCTCCTGCTATATTTCTTGATAAATCACAAAAGTATAGCAGAAAGCCCTTCTGTTGTCAAGCCTTTTCCTCAGAATATTCTACCGCCGCGCCTACAAAGCCCTTAAAGAGCGGGTGGGCCCTATTGGGCCTGGACTTGAACTCCGGGTGGAACTGGCCCGCCACAAAAAACCGCTTGTCCGGCAGCTCCACGGACTCCACCAAACGTCCGTCAGGAGAGGTGCCGCTTATCTTCATGCCGTTCTGCTCAACGGTCTCCCGGAACTCGTTGTTAAACTCATAGCGGTGGCGGTGGCGCTCGTCTATAAGCTCTTTGCCATAGCACTCCGCCATTTTGGTGCCGGGCTTTATCTCACAGGGGTAGCTGCCCAGACGCAGGGTGCCGCCCTTATTGATGTCGGCGTTCTGGTCGGGCATGAAGTCGATGACCTTATTTAGGCCGTACTCGTCGAACTCGCCGGAGTTGGCGTCGGCTATGCCGCAGACATTCCGGCAGAACTCAATGACCGCCACCTGCATACCAAGGCAGATACCGAGGTAGGGTATATCCCGCTCCCGGGCGAATTTGGCCGCCAGCACCATGCCCTCTATGCCCCGGCTGCCGAAGCCCCCGGGGATAATTATACCGTGACAGTCCCCAAGCCGGGTGGCCACGTTCTCCTCGTCCAGAGTCTCCGAATCCACCCAGTCGATATCCACCTTGGCGCTGTGGTCATAGCCCGCATGGGCCAGGGCCTCCATCACCGAGAGGTACGCGTCGTGCAGCTTCACATACTTGCCCACCAGGGCTATGCGCACGGTGCGCTTGCGGCCCCGTATCTTTTCCACCATGCCCAGCCACTCGCTCATGTTGGGCTCGGGGGTTGTAAGGTTCAGCTCCCGGCAGACTATGTCGGAGAATTTGCTCTTTTCCAGCATTATCGGCGCTTCATAGAGGACAGGTATCGTCAGGTTCTCGATAACGCAGTCCGGGCGCACGTTGCAGAACATGGCTATCTTCTCAAAGATGCTGTGGTCGTCTATAGGCACGTCCGTGCGCAGGACGATGATATTCGGCTTAATGCCCATGCCCTGCAGCTCCTTGACGGAGTGCTGCGTGGGCTTCGACTTGTGCTCGCCGGAGCCCTTTAAGTAGGGCACAAGGGTCACATGTATGAACAGGGAGTTCTCCGGCCCCACCTCCTGGCTGACCTGCCGGATGGCCTCTAAAAACGGCTGGCTCTCGATATCGCCGGCAGTGCCGCCTATCTCGGTTATCACTATATCGGCGTTGTTCTTGCTGCCAACGCTGTAGATAAAGCTCTTTATTTCCGAGGTGATATGGGGTATCACCTGGATGGTCTCCCCCAGGTACTCCCCCCGGCGCTCCTTATTGAGCACGTTCCAGTAGACCTTGCCGGTGGTAAGGTTCGAGAACTTGTTGAGGTCCTCGTCGATGAACCGCTCATAGTGGCCCAGGTCCAGGTCCGTCTCCAGGCCGTCCTCGGTGACGTAGACCTCGCCGTGCTGGTATGGGCTCATGGTGCCCGGGTCCACGTTGATGTAGGGGTCCAGCTTCTGGGCGGCCACCTTAAGCCCCCTGGATTTCAGTAAGCGTCCCAGAGACGCCGCCGTAATGCCTTTGCCAAGGCCCGAGACCACGCCGCCGGTCACGAAAATGTACTTTGCCATGTTGATACTCTCCCTTTTGTTTTTCGCGGTTGACTTCGTCACCGCCCAAGACCATGGGACTCTGTCCCACACCCTGCCACCTTTGAAAAGGTGGACGAAACTTTTACCTTCGCTTCGCTCAAATATTTATCTCTCCGTCGAACACTTTGACCGCTTCGCCCGTCATGCGCACCCGCTCCTGGGTATAGTTTATCACAAGGTCCCCGCCCCGCAGGCGTACAGTGATATCCTCGCCCATTTTGCAGTAGCCGTTAAGGCACGCCGCCACCGCCGCCGCGCAGGCCCCGGTGCCGCAGGCCATGGTCTCCCCGCTGCCCCGCTCCCAGACCCGCATTTTAAGGGTATGGCTGTCCACGACCTCTATAAACTCCGTGTTGACCCCCTGTGGGAATATGGGGTCCTTCTCGAACCTGGGGCCTATGCTCTCCAGGTCCAGCTCCATGGGGTCGCCGCCGAATATAACGCAGTGGGGGTTGCCCATGGACACGCAGGTGACCTTATGCTCTCCCCCGGCCACGGACACCGTCTCGCCGACTATCCGCTCTCCGGGCAGGCTGACAGGTATCTTCCCCGGCACAAGCTCCGCCTTACCCATGTCCACGGTCACAGCCACGGCTTCGCCGTCCTTCTCTATTATATCACAATATTTAACGCCGCTCAACGTGTCAATTTCCAGGTGCTTTTTATGGCAGAGCCCGGTATCGTACAAAAACTTCGCCACGCACCGTATGCCGTTGCCGCACATCATGGCCTCGCTGCCGTCGGCGTTGAAAATGCGCATCTTTCCGTCCGCCACGTCCGACGGGCAGACCATTATGAGGCCGTCGCCGCCCACGCCCTTGTGCCTGTCTGAAAGGCGTATACTCAAAGCCTCCGGGTCATCTATCGTCTGGTTAAAGCAGTCAAAATAGATGTAGTCGTTGCCACAGCCGTGCATTTTTGTGAATTTCAGGGTCCTCATCGCTTACCTCCAAGTCTTACTTCCCGGCTCAGTCCCGGGAGCACTTCTCCGCATCAATAGCCAGCACGAACATCAGCGCATACAGCGCGTCGTCCGGGCTCATGACGTCAATGGTATACGTGTCCGTCCAGTTCCAGAGCTCCTTGCTTATCACCGCCAGCACGTCGCCCATGGGCCCGAGAATGGTATAGTCCCACTCGGTCCATTCGCCTTGTATCTGCCAGCCGTTAAAGTCAATATTGTACTTGGGCTTGAACCAGGTGAACTCCTTGCTTATAGAGCCTATGTACTGCTCCCCAAGATACACCTCGAACCTGGGCATCCACGTGAGCACCTTCTCCTTCACCGTGCCTATCTCATAACCCTCTGGATCGAATATCTTAAGGCAGTGCCCCCATGCAAGCTGGCCCTTTACGGTATAGGCCACGCTGCCGTCCTCGTAGTAGATGTCATAGCTGTCCAGCCACGAGAACAGTCTCTGTTTGAAAAGCAGTTTCATTTTTTCTCCTTAGTCTATGGTAAATTCAAAAGTACCGAAGTCCTTATGACAGAGGCGGTACTGCCCCGCCCCGCGTAACGCGTCCGCGGGCACATAGAAGCGCTGCTCTGCCTCGCCGCTGATACACACCGCGCCCGCAGTCCGCTCTCCTGAGTCCCAGGGACGGTATACTGTGTGCCAGGTTTCATCATACAGAAAGTCGACCCGCAAATAAACCGGTTCGGGATCCCAGAGCTCTCCGTCAATAGTGACCTTCGCCGTCAATATCTTCCAATCCAGATACGGCTCATGCTCCGGCTCCTCGTCGAGGTGCGCATCCTCTATGGACACAAGTTCCATGGAGACGCCCTCAACGCTTACCGGCTCCTCCGCGTCCTCCCAGCGGGGGAACCACGCCACTTCCGCAGGGATCTCAAATGTGCCCTCCTCAGTATGGTAAAAAATCGTGCTTGACGTGGAGCTCTCCGGCTCGCTGTCCTCACCGTCCTCGGGCACAGTCACCTTCACGAACCACTCCCTCTCATGCTCCCAGAAGCTGTCAAGAGCATGGGCGGGAAGCTGGGCCCAGAACCCGAAGCCTTCCTCGTTCCTCCAGCGCAGGCGCACCTGGAGCGGCCTGCCGTCCGTGGTGGCATGGACGGTGGATATCTCATAGCCCTCGTGCTCCTCCACCGGCCTCCAGCCGGGGAATTTGAAGTCCTCTACAGCCTCGCGGTCCTCGGGGAAGGGTGTGGTGTCGGGGGTAGGAATAGGGAAACCATCTTCATCGAAGGGACCAAGTAACTGCTCTAACCAGTAACGGTCCATGTCCTCCCCCCTGCCGGTGAGCCCCTCGGGGGGCAGCCACCAGCTTGGGGTGACCCACTGGCCCTCTGGCAGGGGCTTATAGGTCGCGGCCAGCTCCCAGCCTCTGGCTGCATACTCCCAGCTGTCCCAAGGCCATTCCCTTGTCCAGCCGCCGGTCAGTTCTTCCTCTGTGAATCCGCTTGCCGCCGCCAAGGCGCTGATGTCCTGGCCGCTGCTGAAATTGAAACGGAACACTCCGTCATCGCACACAGCGTCTGCGAAGACTTCCTCTCCGTACAGAGCGGACACCGTCCCGTCGTTTATCCACCAGATATCCCCAAAATCCCGGGACCTTTGAATATCCTCAAGCAGCCCGCCATTCCAGGAGTATGCCGGGAAAGAGGACAGCCCATCCCCCCAGCCCTCTATCGTCTCGGGCACATAGGGCTCCACGTCCTGCTCCACCACCCGGCTGACCTCTCCCGCCATTCCGGCCCCGCCGGTCTCCGGCTCCCCGTCCACCGGCAGGCACCCCGCCAGCGCCAGCAGCATGACTGCGGCCAGTAAGATGATCGCTGTAAATTTTTTCATATTTATCGCTCCTTTTGAATAGTATATTGCCTTCTACTATCCAAGTCGCAAAAAATCCCGGGATATTTTACACTTCCACCTCGCCGTCGAAAATTTTTACAGCCTCGCCGGTCATTATTACCCTCTCGTCGGTGTAGTTAATCTTAAGCTCGCCGCCCTTTAGTATGACCCTGATGTCCTGGCCCTTGGGGCAGAAGCCGTTAAGTGTGGCCGCCACCACCGCCGCGCAGGTGCCCGTGCCGCAGGCCATGGTCTCGCCGCTGCCGCGCTCCCATATCCGGGCCTTCAGTGTGCGGCTGTCTATGACCTCCACAAAGCCCACGTTCACCCGCTCGGGGAACAGCGGGTCGCGCTCTATCATGGGCCCAAGCTTCTCCACGTCCACCTTGTCCACCGATGACACGAACAAAGTCACATGGGGGTTGCCCATGGAGCAGCAGGTTATCTCCATCTGCTCCCCGGCAAGGTCCGCCCTGCGGCCTATCACCGGCCCGCCGGACAGCTTCACCGGCACCGATTCGGGCTCCAGGCTGACCTGTCCCATGTCCACGGCCACCTGATGACAGAGGCCGTTCTTGGTTATGACCGTACACTCCTTGACCCCGCTCCTGGCCTCGATATGCAGCACCGCCCGGCCCACGCCGGCGGGAGTGCCCCTGACGATACCGTTGTCAAAGAGGTACTTGGCAACACACCGTATGCCGTTGCCGCACATCCAGCCCTCGCTGCCGTCCCGGTTGAACATTATCATCTTGGCGTCGGCCCTGTCCGAGGGGCCTATCAGTATCACGCCGTCGCCGCCAACGCCGTTATGCCTGTCCGAAAGGCTTACCGCCAGGGACTCCGGCGAGGAGACATGATTTGCGGGGTCAAAGCAGTTCACGTATATATAGTCGTTGGAACAGGCGGACATCTTGGTGAATCTTATCCGCTGCTTCTCTTCCTTCAGGTCGTTTATATCCACAAGCTCGATGTTCTCGGGGGTGTACCGGCTCATGAGGGAATCCGCCAGGGCGTTGGCCGTGTCTATGGCCGTCAGGCAGGGTATGCCTAGTAAGCTCGCCTTGCGGCGTATCTTCACGCTGTCCCTTGCGGGGTTGCGGCCCTTGGCGGAGGTGGAGATAACATAGTTCACCTGCCCGCTCTCCAGAAGGGTGATGGTGTTGTGCCCGGAGTTCTCATGTATCTTGTCCACCACCGTCACGTTCAGCCCCGCCTTAAAGAGCACCAGCGCCGTGCCGCCCGTGGCGTATAGCTTAAAGCCCAGCCTGTCAAACTTCTTGGCTATTTCGGCTATCTCGGACTTATCCTGGTCCCGGACGGTTATAAACACGCCGCCGCCCTTGTGCATGTTGTGCCCGGAAGCCACCAGGCCCTTGTACAGCGCCTCCTCAAGGCTCGTGCCTATTCCCAGCACCTCGCCGGTGGACTTCATCTCCGGCCCCAGATGGGTGTCCACATCCGCCAGCTTCTCGAATGAGAACACCGGCACCTTCACCGCCACATATGGGGACGGCTTATAGAGCCCGGTCCCATATCCCAGGTCCCGGAGCTTATACCCAAGGCTGACCTTCGTCGCCAGATCGCACATAGGCACGCCTGTGACCTTACTGATATACGGCACCGTCCGGGACGCCCTGGGGTTCACCTCTATGACGTATATCTCGCCGTCCATGATGATATACTGCAAGTTTATAAGCCCGATCCCATGCAGTTCCCGGCAAAGGGTCTCAGTCGTGGCAACTATCTTGGCGCTCATTCCATCGTCAATGTCAGAGGCCGGGTACACGGCTATGCTGTCGCCGGAGTGTATCCCCGTGCGCTCTACATGCTCCATAATGCCGGGTATCAATATCTCCTCGCCGTCGCAGATGGCGTCCACCTCTATCTCCATGCCCGAGAGGTACTTGTCGATAAGCACCGGGTTGTCCTGCTTGGTGGAGAGGATTATGCCCATATACTCCTCGATGTCCTCCGGGCAGGTGGCGATTATCATGTTCTGCCCGCCCAGCACGTACGAGGGCCGCATGAGCACCGGATAGCCCAGCTGCTCCGCTGCCTCGAGAGCCTCCTTTGCGGTCATGACCGTGGAGCCCCTGGGCCGCTTTATGCCCGAGCGCTCCAAGAGCTCGTCAAAGCGCTCCCGGTCCTCGGCCATGTCGATGGTGTCGGCCGACGAGCCCAGGATGGGGATATTATTCGCCGCCAAGGTCTTTGTAAGCTTTATGGCCGTCTGCCCGCCGAAGGCAACCACCACGCCGATAGGCTTCTCTATACTTATAATGTCCATCACGTCCTCGGGAGACAGGGGCTCGAAGTACAGCCTGTCGCCGGTGTCGAAGTCCGTGGAGACGGTCTCGGGGTTGTTGTTGACTATGACCACCTGATAGCCCAGCTTCTGAAGCGCCATGACGCAGTGCACGCTGGCATAGTCGAACTCAATGCCCTGGCCTATGCGTATTGGCCCGGAGCCCAGCACCATCACCGTCTTCTTATCGCCCTTGTCCCTGATAAACTCGGCGGCCTCGTCCTCCCCGCCGCTTTCAGGGGTATCGTAGGTGGCATAGAAGTATGGGGTATGGGCCGCGAACTCGCCCGCGCAGGTGTCCACCATCTTGAATGTGGTCTGCCGCGGGAACTTCACCTCGCAGCCGGAGAGCCGCGCTATGGCCGCGTCCGGGTAGCCCAGCCGCTTGCCCCTTGTGTACAGCTCCTCTGTAAGCTGTCCCTTCATAAGCTCCCGCTCATAGTCCAGAAGGTTCAGAAGCTTCGAGAGGAACCACGCATCTATCATGGTCAGCTCGTGGAGCTCCTCCACGGTCCTGCCGCGCTTTAAGAGCTCGTACACCGCGAACAGCCGCTCGTCGGTGGCGTGCTCCGCTATGTGCAGCAGAGTCTCCTCCGGCTCGTCAGCGAACTTCTTCATATTCAGCGTGTCCAGCCCTATCTCAGCCCCGCGCACGGCCTTCATCAGGGCCATCTCAAAGGTATCGGCGATGCTCATCACTTCGCCGGTGGCCTTCATCTGGGTGCCCAGGTCCCGCTTGGCGTACACAAACTTGTCAAAGGGCCACTTGGGGAACTTCACCGCCACATAGTCTATGGTGGGCTCGAAGGCCGCGTATGTCACGCCCGTCACCGCGTTCTTTATCTCGTCCAGCCGGTAGCCTATGGCTATCTTGGTGGCGACCTTGGCTATGGGATAGCCGGTGGCCTTTGAAGCCAGCGCCGACGAGCGGCTGACCCTGGGGTTCACCTCTATGACCGCGTACTCAAAGCTGGTTGGGTGCAGCGCGAACTGACAGTTACAGCCGCCCTCTACCCCAAGCTCGTTGACGATATCCAAAGCCGCCGTGCGCAGCATCTGATACTCCTTGTCAGAAAGTGTGACCGTAGGCGCTATAACTATGGAGTCGCCGGTGTGCACGCCCACCGGGTCCAGGTTCTCCATTGAGCAGATGGTGATGGCGTTGCCATCCCCGTCCCGCATGACCTCGAACTCTATCTCCTTCCACCCGGCGATGCTCTTTTCAACCAGCACCTGGGTGATGGGCGAGAGCGCCAAACCATTTGCGGTTATCTCCCGAAGCTCCCGGGGGTCGTTCACTATGCCGCCGCCCGTGCCCCCAAGGGTAAATGCCGGCCGGATTATCACAGGATAGCCTATCTCCCCGGCAAAGGCCTCCGCGTCCTCCACGGTGGTCACCACCTTCGACGGCACGCAGGGCTGGCCTATGCGCTCCATGGCGTCCTTGAATAGCTGCCTGTCCTCGGCCTTGTCGATGGTCTCCGGGCCCGCGCCCAGAAGCCGCACGTTGTGCTTATCCAGAAAGCCCTCCTTGGCAAGCTGCATGGAGAGGGTCAGCCCCGTCTGACCGCCAAAGCCGGAGAGTATGCTGTCGGGCTTCTCCTTCTCAATTATACGCTTGACGGTGGTAAGGTTCAGCGGCTCGATATATATGCGGTCCGCCATGGCCTGGTCGGTCATGATGGTGGCCGGGTTGGAGTTCACCAGCACTATCTCTATGCCGTCCTCCCTCAAAGCCCTGCAGGCCTGGGTCCCGGCATAGTCGAACTCGGCGGCCTGGCCTATGACTATGGGGCCGGAGCCTATTACCAATACTTTCTTGATGTCTTTATTCAGCGGCATTTCAGCGTCCTCCTTTATTTCAGTGGCTTCTCGCGTCTTATCCCAATATACGGTCCGTCCTCACAGCTTCCCCGGGGCATGAAGCCCCTGCTCTCATAGTAGGCGTTGAGCTTTTGGTTATCCACGGCGCAGTCCAGCCGCAGGGCGGCCTTTCCCCGGTCCCTGGCAAGGCCCCCGGCAAAGTCCAGCAGCCTGCCCCCCGCTCCCCTTGCCGAAATGGCAGTCACAAGGTTGTGCACATAGTACGCCGGAACTTCCCTGCAGTCCTCCCACCGTTCGTCCTCCTCCAGCAGCACCGCCGCGCCTATTATGCCGCTCCCGGCTCTCAGCACATACAGCCTTCCGGCAGCGGCCTGCTCCTCATAGTAGCTCTTTGGGTACGCCTCCAGATAGCCGGTCACGTTCCACTGTTCTATGCCCTTCTCGTCCATCCAGGCTATGCGCTCCTCTATCAGGGCCATGACCTTTGGGACGTCCCCGGGCACGGCGAGCGAAAACTCATATTCCGGCCCTGCCGCGTACAGGTCCCGCTTCACCCCGCCGGAGGGGGTGTCATACCCCACTGGGCCAAAGCCCCCGCCCTCCAGCGCGCAGCGTATCAGCGCCTTCGTAAGCCCCGGCACGTCCGGGCGGGCCAGGGCCTCCTCCGTTTCCATCCATACCACCAGATCGTTCTCGTCGTGGTCGGAGACCGCCTCGCCGGAGACGTACTCCGCTTTAAAGGCCGCGTACCAGTCCTTCCCGCCAAAGCGCACTCCCAGAAGCTCTCCCGGCTCCACGGTGACGCCGGTCTCCTCCATTATCTCCCGCTTTACCGCGTCCTCCGGGGTCTCTCCATGGTTCAGGTAGCCCCCGGGCACTATGAGCAGCCCCCTGCCGCCCCCATAGGTGTGGCGGCAGAGCAGCACTTTTCCGTCCCTTATCACCACCCCGGTGACAGAGCGGCTCCAGTCCGTGTTCCCCTTCTCCATGGGTCAGGCCCCCATCATCCCGAAGAACCGGTCGAACAGCCACTCCGTGTCCAGGGGACCTCCGCAGGCCTCCGGGTGGAACTGGGTGGTAAAGGCGTTGCAGTCCGTATAGCGCACGCCCTCGCAGGTGCCGTCGTTCACGTTCACATAGAGCTCCCGGCCCTTCTCAGCCGGTATGCTGCTGCCCACAACGGCGTAGCCGTGGTTCTGGCTGGTGATGTACACCCGTCCGGTCTCCAGGTCCTTCACCGGCTGGTTCTCGCCCCTATGGCCGTACTTGAGCTTCTGGGTCCTGGCCCCGTGGGCCAGCGCCAGCAGCTGATGGCCAAGACAGATGCCAAACATGGGCTTGCCCAGCTTGTATATATCCTTAAGGTTCTCTATAAGCTCCACGTTCTCGGCGGGGTCGCCTGGGCCGTTAGAGAGCATTATGCCGTCTATATCCATCGCCGCAAGCTCCCCGGCAGTCGTCGTGCAGGGGCATACAGTGACCCTTGCCCCGCGCTTCACCAGCTCCCCGGCGATGTTCTTCTTCATGCCGTAGTCCATCAGGGCAATGCGCACCTTGGCATCCTCCGGGCCCAGAACGTACCTCTCCTTGGTGGAGACCTCGCGCACCACTTCCCGCACCTTATATGCCTTTATGGCCTCTATATCGGCCTTATCTGGGTCCGAGGTTATCATGCCGTTCATAACGCCCTTCTCCCGAATTATCTTGGTGAGCGTCCGGGTGTCAATGCCCTCCAGGGCACAAAGGCCCCTTTCTTTAAAAAAGGCGTCAAGACTGCCCTCTGAACGGAAGTTAGAAGGAGCTTGGCACCAATGCTTCACGATATATCCCCGGGGTCCCACCACATCGCTCTCGAAATCGGCGGGTATCACGCCGTAATTCCCGATAAGGGGAAAGGTCTGAACCACTATCTGCCCCCAATAGCTGGGGTCTGTGACGGTCTCAAGATACCCGCTCATACCGGTGGTAAAAACCACCTCCGCCGTCAGCTCTCCCGGGGCCCCGAACCTGCGCCCCTCAAAAACGCGGCCGTTTTCCAGCACCAGATACGCTTTTTCGCCTATACGCTCCATGCGCAACACGTTCCTTTCCTTGTAAACTATCCTTAATCTTATATATTGTACAGGAAAAGCCGCCGGAGCGCAAGGGGTAATTTTCACTTTTTTTACTCCACAGCTCCCATTGGGCCCGGCAGTTTTCGCCATATTTCAACCGCCATAGTTGACAAATCCCTCGGTTGAGATTAAAATATATTAGATACGGGCGCGCACCTTTTGCCGCCTTTTGGATTATCATATGATTAGTATTTATTACGCCGCACCTATACTACCAGGAAAGAGTGGTCTGTTTATGGCAAACTGTTCGGAAAACCGCAAGTCCGTCCCGGAGCTCTTCGGCAGCGCCGTCTTTAACGACGACGTGATGATGGAGCGTCTCCCCAAGGACGTGTACCGTTCCCTGCGCAAGACCATCGACGAGGGCAAGGACCTGGACCTGACCGTTGCCAACGCCGTGGCCACGGCCATGAAGGACTGGGCCGTGGAGCTGGGCGCCACCCACTATACCCACTGGTTCCAGCCCCTAAACGGCATAACCGCCGAGAAGCACGACAGCTTCATCTCCCCCACCAGCGACGGCCGGGTGATAATGCAGTTCTCCGGCAAGGAGCTCATTAAGGGCGAGCCCGACGCCTCCTCCTTCCCCTCCGGCGGCCTTCGGGCCACCTTCGAGGCCCGGGGCTACACCGCCTGGGACCCCACCTCCTACGCCTTTGTAAAGGGCGGCTCGCTGTACATACCCACCGCCTTCTGTTCCTACAGCGGCGAGGTCCTGGACAAGAAGACCCCTCTGCTGCGCTCCATGGAGGCTTTGAGCACCCAGGCCGTGCGGATGCTGCGTCTGCTGGGTGACGATAAGACCCAGCAGGTCATAACCACCGTGGGGCCCGAGCAGGAGTATTTCCTTATAGACAAGGAGCTCTATAAAAAGCGCCGGGACCTGATGTTCACCGGCCGCACCCTCTTTGGAGCCAGGGCCCCAAAGGGCCAGGAGCTCGAGGACCACTACTACGGGGCCATAAAGCCCCGGGTGGCCGAGTTCATGCGTGACCTTGACCGGGAGCTGTGGAAGCTGGGGATCTTAGCCAAGACCAAGCACAACGAGGTGGCCCCCGCCCAGCACGAGCTGGCCCCAATTTTCAGCACCACCAATACCGCCACAGACCACAACCAGCTGACCATGGAGGTCATGCGCAACGTGGCCGGCCGGCACGGGCTTGTGTGCCTTCTCCACGAGAAGCCCTTCGCCGGGGTCAACGGCAGCGGCAAGCACAACAACTGGTCCCTTCAGACAGACACCGGCAAAAACCTTCTGGACCCGGGCAAGCGCCCCTGGGAGAACCTGCCGTTTTTGCTGATATTGGCCGCCGTGATAAAGGGCGTGGACGAATACCAGGACCTCCTTCGGATATCCGTGGCCTCGGCGGGCAACGACCACCGCCTTGGGGCCAACGAGGCCCCGCCCGCCATCATCTCCATGTTCCTGGGCGACGACCTGACTGCGCTCCTCACGGATATCGAGAGCGGAAAGCCCTGCGGGAACGTGTCGGAGAAAAAGCTGCAGACCGGCGTGCGGGTGCTGCCGGACCTCAACATGGACAACACCGACCGCAACCGCACCTCGCCCTTCGCCTTTACCGGGAACAAGTTCGAGTTCCGCTCTCTGGGCTCGGCCATATCCATCGCCTGCCCCAACATCATGCTCAACACCATCGTTGCCGAGGAGCTCCGCCAGTTCACCGAGGCCTTAAGCGGCCAGACCGATATGCCCGCCGCTGTAAACGCCCTGGTGCGCCACGTGGTAAGCGAGCATAAGCGCATAATCTTCAACGGCGACGGCTATTCCGAGCAGTGGGTCCAGGAGGCCAGGCGCCGGGGGCTTTTGAACCTTCGCACCACCGTGGACGCCCTACCCAGATACCTGGACCAGAAAAACGTGGAGCTTTTCCGGCGGCACAGGATATACACAGAGGCCGAGATGGAGGCCCGGTACGAGACCATCATGGAGGAGTACGTCAAGACCCTGAACATCGAGAGCCTTACCATGACCAGCATGGTGCTCCAGGAGGTCATCCCGGCGGTAAGCGGGTACGTCTCGTCCCTTGCGGGGGCGGTGGCCAGCAAGCGCATCATCCTGGAGGGGCTTCCCTGCACCGCCGAGAGCCGGCTGATAGAAAAGCTCTCCGAGCTCCTGGACCGGGCCTATACCCAGGTGGAGGAACTGGGGGATGACCTCTGCGACCCGCACACAAAGAGCGAGAATATCCTCACCGCAGCCACCCACTACCGTGACACGGTCATCCCGGCCATGGAGCGCCTGAGGGCCACGGTGGATGAGCTGGAGCAGCACGTGGCAAGGGAGTTCTGGCCCTATCCCACATACGCAGACCTGATGTTCAGTATATAGATTCAGGATATCCTGTCTCAGGAGTTGATGGTTGTATGAATACCCAGGAGAAAAAAACCAAGGTCAGGGGCGTCAGCGTGCGCCATGTGAACTTTGCCATAATGGCCCTGTCGGTGCTGCTGTACGCGGCCCTGCTGGCGGTCAGCTTTCAGGCGGCCCGGGAGTATACGGACATGAAGGCCGCCACAGACCTGTATATTTCCTGCCAGGAAAACGCCGCTCTGGTTACCGCTGGCTCCGACTATCTGACGGAACAGGTGCGCATGTTCACCTTTACCCTTAAGCCCGAGTATATGGAGAACTATTTCCACGAAATACATGTGGACCGCCGCCGGGAACTGGCGCTGGAGCATCTCAGCAGTCAGGCCGGCGACACCGCCAGGGAGTATCTCAGCCGGGCGCTGGAGCGCTCGAACCAGCTGACGGAGCTGGAGATATACGCCATGCGCCTGGCGGCGGAGGGAAAGGGCCTTACTGACCTGCCCCAGGAGGTGGAGGAGACCGAGCTTTTCCCGGGACATAAGGAGCTGGCGGATGCCGAAAAGATAGATCTCGCCAGGGACAAGGTCTTCGGCGACGAGTATCAGGCCAGGAAAGCCCTTATCAACGACAATGTGTCCGCCTTTATCAACGACGTAATGTCCACCACCCATTTCCGGCAGGAGACCGCCATGTCCGACCTGAACCGGGCCATGGCTACCCAGCGCGTGGCCTGCAGCCTCCTTCTGCTCTTGAATATCCTTATATTCATCATGATAACCTTCCTCATTGTAAAGCCTTTAAAGGTGTACATAAAATGTATCAAAGAGGACAGGCGCATGGAGATAACCGGGGCCTATGAGTTCAAGTATCTGGCCCTTACCTATAACGACATCTACGAGCTCAACGCGGTCAACGAGGTGCTCAGGCGGCATCAGGCCGAGCTTGACCCCCTTACCGGGATCCTCAGCCGCGGCGCCTTTGAGCAGGTCAAGGACATGACCCGGCTAAAGCCCCGGCCCATCGCGCTGCTGCTCATAGACGCGGACGTCTCCGGCCAGGTCAGCAGCGGGTACGGGTACGAGACTGGGGATAAGGTGCTGAAAAAGGTGGCCCGTATGCTAAACGAGCACTTCCGGGCCTCGGACTTCCCGGCCCGCACCGGCGGGGATGAGTTCGCCGTTATCGTGGACGAGGTAGAGCCGGAAAAGCAGTCCAGCATCCTACAGAAGATGCACGACATAAACCGCCAGCTCTCCCGTCCCAGGGACGGCCTGCCTGCGGTGTCCATCAGCGCGGGCGGGGCCTTCTCCCCTAACGGCTTCACAGAAGAGCTGTACCGCAAGGCCAGCGCCGCCCTATATGAGGCAAGGCGCGGCGGCCGCGGAGGATGCAGATTCTATGATGATGACATGAAGCCGGACACAAAGCGCCCCTAAAACAGAGCGGCCCCCAGCGCGCAAGACGCTGTGGGCCGCTTTTCTATGTCCTTATTTCGTCCCCTTAAGAATGGGCGATATGCGCTTATAGATGAGGAAGGTTATGGCCGTGCTCAAAATCCCCTTCACAAAGGTAAAGGGCATATTGAACCATATAAGCGCGTCCCAAAGGGTCTTCACGTTGGGATTTATGGCCCTGTACATATCGAGGATGGCCTCCATGGGCATCACAAGGCCATAGGCCGGGTACACGATGAAATAGTTGCTGGGAAGGCTCAAAAGGGCCATGGCCGCGGCGCCTGTCAGCGCCCCCATAAGGGCCCCCAGGCGGTCCTTCTTCACCCGGTAGATTATGCCCGCCGGCAGCACAAAGGCCGCGCCCAAAAGGAAGTTGCTCAGCTCCCCCACACCGCCGGTGCTGGTGGCGAACAGATGCACCAGATTCTTTATCAGGCACACCGCCACGCCGGACAGTGGCCCCAGGCTGAACGAGGCTATCAGCGCGGGCAGCTCGCTGAAATCCAGCTGCAGAAAGCTTGGCATCAGCGGCACGTGGACCCCGATGAACATCAGCGCCGAGGCCGCCGCCCCCAGCACCGCCGTGACCGCCAGGGCCCGGACGTTGACTCTCTTTACTTCTTTTACCTGTTCCATAGTATCAGGACCTTTCATATAGATTTGCAAAGGCCTTTTTCCGCAGAAAAATCCCCGGGCGGAAAACGCCCGGGGCTATGCGTCAGGAAATACGGCGGTAAATAGGCCCGCCGTGATCTTCTCTCATCCGGACTGTACCGTCGGTATCGGAATCGCACCGATTCAACGCCGCCGAAGCTTTCAGCCGCGCTCGCAGACTTATGGCAAACCGTTTGCCGTTTCACTGCCGGTAAGGAATTTCACCTTGCCCCGAAGACCTTTTGCTGGTATAATTATATTATGCAGCTTGCGGATTGTCAAGACGGACGGAGGGTAAAAATGAAGCTTTTTTTAAAGTCTGAGATGCAAAAACTGGAATCTGAGGGCCAACGCGCTGGCATAAGCCTTGGCGAGATGATGGAGCAGGCCGGGGCCCAGCTTGCCCGGGCGGCCATAGAAAAGTGGGGCCAACCTAGAGGGCCCGTAATTCTCCTCTGCGGCAAGGGCAATAACGGCGGCGACGGCTTTGTCTGCGCCCGGGAGCTTGCGGCTATGGGCGCGGAGTGTACGGTCATCCTGCCGCACGGCAGCCCCGGCACGGACCTTGCCGCCGCGGCCTTTAATAAGCTGCCGCCCCAGGTCCGCGTGCTAGGCCCCGGGACCAAGGCCGAAACCGCCCTTACAGCTGCCTGGCTCGTGGTGGACTGCGTGTTCGGCTTCGGGTTCCGGGGGGAGCTGGACGAGGTTTCAGCCAGATATCTGCGCCTTGCAAACGGCCTTCCCTGCCACAGGCTCTCCGCCGACCTGCCCAGCGGGGTTGAGTGCGACACCGGCCGGGTCTCGCCGGACACCTTCCGGGCGGACCTTACGGCGGCATTCAGCGGCGCAAAGCCCGCCCACATGAGCTACCCCGCCAGGGAGTTCTGCGGCGAGGTGCGGATATGCCCCGTGGGCATACCTCCGGAGCTCATCCAAAGCGCCGAGACCTCCGGCGAGGTCACCGGCCCCGAACACCTGAAGGCCCTGCTGCACCCCATAGACGTCCAGGCCCACAAGGGCAGCCGGGGGCGGCTTTTAATGGTCTGCGGCAGCTGGGGCATGGCCGGGGCCTGTATTATGGCGGCCCGGGCGGCCCTCAGGTGCGGGGTAGGGCTTTTGGATATCGTCTGCGGCGAGCGGGTCTACCCTATCCTGGCCGGGGCCGTGCCAGAAGCCATCTTTACCATTCTGGACGGTAATGGGGACAGCGAAAGGCTCTTTGCGTCCCTTAGGGCCTCCACCGCCTGCGTGCTGGGCTGCGGCCTTGGAGGCGGACAGGATGCGCTCATCCGGCAGGTGCTTGGCACCTGCCCCTCCCCCATGGTCGTCGATGCCGACGGCCTGAACTTCTGCGCCCGCACCGGCTTTGACCTCTCCGCCATCCCCGCCCCCCATGTTATCACCCCCCACCCCGGCGAGGCCTCCCGGCTGCTGGGCAGGTCCGTGACCCAGATACAGGCTGGGCGCATACCCGCCGCCCTGGAGCTTGCAGGACTCACCGGCGGCACAGCGCTCTTAAAGGGTGCCGCCACAGTAATAGCCCGGCCCGACGGCCGCTTTGCCATAAACTCCACCGGCAACCCCGGCATGGCCAAGGGCGGCAGCGGCGACGTGCTCTCGGGCATTATGGGCGCGTTCCTCAGCCAGGGCGCGGAGCCCTTCGAGGCGGCCCGGGCCGCGGCCTATCTCCACGGCTTGGCCGGCGACCGGTGCCGGGACAGGCTGTCCGCCCGGTCCATGCTGCCCACGGACCTCCCCCTGGAGTTTTCAGAAATCTTTAAGGATTTTGAAAGGGATTAAGGGGTTTACAATTTATTTATATTTTGGTAAAATAGTCTGAGTTCCGGTGTATCTGCGCCGCGGGGAGGGCTTTTTATGCTTTATACTTATCTCTACTGTTTCTTTATTTACGCGTTTCTGGGCTGGTGCGCGGAGGTGCTCTACGCCGCTGCCGTGGAAAAGCGCTTTGTGAACCGGGGCTTTCTCAACGGCCCCGTCTGCCCCATCTACGGTGTGGGCGTGGCCCTTATCGCCCTGTTCATGGGCCCCTTTGCCGGGAACCTCCTGGCGCTGTTCGTGGGCTCGATGATACTGGGCTCGGCCCTCGAGTGGATAGCGGGCTTTCTCCTTGAGAAGATATTTCGCCAGAAGTGGTGGGACTATTCAAATGAGCCCCACAACCTGAACGGCTATATCTGCCTGAGGTTTTCCGTGCTCTGGGGCTTTGCCGGGGCGCTGGTGGTGCGCTTCATAGTGCCCTCCACCAGCCGCCTTGTGCACCTTATGCCCAAGACCCTTGGGTGGATAATACTGGCAGTCCTGGGCGGGCTCATCATCGCCGACCTGTCGGTGACGGTCATATCCATCATCGGGCTCAACCGCAAGCTGAAAATGCTTGAGTTGGTGGCGGCAAGGCTCCGCGAGGGCTCCGATAAGCTTGGCAGCGACCTCTTTGGCAAGGCCGTCAGCGCCAAGAAGCGCGCGGAGCTCCTACAGATGGACGCCGAAAAGCTCCACGAGAGATACGAGCAGGCCCTGCACTCCAACGTGCTGCACCGCCGCCTGTTAAAGGCCTTCCCCGACCTCAAGTCCCTCAGGCATAACGAGCAGCTGGAGGCCCTGCAGGAGAGCATCGACGTGTTCCGCAGAAAGTCCCATGACGCGGTCGTGCGCCGCAACCAGGCGGCCATAGAGGCCTATGAGCCCCATCTGGCCGAAGGCCAGGACAAACCCTTCGGGTACATGATCTGCTATGAGAAGCTCTTCTGGATATTCATGGCGGGCAATGTGGTGGGCTGCCTTTTAGAGACCATATACGCCCTTATCCTGCCGCCCCACCAGTTCGAGCTGAGGGTAAGCGTGGTCCTCGGCCCCTTCATCCTGGTCTACGGCTTTGGGGCCGTGGCCATAACCCTGTTCCTCCGCAGGATGTATAACCAGCGGGACGTGCTGATATTCATCGCCAGCATGGTGGTGGGCGCCGCCTTCGAGTATTTTTGCAGCTTCGTCCAGCAGGCTGCCTTCGGCACCGTGTCCTGGGAGTACAGCGACTCCCCCTTCAACGTGGGCGGGCGCACGAACCTGATGTACTCCGTCTTCTGGGGCATACTTGGCCTTGTGTGGGTAAAGGACCTGTACCCGGTGGTCTCGCGTAAGATAGAGCGCACCCCAAAGAAGCTTGGGCGCGTGCTCACGGTGTTCATGACGGTATTTATGGCCCTGGACATGGCCGTATCCGCCGGGGCTGTCTACCGCCAGTACGAGCGGGTGGACGGGGTCCCGGCCACAAACAGCGTGCAGGAGTTTTTCGACAGGACCTTCCCGGACGAGGTGCTCAAGGTGATATACCCGCATATGCAGTATGTGGGCAAGCCGGACCTGCCGGAGAAGCTTAAGGACAACCAGGCCATACCCGGCAAGCTGAAGTGAACATAAAAGCCCCCTCCTCAGCGTAAAGCGCCCAGGAGGGGGCAGTTTTATTTTGCTCAGCGTCCCAGGAAGACCATCACCGACCGGGGGCCTATCCTAAAGCTGCGGCTCTCAAAGCGCTGTGGGTGCTGCCCTGACTCCCAGGTATTGCACACCAGCTCCCAGTGCATGGACAGGGGCAGCTCGGGCAGGGTCACGTCCAGCTCGCCCCAATAGGCGTTAGAGGCCACATAGACCACCTCAGCCCCGTTGTCCCGCTCATAGCCCGCGAACATTACTCCCACATAGTGCTCGTCGCCGCCAAAGCCGTCCTGCTTCCAGGGGGCCACCCCGTGGAAGCTCACGTCCGGGAAGCCCATCACCCCGCCGCTGAGATCCGTGCGCAGGACCTTATGAGCCTTTCTGAAGGCTATCATATACTTAAAGAAGCCGAACATGTCCCGATACTTGTCAAGCCGCCGCCAGTCAAGCCACGAGGTGATATTGTCCTGGCAGTAGGCGTTATTGTTGCCGAACTGGGTGTTGCAGAACTCGTCGCCGGAGAGGAACATGGGTATGCCCCGGCTGCACATGAGAAGGGCGAAGGAGTTTCGTATCATCCTAAGGCGCAGCTCGTTCACCCCCGGGTCCGAGGTCTCTCCCTCGGCTCCGCAGTTCCAGCTGTAGTTGTTCCAGCAGCCGTCGGTATTATCCCAGCCGTTTGCGTCGTTATGCTTGTCGTTGTAGGCAAAGAGGTCGTATAGGGTAAAGCCGTCATGGCAGGTCAGGAAGTTTACAGAGGCGTTTTCCCGGCCCTTGGACTCGTATATATCCCGGGAGCCGGAGATGCGCTGGGCCGCCAGATTCGCCGTGCCGTTGTCGCCCTTGATATAGGCGCGCATGTCGTCCCTATACTTTCCGTTCCACTCTGCCCAGCGGTTCCAGGATGGGAAGGTCCCCACCTGATAGAGCCCGCCCGCGTCCCAGGCCTCGGCTATGAGCTTTACCCCGCCCAGAATGGGATCGAAGGCCAGCGACTGCAGGAGGGGCGGCTTGTCCATGGGAGAGCCGTCCTCGTTGCGCCCGAGGATTGAAGCCAAATCGAACCTGAAGCCGTTTATCCTATAGGTGGTGACCCAATAGCGCAGGCAGTCCAGAATCATCTGGTGGACTATGGGGTGATTGCAGTTTAAGGTGTTGCCGCAGCCGCTGAAGTTATAGTAATATCCCTCTGGGGTCAGAAGATAGTATATATTGTTGTCAAAGCCCTTGAATGAGAAGAAGGGCCCATGCTCGTTGCCCTCGGCGGTATGGTTGAAGACCACGTCCAGGTACACCTCGATGCCGTTCTCGTTAAGCTCCCGGATAAGGCGCTTAAGCTCGTTGCCCTCACGGTTATGCTCGGTGGTGGCGGTATAACTGGTGTTGGGGGCAAAAAAGCTGACGGTGCTGTAGCCCCAGTAGTTGTAGAGCTTATTCCCGCCGTGCTCCCTATAGTCCTGCATCTCGTCGAACTCGAATATGGGCATCAGCTCCACGGCGTTTACGCCCAGCTCCTTGAGATACGGTATCTTCTCCCTAAGCCCCTCAAAGGTGCCTGGGTTCGAGACCCCCGATGAGCTGTCCTTTGTAAAGCCCCGCACGTGAAGCTCGTATATTATCAGGTCCTCGTTGGGCACCATGGGCTGTGAGAAGTCGCCCCAGTCGAAGTCGTTCTTCACTACCCGTGCCTTGTACTGCTGCATACCCGGCTGGTTCTCCCCCCACTCCCGCTGGCCGGTGACGGCCTTGGCATACGGGTCCAGAAGGGGCTTGCTGCGGTCGAAGATAAGGCCCCGCTTTGGGTCATAGGGACCGTCCACCCTATAGGCATACTCGAACTCTGCGATGTCCAGCCGGAAGACTATCATAGAGTATACGTTGCCAATCCTATACGACCCCGGAAACGGTATCTCGCCATAGGGCTGGTCCTCGCCGGGGCGGTACAGAAGCAGCGAGACCGCTGTGGCTCCGTTGGAGTGTACGGTAAAATTCACGCCGCCGGGGATGGCGGTGGCGCCGTTTATCTCGTAAAAGCCTGGCCGTATGGAATAGGTGACGCCGTTGCACTCGATAAAGTCCAGGGGTGCCAGATGGATATTGCTCGGCAGCTTCATTGCCGCCACAGCGTCGCTCTTATTCAGGGTATGCACGTCCAGGGGATGAAGGTTCTGTTCCATGGGGTGATTTTCCTTTCGTGTTAGTCTGGGCTGCATTCATATCATATATTATATGAAGTCTTTTACTTATTTTCAAGTAATTCATTGAATATCTGTGTGGCCGACTGCTCGGCACCCTCCGGGTATGGATAGCCAAGGGCCAGGGCGGCGGCACGGGCCAGGGCGCTGTAAAGCTCAGCCGAGGCGCGAAGGGCCCCCGCCACATCCCCGGCGTCATACCGGGCAAAGCAGCCCCCAAGACCCTTTGTGAC
Source organism: uncultured Eubacteriales bacterium (assembly GCA_910584745.1). Classification (GTDB taxonomy): domain Bacteria; phylum Bacillota; class Clostridia; order Oscillospirales; family Acutalibacteraceae; genus Acutalibacter. The sequence continues at coordinate 131,537 of CAJUDG010000006.1, forward strand.
CTCCCCGCCGGCCCACAGCTCCAGCAGCCGGCCATTATGCCATACGTCGTACCCCTCGGGACGGCGGCTCCTTTCATAGAGCTCTATCATTCGCAGCAGCAGGTGGGAGAGATAGGCGTTGATGCTGGTCACAGCTACATAGAGCTCCCCCCGCCGCAGCTTCTTGGCGGCCCAGACAGTGTGGAACCAGAAGTCGTTCACGGTGTTTATAAACTCCTCTTGGGACATCAATTTCTCGGGATCTTGCCCAGGTGCTGTGCAAAGAACGTCTGATATGCCCATCCTGTCAAAAAGCACCCGTCTGCCCCGGGCCATGATTCCCGCGAGCTCGCCGGACTCCGCTGCGGCCCTTAGCTGCCCGGGGGTGACGACCACTATGTCCACATCCAGCGAGCCCTCGAAGAGCACCCGCCGCTCCGTGGCCCCGGCCAGGGTGGGCTCGGTGAAGGAAATGAGCGGGTTTCCCAGGCAGGAGATAAGCTCCTCGGTGTAGAGATAGCGGCTGGGCTCTTGGGCGGCAAGGATCACGTCCAGGTCCGAGAACTGGTCGGCGGGCTGGTTTGCGCGGGTCTGGGAACCTATCTCGATGATGGCAGCTATATCCGTGTCCGTTTGTGCAAGCTCCAAAAGGCGCTCCCTTATCTCTCTGAATCTGTCTGCCATATCCATCGCCTCCTCTCAAAAAAAGTTTATATACAGCAAAAATGCCCCCGCAATCATGAGGGCATATAGCTTGTTATCCTTCGGTCAGCAGCTCCTGCGCACCGGACTGCTGGGGGGAGATTATCTGCTTCCAGGTGGCGTTCACCGATTCGGTGCAGTTGAAGTATACGGTGGTCAGCGTATGGGCCGGTATACCCAGCTCCTCCGCGTGCCTTGTGATCTTTTCCCAGTCCGCCTCTTCATAGCTGAGGACCAGGTCAAAGAGCATACCGCAGCGGCCCTCGTGGTTCAGTATGGCGGCCTTTATCTCGTCCGCAATGGGCACCGTAGAGAGTATCTCCTCCATGGGCGCGTCTATCAGGTGCTCAAGGGTGGAGAACATTCCCATAAGGTACGCGTCAGAGCGGGAGATGGGCATATTCTTGGCATAGCGCATAAGCTCGCTGCAGAAGCTGCCGCGCATAAAGGACAGCCGCAGAAACTCCTCGGCGGTCTCGTCTATCTCGTCGTTGGCGTTGGTGGTGCTCAAAAGATATATCCACTGCTTCAGCTGTGAGATGCCCAGAGTCACCAGTCCCTGGCGGATAGTGGTTATCTTGTTTGTGGTGAAATATGCGGAGTTCGCCACGCGCAGAAGGCCATATGTAAGCGTGGCGTCCATGGCGATGATCTGCTCGATCTCCTCCATGTCCGGCTCCTCCTTGACCACCGCCACCATAAGCCTGAAGAAGTTGCTCTGAAGGTATCCGCTGGAGTGGGCCTTGGTTGCAAGCTGCTTTGCCACATAGCTGCCCTCCATGGCGTCCACCCGCAGGCGCAGGGCCGTATCGTACAGCTCCTTATCATCCACGTTGGTGGCGATCACCTTCTTATTCATGCTCCTGGCAAGGTTTACAATATTTTCCGCGCTGGCGCCGGTCGTGGTCTTGACATTCATCTTTATATAGTCGATAAAGTCAATCAGCGACAGATATCTGGGCGCAAACTGAAATTCGTTCACCGCTATCTTGTAGCCGTCCCTGGCATACTGCTGCACAAAGCGCAGGGCCAGGGGATGTATCACCACGCTGTCGTCTATCTGTATGACCAGCTTCTCCTTGGGGAAAAGGGCCGGGGTCTTTTTCATCAGCAGTGTGGTGGTGAACGTCATAAAGTGCACCGCGTCTGTCAGGGATTTCTCCACATTGTGCATAAGAAAGCTGTATACCGTGTCTGCCACGGCAAACTCGTTTGAGCTTTCGTCGCTGTTGCCATAGGCCTGGTTTTCACCGTAGTACAGTATCTCATACGCTATGATCTGGTTCTTCTCGTTCTTCACCGGCTGGCGGACGATGTATCTCTCTCTCATAGTCTATACCTTTCCTTACACCGCCTGGCTCGCCGCCCTGGCTTCCTTCCTCTTCTCCAGCAAGACGTCCATCACGTGGACCAGCTTGCCGATCTCCGGCTTGCTCATCTGCTCGTCGGCGCCCAGCTCCTTGCCCTTTATGCGCATCTCCTCATTTATCAGCGAGGAGAATATTATCAGCGGTATATGCTTCATATCCGGATCGTTCTTCACAAGCTTTGTCAGCCTGTGGCCGTCCATCTGAGGCATCTCAATGTCCGTAACTATCAGCGCGGCCTGCTCATCCAAAGCGCCGTCCTTCTTGGCCTGTGACAGATATGCCCAAAGGTCATAGCCGTTGGGGAACATATGCAGGTTGGTATAGCCGGCCTTGTTCAGGCACTCCTGTATCATATGGGACAGCAGGATGGAGTCCTCCGCCACAAGGACGGGCACCTCGTTGCGCTGGCGCTCGCCCATCTGCTCGATCTCGCTGACCTTGATGGAGGTAGAGGGGGATATCTCCGCCACGATGCGCTCAAAGTCCAGGATAGTCACCAGATCGTTGCCGCACTGGGCGATGCCCGTGGCCACGCCGTCGTTGCCGCCGTTGATGGTATTGTCCGGCTTCTGGATGTCCTTCCAGGAGACGGTCGCAATGCCCACCACCGTATGTATGCGGAAGGCAACCGTCATCTTGTTAAAGCCTGTGAGTATGAACAGGTCGTCGGGCTTGGGCTCATAGTTGTCCACCCCCAGGTACTTGGGGAGGTTGATGACGGTGATCACCTCTTCCCTGGGCTTGAAGATCCCCTCCACCGCCTCATGGGTGTGCGGCATGAACTTTACCGGCGCCGAGATCATTATCTGCTGCACCTTCGCCACGTTTATGCCGTAGAGAACCCCGTCGATGGAAAACTGCATGATCTGCATCTCATTGGTGCCGGACTCCAGCAGTATGTCGTCGTTCATTACAATGGCCATAATCCTTGACTCCCTTCCTTACTGTGATATGCTTTACAGGACTATGTCCTGCTTGCCATAGCTCTTTATCGTGGCCTTTCCCGTGGCCGGGTCAAAGGACAGGGTGCGCGCCACCGAGCCGCCCACGTCCTCGGCGATAAGCCGTATTCCCTCGGCCTTGAGCACCTTGTGCACGCTCTCGATATTCCTCTGGCCTATATTCCCCAGAGCGCCGGACCCGGACACGGCGAACATCTTGGCCCCCCCGGCCACCTTGGCCGTTATCCTTGCCCTTCTGGCGCCCTTTGCCTCCATCTGCTTTATAGTCTCGCGGATACCCGTGTCGGCATACTTCATGGTGTTGGTGCGCCCGGCCTCCATGTTCAGCGGCAGCATTATATGTATCATTGCCGCCAGCCGCACGTTGGGGTCCAAAAGGCATATGCCGCAGCAGGAGCCCAGAGCGTATGTGATAAGTTCATTGCCCTGGTTCGTCATCTTCATGTCCGCAATGCCAATAACTATTTTAGAACCGTTAGCCATCTTCCACGCCCAGCTTTCTCAAAAGGAAATTGAGTGACCTGATATCGGGGGACAGTATCAGGCGGCAGGGCAGCTCATGTCCGTCGCAGGAGAAGTTTCCCCCAATGGTCATCAGATAATCCGACTGCCCGCCGTATTCGGCCATGGGCACCGTCAGAATGGCGCCCTGCATATCCACCGTAAGGCTGGGCACCGTAAGCTCCACCTTCATGTCCGCCAGATTCGACATGGCGTTGATAAAGGTGGATATCATGATATTGCCCACCTCAACCAGAGCCGAACGCTCCAGCTCCTGCAGCTGGCTGTAGTCCTGGATGGACACGGAGAGCATCCTCTGAAGAATTATGTTTATGAACTCAAGGGGCTGCACCGATAGCATTATGCCGTTCATCTGCCCGCCGATATGCACCAGCACCCCGGCCGTCACCGGCTCGGGCCCGCCGATCCACTCGATAGCCTCGTTATATCCCATAATGCGCACCTCGGGCAGGGTGATATGCACCGGGCACCCCAGCATCCCGGACAGGGACGTGGCCGCGTTGCCCGTGCCTATGCTGCCGATTTCCCTCAGCGTATCTATTTCCAGGCTGTTCAGTTCCTGATAATTTTTTATCGTCATTCGATTACCTCCAGCCTATATAATTATCTGCGCAAATCGTTTACGGTGGTCTCGATCTCGTCAGAGGTCTGTATCATCTTCAGCGCATACGTGAAGGACCTCTGGGACTCGATGACCTTTGATATCTCGTTGGCAAGGTCCGCGTTGGACTGCTCCAGCTTGCCCTGGACCAGCTTGCCGCTGCCCACCCGGAGGTTGCCGTTCTTCTCTATGGGTGAAAACCTGTTTTCGCTGAGGCTCAGCATACCGTTGGTGTTCACAAAGTCAAATATGCCCACAGGAAGCATTTTCGCCATGTTTGCAGAGTCCTGTGCGTCGACCTCTATCAGCTGGCCGTTTGTGCCCATGACAAACCGGCCCAGGCCGTCCGACAGATACCAGCGTGTCTCCAGCTCACCCTCGCCGTTTTGCAGCATGTACTGTGACATGGTGAATGAGCCGTCCCTGGTATAGGTATACTCGCCGCTGGAGGGATCCCAAAGGGCGAAAAAGCCGTCGCCGTTTATGGCATAGTCCAGGGCCCTGCCCGTGTCCGCAAAGCCGCTTTGATGGAAGTCCGTGTCCGCCGACACCATATAGGCGCCCGTACCCCGGGGCATCTCGTCCTGCTGCGCCCCCTGCACATAACCGTACATCAAATCGGAGAACACCGGCCGCTTGGCCTTGAAGCCGTAATTGTTCACGTTGGCGATATTGTTGCCGTGGACGTTCAGCCGCTCCTGCTGCTGCCATGCGCCCACCGCCGCTGTGTAGAATGACTGGTTCATAACCTTTCACTGCCCCCTTACTGTAATCTGCCCAGGTCGCCAGCCGCGTGGCCCATCACCTGATCGTACATCTTTGTAAGCGTGGCCGAGCTCTGATAGGCCCGCTGTGTGCTTATCATCTTCACCATCTGCTGCACAAGCCCCACGTTGGAGCGCTCCAGCATACCGTGGCGCAGCATGACCGCGTCCGTCTGGGGCTGGGCCCCGCCCGCGTCAAACATACCCATTGGGTCCTTCACAAGGCCCGCCGTGTCCTCAAAGACATATACCCCTATCTGGCCCAAAAAGCCGCCGTTTTTGGTATATATCCGGCCAAAATTGTCCGTCTCTATCTTATCCGTCACCAGAGCTATCTCCTCGCCGTTCACGTCCAGCACCCTGCCGTGGTCGGGAAGGCTCAGATAGCCCTCCTCGTCCAGGGAGAAGTCGCCGGCCCTTGTATACCTTATGCCGTCTTCGGTCTGTATGGCGAAGAAGCCCCGGCCGTCGTCGTCGATGGCAAAGTCCAGGGGCATACCGGTCTCGTCAAAGCTGCCCTGGGTATAGTCGGTGTATAGCTCAGAGGGCACTGTGGCGTAGCTGCGCTCCCCGATATCTATATAGTTCTTGTCCTTATTTCCCACCAGACTGTACATCACCTCGTCGAAGGTCTGCCCGGTGAAGGTGTCCACCTTAAAGCCGGTGGTGGCGACGTTTGCCATGTTGTTAGAGATCACATCCAGATGCTTGCCGTGGGTTATCATGCCGGAAGCCAGATTGTAAAAACCGCTAAACATAATCGTTGTCCCCCATATAATGACTTTTGATTATTATACCATGAACTTTGGGTTATTGCACTAGGTAAATTGCATTTTTTCGCAAAAAAGCAAAACTTTTTTATCTACCCTCCGCGCAGATACTGTTCCATCATCACTTTAAGCTTCTGCACAGCCCGGGCGTGTATCTGCGACACCCTCGGCGGGGTGATGTCCATCACCGCCGCGATGTCCTTCATTTTAAGGTTCTTCTCATAGTATAATGAGAGCACCAGCTGCTCGTTCTCCTTCATTCCGCCGATGGCCTTTGCCAGGGTCTCGGTCAGCTCCTCGTCCATGAGCCTCTGCTCGGGAGAGCTCTGGGCCCCCTCCTCCGTGCCCGGGTCCGACGGCCACAAGTCGCTGCTTTCAAACAGCTCCTGCAGCGACAGGATGCTGTGCAGTGAGGAATTTGTCAGGGTCTCCTGATACTCCTCAATGCTCATCCCCAGATGCTCCGCTATCTGCGCGTCGCTTGGGTACCGGCCCGTCTCGTTATAAAGCTCCGTGGCGGCCCGCTCGATCCTCTGGGCCCGCTGGCGCACCGTCCGGGGCACCCAGTCCTGCTGCCGGGCAAGGTCCACTATCATTCCCCTTATGCGCTTGGCCACATAGACCTCGAACCGGCCCTTCTCCGGGTCGAACTTATCCACGGCCTCGGCCAGCACGATAAGGCCCTCGTTTATTATGTCGTCCAGCTGGGTAAAGCTGCAAAACACCCCGCGTATCTGCAGGGCTATGCTCTTTATCAGCCCGGTATAGCGCATGGCTATTTCCCATTTCAGCTGCTGGTCTCCGCTCTCGCGGTAAAGGGCAAACAGCTCCTCAGTGGTCATGCCCTCATGGCTTTTACCGGGGGCGCTCATGTGCCCACCGCCCTTCTGGCCGCAGGCTGCTGCATGGTCACGTTACCCAGGGACTGTATCTGCACCGTGCCCACTATCTCGCTGAAGGAGAGCACATAGAGGTTTGTAAAATACTGTGAGAGCAGCCGGCTTAAGTATATGCGCACCACCTGGCTGGTAAGCAGTATGGGCGGCTGGCCAAGCTCCGCGAACTTCGGCATATGCTCCGCAAGCTGGGTTATCAGCGCCTGTATCAGGTCCGGCTCCATGGCAAGGTATATTCCGTGCTCGTTCTTCGTAAGCGACGCCACGACCCTGCGCTCCACCTCCGCGTCCAGGGTGATGGCTCTAAGCTGCCCGTCCTCGCAGAACCGGCGTGTAATGGTGCGGCTCAACGAGTTTCGCACACTCTCGGTGATAAGGTCCGGGTCCCTGGTGGTGCCCATTGCGTCCACCATGGTCTCGAGTATCGTCTGCATATCCCTTATGGGTATGCCCTCCATCAGAAGGTTTCTCAGCACCTTCTCCAAAAGGGCGTAGGATATCACCGCCGGACAGGCCTCCTCCACCAGCTCCGGCGAGGTCTTTTTCAGGTTCTCCACCAGCTGGATGGTCTCCGTGCGGGTCAAAAGCTCGTAGGCGTGCTTCTTTATGGTCTCTGAAAGGTGGGTCAGTATGACGGACAGCGGGTCGATGACCGTATATCCGTATATCTCCGCCATCTCCTTGTTCTCGGGCAGTATCCACCTTGAGGGTATGCCGTATGCGGGCTCCACGGTCTCTATGCCGTCTATCTCCCCCAAAGGCTTCGAGGGCTCCAGGGCCAGGTAGTAGTCCACCAGTATTTCGCCCTTTGCGACCTCCTCGCCCTTTATCCTTATGGTGTACTGGTTCGTGCCTATCACCGAGCTGTCGTGCATACGCACCGTTGGCACCACAAAGCCCATCTCCTGGGCATACTGCCGCCGGAAGATAACTATGCGGTTGATAAGCTTGCCGCCGCTGCTCTCGTCCACCAGCGGGATAAGGCTATAGCCCACCTCCATCTCAATGGGCTCCACCGCCAAGAGGGAGTACACATTGCTCACATCCCGGTAGTAGTCGGCCTCAGTGGGTGCGGCCTCGGGCTCTATCTCCTCCTGGGGGCCCTCCATGGCCTCCATGGCCTGCTGCTCGGCGCGCATCTTGCGGCTGAGGAATATGCCGAACACTATCAGCACCGCCGCCACCACCCCAAGGGCAAGATGGGGGGTATTGGGCATAAGGGCCAGGAATATAAGCGCCGCGCCCGCGGTGATGATGGCCCTGGGCTGGGCGGTGAACTGCTTTATCATGTCGGTGTTCAGGCTGCCGTCCGACACCGAGCGGGTGACTATCATGCCCGTGGCCGTTGAGATCATCAGGGCGGGCAGCTGGCTCACAAGGCCGTCGCCTATGGTGACGATGGAATACTCGGTGAACACCGTGCCGATGTCCATGCCCCTTGACACCATGCCGATTATCACGCCGCCGATAAGGTTCACGGCGGTGATGATAAGCGACATGACCGCGTCGCCCTTGACTATCTTCGTGGCGCCGTCCATGGCGCCGTAGAAGTCGGCCTCCCGCTGAATCTTCTCCCGGCGGATACGGGCCTGCTGCTCGTCGATAAGGCCGGTGTTAAGGTCCGCGTCGATGGCCATCTGCTTGCCGGGCATGGCGTCCAGGGTGAACCGCGCCGCCACCTCGGCCACGCGTTCCGCGCCCTTTGTGATGACGATGAACTGCACCATAACGATGATGAAGAAGATTATAAAGCCAATCACCACGTTGCCGCTGGTGATAAGCTGGCCGAAGGCCGCGATAACGTCCCCGGCAAAGCCGTCCCGCAGTATCATCCGGGTGGACGACACGTTCAGCCCCAGCCTAAAGAGGGTGGTGATGAGCAAAAGGGACGGATAGATGGAGAACTCCAGGGTCTCCTTTATGTTCATGGTGATAAGCAGTATCACAATAGACAGCGATATGTTTATAACCAGCAGTACGTCCAGAAGGAAGGTGGGCAGGGGCAGGATCAGGAATAGCACTACCACGACCACGAACAGCGAGATAGAGTTGTTCAGTATCCGTTTCATCTGCTCTCCTCCCTCCGGTTTCCTTTTACGGACTTAAAATGCAAAACAGCTTTTAGTATCATAATATATATCAATGGCTTTCCATTACCAGCTTATTTTCAAGTTTATAGACGTACACAAGCACCTCCGCCACAGCGGCGTACAGATCTGGCGGTATCTCATGGTCCACCTCGGCCTGGGCGTACAGCGCCCGCGCCAAAGGCACATTCTCGATTATGGGCACCTTGGCCTCCTCGCCCTTTGCAACTATCCGGGCCGCCAGCTCGTCCTGGCCCTTTGCAAGCACCACCGGAGCCGCGTCCTCCCCCTGCTTATACCTCAGGGCCACCGCGAAATGGGTGGGGTTCCGGATTATAACGTCGGCCTCGGGCACCTGCTGCATCATCCTTGACTGGGCCATGCTCCGCTGGACCTGCCTTATGCGGTTCTTTATCTGCGGGTCGCCCTCGGTCTGCTTATACTCCTCCTTGATCTCCTGCTTCGACATCTTCATCTGGCGCTCGAACTCCCAGCGCTGATAGAGGAAGTCAAAGAACGCGATAACTATGAATGCCAGACATACCTGCATAAGCATATTGAAGATGGCTTCAAACAGGGTCTTGCAGGCAGAGCCTATGTCGGAGTACATGAACCCCGCGGCGATATTCATCAGGCTCACAAGGCTGTTGTATATGAACACCAGCAGGATAACTATCTTTATCAGGCCCTTCAGCGCCTCCACAAGGCTCCTGGCCGAAAACAGCCGCTTGAAGCCGTTTAAAGGGCTTATCTTGCTGAACTTGGGCCTTATTATCTCCCCCGCCACCAGAAAGCGCGTCTGGGCAAATGTGGCGGTCAGGGCCACCAGAACCGTGGCCAGCAGCATGGGCCCCGCGGTAGAGACAAACGCCTTCACCCCCTGGAACAGCAGCTCTGTCATATAAAAGCTGCCGCCCGCCTCCATCGTACCCACGGCAAACCGGGAGCACATGGCGAAGAATTCCGATATCTCCTTCACAAATGTCCCGAACATCACCCGCAGCATCACCACGCTGCCTATCAGCGTGGACACCGCGATAATATCCTGACAAAAAAGAATATTGCCCTTCTTTCGTTCGTCGTTTCGCCGTTTCGGGGTAGCCTTTTCGGTTTTATCCTCACCGGGCATTTGACCACCTCACTTTCCCCCTATCCCCCCGTTGCCAGGGCGATGGCCTTTTCCACTTCCAGCAGCATCGTGTTCTCCATGGTCAGCAGGAATTCGCTAATGGGCGCCAGCAGGAAGTACAGCATAGCCAGGCCTATTATCACCTTCAGCTCGATGTTTATGGCGAACACGTTTATCTGGGGGATCGCCTTCATCAGCACCCCCATCCCCACCTGTCCCATAAGCTCCGCCCCCAGTATGGGCAGACAGAGCTTCATCGAGAGCAGCGTGCAGTCGATAAACAGCGCCGCCACCTTCTCGGCCGCCTCGCTTCCCAGGGCCGCCGTACCGAAAGGCACAACGCCCCCCGAATCCAGCATCAGCCTTAAAAGGGTATGATGGCCGTTGGCCGAGAAGAATATCAGAATACTGAAAATGTTCAGCACGTTTGACGCCGGCGTGGCCTGTCCCTGAAAGCTGGGGTCATAGGTCTGGGCCATGGCCATGCCCATCTGCTCGTCCATGATATGCCCTGCATAGGAGGGCACGAACAGGAAGAGGTTCATGACCACCCCCACCAGGAAGCCCACCCCCAGCTCTAGTATAAGCCGTACGGCGAACTCCATCAGTGTGACGGGCATGGGGAGCACCTCCCCGGTATATATGCCGCTTGCCGTCACTGCCAGCACCAGCGTGAAACCGGCCTTGAAGGTATTGGGGACATTGCTGCGCCCGAAGAAGGGCGTAAACAGTATAAAGCCGGCCATGCGCACCGTAATGTATAGGAACAGCGTCAGCCTATCCCAATCCAGCATGGCCCTACCCCTTCATCAGCTCGAACAGCTCCAGGGCGAAGTCCTGAAGGTTCGTCATCATCCAGCTGCCCCCTATTACGAGGAACAGCACAACAACTATCAGCTTTAGAACGAACGCGATGGTCTGTTCGTGTATCTGTGTGACAGCCTGCAGGATAGCCACCAAAACGCCCACCACCATGCTCAACAGCAGCATTGGCGCGGCCAGCCGTATGACCACCCCGATGGCGTCCCTGAAGACGTCCACTACCGGCATGCCCATTCAAGACCACCTCCTGTTCTTCACCGTTATATGCCGTCATTTTGTCTTTCCTACTTCACCGTCTGGACCAGCGTCGAGAACACCAGCTCCCAGCCGTTAATGCTTATAAACAGCAGCAGCTTGAAGGGCGTCGAGATCATGGACGGCGGCAGCATCACCATGCCCATGGACATCAGGGTGGAGGCCACGATAATGTCCACCAGCAAAAACGGAATATATAGATAGAAGCCTATCTCAAAGGCGTGCTTCAGCTCCGTGGTGATAAACGCCGGTATGATGGTGCGCAGCGGCAGCTCCAGGGCCGTATCCGGGTCCCCCGGGCGCTCAAGCTGCGACAGGTCGCAGTACATGTTCAGCGACGACGGCTCCGTGTTCCGAAGCATGAACTCCTTTAGCGGCTCCTGGGCCAGGTCGAAGAACTCGTCCTGCCCTATCTCCTCGTTTATATACGGCTGGTATGCCACCTGATTCACCTGGTCTATCACCGGGCCCATTGTAAACAGCGTCAAAAACAGGGCGACCCCCACCAGCACCATGTTGGGCGGCGTCTGCTGGGTGCCCATCGCGTTGCGCAAAAATGAGAGCGTGATGATATACCTTGTGAAGGAGGAACACATTATTACCAGCGAGGGCAGCAATGTGATCAGGGTGGTAAGGATAATTATCTCCAGCGCCTGCACGCTGTCCCCGTTTATATTGACTATTCCATCCATAGTTTCAGGCAATCTATCACGCTCATTTCTTTTTGGGCAGGTTCTCCTTAAGGATCTCCATGAAGCTCGGAGCCCTCTGGACCTCCCCTTCTTTTTGCAGCCACTGGGCCGCCTCCTCCCGGGTCAGCTCGGTCAGTACATTGATCCCTCCCCCGGATACGCCCAGCAAAAGGCAGCGCTCATGCAGGCGCACCAGCACCAGCCGTTCACCTTTGCCAAGGCTCAGCTGCCACATCACCTGCAGCCCGCCGGAATTCTGCATCCCCCGGGCCCAGCCGGGCAGTCCCCTCTGGCCGATGAACCTTGTCACCCAATAGGCCAGCAACAGTATCAGTATGACTGTTATCAGCATACCCAAAAGGGAGAACACGTTCCTATCCAGGGCAAAAAGCGTCCCGGATATTCCCAAAGGCCGGACGGCGCCGGTCATCAGGGCGCGCCGACGATGGAGGTGACAGTCTTCATGATACGGTCGGACTTAAAGGGCTTGACGATGAAGTCCTTGGCCCCGGACTGGATGGCCTCGATGACCATGGCCTCCTGGCCCATGGCGGAGCACATGACGATGTTGGCCGAGCCGTTCTTGGCGCGCATGGCCTTCAAAGCCTCCAGACCGTCCATATTGGGCATGGTGATGTCCATTATCACCAGGTCCGGGTTGATCTCGGAGAACTTCTCCACCGCGTCGGCGCCGTCAACGGCCTCGTACAGGTCGGTGTAGCCGTTCTTTGTCAGAGTGTCCTTGATGACCTTGCGCATGAAAGCAGCGTCGTCAACCAGTAAGATCTTTGCCATAATGTTTCATCCTCTTTTCATATGTTTTTGCCACTTGATTATGGTTTCACATTTTTACTTGCCGGTGATGTCCTCGATATCGGGCCGCTTGATTATCTCCGTGACCCTTATACCGAAGTTGTCGTCGATCACCACCACATCGCCCCGGGCTATGCACTTGCCGTTTACGAACAGGTCCACCTGATCGCCCGCAAGCTTATCCAGCACCACCAGAGAGCCCTTCGAGAAGGAGAGTATCTCCTGCACCCGCTTTCTGGTGCGGCCGATCTCCACGGTGACCTCCAGGGGCACGCCCATGATGAGGTCCAGGTTCTGGCTCTGCTCCTGGGTGAGCTCCTCGCCGTTCTCCAGCTTCGGCATGGAGGGCGAGGTCGTCGCTATCACCTTTGGCTCCGGCGGCTGGGGCGGATAATATGGATAGCCCGGATAGGGCGGGTAGTAGGGATAGCCCGGATAGGCCTGCTGGCCCTCCTGGCCCGGCACGGGCATTACCGGCGGCATCATGGGCACGGTCTGGGCCGTCATGGGCTGCTGGGGCTGGACCGGCGCGGCAGGGGCCGCGGGGGCCTGTGCCGCTGCCGGAGGCGGTGCCGCCGGAGCGGCTGCCCCTCCACCCGCCAGCAGCTTCTCTATCTCCTCCTGGCTCAGCTTCCCGCCGCCGTCCGAAGGGGCGGCAGCCGGTGCCGGGGCTGCGGGAGCTGCCGCTCCGCCGCCCGCCAGGAGCTTTTCTATCTCCTCCTGGCTCATCACCCCGCCGCTGTCCGAGGGGGCGGCAGCCGGGGCCGGGGCCGGCATTGGCGCGGGTACGGGTTCCGGCTCGTCGTCCTCCAGGCCGAAGCCCCTCACCAGCTCCTTTGCAAGATCCACCGATATCACGTTCATAAACTCGCTCTGCAGCTGGTCCTCAATGCTCAGGGCGAAGCGCACTACAACTATCGGGCCCTCCTTCACGGGCATCCTTTCACGCTTCATGGCCTCCTGGTCATACACATCGAAGGTCTCCGGCGTGGATATATTCACCACCCGGCCCAGGAAGTCCGAAAGGGCCGTGGAGGCCGCGCCCATCATCTGGTTCATTACCTCGCACACGGCGCTCAGGCTCAGCTCATCCAGCTCGAATTCGTCCAGGGGCGTGTCTGTGCCCATCAGGATATCAACAATGACCTTGATATCGTTCATGCGCAGCAGCATCAGGTTGCTGCCGTCAAGACCGGAGACGTACTTGATCTCTACGCCAACGGCCGGCTCAATGTCCCCCAGCTCGAAATCCTTCACATCCACCACGGTTACTGTCGGCGTGGTGATGTCCACCCGGTGGTCCAGCAGATTGGATACCGCCGTTGCCGAGGACCCGAGGCTTATGTTCATAATTTCCCCGATGGCGCTTATCTCCATTGGTTTAAAAACATCATTGCTCATTTGCTATTCTGTCCCTTCTTCCGGCGTTATGGTACACCTCTTTTATCTTCACGGCCAGCTTTTTGTCGCTGACCCCCATCAGTCCGTTGAACCATCGCTGACCGCCCACATACAGGTTAAGGGCGCTGTCCTTCTTCTGATTCAGGTCTATCACGTCGCCCACGTTCAGCCTGTACACATCGTCCAGCCGCAGAGTGGTCCGGGCAAGCTCCGCCCGAATCTCAAGGGTGGATTCCCTGAGGTTGTCGAAGATCTCCTCAGAGTTGTCCTCGCTGCTGCTCCTCTTGCTGGCGGTGCCGGCGTTTATCTGCGTAAATATCTCCGACAGCACAGCCTCCGGAAGCACCACGCTGATGCTGCCCTCCACGTTGGAGAAGGCCACCTTCATGTCTATGAGCACAACCGTCTCCTCAAGGCCGATAAGCTGCACCAGGGTCGGGTTGTTCTCCACCCGGCCGAACTCGAACTCAAGCTGTATGTAGTTCTCCCAGGTGACTCCCATCATGCTTACGAAGTCCTTCATAAGCACCTCAAAAAGCTTCAGGTCCAGCTCGGTGTACGTGTACTCGTCGGGCAGGCTGTCCACGTCCCCGTTGCCGCCGGTCATCCGGTCCATCATGCTCACCATTATGGGGGCCGATGCGTAGAACAGCACCGGGGTGTCCTCCATCTCCTCCTTGAGGACAAGGTGGGCCGTCGTCAGCACCGCGCTGTCCGAAAGGGCGTTGGAGAACTCGAAGTACCGCTGCTCCTCCACCGACTCCACACTGATCTCGCAGGTGGCGTGTACAAGACCGTTTATCCTGGTCGTAAGCACCCTGGAGTAGTTGTCAAAGATGGAATTGAGCATCTTCAGCCTGTCTTTTGTAAACTTCCTCGGGCTGCTGAAGTCGTATTTTCTGTATTTCTTTTCCTGCGGCTCCTCTTCAGCGGGAGATGCCCCCCCGCCGCCGCTGTTCATGGAGTTCAGCAGGGCGTCTATCTGGCTTTGGGATAATACCTCTGGCATTGGCTTAACCCTCCTGACCGCTTTGGTCCGTCGCGCCCGCGTTATCCGCCGGGGCAGAGCTCTCAGCTTCGTCTTCCTTCAGAGAGCCGCCCTCGCGCTGAGTATAATACTGCTCTATGGCGTCGCCCAGCTTGCTGCCCAGATCCTTGCCGGTAATGGTCATCTCCACCCGCCTGTTCTTGCGGCGGTTATCGTCGTCGTTGGCCGCGATGGGCCTCCACTGGCCGAAGGACTGTCCCACTATCCTGGCAGGGTCCAGCCCGACGTCCGAATCGTCCTTGGGCCGGCAGAGCTGCTGCAGATAATACGAGACCTGGGCCGCCCTCTGGGCCGAGAGCATACGGTCGCCCTCGGGGTCGTTCTCCGCGTCGTCCTGGCCCTGGGCCGTATGTCCCGATATGCGTATCTCGTCAATGGACGGGGCCGCCGCCTTCAGCACCGGGGCTATCTGCTCCAGCAGGCCCCTGCCCTCCGGCAGCATATCGTACAGATCCGGGTAGAAGAACACCGTGTCGACCAGTGACAGGAACACATACCCGTCGCCCTTGGTTATCTCGATATTCTTGCCGGACTCGTCTATAAACGTCTTCAGCTGCTCATAGAGCTGGTCTATCTCCTTATCCACCTGCCCCTGCTGGCCGGCCAGAGAGGCGTTCTCCGCCGCCTCCATCATTTCCTCCAGCATGGCCGGGTCCATAACGCCCTCAAAAAAGTCGTTATCCTCCGCGTAGGGGCCGTCCTTGTCGCCGCCCACTATCTCCGTCTGGGAGGGGATGGCGTTGGGGTTAAAGCTCTGGACCAGGGCCTTCCACTTGTTCTCGTCCACCGTGGACATGGAGTAAAGCAGCACGAAGAAGCATAGCAGCAGAGTGACCATATCGCCGTAGGTGTCCATCCAGTTCGCGCCGCCGCCTTCGCCGCCGCCGCTCTTCTTTTTCATGTTGAACTGACACCTCCATTTCTTCTCAAAACTTCTTGCCGCTCCCAAAGCTGAATACCGCTTCGCCGTACATGGAGCCGTACCATGCCGTACATGGACCGGGCCATGTACTGCGAAGCGGCACTCGTGACCGCCGCCATAGGCCGCGGGGAGCGCTCCATCGAGTTATTATACCAAACATATACCCCCCGCGTCAAGTACCGGCGGGAAGCTTTTATAGGAAAGTTCTGTTATGCACGCGCTTTCCTATACAACAGGCTGTATATCCTGCCAATATCAGCCCTCTCCGCCAGAGCCGCCCGCGCTGTTCGCAAGCTTCTCCCGCTGCTTCTGGGCCACGAAGGTCAAAAGCTTTTCGCGGAGCATCTTGGGGTTCTCGCCGGCCTGGATGCAGGTTATGCCCTCGACGATTATCATCTTGTTGAGGACCTCCTCGCTGTCCCTGATTCTCAGGTTGTTGGCGATGGGGCCGAAGACC
The DNA here is from genome assembly GCA_910584745.1 of uncultured Eubacteriales bacterium. Classification (GTDB taxonomy): domain Bacteria; phylum Bacillota; class Clostridia; order Oscillospirales; family Acutalibacteraceae; genus Acutalibacter. The sequence goes on from CAJUDG010000006.1 coordinate 147,729, forward strand.
ATGTGGGCCAGGATACATCCGTAGAAGGTGGTGACCAGGGCCACGCTCATGTCCGCGCCGATATTGCTGTCGCCGGAAGTGGGGTCCATGTTTTTAAGCATGTTGATAAGACCCACTAGGGTGCCCACCATGCCGAAGGCCGGTGACACCGCCGAGGCCTTGTCATACAGCGCCGCCGCCGCGTTATGCCGGTCCGACATGCACTCGATGTCGTTCTCCAAGGTGGCCCGCACCCGGTCGGGGTCGTTGGCGTCCACAATCAGCATGATGGCCTGCTTGAAGAAGGGGTCCTCCTGCTCGTTGGCCTTTTCCTCAAGGGCCAGCAGGCCGTCCTTACGGGCGATCTGCGCAAGGTCCACCAGCGCGTCGATAATGGTCTCGGGCTTCTGCTTGGGGTTCTTTATGAGCACGCCGAAGTGCTTGGGTATGCTCAGGAACGTCTTTAAGGGGAAGCTCGCCAGCACTATTGCTAATGAGCAGCCTATAACTATCATAATGCCGGAGGGGTCGAAGAAGTTACCCAGCAGCTTCGGGTTGTACGGCGGCAGGCCGCCCATCAGACCCAGCACCAGCACCACCAGGCATATCAGCATACCGATCAAATAAGCTATGTTCATTGGTCCTTCACCTTCATTTCCTTATTCCCAGCGCCTTATCGCCTATAGCCCGGCCGCTGGGTAGAGCTCCGGGCCGCGGGGGCCCCGGATTGGGGGTTCTCGTTTACTGTGACGGTACGGTGGATGTCCATCACCTTGGCGTTATAGTCCGCAATGCGCGCGGTGATGTCCTGCACGGACTCCAGCACCAGATAGAAGTCCCGGTTCATCATAACTATCTTGGTCTCGGGTATCAGCTCGATGCACTCGATCTGCAGGTGGTTCACCAAAAACCTCTCGCCGCTGGTCTTCGTGAGCATGATCATTGATAACTCCTCCTTATATATACCGGCCCCGGGGAGGGGCTCGTTACGCCCCTCCGGGCCCGGCATGGTTCCCTCTTACATCAAACCAGCATTATCGCTTCATGTTCACCAGTTCCTCAAGCATACTGTCGGTAACCGTGACTATACGCGTATTGGCCTGATAGCCGCGCTGGATCATAATCATATTGCTTATCTCGGTGGCAAGGTCCGTGCCCGAGCTCTCAAGGCCGTTGCTGATAAGCTTCGTGCTTCCGCCGGAGCTTATGCCGATCTCTCCGGGCTGGGTCTCGCTGACCTCCGTAGGGTCTTGGGTTATGTCGATCTCGCCGGTAGCGGGATCCCTGGTATAATTCCAGTGGAAGGGGCTGTCTGCTTCTGAAGCGTTCTTTACAGAATGGCCCACCGACGTCAGAGACACGCGCCCGGCGCCTGCCAGCGCCTGATAGTAGTGGCCGTCAACGTGGGTAACGCCGTTGGGGTTCTCGACCTTCGCAATGGCGATAGAGCCGACCACTACCGCTTCGCCGCTTTCAGTGGTGCAGGTAATGCGGCCTGTGTTCTCGTCGATGCTTACGCTGTCCTTGACGATACGGCCATTGACACTGGATGCGTCCTCGATCGTCCCGGTCTCCTTGTTCCACGTGGGATAAGCCGCGTTGCCATTCTCGTCCCTCATTGGTATGCGGATAGCGGTCAGTACAGGGGCGGGGGTAAACTCGTCAACAACCATAAAGTCAAAGTTGTCAGGGTCCGCCATATCAGGATTAGTTAAACCGTCTTTTAATTTAGCCTGGACCACTTGGCCTTTATCGTTCACATAGAAGCCTTTATCAGCAAACGCCACAGTCGCGCCGGTCGGCGGGGGATTCTTGCCGGCGTTCTCAATTATGCTCTTGACCGTGTCAAGGGCATCTATGCCCTTGATATCGTCGCCGTTCTGGTCAGTCTTGCCAAGACTAGTACCGTAAGCCTCGGCCGCCTCATAGAGCGGGCTCTTAACGGACAGATAACCATATACCACCTGCCCCTGGCCGTCAACCAGATAGCCCTGGTTATCAAACTCCAAGTTGCCAAGCCTAGTCAGGTACATGTCCGAAAGCTCATTGGTGCCGGTGGTCCCGAATGTCGCGCCCTTGTCTCCCACGATGAGGAAGCCGTCGCCGTCAATCATAACATCGGTGGCCTTGCCCGTAGGCGTATAGTTCTTCGTGCTCATATCAAGGTCAATGGTGCCTATGGACGAGCCGTAGCCCACCTGGGCGGGGTTCTTGCCGCCCAGAAGGTTCGAGCCGTCGCTGCCGCCGCGCACGCTGGTGTAGAGGGCCTCCAGGAAGGTATAGCGCGTGGCCTTATAGGCGTTTGTGTTTACGTTCGAGATGTTCTGGCCGATGACGTTCAAGGCGCTCATGTGCGCTTTCAGGCCCGCCACGGCCGCATACATTGCTCCTGTCATTAGCTCATGCTCCTTTTCTGCTCAGAACGGCGGGGGTGCGGCGGCAGACCATTCGGGCCTGCCGCCCGAACCTCCCGGAATTTCGGGTCCGGTTCAGATCAAAACCGCGCCGTCGATATTTGTAAAGATATTCTCCTTCATCTCGTCCTGGTTCATGGTGGTTATCACCCTGCCATAGGGGACGTTGATGATGAAGGCCTGGGTGGCGTTGAACGCCAGGATGTTCTTCGCGCCCTTCTCCTGGGCCTTTTCCACCGAGCCCGAGAGCTTCTCCATCAGGTCCGGGGTAAGCTCTATGCCCCGCTCCTGGGCGCGGCTCATGGCGTGCTTGGAAAAGTTTATGACGGACTGTACGGAGGACTCCCCATCAGGCGGCTCTGTGCCGGCCTGGGGCGCGGGCGCGTTGTCCCTGACCTGCTGCATAAGCTCGCCGAAGCTTGCGCCCCCGGATATGTCCCGGGCGCTGTGCTGCTGCTTCTGTACGGCCGCGGCAGCGCCTTGCACGCGGTTGATCATACCCCTCATCCTCTCAGTTTTTTAGGTCGCCACGTCTCCGCCGGGTTCTGTGGGTTCTGTGGGCTCGGTGGGCTTCGTGCCGGTATCGCCGGTGTTGTCCCCGTCAACCTTGTCGCCGTCACCCTCGCCCTTGTCCGGGTCCACGTCTTCCTTCTGCTCGGGCAGACGGCCCACGGCCAGTATCTGGTTGAGGTAGTAGCTCTTGTCGTTGTCCAGGAAGATGACCTGCTGTCCGTTCAGTGTGCCCGTGCCGATAACCGTGCCAACGGTCTCCACCATCTCCTTGCCCACGACCTCGCCTATGGTGACCTCCTTGCCTACAAGGGACGCGGCATAGGTCAGCACGGTGGAGTCGTCGATAAGGGTGCTGATGTTGGTTATGGCCTGGACCACGGACATCTGCACGAACTGGTTCATCATGTCCGTGGTGGACGCTGCGTTGTCGATGTCCTGGTTCTGGAACATTGCCACCATCAAGGTCAGAAAGTCGGTCATGTCCAGGCTCGAGCCGGCCTTCTTGTTGGTGCTGTTCTGGGCCTGCTTTATGGGCGCCTGGGTGCCCAGGATGTTGCTAAGGTCGTTCATCGCTGTGTTTGCCATTGTATCACTGCCTTTCTGTTTCCGGGGTTCATTCCGCCCTGCCTACCAGCCCAAGCCTCAGCTGAGACAGGAAGTCCGCGGCGTTCACGCCCTCGGTACGGTCGTCGTGCTTCTTTTTCTTCCCGTCCTCCTCGTCCTCCTGAGCATTGCCGTTATGGCCGTCGGGGTTCATCATCATCCCGGCGTTCTCATTGTTCTCAGGTACGACGATGGCGATGCTGGCGGTAAACTCGCCCTTCTCAGTAAGCGCCATCATAAGTGAGCTGCTGTTCTGGGTGAGTATCTCCGCGGCCCTGGCGGTCTCGGGGGTCATGACGATGGAGATAACGCCCGCCGCGTCCCTTGTAAGCTCGATAGTCACGCTGCCAAGGTTCGCCGGGTTCAGCTGGATGCGCACCATGTTCTGGCCCTGCTCCAAAGCGTCCACCACATGGTTGGCTATCTGCTGGGGAGCCTGGGGTTCCTGGGCGTCCACCGGGCGCTGCACGTCGGCAACCTTCACCGGCGCCGCCTTCGCGTCCCGGAATACCGGCTGGCTCTGCTGGCCGATGTCCGCGTCCACCTCCTCGTCCTGGGACCTCTCGCCCTCGTTGGACCTCTGCACGGTGACCTCAGGCCTGCCGGTCTCTCTGGCTCCGGCCTCCTCAGTGACTGCCTCCGCCTCGACCTTGGGCTGCTCCTCAACTGGAGCCTCCTCCACGGCTTCGGCCGCCTGCTGGAACTGGGCCTCTACAGGCTGCTCCTGCTGCACGGTCTCCTCCGGCTGCACCTCCACGGTCTCAACGATCCCGGCGGTCTGCTCCTGGGCGATGCCCTCAACAACTGCGGGCTCCAGGATAACTGTGCCGTCCTCGGAAACGGTGACCTGTGCCTCCTCAAAAGCAGCAATAGGCACCACGGGCTGAGAGGTCACCAGAGCCGCGGCCAGCTCGCCGCCCTTCTCTGTCGCCTCGTCCTCCTGGGTGCTTTTCTGCTCCGGCTTTTCCGGGGCCTTCTTATCCTCCGCCTTCTTCTGGGGACGGCTGTTCTCCTGCTGGGCCTTGCTCTGCTGCACAAGCATATCCTCGAACTCCTGGCCTGTGCCGTCAGAGCCCGCCGGGTCTGCCTGGGGCAGCTTCGTCAGGTCGCCTGTAAGGGTCGGGAATAACAGATCGATGTTCATTTTCTTTCACCTCCTCTCAATTATATGCTGTATATACTGCCTGAAGTTCAGGCCCTGTTATCTAATATAAGCTCGATATGTATACCCTGATCCGGCGCTCAGCCCAGTTCCTCCGCCTCTCTAAGGCTCTGAGAGCGCCTTGCCATCACCAAATCGTCTATCTCCTTCTCCTCGGCCTTCGCCACCAAGCTGTCGTATTCCCCACGCTTTATCTCCCTAAGCTTCTCCAGGGACTGGGTCTCCTGCTTTGCCTGCACCAGTGCGGCCCGGCGCTGCTCCTCTATCTTGCGAAGCTCCTTCAGCTTCTCTGTCTCTCTCAGCACCGTGCGCTGCAAGACCTCTATGCCCGTCTCATACTTCATGGCCTCGGCTATGGTAAGCCCCAGCTCCTTCATCTCCCTGTACTCCTCCTCGCAGGCCGTCCTATGGCTTATGGCCTGCTCCAGCACGCCCTCCTGCCGCCGCACGTTGGCAAGGGCCGTGCCGTGCTCTGCCAGCCGGATATCCAGCACCTGGGTCTTGTATCTCAGCACGGTATCCAGCTGAAATTTAAACTTTTTCATGGCGGCAGCCCTTCTTTCTTAGAGTATATTTATGGCCTACGGCAAGGTCGCGGGGCTCTGGGTCTCTCCTTCGGCTCGGTCGGCGCTGGACGATTGCCACCGGCAATCAGCGCCCCCACACCCCGCAGCCTTGAAAGGCTGGCGAACTTTTTTCCCTACCGTGTCAATATCGCGTTCATCTTTTCAAGGCACTCCTCATAACTGAACGCTTCCCTCGTGCCCTGCTTCAAAAACTCGTTTATCTTGTCTATCTTCGTCAGCGCAAAGTCCAGCTTGGGGTTTGTCCCCGCCTTATACGCGCCGATGGACACCAGGTCCGCGTTCTGATTATAGGTGCTCAGTATGTCCCGAAGCCTTGACGCCATCTGCTGGTGCTTCTCGTCCACTATCTCCACCATCAGTCGGGAGATGCTGGCCCCGATGTCAATGGCCGGGTAGTGGTTCGCCGCCGCAAGGCTTCTCGTTAACACTATATGCCCGTCCAGGATTCCGCGTACCGTATCGGCTATGGGCTCGTTGGTGTCGTCGCCCTCCACCAGCACCGTGTAGATGCCCGTGATAGAGCCCTGCTGGAAGTTGCCGCTGCGCTCCAAAAGCTTCGGCAGCTCCGCGTAGATCGAGGGCGTATACCCTCTGGCCACCGGCGGCTCGCCCACAGCCAGCCCAACCTCCCGCTGGGCCATTGCAAATCGGGTCAGGGAGTCCATCATCAACAGCACATCCAACCCCTGGTCCCTGAAATACTCCGCGATACCGGTCGCCACCGTTGGGCACTTCTTTCTCAGCATAGCCGGCTGGTCCGACGTGGCCACCACCAGCACCGACCGGGCCATGCCCTCCTCGCCCAGATCCTTCTCAACGAACTCCAAGACCTCGCGGCCGCGCTCGCCCACCAGGGCTATCACGTTGATGTCGGCCTTCACGTTCTTGGCGATCATGCCCATCAGAGTGCTCTTGCCAACGCCCGACCCCGCGAAGATCCCCATACGCTGGCCCTTGCCTATGGTCAAAAGCCCGTCTATGGCCTTCACCCCGAACTCCATGCGCTCCCGTATGGGCGGGCGGGTCAGGGGGTTTATGTAGCTGCTGCCCAGATAGTAGTCGTCGCCGCCCTCAAAGGGCCCTTTATCGTCAATAGGCTGTCCCAGCGCGTTGATTATGCGCCCCTTAAGAAAGGGGCCCACCTTCAGCTGGAGCTGCCTGCCTGTATTCCTTACAAAGTTTCCCGAGGAAATACCCGTCATCTCGGCATAGGGCATAAGAAGCATCCGGTCGTTCTTAAAGCCCACCACCTCCGCGGGTATCTGTCCCCCGGACTCCCCGCTGTATATGCGGCATATGTCCCCAACGGCAGCCCGGCCGCCGCTGGCCTCGATGGACATGCCCACGATGTTCTCTATCTTCCCGGTGTGGCCTATGGTCTCTGCCTGGCGCACCCGCTTGATGGTATCCTGAAACATTTGTGCCACCCCTACGGCCTTCCGGGCCGGTCCGGCTCGTCGGTGATTATCCCCCGCAGGTTGTCCAGCTGGGTAGAGACGCTTGCGTCGATTATCTCGTCCGGCATCTCTATAATGCAGGTGCCGCTCTCGTCCCCGGTCATGGGTATCACCCGCACCCGGTCGGAAAGCCTCGACAGGTAATCCGTCAGCTCCGGCACGGTGCTTACTGAGGCCTTTGCGTCGCAGTCTGCTATATACACCTGCACCCACTCGCAGCGCCGCCTCTTGGCCGTGGCCGCCTCTATCATCCTTATCAGTATATCCCCGCTGCTCTTTAAGCTCACGTGGATGACCTTCTCGGCGATAGCCAGCGCCAGCTCCTTAAGGTCCTGCTTGCTGTCCTCCAAAAGCCGGTCCCGGGCCTTCACCGCCTCCTTCAAAAAGGCTGTGACCTCCCTCTCCTGCTCCTGGGCCATCTGCTCCCGCTGGACCTTTGCCTCCTGCCGGCCCTCGGCCATGCCCTGGGCAAAGCCCGCCTGATAGCCCTCTGTATGGGCCTGCTTTTTCAGCTCCTCCATCTCCGCCTCAAGCTGGGCCATAGCCTTCTCCCGCAGCTCCTCGGCCTCCTGCCGGGCCTCGGCCACGATGGCCTCCGCCTGGACCTTGGCAAAATCGATGGGCCCCGGTTCCTTCTTTGCCGGCGGCGCGGGTTTCTCCTCCGGCTTCTCGCTCCCCTCATCCGGCACAGCGCCCTCCTGATCCCCGAAATCCTCCAGAGGGGCCGGCGCGTACCCGGCTTCTGCGGGAATGTTAAGGTCTTCCGCGTCCGGGAAAACGTATTTATCCGCGTTCACACTGGTGAAGCGCTTGAATATGCCCGGCATACAGAAGACCTCCTTTATGCGTCAACTATGTGTTTGTATCTATGTGAAACGTACCAAAACGTAACCGGTCAGGCAATGATATCGTCCTTGCCTCCCTTGAGGATAATGATCTCGTTCTTGGCCTCCAGGTCGCGGATAATGCCCACAATGCGCTGCTGAGCGTCGTCCACGTCCTTCATGCGCACATTGGTGGTGATCTCCAGGTCGTCCCTGATAGACTCCGCCATACGGGTGGACATATTCTTGTACAGCTTGTTGGACAGGTCCGCGCTGGCGGACTTGAGGGCCAGCACCAGGTCGTGAGTGTCGCAGTCCCGCACAAAGCGCTGTACAGAGCGGTCGTCCATTGTAAGGATGTCCTCGAACACGAACATCCGCTTCCTGATCTCGTCGGCCAGCCCCGCGTCGTACATGGTAAGGCCGTCGAAGATGCTCTTCTCGCTGACACGGTCCACGTTGTTCATCACGTCGGCCACGAAGTCTATGCCGCCCACCTGTACATTGTTGCTGCTGAAGATATTCGCGAATTTATTACTCATTTCAGCCTCGATTATCTTAACTGCCGTGGGCGAGGCGCTGTCCATCAGCGCTATGCGCTCTACGACTTTTATCTGTGCGTCCGGCTCCAGCTGGGCTATCACCGCCGCCGCCTTGTCCGGCTCTATGTACGACAGCACCAGGGCTATTGTCTGGGGCCGCTCGTTCTGCAGCGCCGTAAAGAGATCCTTCTCCCCGGCCTTGTTCATGAAGGAGAACTCCCTGTTCTTCAGTGACTTCGTCACCTTGCCAAGCAGCTCGTTGGCCGTCTGGGCCCCAAAGGCCTTCTCCAAAACAGTCCGCGCATACTCAAGGCCGCCCTCGGTCACGGCCTTATTGGTCATGCACATCTGGTAGTATTCGTTCAGTATGGCCTCGGTGGAGTTGGAATCCAGATACCCAAGCTTCGCCACCTCAAGGGTTATCATCTCCACGTCCTCGGGGTCCATGTACTGATACAGCTGTGAGGCCTTGTCGACCCCCAGAGAGACTATTACCGCCGCCGCTTTCTGGGCGCCGCTCATAGCGTCGATAAGCGACGGCCCCGGCATGACCGGTGGGGCCGCGGCCTCCGCCGGCTGCTCCTCGGGGGGCTGTTCCCCCTTTTTCAGCTTCTTCGGCTTTTCAGCCTTGACCTTATCAGGCATTGGATTCTTCATCTCCCCTCAGCAGCGCCTTGATGGCCTGAGCAGCAATCTCAGGGTTGTTCTCGGCCAGCTCGCGCACGCTGCGGCGCAGCTCCATGCTCTTCTCGGTATGTACGTCCATAATATCCGCGCCCGCGGGCTCCGGCTCCTCCTCTATGGGCTCAAGCAGCGCCGGGCCCATATCCACCACGGGCTCAAGCTGCTGTATCTGCCTGCGGCTGCGCCGCCGCCCCAGAAGCATGAACACCGCAAACAGGGTCATGAACAGGAACAGTCCGGCAAGCAGCGCTAAGTACACCCAGAGGGGCACGTCTCCAAATATATTGGCGATGATATCGTCGTTATTGACCGGCTCGTTCGGCTCCTCCTGGGTATAGAACGGCGCCGTCAGCACGGATATCTTGTCCGTCTGGTTTGGCGTAAGCCCCACCGCAGTTGCCACATGCTCCGTCAGGGCGTCCACCGACGTCTGGTTGGGCACGTTGCTGTTTATGGTCACAGATACCGTCACGTCCTCGATATACCCGGCCATGCGCTGGGACTGGGTGACGGTCTTGTCGTTTTCAAATGTCTTCGAGCCGCTGGTACGCAGCGCGTCTTCCGTACCGTCAGGCTGGTACTCCTGCACATACTGGTTGATATCCGCGTTTGGCTGGGTGCCTACCGTCCCGCCGGCATTTTCGTCACCGCGGTCGATGTAGCCCTCCCACTCCATCTTGCCGATTATGCCCTCGCCGTCGGCGTTCTCCTTGGCCCAGTCCGGCTGGTCATACTTTGTGCTCTCCGAGTATTCGCTGCTCATGCCCACGGTGGTGTTCACCGCCACGGCCACGTTCCCCGTGCCGTAGACAGGCTCCAGCACGCCAAGCACCTGCTTTGTCAGGCGCTTATTCACCGAATCCTCTATCTCCATGCGCTTGGCGGCTATGTCGCTTACGTCCCCGCCGTCGGTGCCGTCATAGGTATTCCCCTGGGAATCCCTGATGTCCACATTGTCTATCACAAGGCCCGCCACAGCGTGGTTGATGATATTCTTTATTGCCTCGGCCAGCTTCGCATTGATGGGCGCGTCGTCGTTCATGGTCACCACCACCGAGGCGCTGGCCTCAATAGTGTTCTCCTGGCTCAGTACGAACCTGCGGTCCTCCCCAAGGGCGATATTGACCGTGGCATCGTGCACGTCCGCAAGATTGCGGATGGTGGCCTCCAGCCGGTCCTGCAGCTGATAGAGGTTCAGCTGGGCCCGGTCGGACTCCGTCGAGAGAGAACTGATATTATCAAGATACAGGTTATAGTTGGCCCCCGAATCCAGATAGCCGCCCCCAATGACCCCGGCCTTCAGCTTGGCCTCCTGGTCGGCGGGCACCATAATGGTGTCATCGCCCTTGACCTCGAAGGTTGCCCCGGTCTCGGTAAGATATGCGCAGACCTTCGTCATGTCCTCGCCGGTCAGATTGGTGAACAGCTCATTATACTGCGTCTTCGAGCCGGTAGCCAGGACTATCGCTATCACAACCAAAGCAATAACGATGCCCGCGATTATTATACCCTTAACGGTCTTGCTAAGGCCGCCAACGGACTCTTTGACCTTTTGCCAAACGTCTTTTGCCTTCTCTTCCAATTTTGCCTAACCTCCTCAGCCCGGCAGCAAGTTTTCTTCCAGCTTTACAGGCTGATACGCATTATCTCGTTATACGCCTCTACGGCCCGGTTGCGAAGCTGTACCAGAAGGTTCACTGACATCTCATACTTGGAGCTGGCAAGGGTCAGCTCCGCCGGGTTGTCCAGCTGGCCGGTGGCCATCAGGTACTGCAGCTGGGTCTTCTGGGCGTCGGTCTCCTTCACATTATCGATGGCAGACTTGAAGATCCCGCCGAACATGCTTTCAAAGCCTGTCTCCTTACTGGCCTCAGGCTTCTCGGTCTCCCATAGGGGTGTCAGCGGCGTTATCTCATTTATAAGCATAAAACAGGCCTCCTGTGCGGTCCATTGTTAAATTCAGATAATAAGCAAGTATATTATAACTCTTTGCGCTATTCATTTCAAGGCTCAAAAGCTTCCAATTTCAAACAAAATTCAGCATTTTGCATCAAGGTTTTTCAGCTAATTCTCCAGGCTATGCCCGGCGCCTTTTACCTGCTGCCCAGATCAAGCCCCCTGGCTATCACCGTCTTCAGTGTGGAAAAGGCCGTGACATTCGCCGAATAGGCCTGGGTGGCCGCCATGGCGTCCGTGATCTCCTTGACCAGGATCACATTGGGCATCTCAAGATAGCCCTGCTCGTTGGCGTCGGGATGGGTGGGGTCATAGCTGATGGGAAAGTCGCTCTCGTCCTCTATTATATCGGTGACCTTAACACCCCCGGCCTTCTCCGCGCCTCTGTTTGACGCGCCCACCGCCGCGTTGGCCATGGCCTGGCGGAAGCTGTTCCGGCCCCCCTCGGCCTCAAAGACCACCATCTTGCGGCGGTACGGACCCTCGCCGTTTTCCGTGCGGGTGGTGCTCATATTGGTGATATTCTCGGATATCACGTCCAGTCTCAGCTGCTGGGCCGTCAGTCCCGAGCCTACGATGTTGATGGTGCCTAGGAATGCCATGACTTTGTCCTTACCTTTCTATAATTGATATATGGTATGTACGAAGCTTCATCTTTATCCGCCGATAGCCGTGCGCAGCGCCGCAAGGTCGCTGTTCAGGCTCTGGTAAACATACTGCATCTGATAGGCGTTGCGTACAAGCTCGGTCATCTGCTCGGTGACGTTCACGCCGTTCTCATCCCGGCGCGCCACCTCCGGGAGCTCCTCCACCTGCCAGGAGGCGTTCTCGATGGCCCCCCGCATGGTCTGATTGGTGCGCTTGTTCCTGCCGTGGTCCGCGCCCTCCAGCTCCCGCTGGAACTCCTCCTCAAAGGTGACCAGCTTGGCCCGGTAGTTGGGCGTCTCCGCGTTGGCGATATTGTCCAGCAGCGCGGTCTGCTTGGCCCACAGGAATTCCATGGACTTCTCCATCATTCGCATACTGTTATTGGTAATGCCTTCCATAGCGCTCCTCCTGATCAAAGCCTGATTCTCCGAATATCTATCCTATTCTACACTCTATCTAATTAAGTATACCATATTCTCAATGCAACTTCAACCCCCGGGCAGCATTTTTTCTCTGGAATCCTCTGCCAGGGATATCGGCGCTAACACCCCGGAGCGGCGGGCGTCCGCGCTTTAAACAGTGTATGAAATATCGGGGTGAATTATTTTCACAAATGTGTCGATGCCAAAAACCCGGCTAATCCATCTTCAGCTTGGTGACCTCATTGCCCTCAAGTCTATACAGGGCGGTGCCGTCCCTTGCCATCAGGAAGGTCGCCTCCGGATGGTTGGTGCCCACGTCCGACTCGTCATAGACAATGATCTTAAGGCATGGAATACCGTCCACCGGCACGGCCTTTTCCGTTGGATATATCTCGTATACGGACATGTCCTCCCCGGGAAGCCCCAGCGTCTCCGGGCTCAGCTGCTTAAAATGGGATATGGCCTCATCCACGGTCATCATCAGCAGCTTCTCCCCTTCACCGCCCTCGCTGACCGCGGAGCTCGCCGCGGATACGGCGCTGTTCACCACCGGGTCCGAGCCCTGGGCAAGTGTGACTGAGGAGGATGAGGAGTTCCCTCCCCCGCCGCACCCGGCCAGCATCAGACCCAATGCCGCCCCGCAGACAGCAAGGGCAAGGCTGTTCAGTTTCATGGAAATCTTCCTTTCATTATGCGCAATATATGACGATCACAGTGGCCCACTTATTCGTCCCTGTACCGTATGGTCACCTGATCGTTTGGCCGCAGCACCTGGCTGAACTGCCCCTCCGCGCCGTTCACCAGCAGGTCCACCGGCCTGTCAAGCTTTGAAAAGTCCAGCCCCGAGCGCTCCAAGAGGTCCATCAGGTAGTAGTCCCCGCCCTGGGGCTTGGGCTCCAGCCGCAGGGGTGCGCCGTTTAGCACCACCGGCAGCCCGCCGAATGACAGCTGGCCCGGCAGCGGCTCCTCCACCGGCTCCTTGGGTTTTGCCGCGGCCTTGGGCTTTGGCTCCGATTTGACCTTCTTCTCAGGCTCCGGCTTTATCTCCGGCTCCGGCATGACCTCAGGTTCCAATTTTACCTCCGGCTCCCGCTTCTGCTCCGGTTCGGGTTCCGGCTCAGGCTCCGCAGGCTTTTCCGGCTCAGGCCTCGGCGCGAACACCGGCCTGGGCGGTTCGGGCCTTGGCGCGGGCTTCGGCGGTTCCGGCTGACGGATACGCCGCTGCTGCCTTGGCGGCACCGGCGCGCCCTGGGCCTGCACCTCGTCCCCCTGCCGGATATCGTAATCCATGGGCTGGGGCTGGCCGTTCACCGTCACGGTCCCCGGGTAATCCTTCCCCAGCAGCTCACCCAGGGTCAGACCGGCGGACTGGCCGGAGCGGGCCGGCGTAAACTCTATGCGGTCCCCCGCGCGCACCACGGTGCTGAACTGGGCCTCCTGCCCGTTTATGCTTATCTTCGACTCCGCACCCGGCATCCCCCGCAGGAACTCCCGCTGGCCGTTCAGAGTAAAGCTCAGGTTCGCGCCGGTCCTCCCCATCATGTCGCCATAGTGGAATCCGTTCATCAGAAGCACGTCCCGCAGGTTCAGGGTGCCGTTCCTAAAGAGCTTGGCCGGATATCCGTTCAAAGTCACCATATAGCTGTCGTTTATCATACCCAGCGCCGCCGATGCCCCTATCCCTAAGGGCGTGGCATATTCCGGGTCCGCAAGCTGATACTCGTCGGAGAAGGCGCTGTTCGCAAAATGGTTCCCTGCCAGGGCTACCCTCGCCTCGCTCATGTCCAGCTCCCCGGCCACCAGCGCCGGCAGGCCCTGCAGCTTGCTGCCCCCGCCCGCCAGGAATACCGCCGACGGCGTTCCGCCGTTTAGCTCCTGGATCTTCCCGGCAATCTCCTTTGCCAGCTTCTGGGCGGCGGGCTGTATCACCTCGCTGAGATTCGCCGGGCTTATCTCGTGCTTAAGCCCCAGAATGTCCGGGTACTGCACCGGCTCCATTGAACCCAGGGCCAGCTTCAGCCGTTCGCCGGTCTTGAAGTCCACCAGCAGGCTGCGCATAAGCAGCTCCGTTATCTCGTCCCCGGCCACGGTCGCCATGGTATAGCCCACAACACTGCCCTCCCGGCAGACGGCGATATCGGAGGTGCCCGCGCCGATGTCCACAAGCACCAGATTCAACAGCCGTATATCGGCGGGTATAGCCGCGTTCAGTGCGGCGATGGGCTCCAGCGTCAGGCTCGACACCTCCAGCCCCAGCCGGTTGGTCACGGCATAAAGGCTCTCCACCACGCCGCTTGGCAGGAAGGTGGAGACCACGTCGGCCTCGAACACCTGGCCCCTATGGTCCATCAGGTTGGTCATGGGATAACCGTCCACGACATACTGCCGTGCGGTATATCCCACCATGTAGAACCGCCCCTGACCGGCGCTGTCCCCGGCAATAAGGCGCTCGGCCTCTGTAACGGCCCCGGCCTCAAGCTGGCCGATAAGGTCCGCGTCGGCCTTGCGGAGCTCGTCAAACTTAAGGGTGAACCCGGCGCTCTGAGAGCGCAGGGCCCTGCCCGCGGCGGCCACGCAGACCCGCCTGAGCTTTGTCTGGGACTTCTCCTCAAGCCGCCGTATGACCTCCCCGGCCACCGCGGCCACCTGTTCGATCTCAACTATCTGGCCGTCAAGCATGGCCCGGCGGTCATGCTCCTCCTTCTCAATGGCCGTCACACAGAACCGGCCCCTCTCCTCCCGGCCCAGCATACCGATAATGCTGCGGGTGCCGATGTCCAGGGCAAATATCGTGCCGGCCTCCTGCTCTTTCATCATGAACCTCACCTCTCTAAAGGAAACCGGACGGCCCAATAAGTATAGGCCGTCCGGCTATGTTCTTTATTTAACAGCAGCCTGCGGCAAGTCTTTAATACTTGTCGTACCCTGCTCCGTTGAAGCTGTCGCTGGAGCTCACGCCGCTGCCGCCGGTATGGACGGGTGCGGTGACCATCGGGCCCTCGGCGCTGTAATCCCGCAGACGGAACTTTGCCATAAGCTGGTTCATGATCTGGGCCTGAGAAGACAGCTGCTCGCTGGCGGCGGCGCTCTCCTCGCTGGTGGCGGAGTTGGACTGCACAACGGCGGAGATCTGGCTTATGCCCTCGCGGATCTGCTCAATGGACTCGGCCTGATGCTCGGTGGTGTCGGCCACGTCGCCCATCTTGGCCACGGCGCCGTTCACCATGCCCACGGTCTTGTCAAGGGCTGCAGAAACCTCTGCCACGTACTCGCTGCCCTTCTGTACCGCGGTGATAGCATGCTCGATCCGCTCCTTGGTGGCATTGCTGGCCTCGTCAGACTTGGAGGCAAGCACACGGACCTCATCGGCCACAACCGCAAATCCCTTGCCGGCAACGCCCGCGCGGGCGGCCTCGACGGCGGCGTTCAGAGCCAGGATATTGGTCTGGAAAGCAATGTTGGAAATAGAATCGATAATGGTGCCCACCTCTTCGGCGGCGGCCTTTATGTCGTTCATGGCGCTCACTGTGCTCTGCATCAGGTCGCTGCACACGGTGATCTGGGCAGAGGCGTCGTTAGACAGCTGGCTGGAATCCTTCGCCAGGGAAACGCCCTCTTCCGCGCCCTGGGCGATCTCGGTGATGGTGGCGGACAGCTCCTCCACGGCGCTGGCCTGCTCGGTGGCGCCCTGGGCAAGGGTCTGTGCGCTGTTGGATACCTGATCCGCGCCGGAGGAAACCTGATCGGCAGAGGACTGTATCTGGGTCAGGGCCACGCTCAGGCTGCGGTTGATGCCGCGTATGGACTTGAGCAGACCGCTCAAAGCGCCCACATAGGACTGCTCGGCACGGGTGCGCACATCGAAGTCGCCGTCGGCCATAGCCTCCAGCAGCCGGTTCGTATCGTTGATAACGTCGCTGAGAACGCTCTGGCTGGTGCGAAGGGCGTGGCACATATCGCCAAGCTCGTTCTTGCTCTCAAAGTGCACCGGTATATCCAGCTTGCCCTCGCTGTAGCCGATAAGTGCGGTGCGGACCTCCTCGACGGGGCCGGTGATGCTCTTGATTATACGCAGCTCAAGCAGCATTACCAGGATAGTGGCCAGCACAAGCGCGGCAATGATAGCCACGATGGAGATGGTGACCATATTCTCCTGGCGCTTGACTATGCTGTCCTGCTCGGCGGTAATGGCGGTCTGCAGGGCGCCGGCCGCATCGTCGACCTTGGTAAGGGCGGGGGTGCATTCATTCTGCAGCATATCGATGGCACCGTCCTGGTCTCCGCCAAGGGCCGTGTTCATGATGCCGGGCACCGCCTCTCCCCAAACCTGCACAGCGCTTATGTAATTATCGATAAGCGTAGAGTCCTCAAGCACATTGAGACCTCTCAGCTCGGTGATGTAGTCGGTGAGGGGCGAAAGGCTCTCTGTGGTTTTGGTCGCGGACTGCTGGCCGCTCTCCCCCTCCGGGTCGAGCACCACGTCCCGCAGGTGACGCGCCGTCATGTTGACCTGCAGGCGGCATGTCCTTACAAGCGCGCTGGCGCGGACTTCTGTGTCGATAATGCCCTGATAGCTGGACGACTGCACATTCATAATGACCAGCGACACAATAACAATAATGATACTGACCAGAACTGTGACTCCGAAGCCCATGATAAGGCTCATCTTGACCTTCATGTTTTTGAGCATGACTGCTCCTCCTTCTTTGTTTGGACTTGATTGGCTCGGTTGCAGCGAGGGTGTGCCTTATGAAAAAGGGCGGCTATTACGCGCTCCCTTTTAGAAAGCACCGGTCTCTCCGCCGCTGCGCAGGCTCCATCATGCGCGGCTTTGAAACTGCCATAATAGATTATAAGCCTTTACACCGCATTTGTCAATAAGCTTTGCCCGGTAAAGGCGGCAAAATACTCCCTCAGCATTTCCCTACCGTCTATTATAGACCCGGGCCCCTGAATTGTCAAATGGTTATTTTTTCGCGCACCACAAGATTTATGTACGCTTCCGCCGCCATACTATATAGCGGTATACAATAGGGAGAAATTTTTTCACACGATATCCCCAAAGCGGCCCTTCTGCACATCTCCCACTATCCGGCCGTCCACAAGGGTTATCACCCGCCTGCGCATGATGTTCACGAACTGCCTTGCCCCCGTGGCCATCAGCACCGTGGTCCCCCTATGGTTCATCTCCTCCAAAAGGTGCATCATGTCCCAGATGCTGTCGTTGTCCATATTGTCGGTGATCCTGTCGAGGATAAGTATGGGCGGGCTGTAGAGTATGGCCTTCGCCAGCTCTATCTTCCTGCACTCCGAGGTGCTGAACTCCCCCGGATACCTCTCCTCGCTGTCCGGCAGCCCCACCAGGGCCAGGGCCTTGGCGATAAGGGGCCCGTCCGTAAGGGTGCCGCCCATCTTCCCGAACCTTCCCGGCGGGCACATGTTCTCGAACACCGTTGCCGTGCGCACCAGGGCCGACTCCTGGGGGACCCTGCCGAAGATATACTGCAATTTCTTCTCCTGCCTGCGCTTGAGCTTCGCGAGGTTCACCTGGTCCAGATAGACCGCCCCCTCGTCCGGCTGCAAAACGCCGGATATCAGGTTCAGAAGGGTGCTGCTGCCGGCCCCGCGGCTTCCGACAAAGAACACGAACTCCCCCTGCCCTATCTCCAGGTTCACCCTGGACAGGGTCTCAAAGCCCCTTCGGCCGGGACGAAGCCCCCCTCTGCCCTTTTGTCCCTTATATATTTTTGAAACGTCCTCCAAACGTATAGTTGGCATCTCTGGTCCGGCTCCTTTACAAAACCAAAGTTTTTTGATATAATCTTGTCGATATCCTAGTTTATTAAACCCGCCCCTCAAGGAGGACCCCGTGAAAGGCCCAACCCCCAGGAGACCCCATAACCCCGTGGTGCCCATCCTGCTGCTGGCGCTGCTCTGCGTCGGCGGCATGGAGCTCTTGTTCTGCGCCCATTTCTCCCCGGCGCTGTACCACAGGATAACCGACCCCATAGTAGAGCCCGTGGTCCGGGCGGCCCAGGCCGTCAAAGCCGAGCTTGACAGGATGGAATTCCGGCTGCGCCTGGACCGCACCCTCAGTGAGATCTCAGAGCTCTCCGCCCAGTACAAGCAGCCCCGCCCCGCCCCCCTTCCGGAGCGGCCCCAGTACGTCATGCACCCGGAGCTTCTGGAGCCCCCGCCGGAACCGGCGGAGCCGGCCATCACGGAGTTCATAGAGGAGCGCGGCCGCAGCATCCTCACCGGCGCCACCCCCGTGGTCTACTATAACCAGGGGGATCCCCAATGGCGGGATAAGCCCTTCGGCACGGACTACATAGGAAAATACGCCTGCGGTCCCACGGTAATGGCCATGGCCGTGGCCACCCTGACGGACAAGGATACCGATCCAGCAAAAATGTCCGTCTGGGCCTATGAGAACGGCTACTGGTGCTCCGGCAGCGGGTCCTATCCCAGCATTATAGAGGGCACCTCCAAGGCCTTCGGCATAGAGTGCCGCGAGGCCAGGGACTGCGACAAAAAGGCCCTTCGCTCCCACCTTGACGGCGGGGGCCTGGCGGTGGCGCTGGTGGGCCCGGGGCATTTCACCGACAGCGGGCACTTCATCCTCCTGCACGGTGCCGTCCCCACCGGAGAGGTCCTGGTGGCGGACCCCAACAGCCGCAAGAACAGCTTGGCCCTGTGGGACCCCCAGATCATCCTGGATGAGGCCAAGGCCAGCAGCGGCGACGGGGTATGTATCTGGCTGCTGGGATAAGGCGCCCCCCTTCGCACTTTCTGATTATACCACTTTTCTCCCCGGCCTACAAGTCAAAATTCGCAAAAACGCCGCCCGGATCCACTGTCCCGGCGGCGCTTTTTTGTCACTTACCGATATTTCTTATAGAAGGATTTGTTTCCTCCCATCCTGATGCTCACCTGCTTATCCATCTCCCTGCACCGCTGCAAAAGCCTCTGGTTCTGCTTCACCTGTCCGCACAGGGCGGCCTCCTCGGACCCGTGCTGCTCGCCGCCCTCCAGGATCTCCCTGGCGCGGATGGCGTCCTCCTCGGGCAGCTCCAGCAGACGGCTGCGAAGCTGCCTGTCGGCCTCCTGCAGCTGACTGGCCGGATCTGCGCGCATGTTCAGCAGCATCTGCACGGATATCTCGTCCCTGCGGTCAAGGGCCTCGGCCAGCTGGCGGGTCAGGTCCTCAAACTCAGCGAGCTTCACATACAGGAGCCGTTCCTTCAAAAACAGCTCATCCAATACCCGGACGTCCATCTGCCGCCCCCTAACTGCGCGCGCCCGCCGCGTTCTTCTCGGCTTCCTCGGCGCAGTTCTTCTCAGCCTGCCGGAAGCTGTCCCGCAGCTCGGATATCATGCGGTGCACCTCTTCCAGCACCTGCTTGTTCCGGCCTATCTTCACCCTGGCCAGCTGATACCCGAAGTAGTCGTACAGCTTGTGCATATTCTGGCTTATGGGGTACTGGTCGTCCAGGATGTCGTCCAGATAGTTGATTATGGCCACGCTCTTGTCGGCATAGGTATCCAGCATCTCATACTGCTCGTTGTCTATTGCCAGCCCGCAGCGCATCAGGTCCTTCACCAGTTCATCGAACAGCAGCAGGAGCAATTCGTCGGGCGTCATGGTGCTTATGGATTGTTCCTTATATTGCTGTATCGGATTGTGTTCCATTAGATACCTCTTTTTCTATGATGACCATCAGCCGCCCATCATGCCGGACAGCGCTGAGCTCTGAGAGTTCATCTGGTTTATGAGCATCTCCAGCTGTGTGAACTGCTTGGTGTAGAAGTCTATGCGGTCGCCCATCTTATCCTGCCACTTGTCTATCTGCTTCTGCAGATTGTCCATCTGGTCCTGTATCTCGTTATTGGTCAGCGAGTAGCTGGAAAGGGTGGTGCCGGCCTTCTTCACAAGAATTCCGGGGCTGCCCATGGAGGTCTTGCCGTACTGCTCCAGGGTGCTCTTCAGCCCGGCCATGATGCCGTTGGAGGAAGCCCCTGTGGAGGTGCTGGCGGTAAAGGCGTTCTTCACCTTGTCCGGGTCGCTGTCCAGGGCGCTGCGCAGCTTATCCTCGTCCAGGCTCAGTGTGGACAGGCCGGCGGAGTATTCAACGCTCAGGCCTATGCTGCGAAGGGCCGCGCCTATCTCCCCGCTGCCCTGCACGGACTGGGTCAGCCTTGTGTACAGATTCGACAGGTCACTGTCGCCGAACAGCAGGCCGGTCTTGGCCTTCTCCTCATAGCTCTTTATATAGCTCTCGCTGTTCTTGGCCAATTCGTCCTCGGTCATGGGCAGGTAGTTATTGCCCTTGCTGTCCTGTAAGGGCATGGTGCTGTATGCGTTATGCAGCTCCGTGACCAGCTTATTATAGTCCTCTACAAAGGCTTTTATAGTGTCGACTATCTTATCCGAATCGGAGTTCGTGGTAAAGGTGATCTTCTCCGCCGTGGGGTCCACCTTGCCGTCCGCCGTATAGCCGAAAGCGCCCTTCAAGGTGACCGACATGCCGTCCAGGTCAACGGTGTTGGAGGAGCGGGTAAGGGTCAACTGCTCGCCGTTGACGGTGGCGGTGAAGACAGCGTCCTTTCCCTGGGTGTACTTTGACGTGCCGCCCTTGGACTGATACTTTTCTTCAAACTTAGTATAATACCCGCCACCCGGTCTTGGCCTATCCAGATCATCTACCCTCTCGCCCACTTGTAGATTCACAGATTCGCCAGTTTTTGTATTAGTGGCTTCAAGTGCTCCTGTATATTTATTCACAGAAAAGCTTATTTTTTCATTTGAAAAGCTCTCCGTTAATTCTTTAGCAACATCTTCCATGGTAGTGTCAGCGTTTATGCTAAAACCAACGGTTACACCGACACCCTCCGGTTTGAAGGTAATATGCTTACTCTCGCCAGACTTCAATCCAAGCCCATAGGCTTCATTGAAATTGCCGCTGAGTTTCCCTTCATCAGGAACGAACAGCGCCGTACCCAGCGTCCCCCCGATATCTATCTTACTGTCCGCCCCGGTCTCCTTCGACGTAAAGGCGAAGTTCCCGGTCATGGAGGAGTATTTCAGCTCGACGCCGGCGTCAGAGCCGTTTATCTTATCCATCACGGTCTGTATGGTGTCGTCCTCGCCGAACTGGAGCCTTGTGCCGTTTATCTCGATGGTGGCGACCTTCGCGGCCTTGTCTTTGCTGTCGACTATCTTGCCGTCCTTGTCGATAAAGTTGCCGTCTTTGTCCGTGGCCGCCTCGGTAAACAGGCCCGCCGCCTTATCCCCCAGGACCCTTTTCAGCGTCCAGCCGGTCTGCAGGTTGGTGCTGTAGCCGCCCTCGCCCAGGCCCAGGGCGTTGTTCACCGCGTCGTTGCTGCCCTTTACCATCAGGGTGGAGCCCTTTCCGGGGCCGGTAAACTTCAGGGAGCCGTCCGTACCGGCCTCGACCTTGACCTTGCCGTTGAACTCGCTGCCCAGGCGCTCATTCAGAGCCTTGGCAAAGGCCTCGCTCTTCTGCTGCTCGTTGCCCTTTGCGGCGTTCTTATAAGTGTCGCTGTTGAAAATATCCTCAAGCTTTATGCTCTTGGTCTTGCCGTCCAGGTTCACATAGATGGTCTGGTCCTTGAGGTAGTCCTCGCGCTTGACGCTGTCCACCAGGTCGTCTTTTGTAACCGGCTTAGTAGACGCCGCAATACTGCCGCGCTCGGTCTCCTCAAATATCTTCTGCATACCCTCGCCGGACACGCCGCTTATGCGGAAATTATTGCCCTTCAAATCCTTTATGGCTACCCGGCCTGTGCCGTCCACATATGCCTCAAGATAGTTGTCCGCCGAGGAGGTCGAGCTGCTGGAGGTGACCTTCTTCTCCTTCAGCTTCGCGTTGATGGCGTCGGCCATCTCCTTGGCGCTGTTGAAGACCTCGTCCTCCCCAAAGTTCAGGTTGATAACGCTGCCGCTCTTTTTATCGCCGCCGCCGTACTCTATGGTCAAGGACCCCGCCACCTTGCTGGTATCAACGTTCTTGTTCCACTCTATCTTGCTGGTGTCGGACCCGTTGCTCACCAGATGGCCGGTGCCCACGGTATAGCTTGCCGCCTCGGCCAGCTGCTTGATGGCGTCGATGGACACGTTGCTGCTGCTCTTTCCGCTGGCGCTGACCTTCGCGGCGTTGGCGCCGTTTGCCACGGTATTTATGGCCTTTGAGAAAAAGTTTGCGCTGAAGAGGTTTGTGCTGCTGGTATATGAGGTGTACTTATTCAGCAGATTGTTCATCTGGGTGATAAGGCTGCGGTACGCGTCCTGCTTCCACTGCATCTGGGTCATCTTCTGCTGCAGCGAGGAGATCTTGGACTTATACCCCGAAACGCTGTTTTCGATCATGGACTCGGTGTCCATGCCGCTGGCAAGGCCGCTTATGACGTTACGGTTGCCGTATAGGCTGCTGGTACTGCTGGTGCTGTTCATTAAACTTGTTACAGAAGCCATTGATTTCACTCCTTTTTTGTGGTAACATATCTAGAGAAGGGATAGATAGGCCGTTTTTACCGGCGATTCTCCCGGGAAATTTCCCCAGGAGAAAAAAGCCCGGAAAAACACTTAACATCTTCTATATTTATATCGACATTAGAATGGGAAAGATAAGAGCTTTCCGCGAAAATTTTACTTTTGGAGAGGGGCCTTCCTATGGAAAAGATCATCGCCATCACAAACCAGAAAGGCGGCGTCGGCAAGACCACCACCGCGCTCTCGCTCATCAACGCCATGCGCCTTAGAAACTACCGGGTCCTGGGCGTGGACCTGGACCCCCAGGGCAGCCTCGGCTTCTCTGCCGGCCTTGACATCGAGAACGCCGACACGGTCTATGAGGTGATGAAGGGAACGGCGGATATCCGGGACGTTATCGTCTCCACGGACCTTGGGGACATACTGCCCTCAAACATACTGCTGTCCACCGCGGAGCTTGAGTTCAACGCCCCCGGCCGGGAGTACCTTTTGAAGAACGAGCTTGACAAGGTGGAGCGCAGCTATGACTATATCGTCATCGACACGCCCCCGGCCCTGAACGTGCTGACCATCAACGCCTATGTGGCCTCGGGCGCGCTGATAATCCCCATGGCCCCCGAAATTCTGAGCCTTCTGGGCATCTCCCAAATACGGGACACCATAAATACGGTGAAAAAATATTACAATCCCGACCTTCGGGTGCTGGGCATCCTGCTCAACAAGTTCAACCAGCGCCTTACCCTTAACCGGGAGGTGCTGGAGCTCTCCGGCGAGATAGCCAGAAAGCTTGACACCAAGGTCCTGGACACCAAGATACGCTCAAGCGTTGTGGTGGCCGAGGCCCCCGCCCACGGCGAGAGCGTGCTCTCCTACGCGCCCCACTCCAACCCGTCCCAGGATTTTCAGGCTCTGCTTGACGAGATTATGAGCATATGATATAATAAAAACGTCCCCGAAAGGAGAAAAAACCATGGCAAATTCCAAAAATTCCCGATCCAACAAGACTGCCCACGTGCTGAACCTGCTCACCGAGCCCGGCGAGGCCGCAAAGGAGCCCGCCCGCACCGAGCGCGCGCCGGCGGCTGCCGCTGTATCCAGCTCTGAGGAGGTGGCCGGCGCCATCCGCGACGCCCTTGAGGAGGACCTGCTGGCAGAGCTCTCTGAGGAGGCCCCTGCCGCGGCGGAGCCCCCCGAGGACGTCCAGCCCCCCGCACCAGAGCCGGAACCCCAGCCCGCACCGGCAGAGGAGCCGGAGCCCCAGCCGGAACCTGAGCCAGAACCTGAACCCGTCCGGGCGGAGGAGCCCCAGCCCGAGCCGGAGCCTGTCCCGGAGGAGGAGCCGGAGCCCCAGCCCGAAGAGCCCACCCACAAGCCAAACCCCATGGAGGACATCACCTATATCAACGTGATACAGGCCCTGGTGGAGGACAAGGTGGACAAGTATATAAAGCAGTTCAAGATGTGCACCTGCCGCCGCTGCCGCACGGACGTGGTGGCCCTGGCCCTTACGACCCTGCCCGCCAAGTACATCGTGGTGCCCGAGCACGAGAGCGTGCCCATGCTGTCCATCTATGAGAGCCGCTACGGCGCGGCGGTCACCGCCCAGCTTATTGCCGCCTGCCAGAAGGTCTCGGCCAATCCCAGGCACTCCGGCGAGAGCGACGGGCGGCTGCGCCTGGGCGCCCCCAGAAACGACGAGTGACAGTATAAGCGGGCCTTCCGTATCTAAAACAGCAAAGCGCAGAGCGAAAGCTCCGCGCTTTTTTTATCTGAATCAATCTTCTCCGGGCTTTTCCCTCAGCATCGCAAAGGCCGCGATAAGCTCCTGGGGCATGCTCTTTTCGTCTGCGGCCTCCCGGTTCTCGCTCATGGCGCTGGCAAGCTCCGCCCGCAGCACCGCAACCTCTTTGGGCGCGTCTATGGCCAGCTGCACCTCTTTGTCCTTTGTGGCGATAACGGTCACCCTGACCTCCTCCCCGATGAGGAAGGACTCCCCCGCCCTTCTGCGCAGGATCAGCATGATGACCCCTCCTCCGTCTGGAACTCAGACAAAAGGTGTCTCATTCCATACTCATCAGTTTCAAGGATGACCTGTGTCCCTGTCCGCGTCTCGTCGTTGATGGCCACCGGGCATTTCATGTTCACCGTGCTGGTGGAGACAGGGTTCTTCACCACGCACAGCACATAGTAGCACAGCTCCCGGCTGTCCGTGACCTCCATTCTCTCCAGCTCCTCGGGCTGAAGCACCGGCGCGTACTCCAGGTGCAGGGCAAAGGGGTTCATCACCACAAAGGCCAGCTGGGGCGTCGCCACGCTCTGCAGGCACAGGAGGGTCCCGTCGCTGCCGGAAAAGGGCAGCAGCAGAAACTCCTTCTCCTCCTCAAAGGCGAATATCCCCTGGGGAAAGCGGATAACGTCCTCATCGCCGTAATCTATCTCGCCAAAATACTTCGTCGAAAGCTTCACGCTATCCCTCCTATATCAGGCGCGCACATCCACCGGCTCGTAATTCGGGTCGGCCGAAGGCGGAACGTACAGCGCGCCGCCCACGTACTTGATGATTACCTCGGGCCGCTGGGTAACGGAGAACTCGATGTCCCCGGGCACGAACTCAAAGCCCTGGCCGCCGGTCTTCCAGTCGAAGTTCAGCTTATCCATCTCATAGCGTATCTGCATCTGCCCGGGCTCCCAGTCCAGGTCGATGCCCCCCTCCGGCAGGAAGCCCAGCCCGAACTCGTCAAGGCTGCGCCCCAGATGGGCGTCCTGGGTCTCCTGGGCAAACTGGGTGATGAGCTCCTGGCCAAGCTGGGCGTCCATCACAAGCTGGCCGCGCTTCGCGTAGGTGGCCGTGGCCTGATAGGCCGCCTGCTTGCCGGCCTCGGCCGCCTGCTTCACGCTCTGGGCGGTGGTGGGTCGGATGGAGCTCTGTGCCTGGAAGGAGTCCACATTGAGCTTTATAGGCCTGCTCTTGATGTTCAGGCCCCCCTTGTCCCGGGAGATCTCCACCTCGGCGGTGCCCCTGGAGTAGACCAGGTGCGAATGTGTCGTCTTCATCTCGATCTCGATAGGTACGGTAGTTATCTCAATCAACGGTCCCACAATAATCCTCCTCTTTCATTATTATTGCTAAAAGGAATCGCTTAATTCATATAGTCTATCAGCGACTGTGACAGAATATTGGTGCCTATGCGCAGTGCGGCGTTATAGGAATACTGAGCCCACATCAGCGCGGTTATGGCTTCGGCGGGGTCGATATCCTCTATGCTGACTATCTGCTCGTTCATGGAATCGTCCAATGATTCCAGCCGCTCCTCGTTGGTGTTCACGAAGGTAATCCGGGTGTCAAGCTCGACATAGTTGGCGTGTATATCGTTAAGGGTGTTCTCAAGTCCCTTGCGCAGGGCCTGGGTCCACTCCGCCGGTGAAAGCTGAGTTCCGGTTACCGGGTCCGGGTATGTCTTTTTCGGGAAGCTCCCGGTGTTCGCGTCGCACTCACAATATGCCTGGCCCATCTGGTTCAAGAGCGAAATTATATTGTTTGGCACATTGACAGTCGTTTTACCGTCGTTCAGCGTCACCTTCTGATAGCCGTACCCGATATACTCCGCGCCGTTCAGCGCCGTGTCAAAGCCGCTGGCCTCGATGAACTCGCCTGTAACGGGGTCCTCCTGCATACCCATGCCCATGTCCACAAAGGTTTTCTCGTTCTCAATGGAATCCTCAAACCATTTGATGTCGGTGGTGGTCTTGCAGTCCACCGCATGGCCCCGGTATAGGACCTCGCCGTTTTGTCCCCAGCTGAAGGGCACAGTCGCGCCGTCCGCGCCGGAGAAAACAAAGTTCTCGCCATACTGGGCGTTCATGGTCTGCATGGCGGACTCCGCCGCGCCCTTCAGGACCTCGCCCAGGGCGTTGCGGCCGGGATCGTCGGGGGCGTTGTCCGCGATGATGGCAGAATATTTGCCCAGCTTCACGCCTATCTCCTGATAGGTGTCCTCAAGGCAGTCCCATGCCTGCTGGAACTTGTGCCGCACCTGCTTGGAGTTGGCTATCTGGTTCTCCACGTTCCACCTGTTGCGCCGCAGCTGGAAGGCCTGGGCGGCCTTGGTGGGGCTCTCGGCATAGGAGTTGAACTTGCGCTCGGTGGTGACCTTTTCGCTGACGTTCGCCAGGTTATTATAGGACTTCATAAGGTTGGTCTTATACTTGGTCATCATACCGTTTGTAGTTATGCGGTGTACCATATGCTGTCACTTCTTTCTTTATCAAAATTTATCTCAATCAGCGCCCGGCTATCCCGGTGCCGTTAATCAGCTTATCCAGTATCTCGTCAAGGGTGGTCAGCAGGCGGCAGGACGCGGAATACGACTTTTGGAACTGCATCATGCTGATGGCCTCGTCGTTAAGGTCCACGCCGGACACGGACTCCCTTCCGAGGTCCAGCTCCTGAGAGGAGGAGTAGTAGTTGTCAAGTATGCTCATGGTGGTCTTCTTGTCGCCGCCCAGGTTGTTGTTGATGTAGGTCAGCATCCCCTGGAAGCTGCCGCTGAAGAAAATACCGTTGTTGGCGGCCGTGCTCCCGGGCCGGGGGTTATGGTTCACATCCAGGATATCTTTAGGACTAAAGTCCTGGTTCGCCTGCATCTGGGCGATAAGGTGAACGATATTGTCATTGGCCGTCGACAGTCCGTTCTTCTCCGGGTCCCGGGTCTGCATGATATGCGTCTGCTCGTGGGACCAGCCGAAGGATATACTGATATTGCTGGCGGTAATGCCGCTGGGGTCATCCCCGTTGCCGTTGTTGCTGAACAGCACACCCGCGCCGTTAATATCCGCGTTAGTAATGGGTTTCCCGTCCTTATCAGTAGTATTGGCCTCGTTGAATACCTCCGCGAACTTCCTTGCCAGAGCGTCCAGGGTGTTCTGATAGTACCTTATGCCCCGCTTGGTGCTGGCCCCCGGGTCCTGGTCTATATCGCCCTGGGGAGAATATTCGCCGGTCTTTGTAAGCATCTCCCGCTGGGCCTGTATAACGCCGCCCTTAAGATCCTGGTCCTTGATGTTATAGATCTCCCCGCCGGGCTTGTTCCTGGCCATCTTCTGGCCCAGATTGTTCTCCAGCACCGAGATCTGCAGGCGCAGATAAGGATCCTCCTCCCCTGTCCCGGGCTTCATTGGGTCCTCCTGCACCGAGAGCTGGCCGAAGTACACGCCGTCCACCAGCACAGCGTCGCTGTTGCCCTTTAAGGTGATGGTCAGCTTCTCCACGGTCATGCCTGCGCCGATGGACTCGTCGGAATACTTCACGTCGATGGGGATGAGCTTCGACAGCTCGTCGATAAGCAGGTTGCGCTGGTCCCTAAGCTCCAGGGCCTGCTGGCCGCGCTCGCCTATCATGCCCTCCTTACGCTCGGCCTCGCTGATGGCTCCGGTGCTTATCTCCGCCTTTTTGATGGATTCGTTGAGCTCCCGGATACTCTTGAGTATACTGTTCACCTCGCCCAGCTTCTCCTTGAATTCATTGGTGGTGTTCTTCAGCACCTCGTCCAGTGCGGTAGCATATGTGTGAAACTTCTGCACAATATCAAGGGCCGCGCCGCGCACGGAACCGTCATAGGCCTTATCCCCGGCGTGCTCGGTGTTCATGACCTGCAATTCCTCAAGCAGCCTGTTGAACTGCTGCTCAAGAACGCCGCTGTCCTCCTCACCCTTGCCCACCTCGTCAAAGATGAGAGAGAGCGACTCTAATATGGAATATTTACCCTCATAAAAGCCCACCTGGGCGTTCTCGTTCCTGAACCGTATGTCCAGGTACGGGTCCCTAAGCTGGGACACGCCGGTGGTAAGCGCCCCGGCGCCCACGCGCACGTCGAACTGTGACGCGTATACGTCCGCGCCGCCTATATACAGGGCCCGCTGGTCCAGGGACTGGCGGGTATAGCCCACGGTGTTGATGTTTGAAATATTGTTGCCGGTGACCTCCATGGCCTTTGACGAGGCCATAATGCCCAGCCTGGCCATTGTAAAGCCGCTGAACGTGGAAACAGTGCTCATAGCTATCGTCCTCCCTTACACTGGGGTATCGTTTTGGTACAGAGACTAAACCTCAATAAGGCGCGGCTTTTCCTTTGCCCGCACCATTCAAACCGGACCGCTCCGCGCCCTAGGCGCGGAAGTCCGTCTTCATTCTCGGCGGCGGCTCCTCATTATCCTTCCGGGGCGCCGGCTGGTTCTCCGGGAGCATCCGCTCTATGTCGTGCAGCGCGATCTCCATAGTGACCCGCGCGGCCTCCGATGCGCTGCGGAAAACGGTATAGCGGTTCTGCACCTGCTCCGCCGTCTTCCTGGCCCGGTCAAAGAGCTCCGGCGGATAGTTCTCCGCAAGCTTTGACAGGGGCACGCCCTGAAGGCCCATTTCCGCGAGCATCTTGTCGCGCTTGATATCCATGCCCCGAAGGGTCATGCTGAAGGCCTGTTCCTTCTTCATCAGGCTCTCGACCGTGACAAGATCGCCGGCGCGGGCCGCTTTATTCTTCGCCTTGGTGACCTCGGCCATCTGTTCAAGGGTATCGGCCAGACCCTCAAGATACTGCAGGTAGTCCTCATAAACCTGGCTCAAGCTCAGACCTCCCCCAGCAGCAGGAGCTTTTTGGCTATGCTCCTTGCGTCCACCTGATACTGGCCGCTCTGCACCTCCTGGCGCAGGGCGTTCAGAGTGCCGGTGGTGGTGGCTGTGCGCACCTCCTGAGAGAGCTTCCCCTGCAGCTCCATCTTCACGGGGTCCTCGCCCTCCCGGGAGGACAGGGTCACCTGGTCAAACTTCTCGGCAGAGGGGCCGGGCCTGACCGGGCTGCCGCCATAGCTGCGGGGCTTGCTGACCCTCATGGAACCGGCAGGATTGACGGGGTTGATATTGGACATATTGATCATTTGACATCCCTCTTTTCTGGTTGGGGGTATGGTTTTCGATTCCTCTAAATAAAATATCGGATGAGCCCCGGAAAAATTAAGGGGTCATCCGATATTTCTTGAATTTTATTTGCTCTATATATTGTGTGGCGGCCGTTTCGGCCCCCATTCCGGCTTACTTTCCGGCCTGAAGGCTGCGAAGCAGCACGCTTGCCACACGCTCTATGCTGGCCTGCTCGCAGACCGCGCCCTTTTCATAGGCCACGCCGGGCATACCGTACACAACGCAGGATTCCTTATCCTGGCCGATGGTAT
Organism: uncultured Eubacteriales bacterium; assembly: GCA_910584745.1. GTDB lineage: Bacteria > Bacillota > Clostridia > Oscillospirales > Acutalibacteraceae > Acutalibacter. The sequence goes on from CAJUDG010000006.1 coordinate 177,257, forward strand.
AGGCGCCCCTGCGCCGCATACGAAGGAGCCCCTCGGCCCCGTCGGCGCCCATGCCCGTGAGGATTATGCCCATCATCTTGCAGTGCACGTTCTCCGCCATGGACATAAACAGCGCATCCACCGACGGCCTGTGGCCGCTTACCTTCTCCCCCGGCGTGCATGAGACGTAATATTCCCCGGCGGGGTTGCGGTTTATCCGGCACTGCAGGTCGGCCGGGGCCACCAGGGCCAGGCCCTTCCGCAGCTTGTCGCCGTTCACGGCCTCCCGCACCTCCATCTGGCACAGGCGGTCCAGGCGCTCGGCGTACATCTTTGTGAACCCGGGCGGCATATGCTGCACTATCACCATGGCCGGGATGTCCGCGGGCAGGCGCTTCATCACCTCAAGGGTGGCCTCCGTGCCGCCGGTGGACGCTCCAAGGCCGATTATGTACTGCTGGGACCCCCTTATGGGCCCCACCGTCGACGGTACGGGCAGCTCCGGCACGGCCACAGGCCCCGTCTTTGCCGGCCGGCGCACCTTGGCGTGGGAGGCCTCTATGACCGCCTCGGTAAGCGAACGCACGAACTCGTCGCGGCTCTGCACACCGTCGGGCTTTCGCACGAAGCCCACCGCCCCCGCGTGCAGCGCGTCGAAGACCCTGAGGTTCAGCGACGACGCCAGCACCACCGGCAGCGGATGCAGGGGCAGTATCTTCTTTAAAAATTCGATGCCCGTCATACCCGGCATCTGCACGTCGCAGGTCATTACGTCCGGGTTCAGGGACTTGAGCTTGTTCTCCGCGTCTATGGCGTTGATGGCGTACCCCGCCACCTCGATGCGCGGATCCCTTGAAAGGCCCTCCATAATGATCTTCCTGGCAATGATGGAGTCGTCCACCACCAGGACCCTTATCTTGTTTGCCAACTTCTTTCCCCCCTGTGATTCATGGAAAATCGCGCCCGGTCCTTCAGCGCTTCTGGAATATAGAGGTGGCCACCCGGGCATAGGGCGTGTCGGGCGGCAGGTTCTCTGCCTTGCTGATGATCAGATACCCCCCGGGCACAGTGGCGTCGAACATCCTGCGCGCAAGGGCCGACTTTGTGGGCTGGTCGAAATAGATCATCACGTTGCGGCAGAATATCACGTCGAACTTCCTTTTAAAGTGTATGGGGTCCATCAGGTTGAACTGCTTGAAGATGACGTTCTGCTTTATCTTGGGCGCCACCTCGAACATCTTGCCCCCGGCGGGCTTGAAATAGTTCTTCTTCCAGTGGGGCGGGATGGTGTCGGGCAGCTCGTATATCCCCTTCTTGGCCTTGTTCAGAGCGTCCATGGAGATGTCAGAGGCCAGCATCCTGGTGTCCCAGGCCGAGGCCTGGCCCCCAAGATAGTCCATCATATACATGGACACGTTATAGGGCTCCTCTCCCGACGAGCAGGCCGCGCTCCAGATGGACAGGCACTTGTCCCTCTGGTGCCTTCTGACTATGTCCGGCAGAATGGTCTTCGTAAAGTAGTCGAAGGATTCCACCTCGCGCATAAAATAGGTATAGTTGGTGGTAAGCTTTGAGAGCAGCTGGTTTATGTCGTCCCCAGAGCCCTTTTTCAGCAGATAGTCCACATACTCGGTGAAGCTCTTATACCCCATGTTCTTCACCGTGCTTGAAAGCCGGCTTGTGACAAGCTGGCGCTTCTGGTGCAGGTCTATGCCGTATTTGCTCTGAACAAAGCTTACAAGGCGGTTAAAATCTTTGTCCGTGATCACCATGGAGGTCTGGGCGGCCGCGGACGTGTTCTTACTGGTGTCCATACAGCAGCTGGGTGCAGTCCAACACCATAAGCGTCTTTTTGCCGCCGGGCAGGCTGTACATGCCCGTCACCATTTTCTGGGCGGCCATATCGCTCTGATGGGGCACGGGCAGAATCTGGTTTTTCTGGATGTCCACCGTCTGGTCCACCTCGTCCACCATAATTCCGATCTGGGTTCCCTCCATATCCAGTATCACCGTGCAGAACTTATCCTCCGGCACACAGTTCGTCATCAGCCTGAAATCCACAATGGGCACGATGCCGCCGCGCAGGTTCATGACCCCCCTGATGTCCGGGGGCAGCATGGGCAGCCAAGTGATGGAGGTCTCCCACTGGGTAAGCATCTCCTTCACATATTTGGTGTCCACGCCGTAGTAAATACCGCCGGAGAGGAAGATCAGATACTTGTCAGTTTCGACCTCAACGGCGTCCTCGCCCGGGGTCAGCACTGCTGTATCTATTGTCATTTCAGTCATATTCTCCATACAGCGCAAATCCTTTCCTGTTGCTTTTATATCTTGCTGCAATTCATACCGATATTATATCAAAAGCTCTCCGAGTTTGCAAGCCCCAAGTCCTCAGCCCGCCTGGGACGCGGTGTAGATGCTGGCCACGTCCAGGATGATGCTGATGTCGCCGTTGCCAAGGATGGTGCAGCCCGTAACGCCGTAGTTCCTAATGCCATAGTTGTTCACATAGTCCGGAAGGGGCTTCACCACCACCTGCTGCTCGCCGATGAGCTTGTCAACGAACAGGCAGAAGGAGTTGTCGCCCGACTCCACCCAAAGGATGATGCCGTCGCCTATCTCGTCCTTGCCGCTCTCCATCTGGTAGAATTCCTTGGCCCGCACCACCGAGTAGAAGTTGTCCATGACCCGGAGCATCTCGCCCTTGGTGGCGTCATGTATGACCTCGCCGCTCTCCACCTTCACTATGGAGCGGATATTGTTGATGGGCACCGTGAACACCGAATCGCCCACAGACACCTCCATGCCGTCCATTATGGCCATGGTCAGCGGTATCTTCAATGTAGTGGTCATGCCGAAGCCCTTTTCGGAGGTTATGCTCACCGTGCCGCCCACGCTCTCCACGTTGGACTTCACCACGTCCATGCCAACGCCGCGCCCGGAATACTCCGTGACCTCGGTGTTGGTGGAGAAGCCGGGCATCAAAAGGAAGTTCAGTATGTCCTTGTGTGAATACTCTACGCCCGGCATCGCCAGCCCCTGGCGCATGGCCTTGCCCAAAATCGCGTCGTCGTCGGCCCCCTGGCCGTCGTCTATTACCTCTATAATGACCTCGCTGCCGGTGTGGCGGGCGGAAAGGGTTATCCTGCCCACGGGGTCCTTGCCGGCGTTTATGCGGTCCTGTGCGTTCTCCTCGATGCCGTGGTCCATGGAGTTGCGGACGATGTGCATCAGCGGGTCGCCGATGCTGTCGACGATGGTCTTGTCTATCTCGGTCTCCTCGCCCTCAAGGACCAGGTTGACCTCCTTGCCCAGCTTCTTGCTCATGTCGCGGACTATCCTGCGCATCTTCTGGAAGGTGGCCGAGACCGACACCATCCTAAGGGACATGGACACGTCCTGCAGCTGGTCGGTAAGGGACCTGAGCTGCCTTGCGGCGCTGGTGAAGTTATCGAGCTTCAGACCCTCAAGGTCCGGAGAGGCTGTGACCATGGACTCGGTGATGACTATCTCGCCCACCACCGCGTTCAGCTCGTCCAGCTTTGAGAGGTTCACGCTGATAAGGCTCTCCTTCTGGTTCTTATTGCTGTTATTGTTATTGCCCTGCTGGGCGGCGGCCTGCTGGGGCGCGGCGGGGGCGCTCTGCTGGGCGGCGACCTGCTGGGGCGCGGGCTCGGCGGGCTTCGGGGCCGGGGCCTCCTGGACCTCGGGCTCCTCATACTCGAACAGGTTATAGTGGCCTATGGAGCCCGCGTCCTTCACAACGGCCAGGGCCCTCTGCCTGAACTCGTCGGTAAGGAAGCGCAGCGAGAAGCCCTCGTCCACCACCACGGCGGCGGTCTCGGCGTTGCTGTCCACGTCCGCGGGGTAGTAGTCAAAGTTCTCCTCCCCGTCCACCGCGTCCTTCACGGCGCTTGCCAGCATGAACGCCCTGAGGTTCTCCATGCCGGCCCCCTCGTCGAAGAAGACCTGTATGCCGAATGGGAACTGGCTGCTGGTCCGGCCGCCGGTGCCCGCGTCGCCGGAGGCCTCCTCCGGGGCGGCCTCCTCTTGGGCTGGCTCCTCCTCGCCGGACTTGCCCTGAATTTTATTTGAGAAGCTATTAATATTCGCCATTATGTTGTCGATATCATCTGTGAGGCTGTCTCCGTTCTCCAGCTTTTCCACCTCGGCCTTGAAATAGTCGATGGCCTGGAAGATAAGGTCGAAGAGCTCGGGCCTCAGGTCCTCGGCCACGGCCTCCATGCCCTGGTCGCGGATTATAAAGAACATGTCCTCAATGCGGTGGGCGACCGTCATAAGGTTGTCGAACTCCATCATTGCCGAGGAGCCCTTTATGGTGTGCATGATACGGAATATCTCGTTCACATCCTCCTGGGAGAAGGTCTTGCGATCCTCGGCTCCCAGCACCATCTCGTCAAGTGATTCCAAAAGCGTGTTCATCTCATAGAGATAGGCTTCCATCATATCGTTGGCCATACCGTTTCCACCTTTTCTGCATAGATTGCCGGGCGCCTATCTGCCCCAGCCCCTTTATTATAGCACAGGCCCGCACAAAAACGCAAGCCCTCTAGTTAGTATTCGGCTGCCGAGATTAAAAATTAAGAGATGCTTGCGGTTTATTCTTGCCTTTTGGCAGATTTTATTATAGAATAGAGTGACAGCCACTAAATATCCCCCGGCTTTTATCTTATAGAATCATAGGAGCAGATGATATGCCTGAGATTTTGCGACCTACCAACCCCGTCCCGGGGTATGACAACGTCTCGGGGCGGCAGCCGATAAACCCGCAGGACCCAAATACCAATATACGCAATATCGTGGACCCCAACCGCGTCACCAGGGGCGACCAGCGCACCGACCAGCAGCAGGCCGGGGACGCGTCCGTTTCCCATAGGGTGCGGTACGAGTCGAATTTCCTCACCTTTTTGCAGCGCATGGCCAACTCCCCGGACTCGGCCTCTGCCATGCTGCGCCTTTTGCAGGGCCAGGGGCTGCAGGTCTCGTCGGGCATTACGGCGGGGCTTGCCGAGGAGCTGCAGGCCTTTCTGGAGATGCTCAAGATGGACGAAGCCCAGCTTGCGAAATTCTTGCAGAACCAGCTGCAGAGCGGCCAGCGCTTCGGCGGGGCCCTGTTCGCCGCCCTTAGAAACGCCTTCAACAGCTCACAGTCGGAGATGTTCCGCACGGAGATACTACAGTTTCTGCGCCAGTACAGCGACTGGTCCTCCACCGGGCACCTTGAGAACCGTATGCTGCGCACCCTTTACGACATGACCCGGTCCCTGCCCTCCCACTGGTCGAACCAGCTGATGGACATGGCGGCCAAGATGGAGAACGGCATCGCCGCCCACGACCGCCAGGGCAACCTGGATCTATTGAGGGGCCAGGTGTTCCCGCTGATCTCGGACTATGTGCGCCGCACCCACGACCACGGCATGGCAAGGGGGCTGCTCTCCATGCTGACTTTGGACATCGTGCGCTATGAGAACGGTAACGAGAGCTCTCTTATACAGGCTTTCCGGCACCTTGGGAACTACAATATCTTCAAGGCGGACCTTAACGGCCTGTCGGACTCGGACATACTGCGGCTTCTGACCGATACGGAGTTCAGTAAGGCCTCAAGGTCGGATAATTTCACACAGCGGTTCATAGAGCTGGCCCAGCGCTCCCTCCAGGGGGAGGGCGGCACGGCGGCCCAGGACATATTCCGCAGCCTTATGAGCTCCATACTGATAAACGAGAGCGTCTATATGCCCCTTCAGCACATGCTGCTGCCCTTCCAGTGGGAGGATAAGGCGGTGTTCTCGGAGATGTGGGTGGACCCGGACGCCGAGCACTCCGGCGGCCAGGAGGCCCCGGCGCCCCGGCTGCTGATAAAGATGGACATCGAGGGGGTGGGTCCCTTCGACCTGGTGATAGACGGCGCGGGCGGCAAGACCTCCCTGATGGTCTCCTGCCCCCAGGAGGTGGCCGCCTTCTCCGGGGACATCAGCCGGGACCTGACGGATATCCTCACAAGGAACGGCCTGTCCCCGGGTGATATCCGGGTGTCGGCCATGAAGAAGCCCATGAATATTTCCGATGCGTTCCCAAATCTATTTCAAGAGGTGAAAAGCGGTGTCGACGTCAAGGTCTGATGAGCCCCGCCCCACCCGCCAGCGGGCGGTGGCCCTGCAATACGGCGTCAGCGATTCGGCGCCGGTGATAGTGGCCGCCGGAATGGGCCATCTGGCGGAAAAGATACTGGATGTGGCCCAGGAAAACGGCGTGCCCATATACGAGGACAACTCCCTTGCCACCATCCTGTCACAGCTGAACCTTGGGCAGCAGATACCCGAGGAGCTCTATAGGGCGGTGGTGGAGATATACGTGTACTTTCTCAATTTCGACTTTAACCGTCAGTCCCAGGGGCTGAGGCAGCTGCGCAGCCTGATACCCGGCGTGGGCCAGCCCCGCGCCGCCGGCAGGGATGAGCCCGCGCCCAGCGAACAGGGATCCGGCGGATCCCCGGAGAATTAGGAGGTCAACCCATGTTGTTTTTTAAGAAGAAGGAGAAAGCGTCCAAAAACGCCACCCTCTGCGTGCTGCTGGACAGCAGCACCGCCCGGGTGCTGGCCCGGGGATATCTGGAGGGGCCCCCCGACGGGCTGAACCTGCAGATAAACGTCATAGAGGGCGATCCCCTGGCGGTGGTCCACACCGACCACGTGCAGATAGTCCCCGCCGACGAGGAGATGACCCCGAAGCTGGGCCACGTTATCCACTATCAGGGCGCCCGGCTGGTGCTGGAGCCCCTTAGGGAGCTTGTGGGCAACACCGTGCGCGCCAACCTGCGTATGCCGGTGGATTTCGACACCTTTGTCTATCCCACCGACGGCACCCCCGGCCGCTGGCGGGCCCGGGGCAACGACCTGAGCTGCGGGGGCATAAGCTTCTACAGCCAGGGCCGGTTCAGCGTGGGGGACATAGTGGAGGTGGTGGTGCCCATCACCCGGGGCGGGCCGCTGCTTTTGGGCTGCGAGCTGCTGCGCACCAAGGATATGGACGACGGCTCGCGGTTCTACGCGGCAAAATTCACCGAGGTACTCAACGAGCAGGAGAGTATGCTGCGCGAGGCCGTCTTCAATGTACAGCTCAAGAGCATACAGCGCTCCAGGCGCTGACGGCGGAGCTGGTAATTTCAGGGAAATTTACAAAACCTGTTGCATTATCTCTAAATATGGAATAAAATCCAATTATAAGGACACACGGAAGGAGGGGGATGCACATACCCTGGAGGCACGTCCGATCCGATAAAATTTTGATGATTTTAGAGAAAGGGAAAAAAATGCTTAAACACACACAAAAAATCATAAAGCGCGCCCTGGCTATGGTCCTGTGCGCCATGCTCCTTTTAGGCGCCGTGCCCCTGGATATCCTTCCCAGGGCCTCCGCCGCCTCGTGGGCCGACCCGTATATGGATCAGCTCAAGCAGAACGGCGTTATGGTGGGCGGCCGCCCCAACGACAGGATAACCCGGGCCGAGATGGCCGCCGTGCTCAACCGGGCCTTCGGCTTCAGGCGCACCGGCCCCATACCCTTTACCGATGTGCACAAAAGCGCCTGGTACTATAACGACATCGTGGTATCCTATAACGAGGGGATACTCTCCGGCACCAGCCGCACGACGGCCTCTCCCAAGGCGGCCGTCACCCGCGAGCAGGCCCTGGCCCTTATCGGCCGGTGCCTGCGCTATCAGGAGAACGCGGGAGAGGTCACCGACTTTACCGACGGCAAGAACTTCAGCAACTGGAGCTCCATCTATGTGCGCTCCGCCCTTCTGGCCGGAATAATCAACAGCACCGGCGGCAGTTTCCGTCCCAAGAGCGCCGCCACCCGCGGCGAGATCGCCGTTATGCTGTCCACGGCCATGGGCAAGCTGGTCAGCTCCTCCGGGGTCACCGAGCTCGGCGGAGTGTTCGGCAACGTCACCGTGAACGCACCCAACGTCACCCTGAGAAACACCACCATCGCCGGCGACCTGTACCTTACGGGCGGCGTGGGCCTTGGCAACGTCATCCTGGATAACGTGAAGGTCCTGGGCCGCATCATCGTGGCCGGCGGCGGCGAGGGCGAGAGCGGCGAGGCCAGCGTGCTTCTCAACAACGTCACCGCCCACCAGATGGTGGTGGACCCCGCCACGGGCCAGTACGTGTCCATAAGGGCTCTCGGCAACACCGACATCTCGGAGACCCTGGTGCGCTCTGACGCGTACATACAGGACGACGTGCGCAACAACAACATGGGCCTTAGGAAGGTCATCTTCGAGGAGCCCGCCGAGGGCCACTTCACCATCGCCGGGAACATGAAGGACGTGACGGTAAAGGCCCCGGGCTCCCTGCTCACAGTGGGCGACACGGGCACCGGCTCCGTCACGAAGATAACCGTTGACGAGGAGGCCACTGATGCCCGGCTGAACCTGGAGATAAACGCCTCTGTGGACGACATCAAGCTGGATACCTCCTCCACCATCACCGGCACCGGGGATATCGGGCACATTGACGTGGGGGCCAACGGCTGCACCTCCGAGATACTGCCCGACACCATCACCGTGCGCCCGGGCGTTATCACCGAGGTCGGCGGCATTACCAATGTGGACTCCGAAAAGGCCAAGGAGCTCTCTGAGAACCCCAGGCTCCTGGCGGGGTACCCCAAGGCAAAGAACATCGCCCCCACCAGCGCGGACGCATACTTCTCCACCAACAAGCCCGGCACCCTCTACTGGGCCCTGACAGACGCGGCCCGGGGACCCCTTACCGACGCGGACGTGGAGACGCTTATCGAGCAGCCCAGCTACGGCTCCGGCTTCAAGCAGAAGGGCACAATAGAGGTAGAGAGCTCCAAGACCGAGTATGTGCTGCCCCTTGAGGGACTGACCCAGGGGGGCCGGTACTATATCTCCGCCGCACTGGTGGACGCCCACGAGCGCAGGAGCCCCGTGAAGTCCCAGCGCATCGAGACCCCGGACGGCACCGTGCCCGCCATGGCAAGCAAAGACTATCCCTCCATCACCGACGCCACCCCCACCAGGAACGAGGAAAACGTCGGCCTGCCCTTCTCCGACATAGCGAACCTGCAGGCCACGGTCATGGCCAACAAGAGCTGCGACCTGTACTACGTCCTGCTGGCCGCCGGCAGCACAGCTCCCAGCACCGGCGAGCTGCTGTCCGCCGCCTTCCCCAATCCCTACGGCTACGGGCGGCTGCATCTGATAAAGAACACCCTGGATTCCTTCAAGATCACGGAGATAGACATGGACCTGGACGGCACTCCCGACGGTCTCGGCGACGTGAAGGAGAATACCAGTTATGACCTGTACTACTGGCTCACGGACGCCAACGGCGAGCAGAGCTCCCAGGTACAGAAGATACCCGTCACCACCAAGGACGTGACCCCGCCCGAGTTCACCATGGGCGAGATGTTCCAGTCCGACACCAAGGCCACCTCGGTGACCCTCAGCAATACCGTCAACGAGGACGCGACGGTCTATTGGGTGGCCGTACCCAGCGGTGACCCCTACCCCAAGCGCGACCCCGAGGTCTATCCCAACACCGACGAGTGGCGAGAGTTCCTGAAGACGGAGACCGCGAAGATACAGGTTGCCGCCGGCGTCGGCACGTCAAAGTCCCAGTCCGGCAAGCTGAACGCCAAGGCAAACACCCAGTTCAACATCACCATCTCCCGCCTTGAGAAGGAGAGCGCCTACGACGTGTACTACCTGGCCCAGGACAGCGCCAATAACTACTCCCAGGTCATCGGCATGTACACCGCCCATACTCTGGACGAGACGCCGCCCTCGGCAGAGATGCGCTTTGAGAGCTTCCCGGCGGAGAGCCCGGAGACTCCCTACGCCTACTCCACCATCGACGTGGTGTTCAGCGAGGCCATACGCTACCGCCAGCCCAGCAGCGCCCCCGTGAAATACAGCGAGCTGAGGATGATGGAGCTGTATACCAAGTATAAGAACGCCAGCCCCGCCGATAAGGCAAAGGCCGAGGAGGAGTTCGTGGGGGCCCTTAGGGACACCGTGATCCTCTGCGACTCCACAGGGCAGGCCGTCCCGGAGCGCACCGCCGACAGCGGCAGCGCCCCCTGGGTGGTGGACTACCGCAACGTGCAGGTCCTTCAGGACGGCAAAGATATGGTGGTCAGCTTCGTAAACGACCCCAGCAACCTCTCCAAGTCCGCTCTGAACCTGGAGAGCGGCGCCAGCTACTACTTCCACCTGCAGAACATTACCGACGACTCCCAGTCCCGCAACCAGATGGGCGAGCAGGATATGAAGGCGTTTACCACGGTGTCGGCCAGGGTGGGGATCAGTAGGCTGGAGGATCTGGAGCTGAAGGCCTACGCCCTCTCCGACGACGGCGAGAGCATTGACACCACCAAGTCCATTTCAGTATACAATGACATCACGGTCAGGGACGAGAAAACTATTACCGACGTTATCCCTATTGACATAGGCTTTACGGCCACACCCGAATCCACTGGAAACTCCGCAGACGGCGTGATGTGGGATATGCTTTTCTGGTTCAACACTGATGTTGAGTTCGACCTATTTACCAGGGTGAACAGCGCAGACGGAGCTGGCGAATGGGTGCCTGTGGGCGACGTGGAGATTGACAGTAATGGCGCGAACACTGTGGCAAAAAGGGTCTCCATCATCGTCCCCTCCAACAAGAGAAAATACACCGGAGCAAGCGTTGTCAAGACCATGAGCAACACTGCTGTCCCGCAGTACCGCCCCATCAACTCAGAATATAAGCTTGGCATGATAGGCGGAGGCTTTAACGATGACGAGCCCAGGAGCTATGACTTCGCCCTGCACTTCACAAAGGTCGGCACACGTACCGACCGCGCCAGCCTTAACCAGCGCATTGAAGGTCAGGTCACCTTTGTGACCGGCGGAGCCAGTTCACTTAACAGCATAACTCCCAGCAATATTAACGCATATGACAATGTGGTCGCGGGGACAAACGGCGTTACGGATATCACGTGGCCCAATAGGCCCGGTGATACGGAAGAAGAGCCCCGCCTGCTCTGGACGCAGTTCCAGGACGGCCGCGCACCTGTAATGCAGGACTGCTTCCCCGCCCTTACCCCCACCTCCAATGGCGTAAACGCCGTGTTCACCATGACCTCGCCGGGTACGGTATACTATGTCATGGCTCCCTTGAGCAATGAAGGCTACACACTGAACCCACAGAGGAACGAGGGCGGCACGTCCGTGCGTGTACCCTTGAGCGAACTGCAGGAGAAGGTCCCATATTGCAACAAATCCGGCCCGGTGGCACTGAACGGACACAAGTACACAATGGCCTCTGATCTGAGTGTATTTGACAGAATGTTCCCCAACGAAACCGTCCCGGACGACTACAAGTTCGACTTCCCCATCAGCTCCAACATAACCAACCCAAGCAGCAGCGATATAGCCAGCAACCGGCTGGTCGCCAGCAGCGTGCAGGTAAGCCGCGCGGACGAGGACCACTTCCTGCCGAACCTGGAGCCCAACACCGAATATCTGATGTATCTGGTGACCACCACCGGCACCTCCGGCGTTTACTCGCCGGTCACGGTGTACCGCTTCAGGACCAAGGAAATAACCCAGCCCGTTCTCTGGACGCAGGCCAGCAATACAACGGCAACTATAAACAGTGATATGGACGCGACTGTTGCCTATAAGCTGTTCCCCTATGACAGAACGAACCTGCCCCTTGCTCTGAGCCAGACCTTCTCAACCGCCGGTCTTACGAGCGCGTTTGATGAATACCGAAATCGCAGGTCTACCTGGAAAACCTCCGGGAGCGGATTCATGGAATTTAGTAATCCTGACTTTACCGTTCTCGACGCGATGATAGAAACCATTACAAGCGGCCGCGACCGCCAGGGTTCACTGTTTGACCTGTGCGCCGATGAAAGCTTGAAGCAATCCGTGCAGGAAGCCATCGAATCCGTTGGCGGCGGCGGCTCGGGCGCAATCGGCTCGGACGTAAACCAGTCCGTTTCGGCTTCAAGCCCGCTTTCGGTGGATTGTGAGAAGTGGAAGGAACTGGGCGATGTCAATTACTGTCTGGCAGTGTGCGGCTATAGCGGCACCTCTACGAAGCCATCAGGTTATGCGTTTACCGCGGCATACCCAATCATTAAGCAGAGGGAAAAAATAAAGGTTACCGTTACACCAATGCTCGACTATATCGCCCCAGCAAGTGGCGATCCCGGCGGCGGGAAAATTAGCGGAACTGTAGAGCTTGCTTTCACCGAGCCTGTGTGGGTGTACCCTGGACCCGGTTTGAATCGAATACCTTTGGATGGAGCAGCGATTAATGACCGTCCATCAACCTCATCGCTCTACGAAAGCATAGGGTCCCATTTCTACTATGGCAACAATCAGCAAATCAGTTTGGACCTAATCTATAAATCAGGGTCCCCATTGACATCTATTTCTATCAAATTTGATAATGTTCCATTGGCAACTGCGACTTCACGTTTACAGGCAAGATTTACCAGCCAATTCTGTGGGGAAACCTCAGACCCACAACAGTACAACTTGTCAATTTATGTTCAGGCAACTGACCCCAAAAACTCCTCAGAAGTTACCGTAACAGTAAGTGACCCGAATAACTGGCTGGCAGTACCAATAGTATAAAATAATCAAAACCACCCAAAAAATCCCCCCGGAACCCTCCGGGGGGATTTTCATATGCTCAAATATGATTACCTTATCTGTCAGCCCTCGCTGCCCTCGGCCTTGGACTGCTCGATGACCTTCTGGGCCACCATGGCCGGGGCCTCCTCATAGCGCTCGAACTCGAAGGTGAAGCTGCCGCGGCCCTGGGTGCTCTGGCGCACGAAGGTGGAGAAGTCGTGCATCTCGGCCATGGGCACCTCGGCGTCCACGGTCTGGCGGCCGGCTCCGGCGGGCTCCATGCCCAGCACGCGGCCCCGGCGCTTGTTGACCTCGCCCATGACGTCGCCCATGTTGCCGTCGGGCACAGTGGCCTTAAGATGGCCGATGGGCTCAAGGAGCACGGGGCCCGCCTTCGGCAGGCCGTCCCTATAGGCGATGGAGGCGGCGGTCTTAAAGGCCATTTCGCTGGAATCCACCGGGTGGTATGAGCCGTCGTACAGCACGGCGGAAAGGCCCACAACGGGGTATCCGGCCAGGGGCCCCTTTACGATGCACTCGCGAAGGCCCTTCTCAACCGCCGGGAAGAAGCCCTTTGGCACCGAGCCGCCCACCACGCGCTCGCCGAACTCCAGGCCGTCGCTGTCGCAGGGGGAGAACTCTATCCAAACGTCGCCGAACTGGCCGTGGCCGCCGGTCTGCTTCTTGTGCCGGCCCTGGACCTGGACGGTCTTGCGGATGGTCTCGCGATAGGGCACCTTGGGATCCTTCAGGGTGACCTCCACGCCGAACTTGGTCTTCAGCTTTGTGACGGCCACATCCAGGTGCTGCTCGCCAAGGCCGCTGATTATCAGCTCGTGGGTCTCGTTATTGGTGGAGAAGTGCAGGGTGGGGTCCTCCTCGGAGAGCCGCAGCATACCCTGGGCCACCTTGTCCTCCTCGCCCTTCTTCTTGGGCACTATGGCCATGGAGAGGGCCGCGCCGGGATAGTCCACACCGTCGAGAGTCACCTTGCGGGCGGGTGAACAGAGGGTGTCGCCGGTATTGGTGGTGGTCAGCTTCGGGATGGCGCCGATGTCGCCCGCGCCGATGAACTTCACGTCCTCCTGCTTCTTGCCGGTGAGCATGACGGTCTTGCCAACGCGCTCTGTGGCGCCGGTGCGCATATTCACGAGCTGGGTCTCGGTGGAGATCTTACCCGCGATGACCTTCACATAGGAGAGCTTGCCGATAAAGGGGTCCGCAACGGTCTTGAAGACGATGGCGGCCGCCGCGCCGTCGCTGCTGACGGTGAGCTCCACCGGGTTGCCGTCGGGGTCCATGCCCATCTCGCCGGCGTGGTCGGCGGCTGAGGGGGCCAGCCAGGTGAGGCCGTCCAGGAACTGCTCCATGCCCCGCATGAGCATGGCATCGCCGCAGAACACCGGGGTGATGGTCCCGGCCTTCACGCCCTTGCTGACGCCGACTATGACCTCCTCGGGGGTGAACTCCTCGCCGGCGAAATACTTCTCAAATAGCGCGTCGTCGGTCTCGGCCACGGCCTCGCAGATGGCCGTGCGCAGGCCCTCAAGCCTGTCGCCCATATCGGGGATGGCCACCTGGACGGGCTTGCCGCCGGAGTAGTCGTAGGCCCGGTACTCCAGCAGGTTTACATAAATATTGGCCTGGTCACCCTCGATAAAGGGCACCACCACCGGGCACACAGAAGGGCCGAACTGGGCCTTCAAATCTTCAAAAACACGGTAGAACCGGGCGCTCTCGTCACAGAGGCCGTTGACGAAGAATATCTTACTGAGCCCGCGCTTCTCGGCGGCGGCCACGGCCTTCTCCGTGCCCACAGAGGGGCCGTCCTTGCCGGAAACGACTATCAGGGCAGTATCGGCGGCGCGCATGGCCTCGCACATGCCGCCCTCGAAGTCGAAAAAGCCAGGGGCGTCCAAGAGGTTTATCTTCTTACCCTTCCACTCCAGCGGCGCCACGGCGGCGGCGATAGAGGCCTTGCGGCGGATCTCCTCGGGGTCATAGTCGCAGACGGTGTTGCCGTCGCCCACCTTGCCCCGGCGGTCAGACGCGCCGGCCAGATACAGCATGGCCTCGCTCAGGGTGGTCTTGCCTGCGCCGCCGTGGCCGGCTACAGCCAGATTTATTATGTTCTTTTCGGGATATTGGGTCATGGGAATGGCTCCTTTCACGGCCCCTCTGGCGAAATTGCTAATAGGCCGGGGCGTGTATTATTGAATTTGCACAAGTTTTTGCACAAGGCATACTCTAATTATAATCGATTTCTCTGTAGATTTCAATAAGTTTTTTCTGTTTTGTGATTTTTATTTTTGGCTTCGCCAAATCAAGGCCGTGGGGCGACTTCGCGCAGCGAATGTCAACCGCCCCACACCCTGCAGCCTTGGAAAGGCTGGCGAACTTTTTACCCCGCTGCGCGGCACATATTAGAAAGCGCCTGGAAACAGGCGCTTTCTCTCTAGTTATCTTCCTTATCTTCGGAACTTGGGCAGCGCCAGCAGCAGCGCCGTCCAGAACATCTGGAACGCGAACAGCAGGAATGACGACACCTGCCGTATCTCGCCAAAGCAGGCCAGGAAAGCCACCAGCACAAAGCCCAGTATCACCGCCGCCGACTGTATTGCCACCAGCATACCCGTGGTGCGCTTCTGCGCCACACAGGCCGCTATAAGGCTCATCATGGACTCCATGCGCCCCTTTGTGGCCGCCACCGCGTCGGCCCTTGGCGGGTCGGACTCCAGCAGCTGCCGGGCCGTGTCGCCCAGCTGGCCGTCAAGGATCCCCACGCTGGCCTGGTCCACGCCGAAGAGCCTGGACATCTGGGCCACGGTGATGTTGGGGTCCGTGGTGCGCACAAGCACGCTTATGCCGCTGTCCTCAAGGCGCTGGAGCTCGTTCTTCTTGCGCCGGTCCGCCGAGTAGGTCAGCACCAGCATGGCCGCCACCTCGGCGTCCACCGCCAGGTACAGCACATCCTTGCCGCCGGAGGAATACTGCATCTCCAGCTCTCTGGGCGGGGCCTCAAGCCGGTGGTTTATCAATAGACTGCGGTTGCCGATATAGACGGTGCGCCCGTCCACCTTGCCCACTATCCCCGCGCCGGACTCGTAGCTTATGCGCTCGACCTCCGGCAGGCTCTCCTCCGCGTCGCTTATCACCTGCTCGAACACCCCCAGAAGGGGTCCCCCGGCCTCCTTTACCAAAGCAGTGGCACACATTATAGCGTCCTCGGCCATCACCTGGTTTCCAAACTGCTTTATGCCGGAGATGACCACCGTGCCCGTGGGGAAAAGCTCCCCCGCGTCGGCTATCACCGCGTTTACGTCCCCCAGGACCTCAACGGCCCCGTGGCCCACCACCATGCCGCCGGCCCGGCGCACGGTCTTGCAGAGGTTGCTGACGGGCAGGTTCACGATAAGCATGTTCCCCGCCGCCACACATGCGCAGCAGGCCGCAGCCAGGGCCCCGATGGAGGTGGGCACATCCTTGGTTATCAGCAGGCAGGCTATGCACAGCACCAGCGAGGATATCAGCCCCAGAGGGGCCAGCAGCTGGGACGAGGTCTCAGAGGGGTCGGGCTCGTAGGACAGCTCTAAAAAGCGCTTTAAGAACCCGGCCTTGCACTGATAGGCGATAAGCGGCTTTTCCGCCACGCAGTCCTTGGCCATCTTTAAGGAGGTATTATAATCCTCATAGGTGCGCACGGCGTACTTCTGCTCTCTGGAGGTCACAAACCGGAAGTTGCTGTGTATGCGCCGCAGCATCGTAAGCTTGCCCGCCGAGTTCATGAACAGCAGAGCCGACACCACCGGCGCGTATAGGTACAGCCCCTCCAGCTGGGCCCGGAAGAATATGGAGCAGACCGTCTGTACCAGCACGGCCACCGTGGCCACGGCCACGCCGCTGTCGGCGTTGGCCCGGGCGGCGAACAGGCCCTTCAGCCCGTGCCCCACGGTCTTATAGGAGATGCCCGCCGACACCACCAGGAATATCAGGGTAAGTATCACATAGGCCAGGGGCCAGGTGTCGCCCTTTGGCGTGAAGTTGTTCCTGCACACCAGACTGACAACCGCCAGCAGCAGCGTACAGACCCCGGTTATCATCATCGTAAGGGAGAACTTGCCCATCTCCCCCTTGAGCTCGCTTGAAATGGATCTTGCGTCCTCGGGGCCGGTATAGTCCTCTATGGACTCGCCGCTGTCCTCTATGGGGCGCTGGGGCTCCTGGGGCTCGGGCTCCATGGTCTTTCTGGGCTTCACCCTCCGGCGTGATGCCTGCCGGCCCTCAAGGGCGTCCTTGGCCTTTTGCAGGTTCTCCGTCTCTGACAGCAGCGCGCTGTGCAGAAGGTCCGCGTTTATGATATGGGTGGCAATGCTGCGGGAGCGGTACTGATAGATGGTCTCCACATAGGGCACCTGCTGCATGGGCCTTGGCGGCGGCTCGGGAGCCTGCTCCTGCACAGCAGCGGGCTGCGGGGCCTTGGGCTGGACAGGTATCTCTATGGTTTTCAGCTCCTCCGGCGCAGGGGCCGGGGGCTCGGGGACATATTCCCTCTCAACGTACTCCGTGACCTGCTCGGGTTCGGGTGTATATTCCCGCTCTACATATTCCGTTACCTGCTCAGGCTCGGGCGTATACTCCCGCTCCACGTACTCCGTTGCCGGCTCAGGCTCGGGCTCGTATTCCCGCTCCACGTACTCCGTCACCGGCTCGGGCTCCGGCGCATATTCCCGCTCCACGTACTCCGTCACCGGCTCGGGTTCGGGCGCATATTCCTGCTCCACATACTCTGTTACCGGCTCGGGCTCCGGCGCGGTTTCCTGCTCCACATACTCTGCCGGGGGCTCCGGGGCCTTTTCCAGGATGCGTTCCACCGTCTTCTCGCTGACCGGCTGGCCGTCCTGGAGCTTTTGCAGCTCGATGGTGCTGTTGAGGACGTTCAGCTTTATCTCCATGGTCTGGTCGGTGTTGAGCATGGCCTTTTGCAGGTCCGACAGCTCCCCGCCGTCCGCGTCCAGGCCGTGCTGGCGGGCATAGGGGTCGGCGGCGTAGGACGTCAGGGGCACCGGGGCCACCACGCCGAACTCCTCCTCCACCTGCTGCTCGTCCATCCCGGCGCTCTGGACGGCCTCGGCCACCCGGCGGCGGCGCTCCTTTTGAAGGCGCTGGAAGTTCTCCTCCACCTGGTCGTCGATGGCCTTGGAGTCGTCGAACAGGACCTTATAGCCCTCCTCGCCCAGGGGCGGCGCGTCGCCGTCCATGCGGTACTCGTCGATGGGCTTCAGCTGTATGCCGTAGTAGATGTCCTCCTCGCTCTCGTCAAAGTCGGGCACCTTCTTCCGGCCGAACAGTCCCCAGCGCTTCTTCTTTTTCTTTTTGCCCCGCTGTGTTTCCGGCTGGGGCTCCGGCTCGGGCTCCTCTATCACGTACTCGGGGCCCGGGTCCTCCGGCACATACTCCGGCTCCGGCTGGTATTCCTGCTCTGGCTCGGGCTCCGGCTCATAGTCCGTAAAGGCCTGGGGCTCGTCCCCGGAATACTCCTCCTGATACCCGTCCTCCGGATACTCCTCCTGGGCGGGCGCCTGGGCCCCAGCCTCCTTGGCCTCGCGCTTCTGGCGCTCCTCCTCCAGTATATCTTCCAGTGTAAATCCGTTATTACCGTCTCTCATGGCTTACTCCTCTCACAGGCCGCTCTCTGCCGGACGGCCTCATAGCACAGCACTCCCGCCGCCACCGACGCGTTCAGGGAGTTCACCCGGCCCCTTATGGGCAGCGACAGGGCCCCGTCGCACCTCTCCCGGACAAGGCGGCTGACCCCCCTGCCCTCAGAGCCTATCACCAGGGCCACGGGCCCCGTAAGATCCGCCCGGTCCCAGGGCTCGCCGTCCATATCGGCGGCATAGCACCAGAGGCCCTTCTCCTTCAGCTCCTCTATCAGGACGGAGAGGTTCTGTACCCTCGCCACGGGCAGGTGCTCCACCGCCCCGGCCGAGGCCTTGCTCACCGCGTAGGTCAGGCCCACGCTGCGGCGCTTTGGGATTATGACCCCATGGGCCCCGGCGCACTCCGCCGAGCGTATCACCGCCCCAAGGTTATGGGGGTCCTCAAGGCCGTCGCAGATGATCAGCAGCGGGGGCTCTCCCCTCCCCCGGGCCAGGGCCAGCATGTCCTCAACGCTCGCGTACTCCACGGCGGCGGCCACTGCCACTACGCCCTGGTGGTTGGCTCCATTGCACATATGGGAGAGCTTTCTCTGGTCGCACTCCTTTATGGGCACCCCAAGCTTTTTGGCCTTTGCCAGAATAGCGGTCAGCTGGCCTGTGACCGGGCCCTTCGCCACATACAGGCAGTCGACGGCCCGGCCCGAGCGCAGGGCCTCCGCCACGGGGTTGCGCCCGGCGATTATACCGGCCCCATAGCTCTCGTTCGGTTCATGGTTTTCCAAAGTGTTGCCCCCTCTTTTGGGCATAATATATTATATTATAACACAATGCTTTGGAATCCGCAAGCCGGTATTTTATAGCAGCAGCCCCATTATAATATGTAGGGCGGCGCCCCGCCCGTCGCTTATTGGGAGCCGCGTTTACTGTACCCCCAGGTGCACTATATGGCACACCCCCGGTATGGCCTCGCCCTGCTGCTGGCTGGTGGTGGACATGAGAGCCCCGGTGGCGCAGAACAGGATGTTCCGAAGCTCTCCCCGATCCATTCGGTTTAAAAGGTGCCCGCAAAGCACGCTTGCCGAGCAGCCGCAGCCGGAGCCCCCGGCGTGCACGTCCTGGCGCTGCCGGTCAAAGAGCATGAGCCCGCAGTCGTTGTGCACGCCCAGCAGCTCCACCCCATTGTCCCGGAGCATGTCCAGAAGCAGCGTGCTGCCCACGGCACCCAGGTCCCCGGTGAATATGCCGTCGTAATCCGCGGGGCTGGTGCCGGTGTCCTCTAAAAACCGGTAGATGCTGTCCGCCGCCGCCGGGGCCATGGCCGCGCCCATGTTCGCCGGGTCCTTCACCCCCAGGTCCACCACCTTGCCCGCAAGGCCGTGGAGCAGTCTAACCCCGCCCCCATGCCCCACTATAGCGCAGCCGGAGGCCGTGGCCGTCCACTGGGCGGTGGGGGTGCGCTGGGCTCCGTATTCCAGCGGCGTGCGGAACTGCCGCTCCGCCGAGCAGAAGTGGGAGCTGGTGACGGCAGCAGCTTTCTCTGCCGCGCCGCAGTCCACCATTATGCCCGCCATTAAGAGGGTCTGGGCCATTGTGGAGCAGGCCCCGTACTGGCCCAGAAATGGTATCTGATACTCCAAAAGGCCGAAGGTGGAGGATATGCACTGGTTGAGAAGGTCGCCGGCGAATATCATGTCCACCTCCCCCGCCGTGCAGCCCGCACCTGCCAGGGCAACGGAGACCGCCTCCTTTTGCAGCTGGGCCTCGGCCTTCTCCCAGCTGTCGGTCTGTAAGCGGGTGTCGTCAAAGGTCTGGTGAAAGTCCGCCGCAAGGGGCCCCTCCGACTCCTTGCGGCCCCCAACGGCCCCGTGGCCCAGCACCGTGGGCGGGGCGGTAAATTCCAAGGTCTGCCTGCCTATGCGTTTCATATTGTCCTCCCGGTACTTTTTGGGAGTATACTGCCCCAAAAGCGCCGGGATTATACCCTACATCACCTGGGCCCCGTTAAGATAGGCATATAGATATATGCCGCCCAGCACCGCCCCGGCAAGGCATATCCCCTCTCTAAGGCTGTCCCGCCCGCGCAGAAGGTCCGCGGCGAAGATGAACAGCGGGAAGCAGCAGCTCATATAGCGCCCGGCGCTCAAAAGCCAGGACAGGGAATAATTGGCCGCAAAATAGCAGAAGGCATAGGCCAGAAGGCTGGGCCTTGTGCCTTTCTTACGCAGGGCAAGCACAAGTATCCCAAATGTAACGATGAACAGAACGAGCTCCGGCAGCCAGATGGCGTAGCCGTTGGCATTGGCTATATTGTCCCGGAAATATCCCCAAAGATACCTGAGGACCCCCGATATCCACTTGCCCCCTTGATACCAGTGAGCCTGATGGCCCCGAAAGGCCAGGGGGTCGCCGTCCACGTACCAGTTCAGCAGCAGATAACCCATAGAGCCCAGCAGGGGCATGAGCAGGGCCGGGAGCCGTTTTAAAAAGCCCGGCAGCGCTTTTTTAATGGACCCGCCCACGGGCCGCTCAAAGGGCCGCAGCTCCGAGAGCAGCTCCACCGCGGCGGGCACTATCACCAGCACCCCGGTCATGCGGGTCAGGGCCGCCATTGCCCCCCATACGCCGTAGAGGAGCCACCGGCGCTCAAGGGCGTAACAGCACGCCGCCGAGGTGGTCAGGAGGAAAAGCCCCTCGGTCATCACCGTGCCGAAGAAGAAGGAGAAGGGGTAGAGGGACAGGAGCAGGATGGAGTTCCGGGCGGCTCTGTTGTCCAGGAGCTTTGCGGCTATTTTATACACATAGCAGCAGCCCCAGGCGTAGCTTGCGATGGAGACCGTCAGGCCCGCTATGACCGTGTTGGGTATGACGTGCCTTATGACCCGCGCGGCCCAAACGTACAGCGGGTAGAACACCAAGAACAGGTGCCGGCCGTCCTCCTGATAGCCGGTATAGCCCTTTTCTATCAGGCTGATGTAGTGCCGCGCGTCCCAGCGGGTGAACTGTCCGGGAAAGCCGTACAGGCCGTTCTCCCCGCCGGAGAGCATGAAGCATATGAACATCGCCAGCAGCATGAACAGCCGGAAGGCCAGTGCAAAGCAGAACACCTTTACAGTGTCCGAATGGGCAACGGTGTAAGGCTCGTTTACTTTACACTCCTCCGGCGGCGCCAGCCCGCAGCTCTCCAGGCATCGCCAGGCCACCGCCAGGAATAAAAGGAGTATCGGGATAGTCAGCAGGATATCCGCCAGCATGTGTTTGCCTCTCTTCCCCGCGCAAATTATACGTGTATTATTGCGTATAATTATATAGTAATACCGCCCATATGTCAAACCCTATGAGAAATAGGTTGCAAATCCCGAAAACATGTGTTATAATACTCTGGCAAGCCGACGTGAAGTTGGGATATGTGAGCGGACAGGTCTGCGCGGCGGAGAGCCGTGAACCATGTCAGGCGGGGAACCGAGCAGCATTAAGCGGATGTTTCCGGGCGATGCAGGTCGCCTGTCCGCTCGCATATCCCGGCTTTTCTTTTCTGTGAGGTGCCTATGTACAAGGTCTTGTATAGAAAATACCGCCCCCGGGTCTTCGCGGACGTGGTGGGCCAGCCCCAGGTGACGGTCACGCTGAAGAACGAGCTCATGCGGGGCCGGGTCTCCCATGCCTATCTTTTTACCGGCTCCCGGGGCACCGGCAAGACCACCTGCGCCAAGATACTGGCAAGGGCCGTGAACTGCCTGCACCCAGTGGACGGGGACCCCTGCGGGGAGTGCCAGGTCTGCCGGGGGCTTGAGGACGGCTCCATACTGGACGTGGTGGAGATCGACGCCGCCAGCAATAACGGCGTGGAGAACGTGCGAGCCATCATCGAGGAGACCAGCTTCACCCCGGCCACCGCAAAATATAGGGTGTATATCATTGACGAGGTCCATATGCTGTCCACGGCGGCCTTCAACGCCCTGTTGAAGACCCTTGAGGAGCCCCCGGCCCATGTGGTGTTCATCCTTGCCACCACCGAGGTGCACAAGCTGCTGCCCACCATACTGTCACGGTGCCAGCGCTTCGACTTCCACCGCATAGACCCGGAGCTTATGGCCGGAAGGCTGGAGCAGGTGGCCAGACTTGAGGGGGCGGAGCTTGACCATGAGGCGGCGCTGCTCATCGCCCGGACGGCGGACGGGGCCCTTAGGGACGCGCTGTCCCTTTTGGACCAGTGCCTGGGCCGGGACGGGCATATCACCCTTGAGACCGTATACGAGACGGCGGGGCTTGCGGCCCGGGACTACCTGGGCCAGCTGGCCGAGGCCGTGGCGGCCCGGGACCCGGCGGCGGCCCTGGGCATTATAGACCGGCTGCACAGGGAGTCGAAGGACCTCTCCCGGCTGTGCGGGGAGCTGGCCGGGTATTTCCGGGGGCTCATGCTCTGCAAGACCATGAAGGACCCCGGTCCGCTGCTGCAGGTCTCCGACGCGGAGCGCCGGGAGATGCAGCGGCTTTCGGGGAACCTGAGCCTTGCCGCCGTGCTGCACGGGCTGGACACCCTTGAGGACACTCTAAACAAGATGCGCATGGGGAACCAGCGCACCCAGCTGGAGATGGCCCTGGTGCGGCTTTGCAGCCCCCAGCTGGACAGCACGCCGGAATCGCTGCTCAGACGTATAGAGGCGCTGGAAAGTGGTATAGCTTTACAGCCTGTGCGTGAGAGCGTGGAGCCCCCAAGTGATGTGGAGTCTGACAAGGCACAAGACTTTACACCTCCGCCGGAGCCCATACCGCCGCCACCTGCCCCTGAGCAGCCTGCCGCGCCCCCGAAAGCCTCTCCGGCACCAAAGCCGGCGGCTGACCCGGGCGCGCTTATGGAGAACGCCAAGCCCTTTGCCGCGTGGCCGGACATCTTGCAGCGGCTGAGCGCCGGGAGCAAGAGCGTCTCGACGGCCTTTGAGGGCAGCAGCGCCTATATTTCCGGGGATTATATGCTTATCGACGCGCCGGAGATAGCCTTTGACCTGCTGAAAAAGTCCGACCAGCGCACAAGGCTGCGGGAAGCCATCAGCCGGGTCACCGGGCGGGCGTATAAGCTTGGGCCCTATAAGAAGGCCCCGGACAAGGCGAAGGCCGACCCTCTGGAGGAGCTGGCCCAGCGGGCCGCGGCCGCCGGGATACCGGTGGAGGAGCGGGAGCTGTAAAGCTGCTTTACTGTACAGTGTTGTAAAGTATATCTACTATACAGAACTTTATAAAATGAAAGGATGACAGATATGAAAGCCAGACTGCCACAAGGATATCAGACCCCAGGAGCCGCCAATTTGCAGCAGCTCGCCCGCCAGGCCCAGAAGATGCAGGAGCAGATGGAGGCCATCACCGAGGAGCTGGAGCAGAAGGAGTACACCGCCACCGCCGGAGGGGACGCTGTAAGCGCCACCGTCACCGGCAAGATGGAGGTCAAGAGCGTGGAGATAAAGCCCGAGGTCATCGACCCTGAGGACGCGGAGATGCTTGGGGACCTTGTGACTGCCGCGGTCAACGCCGCCCTCTCAAAGGCCGCCGCCGAGAAAGAGGAGAAGATGTCCGCCGTGTCCGGGAGCATGGGCATCCCGGGGATGTTCTGATGCCAAACTATATCGTCGCCCCCCTGGACGCGCTGGTGGATAAGCTGGAGTCGCTGCCGGGGATAGGCCACAAGACCGCCCAGCGGCTGGCGTACCACATATTGAACATGTCCGAATCGGACGCGAGAGCCTTTGCGGAGGCCATTATAAACGCCCACGAAAAGATACACTACTGCAAGGACTGCTGCAACCTGACCGACGGGGAGCTGTGCCCGGTCTGCCGCAGCGACAGGCGGGACCGCTCTCTTATCTGCGTGGTGGAGGAGCCCAAGGACGTGTTCGCCCTGGAGCGGGCGGGGGACTTTCCGGGGCTGTATCACGTGCTGCACGGCACCATCTCGCCGCTGGCGGGGGTGGGGCCGGACCAGCTGAAAATAAAGGAGCTGCTGGCCCGGATAGGCGGCGGCGTGCAGGAGGTCATCATGGCCACCAACCCAACTGTGGAGGGTGACGCAACGGCGCTGTATATCGCAAGGCTCTTAAAGCCACTTGGGGTGCGGGTCACGCGGCTGGCCTACGGCATACCTGTGGGCGGGGATTTGGAGTATGCTGACAACGTGACCCTTCAGAGAGCGCTGGAGGGCCGCAGAGACCTATAATAAGTCGACCGATCAAGCTGGTCTTAAGCTTGCGGGGGGATTGGGGGGCGCGGAGCCCCCAAGGTCTTGCCGTAGTCGGCGACCTGTGCCGACGAAGGCCTAAAAATATACTACAAAGAAGGTGCAAACATGCCCGAAAAGCTCACTACCAAAACCATAGCGCAGAACAAAAAAGCATACCACGACTACTTCGTAGAAGAGAGCCTGGAGACGGGCATAGAGCTGGTGGGCACCGAGGTCAAGTCCCTGCGCCAGGGGCGGGCCAATCTTAAGGACTCCTGGTGCTCGGTGGTGGACGGCGAGATGCTTTTGAACGGCTGCCACATCAGCGCCTATGAGCACGGCAACATCTTCAACCGGGACCCAATGCGGGTGCGCAAGCTCCTTTTGCACAAGCGGGAGATAAACCGGCTGTACGGCCTTGTGAAGCAGCAGGGATATTCACTTATCCCCCTGTCTCTCTACTTCAAGGGCAGCAGGGTCAAGGTTCAGCTGGGGCTGTGTAAAGGCAAAAAGCTTTACGACAAGCGCGCGGATATGGCCAAGCGCGACGCCCAGCGGGACATGGAGCGGGCCATGAAGGAAAGGAACCGGTAATATATTTTTTCAGGACACGATATAAATCGTGTCCTTTTTTCTTGCAATTTACACTCTATAGGTGTATAATTCAGTTAATAGTCCAAATTGCGGGCTATAGCTTTATAGTCCCCCCGATTGGCGGGCGGGACCGGGAGAGGAAAATGGAATATGCTGAGAATTGCCCTTTGCGACGACGACCCCGCTCAGCGCCTTCATATGGCCCAGATGCTTCGGAAGTATCTCTGCCGGCGGCCGGAGGCTGCCGGCGAGGTTTCCGCCTTTGCCAGCGGCCAGGAGCTTTTGGACAGCATAGAGGCCGGCGGGAAGGATTACGATCTGTACATAATGGACGCGCTGATGCCTGGGCTTACCGGCACCGACCTGGGCGTGCGCCTGCGGGAGCTGGGGGGCTCCGGGGCCATAATCTATCTCGTCTCCGCCCGGGAGCACACCCTTGAGGCCTACAAGTCCCACGCCCTCGGATATCTGCTGAAGCCGGTGGACCAGGACACGCTGTCCAGGAAGCTGGACTACGCTATCGGCACCCTTCAGCAGAAGCTCTCTGCCTGTGTGCCGGTAAAAACCCGGGGCGGCATGTGCTGCCTGTCTCTGGCGGGGCTGCTTTACGTGGAGATGCGCAACCGTGTGCTCCGCTACCACCGGACCGACGGCAGCGTCGCCGAGAGCCTGACCCTGCGCACCTCCTTCCAGAAAGCCGCGGAGCCCCTTCTGGAAGACGGCCGGTTCTTCCGCTGCGGCACCAGCCTGGCTGTAAACCTTCACCACGTGAGCGGGCTGGATGCGGACGGCCTGAAACTGGAAAACGGCGACACTGTCCCCCTTCCCCGGGGTATGCTGGGCGAGGCCCGGCGCAGATGGTCCTCCTACTGGCGGGGGGATCCTCTGGCTGACAAGGCCCTCTGCGTGAAGTGCGGCGGGCAGACATAATGTATAAAGCAAGGCCCGCCCGGGTCAGACCTCCCCGGGCGGGCTTAACTTTTTAGATTTGATAGTTCTGAGAGCTTACAGCTGGTCGGATATGGCGCAGATCTCGTCTATCATGCCGCCGATAGTCTCTATGGTATCAAGCAGCGGCCCGTCGGTGGAGATATCCACCCCGGCCATTTGCGCCAGCTCCAGGGGGGTCCCGGTACTGCCGGCACTTAGCACCCGCTTCCAGTCCTCCACGGCAGGCTGGCCCTCCCGCTGTATGCGCTTGCAGGCGGCTGTGGCCACTGTCAGGCCCGCCGAGTAGGTGTAGGAGTAGAGGCCCATATAGTAGTGGGGCTGGCGCATCCAGGTGAGCTCCGCGCCCTCGGTGAGCTCCACCGCGTCCCCCCAGAATTTTTGGAGGGTTTCCCGCATGATGGCGCTCAGGGTCTCGGCCTGGACGCTGCCGCCGGCGTCCACTATTTTGTAGACCTCCCGCTGATAGGCGGCCTCCAGCAGATGGGTGACGAAGTTGTGATAGTAGGTGTTGCCCACCATATTGCTCAGCACCCAGCGCCTGAAGCGCTTGTCCTCGCTGGTGTTCAGCAGGTAATGGGCCATTATCAGCTCGTTCATGGTGGAGGGGGCCTCTACAAAGTATGTGGACACGTTGGTGTCGAATATGGATTGGGCGGCGTTGCAGGCCTTGAAGTGCCCGGCGTGGCCCAGCTCGTGGGCCAGGGTGAACACGTCGGACATACCCCCGTGCCAGCTGAACAGGATGAAGGAGTGCCCG
Source organism: uncultured Eubacteriales bacterium (assembly GCA_910584745.1). GTDB lineage: Bacteria > Bacillota > Clostridia > Oscillospirales > Acutalibacteraceae > Acutalibacter. The sequence continues at coordinate 204,094 of CAJUDG010000006.1, forward strand.
CCGTAGGGGCTGGCGCAGAAGCCGCCGGTGGATTTGCCCTGGTTCTGGGCGAAGTCCACCCAGCGCTCAGCGTATGCGTCCCGGACCATCTGCACATAGTCCTCGCCCAGCACCGAGAGGCCCTTCTCGATATAGTTCCTCGAGTCCTCAATGGTCAGCTTTGGGGCATATTCCGGGTCCACCGGCAGCTTTAAGTCCGCGTATGTCATCTTATCCAGGCCGTGGACCTTCTGTATCAGCTTTGCGTACCGGCGCATATGGGGGGCCAGCTTCTCCATTATCAGGTCTATCTGCCGGTCGTACATGTCCCTTGTCACGTGCTGGTCAAAGAGCAGATAGTCGAACACCGAGTCAAATCCCCTGAGGGTGGCCATGGTCTTCTCCTTCTGGACCTGGCTCTGGTATGCGGCGGCGGTGACGTTCTGATACTCCTTCAGCTTCTCTGAGAAACAGCGAAATGCCTCTCTGCGCACCTCTGTGCATGGGTCATACTCATATTTGTCCTCAAAGAGGGAGTAGCCCAGGGGGTGCTCCTCCCCCGCCGCGTTGAAGGAGGGGAAGCGCATATCCGCAAGCTTTGCCATATTGTACACGCTGTACGGCGTGCCGAGGGTGGGCGAAAGCGCCGCCAGGACCCTCTCGGTCTCGGGTTCAAGCTGGTGGGGCTTCCAGCGCAGCAGCTCCTTAAGATAGCCGGTATTGGGCCCGCCCTTGGCTATGGCCGCCTCAAGCACGCTGTCCGGCTGGGCGGTGAGCTCGCTGTCTATAAAGCTCAGACGGCTTATAAGCTCCGCGCAGAGCCTGGACATGACCTCGTCGTTCTCCTGGAGCTTTGGGTCGTTATAGTCCACGGACGCGGCCAGATTGCGGTAGTTGGCCGCAAACCACAGGGTCTGCTGCCACTCCCTGTAGAGGTCCAGGCAGCCAAGGATATTCTCGGGGGTGTTGAGCCTGCCCTTATACTCCTCCTCTATCTTGCCGGTCAGGGCCTTCACCTTCTCAACGTCGGCATTAAGGTCCTCCTCGGTCTTATACAGTGCGGTAAGGTCCCAGGTAAGCTCCTGGGGCACGTCCTTGCGGGTCAAAAGTTCCATGTTTTTCCTCCTTAATTATTGGTTATTTTCTCAAGCAGCCCCTGGCAGCCCTCCAGCACGTCCCTCCATGTGGATTCAAAATCCCGGGTATACCAGGGGTCGGCCACGTCGCCGGGCCGGCCGGTATAGTCCAGCAGAAGGTGCAGCTTGCCCTCCGGGTCGCCGCCGAAAAGCCGCTCCATGGCGCGCAGGTTAGAGCGCTCCATGCCTATTATCAGGTCGTACCGCCGGTAGTCGTCCCTTTGAAGCTGCCGGGCGGTCTTGCCAGAGGGGTCTATGCCGTGCTCTAAAAGCTTGCGCCTTGCGGGCGGGTACACCGGATTTCCCAGCTCCTCATCGCTTGTGCCCGCCGAGGCTATATGGAGCTCATGAGAGAGCCCGGCTTTCTCCGCCAGATCCTTCATCACGAACTCCGCCATGGGGCTGCGGCATATGTTCCCAAGGCACACGAAAAGTATCCTCACAGCCTTGCCCTCAGCCACTCCGTCGAGTGTTTCAGGCACTCCAGCATGGGCCTTGCCCCGTAGTGCTCGATGGTGTACGCCCCTCTATAGCCGTCCGCCCTGAACCGGCCCAGCAGCTCCTCCATGGGTATCACCCCGGCCCCCACGGGGCTTGGGTGCATGGGTCTTCCATCCACGGTCCTGTTGGGGTCCTCGCCGAAATCCGTATTCTCGGCCCTGTCCTTTAGGTGCACGTGCCCTATGCGGCCCCGAAGCCTGTCAAAAGCCTCGAAAGGGTCCTCCCCGGCGAAGTAGAAGTTACCCGTGTCAAAGCAGGCCGTAAGCCCCGGCACAGCATCCATAAATCGCAGCATCCCCGCGCTCGTGGCAATGGGAGAACTCTTATTGTCGAAGTCCTCCATGGTAAGGGCCAGCCCGGCCTTCGCCGCCAGCTCTGAGAGGCGCTTTGTGCGCTCTATCATCACCTGAGTACACTCCTCGGGGTCCGCGCCCTCCGGCAGAAAGCCGGGTATCACCAGCAGGGTGTCCGCGCCTATGGTCTTCGCGTCCGCAAAAAACTCCTCCGCCTTTTGCTCCACGTCCGGGTCGCTCTCAAAGCTGAAAAACGCGGGCATGGCGGTGACCCCCATCCCGGCATCCAGAAGCTCTCTTGAGAGCTCCCGGGCCCGGCCCCGCGTGTTCATACAGGAGACCTCCAGGGCCGTGACCCCGAGCTTTTTGGCCTCGGAGAGGGCCTCTTGGACAGAGCAGCCCTCCTGCTTGGCTATGTCCAGAATATGGTCATAAAAAGTGGCAATGACCGGCTGTTGCATAGACGGCCCTCCTTATGTTATTATATACTCGCGGGTTTATAATCTTACAGATCTCTCCCGCAGCATTTCTTGTACTTCTTCCCGCTGCCGCAGGGGCAGGGGTCGTTGCGGCCTATCTTCGGGCCCTTTACCACCGTTTTGGACTGCTTCTGCTCCCTATAGAGCTCGCGGCGGCGCTCCTCGGTCAGAAGGGGCTCCCACTCCGGGAGGTTATACAGCCACTCGGCCTTGGCCTCTACCATGTTCTTGTACAGCAGCTCCTTGTCATAGGCAAGGCTGACCTCGGACCCGGCCTCTATGGTCTCCAGGTCGTTGGGGGTCTTAAGGCTGTCGTTTATGCCGTCCAGGAAGCCGGTCATGGTCACAAGGTCCACCCCGAACTTCTTGGCGTAGGACTGCACGGTGCTCTTGCGGGGCTTGCTCTGGAGTATTGTCTTATAGAACTCTGTCTCCTGTTTAAAATACTCCTGCCAGAATTTTGCGCCCTTCTCCTTCTGCTGCTCCTGGGCATAGGTGCGCCACTGCTCCAATAGTGCCAATTTATACCACTCCTCCAATAAATGTATGTTATAATATTAGCATAGTAATTCCGGGCTGTCAACAAACTATAGCAAAGTCAGGGGGCCGGTCATGTCAAAAATTATCCCGCCGGAGCATATCCTTCATATCCTATCCCGTCTGGAAGCCCGGGGCTTTGATGCCTGGTGCGTTGGGGGCTGCGTCCGGGACGCGCTGCTTTGCCGCAGGCCCTCTGACTGGGACATCGCCACATCCGCCCTGCCGGAGGAGACCAGGGGCTGCTTTCCGGAGCTTAAGGTCCTGGATACCGGCATAGCCTACGGCACAGTGACTATTCTTTTCCCGGAGGGTCCGGTGGAGGTGACTACCTTCCGGGTGGACGGTGAATATACCGGCCACCGCCGCCCCTTGAAGGTAAGCTTTTCCCGGAACATCAGAGAGGATCTGGCCCGCCGGGACTTCACCGTAAACGCCATGGCATACCACCCGAAGCGTGGCCTTCTGGACCCCTTCGGCGGGCGGGGGGACCTTCGCGCGCAAATACTGCGCTGCGTGGGCGAGCCCTCCCGCCGCTTTGACGAGGACGCGCTGAGAATACTCAGGGCCGCGCGCTTTTCGGCGGCGCTGGGGTTCGGGATAGAGGATGGCACGCTCCGGGCGGCACTGGAGAGCCTGGGGCTTATAAAGAGCCTGTCCGGGGAGCGTGTGCGGGAGGAGCTAACAAAGCTCCTCTGCGCCCCCGGGGCGGGGGCCGCGCTGGAAAAGTACGCCGGGATAGTCCTTGCCGCCCTGCCGGAGCTCCCGGCCCTGCCCGGCCCTGAGGACGCTCCCCCCTCCCTTGTCCCGCGCTGGGCGGCGCTGCTGCGCGATATCTGCCCCGAGACGGCCCGGGGGCTTCTTATCCGCCTGCGCTTTTCCAACCGGGAGATAACAGAGATAATCCGGCTCATAAGGCAGCTACCCCTTACCCCAAAGGGCATGAGCCTTGCACAGCGCCTGGACCGGGCGGGGCTGACCGTAAGGGATTTGGCCGTCTCCGGCGGGGACTTGATCCGGCTGGGCTATGCCCCGGGGCCGGGGCTTGGGGCGGCGCTGGATTCACTTTTGACCGGCGTTATCTCCGGGGGGCTCCAAAACCGGCGGGAGGTCCTGCTGCGCTATGCCCTGGAAAATATGTAGGGCCCCCTATGGGAGGCCCTATGTTTTTCCATTCCTCTGCCTCAGGTAAATCGGGGCGGCTCACTGCCCCGGGGGTCCTGGCCACCAAGGCCGAAGCTGATGGACAGGGCCTGGTTGACCCGGTCCATGGAGCTCTGGTCCAGCCTGCCCATCTTCTCCCGAAGGCGGTGCTTATCCAGGGTGCGCACCTGCTCTAAAAGCACCACGGAGTCCTTTATGAGTCCGCTGCCCTGGGCGTCCACCTCGATGTGTGTGGGCAGGCTTGCTTTGTCCCGCTGGCTGGTGATAGCGGCGGCGATAACCGTGGGGCTGAACCGGTTGCCCACGTCGTTCTGTATGATGAGCACCGGCCTGACGCCCCCCTGCTCCGAGCCCACCACCGGGCTCAGATCGGCGTAGTAAATGTCTCCTCTGTGCACGTTCACGGCTTTTCACTCTCCAAAAAGATTTTGTCGTGGATATTGTTGCCAAACCGGGAAGCTTTTAATCACGGGGACAAAAACTTCCGTTCCATTCTATGCCGCATAAGGGCTTGTTGACTTTTTGGGCCGGTGCAAGTATACTGTTATTATGTCAGAGAAAAATTACCAAGAGGTAGACTTATGAACCTATCTAAGCCTGAGATCCCCGATTTTTCACGGGGGATCCCAAAAATATGTATACCCATAACCGCAAAGGACATCGCCGGGCTCTCACTACAGATACTGGCGGGCGAGGCCCTGCCCGGGGACCTCTATGAGTGGCGGCTGGACCACTATTCCGGCGACATAGAGCTGGGCCTTAGGGTGTACGGCAAGGCCACAGAGCGGCCCCTGCTGTGCACCCTGCGCACCAAGGGACAGGGCGGTGAAATAGAGCTTGACCCCGATGAATACGCAAAGCGCGTAAGAGAGCTGATAGAGCTGGGAGAATATTTCCAGCTTATCGATATCGAGCTGTGCGCCGGGGACAGCAATGTCAAGGAGCTTATAGAGGCCGCCCATAATAAGGGCCTTATAGCGGTGGTCTCACAGCACAGCTTTACGGACACGCCCCCAAGGGATGAGATGATAAGGGTCCTGGCCCATATGAAGGACCTGGGGGCGGACCTGCCGAAGCTGGCGGTGATGCCGAAGACCCCGCTGGACGTGTTCAGCCTGATGGCCGCAAGCTTCGAGGCCAGCGTGTCCCTGGGCCCGGTGATAACCATGAGCATGGGCCCCATCGGGCAGCTCAGCCGGGTGGCGGGCAGCGTCACCGGCTCGGCGGTCACCTTCGGCGCGGGGGCGGAGGCCTCGGCCCCGGGGCAGCTTGGGGCGGCGGAGCTGAAACAGATACTGGACATACTCGGGCGCGGCCTGTTAAAGGAGAGAGCAGATGATGAATGACAGAAACGATATCGATTCCATCCTGGACTCCATGTTCCGGGGGGGCGTGCTCAACGTAAAGAGCCCGGCGGCAAAGGAGGCCGAGAAGTCCCTGGAGGCCGTGCAAAAGGCACAGCGGGACATGAGCCAGTCGCTGCAGGAGAGCATCGAGCGCATGACAAGGGAGGCCCAGGCCGACATGGACGAGCTTCAAAAGCGGCTGGAGAGCGACGGGGTAGTATTCCAAACCTCCGGCAACTCCGGCAGCGCCGGAGACCTGGACGCCGCCTTTGAGACCGCTAAAAACGAGACCCTTACAAGGGTGCTGGGCCAGGAGGAGTTTGTAAAGGGCCTGCTGCTTGCCTTTAAGCGGCCGTTTGTGGCCGGGTCCCCGGATCATCTGCCCCTTTGCCGGGCGGCGCTTTTGGGCGGGGAGGGCACGGGGCGGCGCAGCGCCGTTGAGGCCATGACCGCCTCTCTGGGACGGCTGGGGGTCTTGAAGACGCCCAAGACCTCCCATATAGACCTTGCAGCATATAGCGTCCCCGGCTCTGAGAAGCTGCTTATACAGGACCTGTTCACGGCCCTTAAGGGCGGCGCGGCCTCCTTTGTGTTCGTAAACTATCAGAGGTGCCACCCCTCGGTGCTGCCCCTGGTCTTCTCGGCCTTTACCACCGGCAGCGTGCCGCTGCCCGGGCGCTATGCCGAGCAGAAGGGGCTGCTTATAGACGTGGGCACGGCCCTGGCCCCCGGGGCGGTGTCGGAGCTGCGCCTTGGGGGGAAATACCTGTTCCTGCTGGCGGGCCCGGACCCCATAAAGCTCAGCGGAGCCTTTGGCAGCGTATTCATGGCGGGGCTGGACGACGTGCTGTCCACCGGGGAGTTCTCTAAGGAGAGCCTTTTGGAGATAGCAAAGCTGCGCCTTGAGGAGCTGAAAGAACGCGCTGGAAAGCAGCTATCCTTTACACTCAGCTACGGCGGGCCCGAGGCTGAAGCCCTTGCCGCCCAGTACAGCAGGGAGCGGGGCGCGGCCGCCATAGGCGGCGCCACTGATGGGCTCTATAAGGCCATGAGCGAGGAGAAGCTGAGAAGGTCCCTGGGGCCCGTGCAGGCCGCTTTAAGGGCCGGGGACGGCGGGCTATATGTGGAATATGAGGGCGGCAGGATAAGCCCACGGAGCCCCGCCGAGGCCCAGAGCGCCGCGGAGCTGGCGGCGGTGAAGGAGGAGCTGTCCGATATAACCGGCCTTGAGAGCGTGAAGGAGTATGTGCTGTCCCTTGAGGACAACTTCCGTATGCAGCGCCTGAGAAGGGAGCGGGGCCTTAAGGCCGAGGTCCCAAGTATGCACATGATATTCACCGGCAACCCCGGCACCGGCAAGACCACCGTGGCAAGGATAGTGGCAAGGTATCTTAAGGCCATGGGGGCCCTCTCTGGGGGGCAGCTGGTGGAGGTCACCAGGGCGGACCTTGTGGGGCAGTATGTGGGCCATACAGCGCCCCTGACCCAGAAGGCCATACAGTCCGCGATGGGCGGGGTGCTCTTTATCGACGAGGCCTACTCCCTCTATAGGGGCCGGGACGACAGCTTCGGGCTGGAGGCCATAGACGCGCTGGTAAAGGGCATGGAGGACCATAGGGATGAGCTTGTGGTGATACTGGCCGGGTACTCCCGGGAGATGGAGGAGTTTTTGACGGCAAACTCCGGCCTTCGGTCACGGTTCCCCAATATCATCGAGTTTCCGGACTATACGCCGGAGGAGCTGTGGGATATCACCGTAAGCATCGCCTCGGGCATGGGATACAGGCTGGACGAGAGCTGCAAGCGGCCCCTTATAAAGTATTACACCCACCAGCAGATAAGCGGCGACCCCAGGGTCAACGGCAACGGCCGCATGGCCCGCAACCGGGTGGAGGCGGCGGTCATCGCCTGCTCACGCCGGAACATGAAGGCCCAGGACGCCGACCGGGACCTGGAGCTGCTGCTGCCGGAGGACTTCGGCCTTGAGAAGGCCCCGGAGCCGGACCTATGGGAGGGCATGTGATGAAAAGAGTTATCGCACTGGCTTTATGTTTAGTCCTGGCCCTGGCGGCCTGCACGGGAAACTCCGAGCCCCATGTTGAGGGCTCCGCCGTGCTCAATATTGAGGACTTCCGGGTGGTATGCCTTTACGGCTCCTATACCGAGGCATGGCTGCTGGCCGGGGGCTCACTTGTGGGGGTCACCGAGGATGCGGTAAAGGAGCGGGGGCTTGACGTTGGAGATGCGGAGGTTATAGGCACCGTGAAGGAGCCAAATGCCGAGGCCATTATCGCCCTTGAGCCTGACCTGGTGATATTCTCAGAGGATATCGCCGCGCAGGTTGACATGGTGGACGTGCTTACAAACGCGGGCATTGCAGTCAGCGGGTATAGGGTGGACACCTTCGCGGACTACTCAGAGATGATGAGGGAGTTCTGCGAGATGAACGGGCATAAGGAGCTCCTTGAGGAGTATGTGGACAAGCCCGCAGAGCAGATAGAGTCCGCAAAGGGGCAGTACGGCTTTAAGGAGGACGGGCCCAGGGTGCTGCTGATACGGGCCTTCTCCAGCGGGATAAAGGCCAAGACCGACGACGAGCTGGCCGGGGCCATTATGAAGGACCTGGGCTGCCATAATATCGCCGACGACCACCCCTCCATGCTGGAGGACCTGAGTTTGGAGGAAGTGATAAGCGCCGACCCGGACTATATCTTCGTCACCACCATGGGGGATGAGGGCGCGGCACTCTCCTATCTTGACGGCATGATAGAGGCGAACCCCGCCTGGGAGGGCCTTGCCGCCATAAAGTCCGGCCGCTTTCATGTGCTGCCCAAGGACCTGTTCCACTATAAGCCCAACCACCGCTGGGGGGAGAGCTATGAGTATCTGGGGAAGCTCCTTGCGGAGTGAAAACGAGCGTAAAAAATCCGGGCTGCCCGGGGGCGTGAAGCTTGCCCTGCTGGCAGTCCTTACGCTGTCATGCGCCGTTTTGGGTCTATGCCTTGGCTCCACCGTGATAGACCTGCCCGCCGCCCTCGCAGGGGTCATTTCCGGGGACCTCTCTCCGGCGGGCAGCCGCATACTCCTCTATGTGCGCCTGCCAAGGGTGCTTGCGGCCATGCTGGCGGGCTCGGCCCTATCTGTCAGCGGTATGCTCATACAGGCCGTGCTCTCCAATCCCCTGGCCGCCCCCAACGTCATAGGGGTAAACGCCGGGGCGGGGTTCTTCACCTTCCTCAGTATGGCCCTGCTGCCAGGGGTCCGGGGCGCGGCCCAGCTGGGGGCGTTCCTGGGGGCCTTATCCGCCGTGCTGCTGGTGCTGGCCGTGTCCGCAGGGGCGGGCAGGCTGACCATCATACTCAGCGGCGTGGCCGTCAGCAGCATATTCACGGCGGGCATAAACACCGTAAAGACCTTCTGTCCCGACACCCTCTATAACGGCAGCGCCTTTCTTATCGGGGGCTTCTCCGGCGTGTCCCTTCAGGACCTCTCCCCCGCCTGGGCCATGATACTGCCCGCCCTGGCGCTGGCGTGGGGGCTCTCCCGGCAGGCGGACCTTTTGGGGCTGGGCGAGGCCCCGGCCAGGAGCCTTGGCCTTAATGTGAAGCTGACGCGGTTTGTCCTGATAATCCTGTCCTGCGTGCTGGCAGGGTGCGCGGTCAGCTTCTCCGGGCTTTTGAGCTTTGTGGGTCTGCTGGCCCCGCATATGGTGCGCAAAATATTCGGCGAGGCCAAAACCTCCCACCGGCTGCTGATACCCGCCGCCGCCCTCTTGGGGGCGGGCTTTGTCACCCTCTGCGACCTGTTGAGCCGGACGCTGTTCGCCCCATATGAGCTGCCCGTGGGAATACTTCTGAGCTTTGTGGGCGGGCCGTTCTTCCTCTCGCTCCTCATCAGGGAAAGGCGGCGGAGTTTATGATACGCTTTGACAATGTGGCCGCGGGCTATCCGGGCCGGGAGGTGTTTTCCGATGTGTCATTTACCGTGCCCCGGGGGAAAATAACCGCGCTCATAGGCCCAAACGGCTGCGGCAAGACCACCTTGTTACAGACGGCCTGCGGGCTTATAAGGCCCTTGGCGGGGGAGGTGCTTCTTGACGGGAGGGCCATAGGCTCATATAAGCGCAGGGAGCTTGCAAGGCTTATGTCCCTGCTGCCCCAGTCCAGAGAGGTCCCCAGCCTGACGGTGGAGCGGCTTACGGCCTTTGGGCGATATCCCCACGGCGATATGCGAAACGCAAAAGAGCAGGTGGAGGGGGCTTTGCGCCGGGCGGGGGCCTGGGAGCTGCGGCATAGGGAGCTCAGAGAGCTATCCGGCGGCGAGCGTCAGCGGGCCTATATCGCCATGGCACTTTGTCAGGACAGCGAGGTTTTGCTGCTGGACGAGCCCACCACCTATCTGGATATTGGCCAGAAGAACCAGGTGATGGAGCTGATACGGAGCCTTAACGCCCAGGGCAGGACGGTCTTGGCCGTGCTCCACGACCTGCCGCTGGCCTTTATGTACAGCGACTATGTGGCCCTTATGGACGGCGGCAGGCTCAAGGCCTTCGGCACGCCGGACGAGACCCGCGAGGCCGCCGCAAAGACCTTTGGCGTGAAGCAGGCCCTTGTGACTCTGGAGGGCCGGGAGCAGATAATATTCTACTGACCTATATCCACCACTTTTACCCGGCCGTCCCCCACCGTGAATTTCACCTGGATCCCCGCGAATCCCATGCCGTAGACCCGCTGTGGGTCCCTGTGGTAGTGGGGGCGGGGGTCCGCCGCTAATACGGCCAAAAGCGCCTCCCTTGCCCCGGCGGGCACCTTATCCAAGAGCTCCGGCGGGCAGTCCACCGGAAGGGGCTCCCAGGGGGCTTCGTCCGTGAACCCGCCCCGGGCCCCCTCTATACGGTCGGCCCCCGGCAGGTAGGGCTTTACGTCAAAGATGGGCGTGCCGTCCACCATATCCGCGCCCTTTATCACCAGCACCGGCCCCTCTGGGTCCTCATAGTCCACCCCGCAGAGCTCCACGCAGGACAGCCCAAGGGAGTTGGGCCGAAAGGGCGAGCGGCTTGCGAACACCCCCACCCTTTGGTTGCCCCCAAGCCGCGGGGGCCGCACCGTAGGCGCCCACTTGCCGTCCGGGTTATGTGAAAACTGCCAGATGAGCCAGAGGTGGGAGAACCCATCTATCCCCCGGAACGCCTCCCGGGCCCGGTACTCCGGCCCGAACACCACCCGGCCCCGGAGCTCCCGCACAACGCCGCTCTGGCGGGGCACGCCGAACTTTTCGGGGAAGTCGGTCCTTATATGGGCTATGGGGCGTATTTCCATTTGGGGTCACTCCTCGTCAACGTATTCCGCGACCCCATTAAGGCCGCAGCCAAGAATTTTACAGAGCCTGTCCAGCGTGTGGGTTGAGACAGGCATATCCTTTTGCAGCCGCTGGACTGTGGCGTGGCTCATGCCGCACTTAAAGCGCAGGGTGTACGTTGTCACGCCTTTTTCGGCCATGGTTTTCCATAACGGCGCATAGCGTATCATCTGATCTCCTGCTCCAGCTCTTCAAATACCGGGGCTGAGAAGAATTCGGCCAGGGTAATATCCAGGCCGTCGCAGAGCTTTTTTATCACGTCTATATGCAGCTTTCTGCGCTCGGGCTTCATCATGCAGTAAACCGTGGTGGGCGGAACGCCCGAGATATTGGCCAACTCATTATAGCATATTCCCCGCTGTCTGCATAGCTCGTCGAAATGTTTTGCCACCGCGTCTTTGACGTACATAAAATCACCTCAAAGACAGTGTAGCCAAATTTACGCACGTGCATTTAGGCACTTGCGTAAATCAAAGGTATATGGTATAATCCGCTTATGACCGGGAAATATTATCGTACCTCCTGCTCAAGCCTGTCAAACTCCGGGGTCGAGAAAAATTCCCCAAGGGTGATGTCCAGGCCGTCGCAGAGCTTCTTTATAGTCGACACCGTTGTGGTGTTGTTTTTCCTGTTGATGATGTTGTTCACCGTGGACTGGGTCACGCCGCTCATGTTGCACAGCTTGTTGACAGAGATCCCCCTCTGCTGGCACAATGTCAGTATCCTGTCCGTTATGGCTTCCTTAAGTTCCATTTCGATCACCTCGATCCTGCAAAAATGAGGATAAAAGAAATGGGTTGACAAAGCTAACCCTAAAGGGTTAAAATAACCATAAAGGGTTAATTTATGCTATGTTAAGACAGCTTAAGCGCGTTTCTGTCCGGGCTCCTCCCTATTTGATTTCCCGCTCTGACTGTTCAAACTCCGGGGCGGAGAAAAATTCCCCAAGGGTTATGCCTAAACCATCGCACAGCTTTTTGACGGTAGCAATATCAGGGTTTCTGCTCTTTCCGTTGAGAATGCCTTCAACAGTGCTTCGCGGCACGGCGGCAATACTGCTCAGCCGGTTGGGGACAATGCCCCGCTCTTTGCATAGCTGGTAGATCCTTTCGGCAATCGTCCCTCGTGTGTCCATGGCAATGTCCTCCTCGGTAATGTGTAATTATATTATAAGCCTTTCAGAGGATCTTTGTCAGTGATATGTCACTAACTGTATGATGATTTTGACATATAAGGAGGAAAGAGCATGACTGAATACAAAAAATTCCTGGCCGGCAACCTGCGGAACCTGCGCATTGCCTGCGGCTATACCCAGAACACCGTAGCCGCCGCCCTGGGGGTGGCCCGGCCCACCTACTCCTATTATGAGAGCGGCCAGACCTCCCCTGACATCGAGACGCTGGCAAAGCTTGCGGATATATACGGCGTGTCCTTCACACAGCTGGTGCTGCCCGAGGAGCAGCCTAGTGTAAAGCCCGGCGGCATACGGGCAAAGAACCGCCCCGCCGCCGACCCCCAGACCATCGGCGACCTGACCGAGGAGGAAAAGCTGCTGATAGCCCGGTTGCGCAGCGGAGAAGAGTGACCCGCCAGAAGCGGACCGCCCCCTTTTCAGAGGGGGCTTTTATTTTTTTCAAAAACCCCTTGACATATGCGAACACATGTTCTATAATATGTATTAGGAAGGAAGGCGGGCCTATGGAGAACGGCATACTGCATGTGGATATGAACAACTTCTACGCCTCGGTTGAGACCCTGTACGCCCCGGAGTACCGGAACGTGCCCATGGCCGTGGCCGGGGATAAGGAGAGCAGGCACGGCATAATCCTCGCAAAGAACATGCTGGCAAAAAAGCGGGGCGTTCAGACCGCCGAGCCCATCTGGCAGGCCATGCGCAAGTGCCCGAACCTCCAGCTCGTGCCGCCCCACCATGAGCGCTATGCCAGGTTCTCGGCCCTGGCGAAGAAGATATACTGTGACTATACCGACCGGGTGGAGGCCTTCAGCCTGGACGAGTGCTGGCTGGACGTGTACGGCAGCGAAAAGCTCTTCGGCTCGGGCCGGGAGATAGCCGAGCAGATACGCGCCCGGGTGAAGAACGAGCTGGGGCTGACGGTGTCCGTGGGGGTGTCCTTCAACAAGGTCTTCGCAAAGCTTGGCAGCGACTATAAAAAGCCCGACGCGGTCACTGAGTTTGGCCATAAGGAGATGGAGAGCATAATCTGGAAGCTGCCCGCCGGGGAGCTTCTGATGGTGGGGCCCACAACCCTGGGCACCCTTAAGAAGTACGGCATTTACACTATCGGGGATATCGCCGGGATGGAGCTTACCGCCATGCGCAGGCTCATGGGCCGCATGGGCGAGACCCTTTGGATATACGCCAACGGACTGGACGAGACCCCCGTGCAGAACGTGGACGCCCACGAGGACCCCAAGTCCATCGGCAGCAGCACCACCCTGCCCCGGGACATCACCACCGACAGGGAGGTCAGGGAGACCCTCTACAGCCTCTCTGAGACCGTGGCGGCAAGGCTTCGCCGGAGCGGGCTCAAGGCCGGGGAGGTGCAGATAACCATTCGCAACCCGGAGTTCCAGGAGGTCCAGCGCCAGCGGCAGCTGGCGGCGGCGGTCTGCGACTCGCGGTCCATATATGAGGCGGCCTGGGAGCTGTACCGCCGTGAGAACAAGCGCTGGGCCATAAGGCTGCTGGGGGTCCGCGCCGGAAGGCTGGTCCCCGCCGGGGAGAGCCAGATAAGCTTTTTTGACGATGCCGACGGCATAAAGCGCCGGGAGCAGCTTGAGAGCGCCGTGGACCGGGTGCGGGCGAGGTACGGCGACGGCAGCATAAACCGGGCTTTTGCCATAAAGCCCCAGAGGGAGGACCGGCATGAGTGAATACGACATCTTTCAGAAGCTGGAGATACTGACGGATGCGGCCAAGTACGACGTGGCCTGCACCTCCAGCGGCGTGGACCGGCCCGCCGTGCCGGGAAAGCTTGGCAGCGCGGTGAAGGCGGGCATCTGCCACAGCTTCGCCGCCGACGGCAGGTGCATATCCCTTTTGAAGGTGCTTATGAGCAACGACTGCGCCTTTGACTGCACCTACTGCGTCAACCGGCGCTCCACCGACTGTAAGCGCGCCAGCTTCACCCCCAGGGAGCTCTGCGAGCTCACCATGCAGTTCTACCGCCGCAACTACATCGAGGGGCTGTTTTTGTCCTCGGCGGTGGTGAAGAACCCGGACTACACCTGCGAGCTGATGCTGTCGGCCATAAGGATGCTCAGAGAGGACTGCGGCTTCTGGGGCTATGTGCACATCAAGGCCATACCCGGGGCCAGCCCCCGGCTCACGGAGCAGCTGGGGAGGTACGCCGACCGCATGAGTGTGAACATCGAGCTGCCCTCACACCAGAGTCTCCGGCTTCTGGCCCCCCAGAAGTCCAAGGAGAAGATACTTGCCCCCATGGCCCAGATACGGGACGGGATAGCTCAGAACAGCAAGGAGATAGTGAAGTACAGGGCCGCGCCGCGCTTCGTCCCGGCGGGCCAGTCCACCCAGATGATAATCGGCGCCAGCCCCGAGACCGACCGGCAGATACTGAACCTTACGGAGGGGCTGTATAAGAAATACAGCCTCAAGCGGGTGTTCTTCTCGGCCTACATGCCCGTGGTCTCGGACAGGGCGCTGCCGGCCCTGGACACGCCCCCGCCGCTGCTTCGGGAGCACAGGCTGTATCAGGCGGACTGGCTGCTGCGCTTCTACGGCTTTTCCGCCGGGGAGATACTGGACGACGAGCACCCGGATTTCAACCCCCTTTTGGACCCCAAGTGCAACTGGGCCGTGAACCATATGGAGCACTTCCCGGTGGAGATAAATTCCGCGCCCTATGAGATGCTGCTGCGGGTGCCGGGGATAGGGGTCAAGTCCGCAATGCGCATACGCTCCGCCCGGCGGCAGCAGAAGCTGGACTTTGACGGCCTTAAAAAGCTTGGCGTGGTGCTGAAGCGCGCCAGGTATTTCATCGTCTGTAACGGCAAGAGCGCCTCCCCCCTGCCCACGGACAACCCCGCCGTCATTGCCGGGGCCATCAGCGAGCGGGGCCTGGGCCAGCGGAAGATGGACCCGCCGGAGCAGCTCTCGTTCTTCGCCCCAGTCAGAGAGGATGGTGTAAAATGCCTGACCGGTCAAATCTAGTCTACCGATACGACGGCAGCTATCAGGGCTTTCTCTGCTGTGTGGCGGAGTGCTTTACGGACAAGGCGCTGCCCCAGGGCGTCCAGCTGCTGGACGAGCCCCAGGGCACACTATTCGGAATAAAGGCCGTGGACACAGACAATGAGCTTGCCGCCCGGGTGGAGCGCTCCCTTTCGGATAAGATATCCCCCCTGGCCCGGGACATGGTGCGAAAGGGCTTTCTCACCTGCATGGAGGAGAAGGAGCTCCATCTTATACGCTTCATACTAAAGGGCTACCGCCACGGCGCCCGGGTCACAAGGATGAGCGTGGACCCGGACGTGCACGCCATAGACAAGGCCCTGCTGTACCTTAAAAACGAGGCCCACTACCATGTGGAGTTTATGCGCTTCTCGGACTGCGGGGGCTTTCTCGCCTCCATGATAACCCCAAATAACACCGTCCTGCCCCTGGTCGCCCCCCATTTCTGCGAGCGATTCAACGCAGAGAATCTGATGATATTTGACAAGTCCCACGGCATGGGCTTTATATACCAGTCCGGCGGCCGTAAAAGGGAGTTCTTCCGGGCCGACCGTTTGGACCTGCCGGAGCCATCCGAGGAGGAGACAAGGTTCCGGGACCTGTGGAAGCTATTTTACGACACCATCGCCGTAGAAGGGCGCATAAACCCGAAGCTGCGCCGGGGGAATATGCCCATGCGCTACTGGCAGAATATGACTGAGTTTCAGCGGGATAGCTTTATTTAGCCTCTCCCTCCTCCTCTGGCTCTGGCTGGCGGTTCCTGGGCAGCCGGGCGTAGACCTGCTCTCTAAAGAGCCGGTAGAATACCGCCGTCAGGGGCGTGCCGATCCATATGCCCACTATGCCCATCACCCCGCCCCAGAAGGTCACGGCGAAGATGGTCCATATGGGCGGCAGGCCGATGGAAGACCCCACCACCCGGGGGTATATGAGGTTGCCCTCCACCTGCTGGAGTATCACCAGGAACACAACGAATATCAGCGCGTCTATGGGGTGCACCAAAAGCAGGATGAAGGCCCCGACCCCGGCCCCGATGTACGCGCCCAGGATGGGTATCAGCGCGCCCAAAGCCACCACCGAGGATATGAGCAGGGCATAGTCCAGCCGGAGTATGCTCATGCCGATATAGCAGAGCACCCCGAGGATGACGCACTCTGTCAGCTGGCCGCGGATAAAGGAGAAGAACACACGGTTCGAGAGCCTTGCCACCCTGGCGGCCACCGCCGCCGCCCGCTTTGGCAGGAAGGCCCGCAGAGAGTCCTTCACGCCCCGGATAAGCTTCTCCTTGCCGGAGAGCATATACACCGAGAAGATGAAGCCCATTATCATGGCGAACAGGCCCGAGGCCACGTTGGCCGTCATATTGAACACCTCGGAGAGTATCTCCGTCGTGAACTTCGTGGCGTCTCCCAGCACGTTCAGAAGAGAACTCCAGTTGAATTCCCGCAGGAACTCCTGGATAAAGGTCAGGTCATACCTCTGGGCTATGTCGTTGGCCCATGCCATGGCCTGGTTCGCGTATATAGGCAGGTTCCGCTGTATCGTCACCGTCAGCACGCTCATGGAGTCCACAAGGCTTGGTATGATGAAGCACACTATAAAGACCACCAGGAGTATCACCACAAGATACGCCAGGGTCACCGACACCGGCCGCCGCAGCTTTTTCCAGACCCTGGACTTGGACTTTTCAAAGGGCTTGAAGGCTATATCCTCGAAGAAGTGCACGAAGACGTTGAGTATATAGGCTATCACAAGCCCTCCCGCCACCGGCGAGAGGGTATTGCCCAGGGTGTTCAGCGCCCCGAGGACCCTGTCAAAATGCAGCACGGCCATTGCGAGCAGCGCCGCCAGGGCCAGCAGAATGCTGCCCACCTTAAGCCGGTCACGGCTTTTTTCATCTGTAAACCTCATTTTCTGCTCCCTCTCCCACGGTCAGGTCTTTGTGCGGAACACGTTATGGCATTTCTGGCAGGTGACCTCTATCTTCCCCCGGCCGCGCGGGGCCCGCAGCTCCTGGCGGCAGTTGGGGCACTTGAAGTATTTGTACTGCTTTCTCTGGGAAAAGCGCACCTTTCTTGCGCGCAGCCAGCTCTCTATGGGCGACCAGAAGCGCAGGAACGCCGCGTACTCCCGCTGGCGGGCGGGTATGTTCCTTGAAAAGGTGCGGAAAAGCGCCCAGATATAGAGGGCGTCCGCAAGGAGCGTCACCGGCCAGAAGACCAGGGTGCCGATAAGGGACAGGATAAGCCCGAATATGAGCAGGGCAAGATTCAGCTTATCCGTGCCGTAGCGGCCATAGAGAAAGCGCTGCAGGCGTTCATACCACATATAAACACGACCTTACATAAAAATATTTTAGATTTAGTATACTCCCTCTCAGTTGGATTTTCAACACCTGGGGGAGGCTTCACGATAATTTTACAATTTTTCCCGGGCACGGTGGACTTTTGGGGGAAATCGGGCTATAATAATCTGAGAGCGACAGATATTTTATTTCACAGGAGGTACAGAATATGCCAGAGCTTAAGGGCAGCAAGACAGAGGCCAACCTGCTCACCGCCTTTGCCGGGGAGAGCCAGGCCAGGAACAAGTACACCTACTTTGCATCTAAGGCGAAGAAGGACGGCTATCAGCAGATAGCGGAGATATTCCAGGAGACCGCCGACAACGAGAAGGAGCACGCGAAGATGTGGTTCAAGCTCCTGAACGGCGGCATAGGCACCACCGAGGAGAACCTTAAGGCCGCAGCCGACGGGGAGAACTATGAGTGGACGGACATGTACGCGCAGTTTGCCAAGGAGGCAAAGGAGGAGGGCTTCGATCAGATAGCCGCTCTGTTTGAGGGCGTGGCGAAGATAGAGAAGGAGCATGAGGAGAGATACCGCAAGCTTTTGAAGAATATCGAGGATCAGGTGGTATTCTCCAAGGACGGGGACGCGGTATGGCAGTGTATGAACTGCGGGCATATCTGTGTGGGCAAGAAGGCCCCGGAGGTCTGCCCGGTGTGTGCGCACCCGCAGTCTTACTTCCGCGTGAAGCCGGAGAACTATTAACGAGACCGGTCAAGCTGGTCTTAAGCTTGCGGGGGGATTGGGGGCGAGGAGCCCCCAAGGTCTTGCCGCAGGCCATGATTAACAAAAAGAATTACAGGGTTTGTCCGCAAGGGCAAACCCTGTACTCTATTTATCCGTTCACTTCCCAATACATCCTGGTCTTGGTATTGACCTCACCCTCAGACAACTCAAAGCTCATCTCAGCGACGGACACATCCCCAAGGCTCATGGGCTCGGGCAGGGTGGGCGTGCCGGTGACCGTCAGGCCGCTGCCGCCGAACTTAAACAGGAACCGCTTGCCCCGTACCATCCTGGTGTTCACCAGATGCACCTCCAGGGTGTCATGGGCCCGCCAGCTGGAGTTGGCCCCGAAGGGCACGCCATGCACAAGGCTGGTGGCGAAATGCCCCTCAAGCCCCAGGTCCAGGGTGAACCCGCCCCGGTCGTCCGCGCATATAAGCTCCCCCTTGGTGCCATCGAACTTGAAGGTCATGCTGTCAAGTGAGCCGCCCTCCGGCGCAAAGCAGCCGGGCCCGCCCACTATATCCCGAAGCCCGGGCACAGGGGTCCTGGGCACATACACCGCGCCGTTCAGGGAGGCCTCCGCGCCGGGGCTGCGCATACCCAGCATGGTGTTGAGCTCCAGGCGCTCCAGCCGCTTTGCAAGCATATGCTGGGCGCGCGGGTCCTCGGGCAGGGGAGCGTCCTGCATGTTGGGCAGGATATTCTCCCAGACAGCGGTCAGCACCGCCTGGAGCTTCATGGACGCGGAGTGTATCACCAGCACAGCGTCCTGCTTGGTCATGACAACGCCGTACTGGCCGTAGGCCCCGTCCCCACGGAACACGCCATCGGGGGCGCAGCGCCAGAACTGGAAGCAGTAGCCCGCCTGCCAGTCGGGGTCTCCGCCCCAGCCGGCCCCGGCGTTCTCTATCTGCTTGGAGGTAGCCATATCGAACCACTCGGGGTTCAGGAGCTGCCTGCCCTCCCAGCTGCCCTTATTGGCGATAAACTGGACAAACCTAGCCATCTCCTCGATGGTGACGGACATGCCCGCGCCGCCCATCTCCACGCCGTCGGGCATCTTGACGCAGTGTATCTCCCCCATCCCCAGGGGCTCGAACAGGCGGGGCTTTAAAAACTCGGTCATGTCAAGGCCGGTCTTCTTTTTAAGTATGGCGCAGAGCATGTTGGTGCCCGCCGTGTTGTACATGAAGTGGGTCCCGGGCTCATACACGAAGGGGTGGTGCAGGAACTGGCTGACCCAGTCATCGCTGCCGCCGTCGGCCCAGCCTATCTCCGTCTCGTGGCCGCAGCCCATCATCAGAAGGTGCCGCACCTGGCACTTTTTAAGATTCTCGCTGGGCTCCTTCGGGGACTTCTCCGGGAAGATGTCGATGAGGCGCTCGTCAAGGGAGATTATGCCCTCCTGGACGGCAAAGCCGATTGCGGTGCTTGTAAAGCTCTTGCTGAAGGAGAACAGGATGTGCTGGGTCTCGGGGGCGTAGGGGGCCCAGGAGCCCTCGGCGCAGACCTTGCCGTGGCGCAGGAGCTTGAAAGCGTGCATCTCGATGCCCTCGCGGTAGAGCTGGTCCAGCATGTCGAGTATCGCCCCGGAGGGTATGCCGACTGATTCGGGGGTGACTCTTTGGAAGTTCATGATTACTACCTCTTTTCTTTATTTTTATTTGTTTAGCCTTGCGTAAATATATGTGTCCTTCCAGAGGGGAGCGCCGGTCTCGTCCGTCCAGAAGTAGACGTTTTGACGCAGATGCCCCTCCCGGCGGAAGCCCAGGGCCTCTAGGAGCCGCCAGGAGTTCTCGTTCTCCGGGTCGCACTCGGCGAAGATACGGTGGACGCCTTCGGAGAAGGCCCGGCTTACGACCGCCCGACAGCTCTCGGAGGCGAAGTCCTTGCCCCAGAACTCCCGGTTGAAGACGAATCCCAGCTCCTTTGCCTGGAAGTCACGCTCGCCAAGGTATACGTTGCCGATGAGACGGCCGGTCTCTTTATGCTCCACGGCTATCATCTCGGGGGAGGCTATGCGCCTTTTTAGCTCCTCTGCGGTTTCCTCCCGGCTCATGGGTCGGTAGGGCTCGAAGCGGACCACCTCCGGGTCGGAGAGGTAGAGGTATAGGTCCTCAAGGTCGCTGACTATGTAGCGGCGCAGGATGAGACGTTCGGTCTCTATATGAAAGTTCTTTTCTGTCATAAACACCTCCAGGCTGTTTGATGTTTTTAGTTTACCATGGTTTATTTTCCCTTTCAATGTGCAATACTGAAAATACGAAAAAAATTTTTGGAAGGTGAAATATTATGGTCAGAATACAGAAGGTCTACGGCTGCGAGATACTGGATTCCCGGGGCAACCCCACGGTAAGCGCCACAGTGCAGCTCACCGACGGCACCATGGGCACCGCCGCCGCGCCCTCGGGGGCCTCCACGGGCAAGTTCGAGGCGGTGGAGCTGCGGGACGGGGACGACAGGCGGTATCAGGGCAAGGGGGTCCTGAAGGCCGTTCGGAACGTGAACGAGATAATCTCCCCGGCCCTTGAAAAGCTCCACTGCCTGACGGTGCGGGACGTGGACGCGCTTTTGCAGAAGCTGGACGGCACGCCCAACAAGTCCCATCTGGGGGCCAACGCCACGTTGGCCGTGTCCCTTGCCTGCGCCCGGGCCATCGCCGCCCACTATAGGATGCCGCTGTACCGCTTTCTGGGGGGCGCGGCGGCCTATAAGCTGCCGGTGCCCATGATGAATATTTTAAACGGCGGAGCCCACGCGGGGAACAATATCGACATCCAGGAGTTCATGATAGTGCCCACAGGCGCGGAGAGCTTTCGGGAGGGGCTGCGCTGGTGCAGCGAGATATACCATACCCTTGGCGCGCAGTTAAAGGCCCGGGGCCTCTCCACCGGCGTGGGGGACGAGGGCGGCTTCGCCCCGGACCTTGGGAGCGACGAGGAGGCCATAGAGGTCATATTATCCTCCGTGGAGAAGGCCGGCTACTCCGGGCGGGTGCATATCGCTCTGGACGCGGCGGGCAGCGAGTGGGCGGTGGAGAGCGGCTATCACCTGCCGAAGCGGGGGAAGAATATGGACGCGGAGGACCTTATAGAGTATTGGACGAACCTTGTGGGGAAATACCCCATCATCTCCATTGAGGATCCGTTGGGGGAGGAGGACTTTGCCGCATGGACAGAGCTTACGGAGCGCATTGGGAGCCGGGTGCAGCTGGTGGGGGACGATCTGTTTGTGACGAATATCGACCGACTGCAAAGGGGCATAGATGTGGGGGCGGGCAACGCCATACTGATAAAGCCCAATCAAATTGGGACGCTGACGGAGACGCTCTCGGCCATAGACTTGGCGCGGAGGAGCGGGTATAATACCATCATCTCGCACCGGTCGGGGGAGACGGAGGATACGTTTATCGCGGACCTGGCGGTGGCGGTGAACGCGGGGCAGATAAAGACGGGGGCGCCATGCCGGACGGAGAGGGTGGCGAAGTATAACCGGCTGCTGCGCATAGAGGAGTGCTAAACGAAGGGGGTCAAGGGGGACTTTGTTCCCCTTGCAGGGTGTGGGGCGGCGCCCCACGACCTTGCCGTAGGCCAAAAAATAATCAAAGAAAATACCCGCTTCTGCAAAGAAGCGGGTAAAATATTACTACTGCGCTGCGCCCAAGGCCACAGCTTTGCGGTTCAGCTCCAGCATAGAGGCCTTGCGGGGCGGTATGCACTTTGTAATAGCCTCATCCAAAACCTCATCCGAGCAGAAGCCCAGCTCATGAAAGAGCTTTCCCACAAGTATCATGTTGGAGAGCCCCTTAAGCCCGTTCTCCTCGGCCATGCGCGAGGAGGGCACCCGGTAGACGGTGATATCCGTGCGGGTTATCTCCTTATCGATAAGGGAGCTGTCCAGTATCACCGTGCCGCCGGGCTCGACGGCGTCAATGAACCGCTCCAGAGAGGGCAGGTTCATGGCGATAAGATAGTTCGGCGCGGTGATAAGGGGCGAGCCGATGGGCTGGTCGGAAATGCAGACGCTGCAGTTGGCCGTGCCGCCGCGCATCTCGGGACCGTAGGATGGCAGCCAGGATATCTCCTTGCCCTCTATGAGCCCGGCATAGGCGGCGACCTTGCCCGCAAAGAGCACGCCCTGGCCGCCGAAGCCCGCGAATACCATATTCAGGTCCTTCACTGTGCCGCGCCCCCCTTCTTTACACCGGCGTCAACGTCCTTATATACCCCCAGGGGGTAATAGGGTATCATGTTCTCCCGAAGCCACTGGAGGGACTCCACCGGGGTCAGGCCCCAGTTTGTGGGGCAGGTGGAGAGCACCTCGACGATGGAGTAGCCCTTGCCGTCAAGCTGGTTCTGGAAGGCCTTCTTGATGGCCTTTCTGGCTATATTCACGTTCTTCACGCAGTCCACCGTCACCCGCTGGGCAAAGGCCACGCCGTCCAGGGTGGACAGCAGCTCGCAGACCTTCACCGGGTAGCCGGCGGTGTCCGTGTCCCGGCCGTAGGGGGTGGTCTGGGTTATCTGCCCCGGCAGGGACGTGGGGGCCATCTGGCCGCCGGTCATGCCGTAGATGGCGTTGTTGATGAAGATGACGGTGATGTTCTCGCCCCTTGTGGCGGCGTGGACGGTCTCCGCGGTGCCGATGGCGGCCAGGTCTCCGTCGCCCTGGTATGTAAATATCACGTTTTCGGGCTTCGCCCGCTTGAGCCCCGTGGCCACCGCCTGGGCCCGGCCGTGGGGGGCCTGGACCATGTCGCAGGCGAAATAGTCATAGCACATCACCGAGCAGCCCACCGAGGCCACCCCCACCGCGCGCCCCTCTACCCCCAGCTCGTCGATGGCCTGGGCCACCAGGCGGTGCACGATGCCGTGGGTGCAGCCCGGGCAGTAGTGCAGGGGGGCGCTGGTGAGCGCCTTAGGCTTTTGAAATACTGTTGCCATATGTTTACTTCCTTTCTCTGTTTTGGTCAGCTGTCTCCCTGGCGTGTTTCAGTGGAGAGCTTTTCTTGATAATATTCGCCTCCATACTCTGTAATGGTGTACTCGCCGGTCATGCCTTCCGCGACGATATCCCCATCTTCCAGGTATATTTTTATCCGGCGTTTGCCGCTGCCTTCCAGTTCTATTTGCTTACCGTCCTTCTCAAACGTGTAAATGCAGCTAAAATCCTTGAAATTACCATGCAATTCCACCGTTCCGTCGGCGCATAGGGTAGCGGTGCCCTCATAGTCGCCGCCAACATATAGGTCCTGGACACATTGGCCGTCCTTGTAAAACTCTGCACTAAATGACGCGACATGCTCGCGCATGGGCAGCCGGGTCTGTACGGTGAAAGAGTCGCTGAATGAAGTTGTAAAGGTTTTATCATAAGACCATCCCAGCGAGTACTCGTCCCAGAGCTCCATGTCTCCTTCAATTCCTTCGAAAAAAGCACTATTAATTTTTTCTGCATTTTCGGGCAAATTC
Source organism: uncultured Eubacteriales bacterium (assembly GCA_910584745.1). Lineage (GTDB taxonomy): Bacteria > Bacillota > Clostridia > Oscillospirales > Acutalibacteraceae > Acutalibacter. The sequence goes on from CAJUDG010000006.1 coordinate 227,648, forward strand.
TTCCTCCAGTGAACCTCCTGCCCTTCTGCGTTTGTTATTTGCCAATGAATCTGGCTAAAATTGATTATGGCATAATCCTTGGAAGTATCAGGTTCAACCTTCTCCGTGGACCTGCACCCGCCCAGCAGGGCCAGCGCCGCAAGGCAGCATGCAAGCGCCTTAAAGCAGTTTCTCCACACGCTCCAGCACCTCCCCCGGCGTGGGGATGATGCCCCCGGTGCGCCCGAAGAAGTGGACAGGCACCTTGCAGTCGATGGCAAGCTTCACGTCGTCCACCATCTGGCCCATGCTCATCTCCACGGTCAGGAAGGCCTTGGCATGGCCCGCCGCTTTCCTGAGGGCGTCCGCCGGGAAGGGCCAGAGGGTAATGGGCCGCAGAAGGCCAACCTTCTCCCCCTTCTCCCGGGCCTTGTTCACGGCGCTTCTCGCCACTCTTGAGGACGCGCCGTAGGCCACGACTATCACGTCGGCGTCCTCGCAGAGGTACTCCTCCGCCCGCTGCTCCTGAGCCTTTACCTGCTCGTAGCGCTTGTAGCGCTCCACTACTAGATTCTCCAGCTTGTCGGGGGTAAGGTACAGGGAGTTTATCACGTTGTGCTCGCGCTTATCCTGATGTCCGCTTGCCGCCCAGGGCTTGGCTGCGCCAAGCCCCCGAGTTTCCAGGCCAGCCTGGAAACTCTTATCCTCCTCAGGAAGTGCTACCGGCTCCATCATCTGGCCCAGCATACCGTCGGCCAGTATCATCGCGGGCATACGCCAGCGGTCCGCCGCGTCAAAGGCCCCGGATACCAGATCCACCATCTCCTGCACCGTGGAGGGCGCAAAGACCAGTATCTGGAAATCCCCGTGGCCGGTGGCCTTGGTGGCCTGCCAGTAGTCGGCCTGGGAGGGCTGTATGCCCCCCAGCCCCGGGCCGCCCCGCTGGACGTTGATTATAAGCGCCGGAAGGTCCGACCCGGCCATATAGGATATACCCTCGGACTTCAGGCTTATGCCCGGGGAGGACGAGGACGTCATGGCCCGCACCCCCGCCGCCGATGCCCCCAGCACCATGTTCACCGCCGCAAGCTCGGACTCAGCCTGGAGATATGTACCCCCTATCTTGGGCATACGCTTTGACATATAGGCGGCGAGCTCCGTCTGAGGGGTGATGGGATAGCCGAAGAAATGACGGCAGCCCGCCCGGATGGCGGCCTCCCCCAGGGCCTCGTTGCCTTTCATTAACACTTTCATCTGGCTCTGACCTCTTTTCTCTGTATTTTTCGCTTATTTTTCCACAGTTATGGCCGTATCAGGGCACATGGCCGCGCATGCCGCGCAGCCCACGCATTTCTCGGGCTCCGTGAGCCTTGCGGGGTGGTAGCCCTTGGGGTTCAGCCTCCCTGTATCCAGGGAGATGAGCTTTTTCGGGCAGGCGTCGGCGCACAGTCCGCAGCCCTTGCAGACGCCCTCGTCTACGGTTATCCTTGGCATAATATTACCTCCTTATATATAAATCTTGCTTATTCCCACGCGAATTTCACCAGTCTCCTGACCGCTTTAAAGCCCTTTGGCGGCTCCCCGCCGTCCAGCGCGAAATCCGGCACGGTGGAGTACATCAGCGGCAGGCCGGTAAGCTCCGCCGTCCTCTTAGCAAAGTCCAGCGCGTCCAGTACATGCTCCATAGTTGTCTCCACCCCCAGGTGGGAGTTGTTGACTATCCCGGCGGCCTTGAGCCTTGAGGCGGCCTCTATCTCAGATAGCAGCGCCGCGCACTCCTCCGGGGTCTGGGAGAGGACCCTATAGCGGTTTATAACGTATATCAGCTGATACCCCGCACTTTTCAGCCCGGGGCTGAGCCCTCCCAGGGCCGTGGCCCCCGCATCGTCGCCGCCGGCGTCTATAAAGACCCTGCCGGCCCCCGGGGCGAATACGGACTGTATCTCCGGCGGCAGTGTGGGCGTGTCCAGGGTGGTCCCGGCGAAGACCGGCGCTATCAGCCGCACGCCGCTCTCCTTTAATATGTCCCCATAGTCCGACGAGCGGAAGTAGGGGTTCACTATGTCCAGGTCCACAAGGGTTACGGCAGTACCCTCCCCCGCCGCCTCCAGCGCCAGGTTCAGGGCCAGGTTCGTCTTGCCGCAGCCGTAGTGGCCGCAGATAACGGTGATGGGCACGGAAAACGCCTCCTTTCGCGCTTTTGTGCGGTCCTGTGATAGTATAGCACATCTCCCGGGAAAATTCAACTGCCGGGGTCTTTTACCATTGCGGGTTGACACTCGGGGTGGGAGATGTTATGATTTGTATACTAAAATGGTTGATTATCTCAAAAAAGCCTTGATTTACGGGCATACAAGCAGGA
>CAJUDG010000007.1:0-150663 GCA_910584745.1 uncultured Eubacteriales bacterium
TGGGCAACCAGTACAAGGGCCAGTTCTTCACCCCCTATAGCGTGTGCCGCATGATGGCCCAAATCACCGGCACGGACGACCTCAAGGCAAAGCTGGAGCGTCAGGGCTGGGTGTCTGTCAGTGACTGCTGCTGCGCGGCGGGGTGCCGATGGTGCTGGAGGACATAAAATCAACAAAGGAGTAAAAACATGAACATAAACGCAATCACAACGACCCCCGAGGCTCAAAAGGGCTTCTACCCCACGCCGCCGGGGCTTGCGGACAAGCTGCTGGGCGGTATTGACTGGGACTACATCGAGACCGTTTTGGAGCCGTCGGCGGGGAAGGGCAATCTGGTAAAGTCTGCCACGCAAAAGGCACGCAAACGCCGTTACCACAAGGGATTGGAGGTGGACTGTGTGGAGATAGACCCATACCTGCGCTCGATACTGGAGCATGAGTTCAAGGAATCCGAGCAAGTCTATGTCGTACACGACGATTTCCTAACCTTCCAGAGCCGCAAGCACTACGATCTCATCGTGATGAACCCGCCCTTCGCTGACGGGGACGCCCATCTGCTCAAGGCAATAGAGATGCAAAAGCGCTGGGGCGGACAGATTCGGTGCCTGCTGAATGCTGAGACCCTGCTGAACCCATGCACTAACCGGCGCAAGGTCTTGGAAAGCCAACTCGCAGAGTTGGGGGCAGAGGTGGAGTACATAGAGGGCGGTTTCGCCAATGGAGAGCGGGCCACGGACGTGACAGTGGCGCTTATCAAAATCAGCATACCCCAGGTGAAGGAGGACAGCGACATTTTCCAGCGGCTCAGCGAGGCGGCCCACCTGGACGAGGAGACCGCCCAGGATGTCACCGACATGGCTGTGATGGATTTCATGGAGCAGATAGTCAGCCGGTTCAACGTGGAGGTTGACGCGGGCCTGGAGCTTATCAGGGAGTACCGCAACATGCTGCCCTATTTGCTGGACAGCTTCGACAAAGAGGACAAGTTTGGGTTCACCACCCTGACCCTCTGCGCCGGGGATCCATCCAAAGCGGGCGGGCGGGGGAGCGTGCCCAGCGTCAATAAATTTTTGGGGCTGGTGCGTAAAAAGTATTGGACGGCACTGTTCAGCAATAAGGAGTTTGTGGGCAAGCTGACATCGAACCTCCGGGATAAGTACCGTGGGATGGTGAACGAGATGGTGAAATACGACTTTACCCTGTTCAATATCCAGAAGATTGCCGCCCAGATGAATGCCGAGATGGGCAAGGGGATTCAGGACACCATCGTGGAGCTTTTTGACAAGATGACCGAGAAGCACACATGGTACCCGGAGATAGAGCGGAATATCCACTACTACAACGGCTGGAAGACCAACAAGGCCCATAAGCTGGGCATGAAGGTTATCCTGCCGATTTATGGGGTGTTTTTCAGCTACTCATGGTCAAAAGAGACGTTCAATGTCTATGAGGCAGAGAAAACAATTTCAGACATTGAGAAAGTTTTTGATTACCTAGACGGCAACATGACCGCCTCTGTCAACCTGCACGGCGTGCTCCTCTCCGCTTGTGAGCAGGGGCAGACCCGGAATATCCCCTGCAAGTTCTTTGACGTGACCCTGTACAAAAAGGGCACCATGCACATCAAGTTCCGCAACCCGGAGCTGGTGGACAGATTCAATATCTACTGCTGCAAGCATAAGGGGTGGCTGCCGCCCAGCTATGGCAAGGCCCGGTACAGCAATATGCAGGCAGGGGAGAAGGCTGTGGTCGATAGTTTTCACGGCGACGGCAAGGAGGGTTCCGGCGAGAAGGGGTATAGTATGGTGATGGCCCGGGCCGATTACTTTCTCAGTGAGCCGGTCAATGAGGTGCCGCTGCTGATGGCTGGGGCGTGAGCCCCAGCTCAGTGCGGAAAGGCACATACACAACATGACGTTAAAGGAGATAAATTATGGCAGAATTACAATACATAGAGGTGGAAAAGCTTCACCCCCACCCGGACAACCCCCGCAAGGAGATCGGGGACGTGTCCGAACTGGCGGAGAGTATCAAGCAAAACGGCATATTCCAGAACCTGACAGTGGTGCCGGCCGAGGACGGCTACACGGTAATTATCGGTCACCGGCGGCTGACGGCGGCAAAAGCGGCGGGCCTTGAAAAGGTGCCCTGCGTCGTTGCAGACATGACCCCCAAAGAACAGCTGCAGACCATGCTCTTAGAGAATATGCAGCGCTCGGACCTGACGGTGTACGAGCAGGCCCAGGGCTTTCAGCTGATGCTGGACATGGGAAGCTCTGTGGAGGAAATAGCCGAGAAAACCGGCTTCTCCCAGACCACAGTGCGGCGGCGGGTGAAGATGATGGAACTGGACCAGGAGAAGTTAAAGGAGGTCAGCAAGCGTCAGCTCTCCCTCGCCGACTTTGACAGGCTGGCTCAGATCGAGGATATCAAGGTCAGAAACCAGTGCCTTGATTCCATAGGGACTCAAAATTTTAAGAGCAGCGTAGCCTATGAGATCCGCAAGCAGGAAATAAAGAAAAAACTGCCCTCTGTGAAAAAGCAGATAAAAGCGCTCGGTGCCAAAAAGCTCAACTCAAGCGATAAGTATAGCAGCCGGTACGAGAGCATAACCGGCTATATCGATATTGCCAACTGGGATGAGGGGACGCCCCTTCTTGAGAAAGCACATCAAGGTGAACTGTTTTATTACCTTGATAATGATTCTGTGCAGTTTTTTCAAAAGTGTAAGCGGGCTGCGCCAGAGAAGAAATCCCCGAAGGAAAAGGCCAGAGAGAAGCGCATAGCGGATGCCTGGGCAGTTATCCATGAACAGGCGGCGGTGGCCTATCAGCTGCGCAGCGACTTTGTGAAAGGGCTGCGTTATACTCAAAAGAACGCCGATTTGATTCTAAAGGGCGCATTACTGGCGGGGATTTTGAAAGCCGCGGATTACATGGGCTCGAACCGTGACGCCATCATGGATATTCTGGAGCAGGACAAAGAGAACTACGCTCGGGACCGAGGGATCAAAGTGCTGGCAGCGTTTGCAACGGCTGACCCGGAAAACTACCCCGCACTGATCTACGCCTTGTTTGGCGACAGCCCGAAAGAAGATTACACCGGTGGCGGCTATCAGAAGCAATACCCGGAGTATTGCCCATCCTCCAAACTGACCGGGATATACGCTTGGCTCATGGATTTGGGCTACGAGATGTCCGATGAGGAAAAGGCCATGCAGGGTGGGACTCATGAGGTGTTCAAGGAGAGGTGAGCTGCTGATGGACGTGAAAGAGCGCGGGTGCATCAATTTCAAGTGCCTTAGGCGGCGGGGGTATTTCTGCTGCGCGGACTGCCGGGAGAGGGACGTCTGCGGGAGGGCTTGCCTGAACACCCCGGAGAGGTGCGGGCTGGCGAGGGAGAAAGCGCCGAGAGATAAGGAGGTCCGGGAGTATGCGGAGGCAAGAAAATGAAAGCCATATTCCGCTACCCCGGCAGCAAGTGGAGCCTTGCCGGGTGGATAATCTCCCACTTCCCGGCGGGCTATGAAAAAATGGTGTACCTGGAGCTCTTCTGCGGCAGTGGAGCTGTGTTTTTCAATAAGGAGCCCGGGGCAGTAGAGACCATAAACGACCTGGACGGCGACATTGTGAACCTGTTTTGGGTGTTGAGAGAATCCCCGGAGGAGCTTCGGCGGGCGCTGGAGCTTACGCCGTACAGCCGCGAGGAGTATGACATGTCATTTGTGCCGGTAGAGGAGCCCATAGAGAAGGCACGGCGGTTCATGGTGCGGACAAATCAGGCCATTGGTGCGAAGCTGGGCAGCAAGTGCGGCTGGCAAAACCACAAGCAGAGGGAGATAGGCGGGACCGCCTGCAAGTGGGGCGGCATAACCGATACTGTAGACTTGGCGGCGCAGCGCCTTCGGGGCGGCACCACGAACCTCGTGCAGATAGAGCACATGGACGCGCTGGAGCTCATAGCTCGGTACGATAGACCTGACGTGCTGATGTACGTGGACCCGCCGTACCTCAGGAGCACCCGCAAAAGCGGCAGGCTTTACGTGCACGAGATGGACCGCGGGCAGCACCGGGAGCTTTTGAGGCTGGTGCGGGAGAGCAGGGCGAAGATAGTGCTTTCAGGGTATCAGTCGGAGCTTTACGATAGGGAGCTTTGCGGGTGGTACACGGACAGCGCCAAGAGTCAGACCACCTCGGGGGAGTTCGCGCGGGAGGTCATCTGGATGAATTTTGAGCCTTGCGGGCAGATGAGGCTGGAGGACAAAAATGGAGCGTAAAGAACTTACCCACCTCTCCCTTTTCACGGGCATAAATCGCGAATACACAGGAGAAGGAAGTCAAAATCATGACTGAAACATACAAGAGTAAGGTCTACACCGAGAGGCCGGCATATGCGGACTTTGAGGCCCCGGCGAAGTTTGAGGCTATAAAGAGTATCATCGCCCGGCGGCTTAAGGAACACCCCAAGGCCATATGCTCATACTCCGGCGGCTCGGACAGTGATATCCTCATCGACCTTATCGAGCGCACCAGAGAGATTTTCAAGCTCCCGGAGGTCAAGTATGTGTTTTTCAACACCGGGCTTGAGATGAAAGCCACCAGGGAGCACGTCAAGGCCACGGCCGAGAAGTACGGCGTGGAGATTACAGAGTGCAGGCCGAAGATGGGGATTGTGCGGGCGGTCAGGAACCACGGCGTACCGTTTGTGTCAAAGATAATGTCCGCGGGGCTTGAGGAGTGGCAGAAGAAGGGTGTGCCGCTGGAGATTGCCGGAGAGTATGAGCGGGCGGAAGACAAGGCGAAAAAACGCCGGGAGCTCTCGGAGCGTTATCCGAAATGCGAGACCCTGATAAACTTTCTCTGCTGCTGCAACTCGGCAGGGGAACCCAGGCCCAATATCCAGCTTGTGATAAATTCCTCAAAGTATATGCGCGACTTTATCGGGGAGCACCCGCCGGACTTTCATATCAGCGCCAAGTGCTGCGACTACTGCAAAAAGGATATCGCACACAAGGTACAGAAGGGCTATGACATGATAATTACCGGGGAGCGCCGGGCCGAGGGAGGTATGCGCTCGGTGCCGCGAAAGGACAACTCCAGTTTATGCTTCACACAGACAAGCTCGGGCCAGTACCGTCTGCGGCCGCTGTACTATGTTACGGACGAGGACAAGGCCTGGTACAAGAACTACTATGGCATACGGTATTCCGACGCTTATGAAGTGTATGGACTAACACGGACCGGCTGCTGCGGGTGCCCGATTTCATACAAGGCGGTGGAGGATTTGGAGAAGATACGGCCATTTGAGCCCAACGTGGTCAGGGCGGCGTGGAACATTTTCGGTAAGAGCTATGAGTACCGGGCGAAGTATGTGGAGTATAAGAAACGGAGGTCTGCTGCGGAGGGTAACTTGGAGGGGCAGATGGATTTTTTTGGGAATGAGATTGGAGGGATGAGAGATGGAACTTAAACCGTGCCCGTTTTGCGGGGCGGAAGTAAGGGTAAGGGAATATTTGCCCCCCGGTTCTGGAGCTTTCCAAATACTGTGTAAATGTGGGGTGAGCTCTGCAATTTATCCAAGTGTTGCATCCACTGAAAAAGCCTGGAACCGCCGCTATGAGCCGCCCAATGAGCCTCTGACACTGGAGGAGCTGAATGGGATGGTAGAGGAGCCGGTCTGGATAGAAGCCCCGGATATGCCAAACCTGCACGGATGGGCCATTAACTATGGCCTTGACCCTGATGTAATGCACATCCAGTATGCTGAGATTGGATTGGATGTGTACGGGAAGACTTGGCTTGCCTACCGCCGCAGGCCGGGGAGGGGATAGCATGATATGGCACAAGTCATGGAGAGCAGACCCCCGGGCGCGGGAGATAGCTGACAGGCACTATAACAGGCAAAAGCCCGGGACCCGGCAGTTTGTGCCGCCGGGGCGGGCACTGGTGCTGTACGCTGAGACAAAAGCAGGCCGGGCCTTTTGGGTCACCTCATTCCCATATGCTGAATATGTGCACCACGCATGGGCCGGGGCGTGGGTATGCTCCGCTTTCAGAAATGAGGGAGCAGGTATCGCGTCAGAAATGATACTGGAGGCGGTGGCCGCTACAAGGGCCCACTTTGGAGAGCCGCCGGAGCTAGGCATGATCACATTCATAGACCGCCAAAGGGTCAGGCCGACTATGGTACACGGCAAAAAGACATGGGGCCGGACATATGAGCTTGCGGGCTTTCGCCCGGTCGGGGAGACAAAGGGCGGGCTCCTCGCTCTGCAGCTGCTCCCCGCCGATATGCCGGGGCCGGAGGAGGCGATATGACGGTTGACTGGCTGTTTATCGGCTTTGCGCTTGGGTTTATAACGGCGGCGTGGATTTGTCCATGGGTGAATAAAATTTTCAAAAGGTAGGGGGAAAGAAAATGAACTCCAATAACGCCCATCTTGCCCGCCAGCAGGCCAAGAGAAAAACATGCCGCTGCGTTGCAAATATTGATGGACGCTGTGTAGCTGAAAAATGTGAAGGTGCGGTGGTTGCGTTTGATGTAAAAATCTGCGGCCCTGATGAGGCAAAAGAGTTCTATGAACTGATAAGGTCTTTAATGAAGGAGGATTTTCCGTGAAACCCATACTTTTTAACACTGAAATGGTGCGAGCTATTCTTGATGGGCGCAAGACCGTGACCCGGAGGGTGGTGAAGCCGCAGGAAAAGATTCTTGAAAATCCAAGGCTCGGTTATACGATGTTCACTCCAAAAGAGTACATATCTGTCGGGGGCGAGTGGACAGATTCAGATGGAGATAAGCGGTATGGAGAAAATTTCATCAAGCGCCTTACTACCCCGGTGACATTCTGTATGTGCGGGAGACGTTTTTTGAGTATAAAGGGCATTTCTACTACAAGGCAGATGGTAAGCATGAAGGTCTTGCACGGATGGGCTTATACTTCAAGTGGCGACCCTCCATCCATATGCCCCGCAAGGCCGCGAGGATATTCCTGCGGGTGACGGATGTGCGGGTGGAGAGGTTGCAGGGGATTACATTTAAGCAAGCGCTAAAAGAAGGGTGCAATGATTATAGCTCTACAGCATTAGGATTCTTTTATGTATGGGACAGCACCCTCAAGCCCAAAGACCGCGCCCTGTACGGCTGGGAGGCTAATCCCTGGGTGTGGGTCATTGAGTTCGAGAGGGTAAGCAGAGAGGAGGCAGAAAATGTTCGACAATAAACTAGTGGATTTTATCTGTAACGTTTGCTTAATTGCTATGTGGATAGGATTTATTGCCATAGGCGCAGGGGTGATAATTGGGATTGTTGCATTAGTGAAATTTGTTGCAGGAGTATAGAGAAAGGATGTAAATCATGAATCGTGAGATTTTGTTTAGAGGAAAGATGATTGCTAAAGCCGTTGAGGGTGAGTGGGCTTATGGGAATCTAAATATCAAGCCTGGAGGCAGGATTGCTGTCATAACGCCGGATGAAACGGTGCTTGGTAAGTATGGGCGGGTTGACCCTGACACCGTCGGCCAGTACACCGGCCTTAAAGACAAGAACGGCGTCGAGATTTTTGAGGGGGATATTTTTTATCATCCGGCAAAACCAAAGTACAAGTATGTTGTTGAGTGGGATGAGGCTGGAGGATTTACTATCTTCACAGATGACAGCGGATTTTGCCCTGAGAAAATCGAAGTCATCGGCAATATCTATGACAACCCGGAGCTATTGAAGGAGGCAAACCATGAACAAAACAAAAATTGAGTGGTGCGACAGCACCTGGAACCCCGTGACCGGCTGCCTGCATGGGTGCGAATACTGCTATGCCCAGCGCGTGGCGCAGAGGTTTGGGAAGGAGCTGCCGGATTTTAGCGGATATCCGTTGCGGCATAAAGGGGCACATATGTTGGATAACAAATTTGATAATAACCCCTATCCGTTCTTATTTGAGCCCACTTTCCACGCATACCGGCTGAACGAGCCCCAGCGAAAGAAGAAGCCCCAGACCATTTTTGTGTGCAGCATGGCCGACCTGTTCGGCGAGTGGGTGCCGGACGAGTGGATAGTGGAAGTGTTTGAGGCCTGCAAAAAAGCTCCCCAGCACAGATATCTGTTTTTGACAAAGAATCCGGTCCGGTACGAGGAACTGGCACGGGCCGGGAAGCTGCCGGGAGAGGATAGTTTTTGGTACGGCTCATCTGTACTGAGTCCATACACAATGTTCTGGTGGAGCAACCATCACAACACGTTCCTTAGCATAGAGCCGCTGATGGAGGAGTTTCCGTCGCGGTGGAGAGACATCGAGGAGAATTCAGTGGACTGGATCATCATAGGGGCCATGACCGGGCCAGGAAGCCAGAAGCACCAGCCAAAACGGGAATGGATAGAAAATGTTGTGAAAACGGCGCAGGTTTCGGGCGTGCCGGTGTTCATGAAGGACAGCCTGCTGCCTATTATGGGAGAAGAAGATATGCTGCGGGAATTTCCGTGGAAGGAGGCAGGCAGTTAATATGAAATTCAAAAAGATAGCGGCTTTATGCAATAAGGCCAAGAATTTTGCGCTTTATGACAAGCAGGACAGCGCCGGGAAGGTTTCCCAGTGGCTGGGGGACGGCTGCGCGGCATATCCGCTGCACGGACTTCCCCTGCTGGACGAGGACAGCCTTTGCAAAATGTTCGATATCACCGAGAAGAAAAGGGACAATCTGCTGCTGACCCGTCTGGCGTGGGATGAGGGCATCAGCGTGGACGATACGGATCCTGGAGAGAGCGCTGCGGAGGAGATGGAGCTGGGCGTTATCTGCAATGGCCGGGAGCTTATCCCGCTTATGGGCCGGGAGGGTATCATCTTCATTGACAGCAAGTACCTGTCCCCTCTGGAGGAGGAGATGGGTATGCTGCGGATGTTTGAGAGGAAAACTGCGGACAAGCGGACCTATATAGCCGTAAAAGCGGGGCTGCTTATCCGGGCAGTTATCTTCCCGGTGGAGGCGGTAAACGATAAGTTTATAGACTCTCTGCGTGATATGCTCCGGGAGTGCAAAAAGGCCATGCAGCGGCCCCGGTTCAGCAGAGAGGACGGCGGTATGCCGCGGATCACCTGGACTGAAGTGGACAGTTAGTTTTTATCGTAGAAGGGGGCGGGGACTGTTGACTATCAAGGAGGCGGTAAGGGCCATGATAGCGGGGGCGCCGGTAGTATATGAGGAGATTACATATGAGAAGATATCCGGACTGGTATGCAGGAGGGCGAAGAAAAGCGGCACGATGAAGGTCCGCGCGGAGCTGCGGGATATGTGCGGCCATTCGGTAACGGTGGCCCGACTTAGGCTGGTGGAATGGAAAGACGAGGACGACCGCGCCCGGGCCGCAGATATCCCGCCCGTGCACGAGGATGGGCCCACGCCCCAGGAGGCTGATGCCAGGGCGGCCTTTTGGTCGGGGCAGAAGGTGCTTTATGAGGGCGACATTTGTACCGTATCGGCCATGATCATACGAAGCTGGGTCAATTACAATTATTGGCTGGAGCTTGAACTGACCCGGGTCTCTGATGGATTGGTCCGTGAGGCTTGGGCGGGGAGTGTTATTTATAGGCTGCCGGAAGCGGCGGGGGACAGTCCGGAGCCGCTATAAAAGAAAAACCGCCTTACGCCAAGTCTCCAGCTAGGCGTAAGGCAGCTTCCGCACATAGTGTGCCATGCCATACCAACAGTTACAATATAAAGTATAGCACACTGTGGCGGAAAAGTCAAGAAAAACGCCGTCAATGGGCGGCATGCCGGGCTTGTAATGGGTATTATCATTACGACGATATACCAGGAGGGTGTAAGCAGTGCGAAGCTATATAAGAGAAAAACAAACCTACTGCGGGAAGCATTACCGGGAAGTGGACATTTACTCATATACCGACAATCAGAGCCAAGCTGTCACAAAGAAGCGCTCTAAAAAGCGTAAGATATCTGAGCCCAAGCAGAGAAACCTTAACGAGAAAAACGCACGGCGCTTTTTTATCCAGCAGGCCATCATGAATTTTGGAGATGACCCGGGGGCGCTGCACGTCTCTCTTACATACAGTAACAGGTATCTCCCCCGATCGATGGAGGAAGCAGAGAGGGAGGCAAGAAATTATCTGCGCCGTATCCAGTATGAGAGGAAAAAGGCCGGTCTGCCGCCGCTAAAGTATATGCTGGTAACAGCCTCGGTATTCGACCGTGAGACAGGGGAGCCGGTGCGCATACATCATCATATCATCATGAACGGCGGCCTTGACCGGGACACCGTGGAAAGCCTCTGGCGCAAGAGGAAGCGGCGGGGACAGAAGGCGGGCGACAGGATAGGTTTCTGCAATGCTGATAGGCTGCAGGGGGACGAGAATGGGATATCGGCCCTATGCAGCTATCTGTCCAAGCAGGCGGGCGGTAAAAAGCGGTGGTCCTCCTCCCGCAACCTGACAAGGCCGGATTACCGTACATGCGATGGAAAGTTCACCCATAGACAGGTGGAGAAGTGGGCCAGGGAGCGCCCGGACCGGCAGTTCTGGGAGAGAAGATACCCGGGGTGGACGCTTATGAGTGAAGATTATGGGGTTTCGTACCAGTATAACGAGCTGACCGGGTGGGCGGTCTATTTGAAGCTTAAAAGGAAGGAGTAGGAAGAAGGTGACAGTATGTCAACTAGAAACAAGAAGCCGGTGCCCAGGCAGTACCAGAATACTGTGAATAATGCCCAGGGCCGAATTTTTGAGGACGCCATCTTGTGCGGGTGCGCCTGGTACATAAGGAATGGGCTGGCGGTGGTGGACAAGACCCCGGAGCCTTTCCGGGTGATGGAGAAGGGCAGGGATGGGGTCTTTAAGGGGAGGTTCACGGCCAGGGCCCAGCCGGATTTTCAGGGGACCCTTAAGAATGGGCGCTCCATCGTGTTTGAAGCAAAGTACACCTCAACGGACCGTCTAAGGCGGGATGTGCTGACTGAAAAGCAAACGGAAACTCTTGGCCTGCACTACGGGCTGGGGGCTGTTGCAGGCGTGTGCGCGGGTATAAGGGATAAGTTCTTTTTTGTGCCCTGGCCGGACTGGGAGCACATGAAAGAACGGTTCGGGCGGCAGTATGTGACGGCTGGGGACCTGGAGCCCTTTCGGGTGCGGTTCAATGGAGCGGTATTGTTTTTGGACTATGTGAAGAAAAGCGGCGGGCATACTCAGAGATAACGGGGACCGCCATGGGAGGGGTGCGCTATGACACTTGGGGAGCTGAACGAATATTACCGTCTGGTGGAACAGCTGAACAGGGCCCGGGAGCTGCTGCGGTCCTTAGAGGGCTCGGCGGTCCCGGGGTCGCCTGTGCTGAACGGCCTGCCCGGAGCCCCGGGCTATGGCGACAGGGTGGGAAAGCTGGCCGTTGAGATCGCTGATATACGGGCCAGGGTGAGATCCCTTGAAGATGAAGCCGGGCAAAAGCGGCGGGAGATAGAGCTCTATGTGAACGGCATACCCGACGACCAGACGCGGATGATTTTCCGGCTGAGGTTTCTGCGGGGGCTGCGCTGGAAGGATGTGGCGGCGATCGTTGGAGGGGGGAACACAAAGGATAGTGTGAAGATGGCCTGTTACCGGCATATAGAAAGTTGAAATCCGTTCCCTTGTGTTCCCTCATGTTCCTTGATGTTCCCTGCTAGGATATGTTATATTATATTTGTGAAACCTTTGATGAAAGCCGTTGACCTCCCATATTTTGGGAGGTTTATTTCTTGTACAGAAAAAAGGTACTGTAAAACCCCCACCCCATAGACTGCGGGCCTGCGAGCCCCGAAAAAAGCGCAGTCAGCGAAAAATTTTTTCGCCATTTCAGTAAAATTTCACTCTGAAAGGAAACGGTCAATATGCCCGCAACCCCTAAAAAAACTGAGAAGATTTCTGTAAAGACGCTGGCAACTGTAGCCGAGCTGTCGGCGGTGCTGGACCTTAGCTCCAACCGCATTTACCAACTGATACAGGACGGCGTGATATCCAGCGCCCAGAGGGGGAAATACCTCCTTGCGGATTCTGTCCAGAGGTATATTGCCCACTTGAAGCGGGGCGTGGTCACCGAAGACGAGGCAAAGCTGGATAAGGTAAGGCGGACCGCCGAGGCTCAGCTTAAAGCCTCTAAGGCAAAGATAGCCAAGATGGAGGCCCAGGAGCTGGAGGGGAAAATGCACCGCTCCGAGGACGTGGCCGCCATGACTGAGGACCTGATATACGAGATGCGCGGGGCGCTTATAGCCCTGCCCGGGAGGCTGGCGGTGGATGTGGCAGGCTGCGGGTCGGCGGCTGAAGCTGCGGAGATCATACGCCGGGAGGTGTACCAGGTGATGGATGAACTGGCAGGGTATCAGTATGACCCCAGGAAATACGCCGAACGGGTCCGGGAGCGTATGGACTGGGACAGCGAGGTGGTGGACTCCGATGAATGAGACCGCGCGCCTGAACGCGCTATTGAAGCGGGTGCTCCGCGGCATGAAGCCGCCGGAGGACCTTACTGTTTCCCGCTGGGCCGAAAAGCACCGGCGCCTGTCCGGCGAGACCGCCGCCGAGCCGGGCCGCTGGCGCAATGAAAGAACGCCGTACCTGCGGGAGCCCATGGACGCCTTTAACGACCCGAGGGTGCGGCGTATCGTCATGGTGGCGGCAAGCCAGGTGGGAAAGTCGGAGTTTATCAACAACACCATCGGGTATATCATCGACCAGGACCCCGGCAGTATTCTCTTTGTGCACCCCACCACCCTTGACGCAAAGGACTACTCCAAGATGCGCATTGCCCCCATGGTCAGGGACTGTCCCACTCTGAGCGGAAAAGTGGCCGCCCCAAAGTCCAGGGACAGCGGCAACACCGTACTGCAAAAAACATATCCCGGAGGCATTCTCACTCTCTGCGGCTCCACCGAGGCCCACGCTCTGGCCAGTAAGCCCATACGATATGTGTTCGGGGACGAGCGTGACCGCTGGGCCAAATCCGCCGGGGACGAGGGCGACCCTTGGGGGCTGGCGATGGCCCGGCAGACTACTTTCTATAACGCGAAGGCGGTGGAGGTCAGCACGCCTACCGTCAAAGGGGCCAGCCCCATCACGGACAGCTTCAATGAGGGCACCATGGAGCGCTGGCGCTCTCAGTGCCCGCACTGCGGCGAGTACCATGAGATCATATGGGATAATATCCGTTACGAGCACGAGGAGACCGAGGTCAGCCATCAGCGGGTGTTCAAGGTGACAAAGGTTTTCTATATGTGTCCGGGCTGCGGCGCGGTCTCCGACGAGCTTACCATGAAGCGGCAGCCGGCAAAGTGGGTGGCGGACAACCCCGGGGCCTATGGGAACGGTGTACGCTCCTTCTGGCTGAACGCTTTTGTCAGCCAGTGGAAAAGCTGGGAGAGTATCGCGCTCAGCTACTTGCAGGCCCAGGGGGACAGCCGGAAAATGCAGGTGGTCTATAACACTATCTTCGGCAGGCTCTGGGAGAACAGGGGGGACCTGGAGGACGAGGAGGGCCTGCTTCAGCGCCGGGAGGAATATCCCGCAGAGCTCCCCGAGGGCGTGCTGGTGCTCACCTGCGGCATAGATACTCAGGACGACCGGCTGGAGTATGAGGTGGTGGGCCACGGGCATTTTCATGAGAGCTGGGGCATTGAGAAGGGCGTTATCATGGGCAGGCCGGACAGCAGCGAGGTATGGGCCGCCCTGGATGATGTGCTCAGTAAGGTGTACCGCTTTGAGGACGGGCTGGGGCTCAGAATAAGCATGAGCTTTATGGATGAGGGCGGGCACTTTACCCAGGAGGTGCGGCAGCGGTGTAGGGAACGCATTGGGAAAAAGCTGTTCTGTATAAAGGGAATGTATGGCCAGGACAGGCCGTATACAAGCCCCCCAAAACAGATGAAGATCGTCATAAACGGCGCGCATTTGGGCTACTGCTGGCAGTATCAGATAGGTGTGGACGCGGGGAAACAGCACATTATGGACAGACTGAGGGTGAAAGAACCGGGCCCCGGGTATTGCCATTTCCCAAAGAGGGACGACTATGGGGCCGGTTACTTTGCGGGGCTCCTGTCCGAGCACCTGGTCTATGATGAGAGGGCTTTGCGGCACCCCTGGAAATGGGAGAAGATACCGGGCCACGAGCGCAACGAGACCCTGGACTGCCGCAACTATGCCAACGCAGCCTTTAAGGCGCTGCCCAAGGACCTGGACGCTATCCACCGGCGGTTGCAGGCGGCAAGGGGGAAACTGACCGTCGGTTCCGCGCCAGGGGACGTCTCTGCCGTGCCCGCGGCGGCGCCCGCGCCCAGGTCGCGGGTAAAGAAAACACCACGGATGGAGGAATGGTAATGGCCGGTAAAACGGAAATCAGCGCCCGGCTCCAGTTCTGGCGGGAGGCGCTGAAAGCTCTGCGCAAGGCATATCTTGCCCTGCTGGACGGAGAGGTGAAGTCGTATAAGCTAAAAGACCGGGAGCTCACAATGCTTGATATGCCCAGCCTGATGAAGGAGATAAAGGAGGCTGAGCAGAAGGTGGACGAGCTGGAGGCCATTGCAAGCGGCGGGAGCAGGCGGAAGGCCGTGGCGGTGGTGCCGAGGGATTGGTAAAAGAAAACCCCGGTATAACCGGGGGCAGCACCTGCATTATACTCCTAGCCGTTGCTTTAAGCCATCCTGCAACACCTGAGAGAAGTTTATATTCTTTTCCTGTGCCGCAGCGTTAAGCCATGCGGGGAGAGTTACAGTACGGTTGACCGAGCGGTTGATATGCGCCATACGGATGGACGGCATATATACATCGATCAGCATTACCCGTTCGTTACCCTCGCAAGCAACCTTTGCCAAAGGCGTGGGGGCGGGGATATCCTCGCCGTCCTCCTCCAGGCCGGACATAACGCAGCCCAGCAGTTCCCGGGCAGAGAACAGGGCGTCCTCATCATTTTCACCGCTGGTGGCAACGTCCAGATCGGGGAATACCACGGCGATCTCCTGGCATTCCTCATAGGTGAATACGGCGGGGTAAACATATCTATCGGGCTTTTTCATAGGGATACCTCCATAGACGATGACTATGATAAGCACAGTATAGCACATATAAAAGTATTTGTCGAACCCTCAAAAGAATATTTATATGTGTGAAAAGAGGTAATAGAATGTACAAAGACAAAAAGACCGGCATCCTCCTCCCGGACAGCGCCCGTCCCCAGGCCTCCGGCTACAGCGAGGCCGGGGCCAGCCGGACGCGCAGGGCGCTGCGCGGTTTTACGCCGCACAGTACCGCGCCCAGCGAGGACATAGACCGGAATAACTACACCCTGCGCCAGCGGGGCCGGATGCTGTATATGTCGAGCCCGGTGGCAACCAGCGCCATCAACACCAATCGCACAAAGGTGGTGGGCGTGGGCCTTGCGCTTAAGAGTTCTATCGACCATGAGCTTCTGGGGCTCGATGCCCGGCAGGCCAAAGCATGGCAGAAGCATACCGAGAGGGAGTTCGCCCTGTGGGCAAACGATAAGGCCGCCTGTGACGCCACTGGCATGAACGACTTTACCAGTTTGCAGCAGCTGGCCCTTATCAGCTGGCTCATGAGCGGGGATGTGTTTGCCCTGTTCCAGCGCCGGGAGGGGACGGCCATGCGGCCCTATTCCCTGCGGGTGCACCTTATCGAAGCCGACCGGGTGCGCACTCCCAGCGGCATGGGCGCGGGACCTGTCCCGCTGGCCGAGGGGAAGAACCCGGAAAACGGCAACCGCATTTTTGACGGCGTGGAGGTGGACGGCGCCGGGATGGTGGCCGCCTACTATGTCCATAATACTTACCCCTGGCAGATGACCACTGAGCAGGAGAAGCACCAGCGCATAGAGGCCTATGGGGAGCATACCGGCCTGCCGAATATCCTGCATATCATGAGCTCCGAGCGCTGCGGCCAGTATAGGGGGATAACCTATCTGGCCCAGGTGATAGAGCCGCTGTTGCAGCTTAACAGGTATGAGCGTTCGGCTCTGACCGCGGCCATGATACAGTGCTTCTTTACCGCGTGGGTGACCACCGAGGCCGGGGCTGACGGCCTGCCATTTAACGAGGTGGGCGCGGGAGACATTGCCGGAGTGCCCATAGAGAACCCCAGAGGGGTATCGTCCAGCCCCAACGAGCTGGAGATGGGCGAGGGCACCATCAACATTTTGCAGCCGGGGGAGAAGGTCACCTTCGGCAATCCCACCATGCCGGTCACCGGCTTTGACGGCTTTGTAAAGACCTTCTGCGAGTTGATAGGCGCGGGGCTGGGGATCCCCTATGACGTGCTCATAAAGGAGTACAACTCCAGCTATTCCAGCGCCCGGGCGGCGCTTCTGGACGCGTGGGAGGATTTCCGCATGAGGCGGGCGTGGTTCGTCAGCGACTTCTGCCAGCCGGTGTATGAGATGTGGCTCAGTGAAGCCGTGGCCCTGGGGCGGGTAAAGGCCCCGGGGTTTTTCTCTGACCCGCTCATCCGTGCGGCCTGGTGCAATGCCCGGTGGATAGGCCCTGTGCAGGGCAGCCTTGACCCCTTAAAGGAGGCAAAGGCGGCGGTGCTCCTGATACAGAAAGCGCTGAAGACCCACTCTCAGGTGACCCGGGAGATGGGCGGCGGAGACTGGGACGAAAATGTTGAGGTCATTGCGGATGAGAACCGGCGGCTGGAAGCGGCGGGCGGCACGTCCCGGCAGGAGATAGATCTGCATGAGAAAGAGGAGGATGAGGAGAATGCCTAGTATTTTCAGAAAGCCGGTCAACATCGACCGGGGCCCATACGCCATGTCCATGCCGGACGGGCAGAACGCTGAAGTGACCATGTACGGCCAAATCGTAAGCCAGCGCCCCCGGGATTGGTGGACAGACAAGGAAAAAGAGGGGGATTACATAGTCCAGAGCGAGTTCATGCAGGACCTGGAGAGCTTCAGCAGGGCAAAGACCATTACTATCCGCATGAACAGCCTGGGCGGGGACGCGGGGGTGTCCATCCTCATCCACAACCGCCTGCGGGAGCTGGCGGCAAAGGGCACGGCCCTGATCTGCATTGTGGACGGGGTGGCGATGTCCGGCGGGTCGCTTATTATGGCGGCCTGCGACACGGTGAAGGTGAATCCCTCCAGTCTTATCATGATACACAGGTGCTGGAGCACTCTCTGGGGCGGCTATAACGCGGACGAGCTGCGGGAGGAGGCCGCTGCCTGCGAGGCCTGGGACAAGGCACAGGCCAGTATCTACAGGCGAAAATGCGGCCTCAGTGAGGAGGAGATAACCCGGATGATGGCGGAGACCACCTATATGACCGGCCAGGAGGCTATTGACAAGGGCTTCGCGGATTCTCTTATGGAGGATGCGGAGCCTTTGAATATAGCCGCCAGCGCGGACGGCAGGAGCCTGTTTGTGCGGGGCAGGGAGCTCCACCTTTGTCCCGGCATGTTTGCGCCGGACAGTGTACCTACGGCAGGACCCGAGGTGAAAGCCCCGGTTGAGAATATACCCCCGGAGGAAAACCGGGAAGAAGGAGGAGAGCAAATGACAGAAAACAAAGAGGCCTCAAAGGCCGCAGAGCCTGTCAGCGCCGCGGAGCAGGTCGCGGCGGAGCGCCAGAGGCTTCGGGATATCGACGCCATAGCGGCGCTGTATGACCCGGAGCTGGTGCAGGCGGCAAAGTATGGGGAGGACCCGTGTACGGCCCAGGAGCTGGCCTATCGGGCGGCTGTGCAGGCGGCCGCAAGCGCGGAAAGCGAAGGCAAGGCATTCCTGGCTGCCATGCGGACGGACGCCAAGGCGGCGACAGAGGTGGGCGCGGCCCCGATATCCGAGCCGCCTGAGGACCCGGAAAACATGATGCCGGAACAGCGCATGGCGGCAGCCCGCCGGAACGTGCGGGCGCTGCTGGGAAAGGAGGAATAAGTATGCAGGAATTGAGCAGAAAGCTGGGGGCGATGGAGTTTGACGGCCTTATCTCGGGCATTACTCCCCCAAAACAGGTGGGCGGCGGCACTATTGCCAAGCTGACGGAATCCGCCGTGTATAAGCGGGGCACCGTGCTTGCAAGGTCCGCCCAGGACGGCAAGCTGTATATTCTGGGCACGGAACCCCCCGCCCCGGAGTCTGGGAAGGCCGCAGACGTATATACCCCCGACTGCGTTCTCTGTGACGATACTGAGGTGGGCACGGAGGAGGACGTTGAGGTGTGCGTCTATACCGCCGGATGCTTTGACCCGGATAAGCTCATTGTGGCGGAGGAATACGCCATAACCCAGGCGGACATTGACGAGCTGCGCAGCTACAGCATAGTGCTGAAAGCCGCCGCGAAGTAAGGAGGAACTACTATGGCTACACTTAACTTTTTTGACAACTATATTCTTATGGCGATAGCGGAGGAGATAGTGCCCGCGCAGACCTTCTTCCGCGACCGCTATTTTCCTACCGGCGAAGGGGACGTATTTGCCGCGGACAAGGTGCTGACGGAGTACCGCCGGGGCGACCGCAAGATGGCGGCGTTCGTATCTCCCAGGGCAGGGGATATCCCCATGGACCGCGTGGGGTACGAGATACACGAGTACCAGCCCGCGTATATCGCCCCCTCCCGCTCTCTCACCACGGACGAGCTGAAAAAGCGCGGCTTCGGCGAGGCGCTTTATCCGGGTATGCAGCCCGCCCAGCGGGCCGCCCGACTTCTAAAGCAGGACATGGAGGACATGGACAAGCGCATAGAGCGCAGGGAGGAGTGGATGTGCGCCCAGGTCATGATAAACAACGCCTGCGAGATGCAGGAGTACATCGACGGCAAGACCAAGGGCGAGAAGAAGTACGTGAAATTCTTTGACAGCGCCAGCGAGCACAGCTTTACTCCCGCCGCCAAATGGAACGCTGCAACAGGCAATTTCTTCGGTGATGTGCGGGCTATGGCCCAGCTGCTGTCCCGCCGGGGCCTGCCCGCTGCTGACCTAGTGCTGGGCATTGACGCCGCCGACGCTGTTCTGGAGCTGGAAAAGGTGCAGAGAATGCTCGACAAGAACAGCGGCATTATCATCGGGCAGATAGAGCAGCAGTTGAGCCCGTACCACGGCGTGACCTATATGGGCACCCTCAATTTCGGCGGGCATAAGCTGAACCTTATCAGCGTGGACGAGACCTATGAGGATGAGGACGGCCAGGAGAAGGGATATTTCCCTGCCACTGCCTCGATGGTGACGGCCCCCGGCTGCGGGCACCTGATGTATGGGCAGATAACCCAGATAGACTACGGCAGCACGGAGTTTACCGACCACGCGGGCAGGCGCGTCCCAAAGTTCATCCTGGACCAGGACCATGACTCCCGCAAGCTGCGCCTGGGTTCCCGGCCCCTGGCCGCGCCCAAAAACTACTGCCCCTATATCTTCGCCGGCGATGTGGTGGGTTAAGGAGGGAGCGTATGAAAACTATAAGGATCGTCAACGGAGCTTACGGCCAGCGCGTGAACAATCGCACTGTGCCGGTGCGCCTGGGCGGCGTATGCCGGGTGGATGAGCAGGAGGCCGCAAGGCTGGTGGGGTTAGGGGTGGCCGCCTATGTGGAGGAAGCTCCGGCCGATGCGCCCGCCCAAGCGAATGAAGATGCTCATGAGGATATACCCGCCCATGAGGACGAAGAAACCCATGAGGACGAGCCCAAGCCCGCAAAAGCCAAAAAGCCGGGCAGGGCCAGAACAGAAGCCCCCATGCCGGAGCTTGCCCCCGAGGACCCGGTGGTATGAGCTTCAGGGACAGGGTAGAGAGGGACACCGGCAAGGTGTTCCTGGACACCAGATTTTTTGCCGAGAGCCGCACTGTCCGCTATGACGGAGAGGAGTACCCGGATATCCCGGTATCTTTGCAGGAGACCGGCGAGGACGAACGGCAGCAAAAGGCGGACGACCACGCCCAGGGCTTTTTCCTGGTGCGGGCCGTCCTTTTCTGCGCCCGGAAGGACCTTGCGGGGGCAATGCCCGAGCAGGGGACCTGGATCGAGATAAACAGCCCGGAGAACCCGGACTTCTTTGAGAGGTATCGGGTCATATCCTCTTTCTGCGAGATGGGGATGCTGAGGGTCGAATTGGAGGTGGCGGGGCAGTGAGTGTCGTTACTGTGCAGACCGTTGGACAGGAAAGCCTAAGTAGGGCAGAGAAGCTGCTGGCAGGTATTCCGGGTGGAATGGAC
Organism: uncultured Eubacteriales bacterium; assembly: GCA_910584745.1. Taxonomy (GTDB): domain Bacteria; phylum Bacillota; class Clostridia; order Oscillospirales; family Acutalibacteraceae; genus Acutalibacter. Next base: position 20,193 of record CAJUDG010000007.1, read on the forward strand.
AGAGCCTTTGAGTCTGCCATGAGCCGCGCGGTTTCTCATATGCGGACAGATAGCGCTAAAGTCATTAGGGAACGCTACTATATTACCGCAGGTAAGGTCAAGGCCAATCATAATTATTATGTAAAATATGATTACCGCAAGGGTGCTCTCAAAGTGGAAATGCGGTTTTCCGGCGGGAAGTTCCGGCTAGTTGACTTCGGCGGCTTCTCCTTTCATGGCACGCGATATGAAGATACAAGCCGGTGGGTCCATGTAAGGATAAACGGCCAATGGAAAACCGTACACCCCAATGTTTCAGCTAGGGGACATCAGCTAAAGATGACTTTGCCCAAAGAATTTGGACACGCTTTTGCCGCTCAGGTGGGCGGCCATACCGGAATGTTCGAGGATGAAGGTGGCAGGCTTAAAGAGGTTATGGGTTCATCCGTTCCGCAAATGCTGGGCAATGAGGAGGTCAGCGAAAAGCTGGGACAAGGGGCTATGGAGAAGTTCGAGGAGCGTTTGGAGCATGAAATCCTTGTGCGGCTCAACGGCTGGGTCTAGGAGGTATTATGACAAAAAACAACCTGTTGGAGACCTTAAAGGGCTTCACTGAGGACACCGTTAAGGACCTAATACTCCCGGTGCAGCGCCAGAAAGAGGACAAAGAGCCCCCAATGCCCCGGGCCCCGGAGGTGCACATCCTGGGCCTTGTGGACATTTCCGCCTCCAAGAAAAAAGCGCCCTATGTGTTCCACCAGGTGATAACCGCAAAAGACTGGTGGGTCCCGGGGCGCTCCCGACCGGACAGCCAGGCCACGGTGCGCACGGTGGCCGCTGTGTATAACCTGAATAACCAGGAGGGCCAGCTGGCCATTTTGGAGCTGTTCGAGCGTATGCGCATAGCGCTCTTGGAGCAGGGCGTTATAGGAGGTCAGTTCAAGCTTGACTATGAAGCGGGAGTGGAGTATCTCATATACCCCGACAATATCCCGCCATTTTACGCCGGGGAGATGGTGACCGTCTGGAAGCTTCCTCCGGTAGAAAGAGAGGTAAAATATGGCAAACAAGGCGACAGCAACATCAAAAGCGGGGGGCCAGGAGCCCATAGCGGCCGCTGCCCGGAAAGCGGCCGGCACTACGGCCAGAAAGAGTAACAAAATATACTGCTACATCGGCCCCAATATCCGCGGGTATCTTCACAGCGGCCAGGTATTCCGCGGGGAGAGGGAGGATATCCTGAAGGGGATAGCCGAGACGGTGGAGAAATATCCGCTGGTGAAAACGCTGCTCATACCCGGCGAGTCTCTGGCTGTGGCACGGCTCAAGGTCAAGGAGCAGGGGACAGGGCACTATGCCAGCTTCCAGAAGCTCAAAAGGGAGCTTTTAGAGGAGGCCCGCCGGAAAGCTGAGAATGAGGAGGTAGACCATGCCTAACCTGGGAGTACACGTAAACAAAAAGGCCACGGCGGTCAGCATACCCGTAGTGGCGGACAGCGGCATCCCCTTTTTTGTGGGCGCCGCGCCGGTACATACGGCGGCAAAGCCCGCCAAGCCCAACTACCCGGTGCTGTGCACCAGCTGGGACGAGGCTGTGGAGAAGCTGGGATTTTCCTATGACTGGAATAAATACACCCTCTGCGAGGCGATGTACAGCCATTTCCAGCTGTTCGGGGCCCAGCCGGTGATCTTCTGCAATGTGCTTGACCCCGGCGACACGGACATGAGAAAGCCCGCTGAAAGCAAGGCCTGCGACGTGGCGGAGCACCGTGTCACTCTATCCATGGATACCATCCGCGACGGTATAAAAGTCACAAGCGGCGAAGGCGAGAGCGCCGCCGCGCTGGTGGAGGATGAGGACTATACCCTGTTCTATGACGAGAACAAGGGGGCCTGCATTATAGAGCTGCTGGAGGATAGCGCGGCCTATAGCGCCACATCCCTGACAGTGGAGGCGGCAAAGGCCGACCCCGGGGCCGTAACCTCTGCGGACATCGTCATGGGCATAGGCCAAGCTGATGCCTGCATGACCGCCGTGGGGGTCATACCCGACCTGCTGCTGGCCCCAGGATGGTCCCACGATACGGTGGTGGCCGCGATACTTGCTACGAAAGCGGCGGGCATAAACGGCCTGTTCGGGGCCAAGTGCCTTATCGACGCGGACAGCAGCGCGGATGGGGTCACAGAGTACAGCCAGCTTACTGCCTATAAGAACAAGAACAACTTTGTGGATATCAACCAGATCGTCTGCTGGCCCCAGGTGAAGCTGGGAGATTACCAGTTCCATCTCAGCACACAGCTGGCGGGGCTTATGGCCTCTGTGGACACCCTCAACGGCGGGTGCCCCTATGAGAGCCCCAGCAACAAAAACCTCAAGATAGACGCCTGCTGTCTTGAGGACGGCACGGAGGTCAGCCTGACCTGGGAACGGGTGAATCTTATCGCGGGAAGCTGGGGCATTGTCACGGCCATCAACTTCATGGGTATGGGCTGGACGGCCAAGGGGAACTATACCGCCTGCTTCCCCGCCAACACCGACGTTAAGGATCAGTTTATCCCCATCTCCAGGATGTTCGACTGGGTGGGCAACACCCTTATCCGCACCTTCTGGAGCAAGCTGGACAGGCCCATGAACAGGCGGCTTATCGACAACATACTGGACACCGGCAATATCTGGCTCATCGGCCAGGTATCGGAGGGACACCTCTTAGGGGCGCGGGCTGAGATGCTGGAGAGTGAAAACAACCTCCTTGACCTTATGGCGGGAATTATTCATATCCACATCTACATCACCCCGCCCGCCCCCATGCAGGAGTGCGATTTCACCCTGGAGTACGACGTGAATTATGTGCAGAGCGCACTGGGATAAGGAGGGAAAAATATGGAACAGTCAGCGGGTAGCATACAGCTAAAGATGTATGAGGACGGCATAAACCTCTGCGGCACGGCAAAGGTGACGCTGCCGTCCATCGCCTATGTGTGCACCACCCTCAGCGGGGCGGGGCTCATGGGAAACCTTGAGGTGCCATACATCGGCATGATAGACAATATGAACATGGAGGTGGAGTGGGACAGCCCCACCGGAGACGCGGTGAAGCTGTTAACGCCAAAGAAGCACCAGCTGGACCTCAGGGTGGCCGAAGAATACTGGGACACTCTGGAGACCGACGTGGGCATATGGCCAGATAAGTTCGTCACCATCGTGCGGCCCAAGGGCTTCGACCCCGGCTCCGTCGCGCCTATGGCCGCGCCCGGGTCCAAGAGCCAGTTTGTGGTGTACTACTTCGCCGGGTACCGGGACGGCAGGCAGCTCTGGGAGGTGGACAAACGTAACCAGAAGTTTGTCATCGATGGCGTAGACTACTGGGCGGATGTAAGGAGGGCATTGGGGGAATGATCCCCCAAGCCCTGTGCTGGGAGAGTAAAAAGAGAAAGCCCCCGGGAAACCGGGGGCGATCTTTTAGGAGATGTGTAAGCGGTCTTTCAGGGCGTCCTGGAGGACACGGGACAGGCTTAGCCCGGCGGCTGACACCTGGTCGTCAAGCCATTTCGGTAGAGACACCGTGCGGCGTACGGCCCTGTCGTCACGGACAACGGCACGTACCAGATTCACAAACTCGCCCGCTTCACAGGCTACATCTTCCAGGCGGCTGGCGGGGGGCAGGGTCTCTCCCTCAGACTCGCAGTAGGACGACCACTGTGTCAGCAGGTCCTGCGCCATATACAATGCGTTAGACAAGTCCTTGCCCTCCGTGATACAGCTGGGAAGGTCGGGGAAGGTGATGGTGTATGAGCCGTCATCCTCGTTAAGATGAAAAACGGCAGGATAGATATATTCGTTCATAAGCAGCTCCTTTCTGCGCCCCCCTAAGGGGGCGGGGTTTATTTCAACCCCGCTTGCTTTAGTATGCTCTTGCTTGTGTTTTCGTTTACTTCCCGGTGTCTGGGTACCGGTATGGACTGGCAGCCGTCTTTCTTGAATATCGTGTGGCCGCCAACGTCTCTGGCCTTATGGTATCCGGCGGCAAGCAGTTTGTTTATGATGTCCCGCCGTTTCATCTTACCCCCTCCCTTCTTACAAGTCTATTATACTACGTAATTTGCGTAATGTCAAGAGAAAATACGTAAATTAAGTAAAAAATTTTTTGAAAGGAAGATTACATGTCATGAGAAAGCCCCCGGTTTCCCGGGGGTAATCTTTTAGGAGATGTGTAAGCGGTCTTTCAGGGCGTCCTGGAGTATCTGAGAGAAGTTTACGCCGGCATCCTCGGCCATGGTGTTCAGCCAGTTGGGAATGGAGAGGGTCTTTTTTACCGCGCGGCTGTCATTCCTTTTACGCCAGGCGGTGGTGTCGGCCATTATAAGGTTGACGAATTCCGGGGGCTCGACCTGTGGAGCGGCAGTTGGGGCGGGGATGGGATCCTTGTGGTCCTCTGCGCCTACAAGCCACATCTCTAGCGCGTCCTGGGCCATAAAGAGGGCCTCGGCTATATCGCTGCCCTCGGTCATGCAACCGGGCAGGTCCGGGAAATCGACAAAATAGCCGCCGTCCTTTTTGTCAGGATGGAAAACAGCGGGATAAACATATTGAGCCATTGAAATACCTCCTGTTATAGGGTTCCCAAAGGGGCGGGATCATTTCAATCCCGCGGCCTTTAAGAATATCATACACGTAAAAACACGTATTGTCAAGAGCTAAAACGTATTTTTAAGTAATTTTTTTGAAAGGAAGATTACCATGTCAAAAGAAACCATCACCACCGACGAGCAGGCCCAGGCCGAAGCCCTGGAGAAAGAGCAGGCAGCCCAGCCGGACCCTGAGGTGTACACCCACAAGTTCAAAAGGCCCTTTACATACGAGAACAAGACCGTTGAGCGGCTGGACTTTGACTTTGGCGCGCTTACCGGCGAGGACACCATCGCCATAGAGGCGGAGCTGAACCATAGGCTTAAAAGCCTAATGTACCCCCATCTGTCCTGGGAGTTTATGACCCTTATGGCCGTGCGGGCCTGCACCACCAGGGGCGCAAACGACCTGCGGATAGTGGATGAGAGGTTCCTTAAGGCCCTGCCCATGCGGGACTATAACTGTATTGTGGGGGCGGCAAGAAATTTTTTGCTTTCGCCGGTATTGTAGACACAAAGGCCGGAGAATGGCTGAGGGAGCAGTGCCTGATACTGGCCCGGAACAACAATACGCCGGTGCACTACTGGCTTTCGCGGCCATTGGGGGAGCTGGGACGGTGGATAAAGGCCAATAACCGGCTGGAAAAGAAGATAGAACGGCGCCGGGAGGATGACCGGCCCAAAAGCGGCATGAAGTACGGTCCCAGGAGGTGATATAGTTGGCCGGTGGCAAACAGCATGAGATGATTTTCAAGCTCAACGCCCAGGCAAATTCGGGATTCAAGAGCACCTTCACACAAGCCCAGGCGGAGTTTGCGAGGCTTGGCAGCGAGATACAGTCCCTCAACCGGGTCCAGGCCGATATTTCGGCATATCAGAAACAGCAGTCTGCTATTGAAAGCACAAGCAAAAAGCTGGAGAGCCTACACAGACAGCAGGAGCTGTTAAAGCAGCAGATCGAGGAAACGAACAAGGCCGGGGAATCTACCGTCGCTCTCAAGCGCGACGAGGAAAGGCTGTCCGAGAGCATACGGTCGACCACTGTCCGTCTGGAAAACCAGCAAGACCGGCTGGGCGCGACCACTCTGCGGCTGAAAGAAGCGGGGGTCAGCACCAAGGACCTTTCCGGCGAGAGCGCCCGGCTCAGCGCCCAGATAGGGGAACTGAGCAAAAGGCAGGAGCAGGCGGCGGAAAGCGCGCAAAGCTATAAGGACCGGGCAGTGGACGCTTTTAGCGCCGCCGGAGAAGCCCTTGCCGCCGCCGGTATTCTGGCAGGGATAAAGGAAATCGGCGAGGCCTACATAGGCACCGTACAAGCGGCGGGGGAGTTCGGGGCCACTATGTCCAACGTGCAGGCTCTCAGCGGGGCCAATGCCCGGGAGATGGCGGCGCTCAACGCCCAGGCCAAGGAACTGGGGGCTACCACCAAGTTTACGGCCATGGAGTCCGGCGAGGCCATGGGCTATATGGGCATGGCGGGCTGGAACGCCCGGCAGATGCTCTCGGGTATGCCCGGGGTGCTGGACCTTGCCGCCGCGTCCGGGGAGGACCTGGCGGGCGTGGCGGATATCGTTACCGACTCCCTTACCGGCTTTAAGCTTACCGCTGCTGACACCGGCGAGTTTGTGGATGTGCTGGCAACGGCCGCAAGCAAGTCAAATACCAACGTGTCCATGCTGGGGGAGAGCTTCAAGTATGTGGCCCCCTTGGCGGGTACTTTAGGGTACACTGCTGAGGACACGGCGGTGGCCCTGGGGCTTATGGCGAACAGCGGCATAAAGGCCAGCCAGGCGGGTACCACCCTGCGCACGGCCATTACAAATCTGGCGTCCCCAACGAAGGAGCAGGCTGCTGAGATGGAGCGCCTGGGCATAAGCCTGACAGATACCAACGGCCAGATGCTGCCAATGATTGACATGGTGGGCAATCTGCGGGGCGCGTTTTCCGGCATGAGCGAGGCGGAGCAGTCTGCGGCGGCCAGCACCATCTTTGGCAGGGAGGCCATGAGCGGTATGCTGGCGATTATCAACGCCAGCGAGAGCGACTATCAGAGCCTGACCCAGAGCATATATAACTCTGCCGGGGCGGCAAAGCGTATGGCCGATATAAAGCTGGACAATCTGGCAGGCGACCTGACGCTGCTGAGCTCCGCCGCGGACGGGCTGAGCCTTACCATCGGAGAGGAGTTCATGCTCCAGACCCGGGCGCTGGTGCAGGCGGGGACTGGGGTCATTTCCTTTGTAAATGAACTGATCGACGACCACCCGGTGCTGACAAAGGCCATCCTCGGCGCGGCGGGGGCCGTTGGCGTCCTGACAGCGGGCGTAGTGGCCTATAACGCCGCCCAGAAGGTGATGGCGGCGGTGAACCTCGCCGCCCTGTTCACCGGGCCGGTGGGGCCGATACTGGCCGTGGGGGCGGCTTTTGGAGCGGTGACCGCCGGTATTATCGGGGCGGTGGAGGCCGCGAATGAGGGTGTGCCAAAGGTCGAGGAACTGACTCAGGCCGCGCGGGCTCTGGATGACACCGTATCTAACGCCACAGGGGGATTTGAGAAAAGCCGAGTGGGCATTCTGGCCGCTGCAAATTCAGCAGACCACTATATCGACAGGCTGGAGAAGCTGGAAGGAATAGCCCATAGAACCGAAGAACAGCAGGGCGAGTACCACGCCACCCTTGTTATGCTCTCTGAGACCATACCGGAGCTGGCAGAGTCGATCAACCTCGAGACGGACTATATCGAGGGAGGGACTGCGGCACTGCGGGAGCAGACCGCCGCCTGGGAGGAGAACGCAAAGGCCCAGGCATATCAGGAATCGCTTAAGGAAATATACGCCGCCCAGGCCGAAGCGGAACTTGAGCGGCAGAAAAGCGTCATACTCCTGACCGACGCCCAGGCAGATCTGCGAGACATAGAGGAAAAAAGGTTCAACCTTGAGCGGCGCATGAGATCCATGGAGGGCGTCAGTGACGAGTACCTGGAACTGGAGAGCCGTTGGCTGGATCTGGGGGTGGAGTACGATGAGGTCAAGGGAAAGGTAGACGCATACAAAGAGGCGGTAGCGGACAGCGACAATGTACTCCGGGAGGCAGAATCCACTACAGATTCCTATAAAAGGGCTATGGAAGCCCTCACCCCGGCAGTAGACGATGCGGAAACTGCCACTTCACGGGCAGCAGACACAAACGCCGCCCTCTGGGATTCTATGGAATCCGTAAGGGACCGGGCCGCGGCCCTGGCGGAGGCGTATGGCGAGGCCTATGAGGCCGCCTATTCCAGCGTGAGCGGGCAGTATGACCTCTGGGACGAAGCCGCACAGGTCAGCGTCGTCAGCGCGGGGACCATCATCGAGTCCCTGGAGAGCCAGGCGGGCTACTGGCAGGACTATAACCAGAACCTTGAGAGCCTGCGGGCCCGGGCCGGGGACGTGCGGGGGCTGGGGGAGGTCATAGCCAGCTTTGCCGACGGCAGCAGCGAGAGCGTGAACGCCGTGGCGGGGATGGCCCAGGCCACGGACGGGGACCTGGCCCAGATGGTGGAAAACTGGAAGAAGCTGCAAAAGGAGCACGATACCACATCGGACAGCCTTGCGGAGTTCAAGACGGACTTCATCCGGCAGATGGACGAGCTGGGGCAGGAGCTCCAGACGGACATAGAGGGCATGGACTACAGCGCGGAGTCCGGCAGGGCCGCCCGCAGCACCATGGACAGCTATATCGGAGAGATAGACGCGGCCCTGCCCAGGGTGCAGGCGGCGATAAACCGGCTCAGGGGCAGCGTCGCCGCGGGGCTTGGGAGCATAAGTGCCGCCGGTGCGCCCGTGGGTATGCAGAGGGCCCTGGGGCTGAACGGCTACGCCTCCGGTACTGAAAACGCAGAGCGCGGTTTTGCAATGGTGGGCGAGGACGGCCCGGAAGTGGTATTCTTCCGGGGAGGCGAGCAGGTGCTCAATGCCCGGGAGACTGCCGCCATGCAGGCAAGGCCGGCAATGAGCGCCCTGCCCGCCGGGAGCTATGGGCCGGGCGGGGTGGTCATAACCCTTTCGCCGGTGTACAACCTCTCCGGCGGTATGAGCGCCGCCGGCGTCAGGGAGGAGCTGGAGCGCCACAATGAAGGCCTGCGTGAGCTCATCCTGGAGGTCATAGAGGACGCGCGCATAGATTCAGCAAGGAGGAGAGGCTGATGAAGACCTATACCACCGTCCAGGGGGACATGTGGGACATGATAGCCTATAGGACCATGGGCAGCATAAGCCTGACAGACAAGTTGATGATGGCAAACAGGAAATATCTGGGCTTCTACACCTTTCCGGCGGGGATAGTTCTGGCTGTGCCGGAGATAGAGCAGAAGCCCATGACCGAGGGTATGCCCCCCTGGAAAGCGGGGGACATATGAGCAATGCCGACATCGCCCGCCGGGCGGAGATAGAGCTGTCATTTGCCGGGGTCAAGACGGCAAAGCAGCTGAGGCCATACCTCTTGTCCATGGAGTACACCGACGAGGAGGACGGCCAACTGGACGACCTTCAGATCCACATACAGGACCGAGATAACGCCTGGCTCCAGAGCTGGCTAAACGATATGATGGTTTCAGCGGCAAAGGGCAGCTTTAAGATACGGGCCGCCATAAACCGGCTGAACTGGAACGGTAAAGGCATAGACTCGCGCCTTAACTGCGGGGAGTTCGAGCTGGACACTGTGGAGACCGCGGGGCCCCCGGCCGTGATCACCGTAAAGGCCACGGGCCTGCCCTTCGCGGGCTCAGTGCGCCAGACCAAGAAGACCCGCAGCTGGGAGAGCTACACCCTTTCGGGTATCGTTAACGAGATCGCAAAGGGCAGCGGCCTTGGCTGCATGTACCTGTCGTCTTCAGACCCCGGCTATGAGCGCCTTGAACAGTACCGCCAGAGCGATATGCGGTTCTTGGAGCGGCTGTGCAAAAACGCGGGGCTGTCGCTAAAGGCCACGGACAGGATGCTGGTGGTCTTTGACAGGGGAAAGTTCGAGCAGCGGGCCCCGGTGCGGACCATACGAAGGGGCGGCGGCTATATAAAGTACAGCCTGCCCTTCCGCAAGGGGGAGGCCAAATATTCCTCCTGCCGGGTGAGCTATACGGACCCTCTGACCGGCCGGTGCATAGAGGGCATAGCCCACTCGGGGGAGGGGAGCCAGCGGCTGGAGATTAAGGCCAAGGTCCAGAGCTCAGGAGAGGCCCAGACGATAGCCAGGAACCAGCTCAAGCTGCATAACACCTTCTCCATGACCCCAAAATTCACCCTCCCCGGGGACCCGCTGCTGCTGGCCGGGAACACGGTGCAGCTGGATAAATGGGGGGCTTTTGACGGCAAGTACATCATAAACCGGGCTGTACACAAGGTGGATAAGAGCGGGTATACCACCCAGGTGCAGCTGAGAAGGACATAGGAGGGCAGCATGGACGAGAACGATATAGAGCGGGTGCTGGGCAGGATGGTGCGAAGGGGGATAGTAACGGCGGTGGACATACCCTCCCGCCGGGCCCGGGTGAAGTTCCATGACGACGATATGGACTCGGGCTTGCTGTATGTGCTGGCAAGCCCGCCCTTTATCCCGAAGATAGACGGTCCCCAGCGCACAGAGCCCATCTCCGGGGGCGGCGGGGACGAGGCCTTTGCGGAGCATTTTCATAAGGTGAAGATCACGCCCTGGCTCCCCCGGGTGAACGACACGGTTTTAACGCTGTTCCTGCCCGCCGACGACAGCGACGGGTATATTCTCGGGCGCATAGAGGAGGGGACCAACTGATGGTGGTGGGATGTTTCGGGGACGTGGTCTTCCAGGTCTCGGAGGAGACGGTGGAGACCATAAACAATGTGGTATGGTCCGGCTCGGCGAGGTACAGCATCCATCAGCGGCACCTGCAGGACGCGTTGACGGAGTTCACGGGTCTGGATCCGGACAAGCTGAGCTTCACAATGACCATGAGCGCGGAGCTTGGGGTGGACATCATCCCGGAGATAGTGAAGCTCTGGAACATAGAGCGCAGCGGCAGGGCCGTGCCCCTGGTGATAGGGGAGAAGGCCTACGGCAAGTACCGGTGGAATATCCTCCGGCACAGCGCCAAGTATACCCGCCACGACCGGCTGGGCAACCCAACCGAGGCGGAGGTCTCGGTGGAGCTTCAGGAATATATCAAGAAATAGGGTGGCAGCATGAGTTATCAGGTGAGGGCGTCGGACCTTGGGAACATACGGCTGAACGAACGGGAGACGGTCAGCGCGGTGCTTCAAAATATCGCGCTGATACTGGCCACGCCAAAGGGCTCGGCGCCCTTTTACCGGGACTTCGGCGTTACAAATGAGTTTCTGGATAAGCCTCTGCCGGTGGCCAAGGTCATGATGATAAGCGAGGTGAGGGAGGCCATAGAGACCTGGGAGCCCAGGGCGAAGGTTATAGACATCGGCTTTTCAGAGGATGTGCTGGAGCCGGGAAAGCTTGTGCCGGTGGTAGAGGTGGAGATAAGCGCCGGAGAATAGACAGAGCCGGGGTTATTCCCCGGCCCCGTCTGTGTCCGTTGTCTGCGCTGTTTCATAGCTTTTCAGCAGCTCTTTCAGAAATGCCGCCCGGCTCATTTCGCCGCGCAAGTCCTCAAGCCTGCTGAAATCCTCTAAGCGCAGGTCAGCGCTCCACCGCTTATAGGTCTTATTGTTATATCTGCGCTTGACCTCGCTGGATGTCCGGCTCATGAATACCTCCATTTTACTGTTGCTTTTTTCGCTGATTTTATTTGTCCAGATCTTCTGTCACGATACCGAGGGCGGTCAGCTTGGCCTTTGTGATCTTGATCTGATATTCAAGCTCGCTGTCCCTGTCTTCGGCGGTTTTGATACGTTGAAGCTTTGCGTATTCTTCGATCAGAGCTGTTGCCTGTTCTTTCTCGGTCATATTGTCTTCCATTCCTTTCTACCTCCTGCCCAGTGGACTTGTAAGGTCTTCCCTTACTGTGACTATATTATAACATACTCTGCCGAGTATGTCAAGAGTTTTTTAGGTTTTTTTGCAAAATATTTTCGCGTTCTCAATTCGTTGAGGGCGCATTTTTTATCCCATTTTTACGAAAGCCAGGTGATAAAATGCGGGATCCCGAATACCAGTTTGTAGACGCCGGAGTGGACGAGCTGGCTGCGTCCCTTGTGCGGGAATATGAGCGGCTGGCGGGGACTACTGTCCAGCCGGGCAGCCCGGAGCGGGTCATTATCCAGTGGGCGGCCGGCATCATTGTCCACGAGCGGGTGCTGATGAACTATATAGGCAGCCAGAACATCCCCAGCCGGGCCGACGGAGAAAACCTGGACGCCCTGGCGGAGCTTATGTATCTGCCAAAACGCCCCCAGGCCGCAGCGGCGGTGTGCACCCAGCGCTTCTATATCTCAGAGCCCCAAAAGAGCGCCATCCTGGTGCCGAAGGGTACGCGGGTCACAAGCTCCGGCGGGCCCATATGGGAGACAGTGGGGGACGTCTATGTCAATATCGGGGAGAGCTATGCCGATGTGCAGGTGCGCTGTCAGACCCCGGGAAAAGCCGGGAACAGCTTTACCCCAGGCCAGCTGAACACCCTTATTGACATCTACGACTATTACTCCAAAACCGAGAACATCACCGCCTCGGACGGCGGGGCGGACGCGGCCACGGACGACGAGTTCTATGAGCTGATGCGGGCCAGCATGGACGCCTACAGCTGTGCCGGTGCCCGGGGCAGCTATGAGTATTTTGCCCGGCAGGTGAGCACGGAGATCGCGGACGTGATAGCAAATTCTCCTACCCCGGGGGTGGTGAAGCTGTATGTGCTCATGAGCGACGGCACACTGGCTGCGGAGGAGATAAAGGCGGCGGTGCTGGCGGCCTGCAGCGCGGACACAGTGCGGCCCCTTACCGACCAGGTTTTTGTGGAGGACGCGGAGCAGGTAAAGTACAATATCGATTTCACCTACTACACCCAGACAGGAAGCGGAAGGTCCGCCGTGGAGATACAGACAGCGGTGGACAATGCGGTGCGGGAGTATATCCGCTGGCAGGACACGAAGCTTGGCCGGGACATAAACCCGGACGAGCTGCGGGAACGGCTCTACCACACGGGCATAAAGCGCATAGAGCTTAGAGAGCCCGCCTTTACAAAGCTGCAAAATGACAGCCTTTCCGTGCCCCAGGTGGGGCAGGCAGGGGAGATAACGGTTGTAAACGGGGGCTATGAGGATGAATGAGGATCACGGCCTGACAAGAGAAAACCTCCTGCGCTCCCTTCCCATATCCCTCTCAGGGGACCCGAAGATGGTGGCCCTTGCCCGGGTCATAGCCGGGGCCCTGGCGGTGCGCCGGGAGGAGATAGAGCGGCTGGCTATATACCCAAACACGGCGAGGCTTGAGGAGGGGCTGTTGGACATCCTTGCCCGAGACTTCAAGGTGGACTGGTGGGACAGCGATTACTCCGTTGAGGAGAAGCGCCGCACTCTGGCAACCAGCTGGCAGGTGCACAAGACCCTGGGGACAAAGGCGGCGGTGATAAAGGCCATCACCTCAGTGTACCCCAGCGCGGCCCTGGAGGAGTGGTTCGAGTACGGCGGCAAGCCGTACCACTTCCGGCTGACGGTCCGTCTGACCGAAAGCGGCTGGGACGCCTTTAAGCATAAGCAGCTTTTGGAAAAGATGCAGTATTACAAGAATCTCCGCTCCCACCGGGAGGCCGTCGTGTACTATATGCCACTGGTAACGGTGGAAAATCCGCAGAGATTTCTTTTTGAAAGCCTGCTGATATCCGGGCGGCTGGCCCCAAACGAACATCGGCTGGACCGCACACGGCTGTTTATGGCCTGGGCGGCGGCAGAAGCCTTTGCGAGCGGGGCAGGCCTTACAGCACGGATGCGCATGGAGAACCGGGAAAGGCTCTTCGCCCGGCGGCTGCTTATCGGTCCATACGCCATTGACGTTATGGGCGTTGAGGGGGCGTTTTTCGATGGGGTGTACAGTTTCAGCGGAGAGCGCTTTTTCTGGTACACCTTCAGGCGGCGGCCGGCCTTTTACAGCATGGATATCCGGGCACGGGTACAGAGCCGGGAGTGCGTGACCGGCAGCATACTTCTGAACCCGGGAGGCGCGGCGCATAACAGGGCGTCAGGAGTGCTCCGGGGGATGTACCGGGCCAGGGACAGGACCGGCTCCGTGCAAAAGCACGCGGGGACGGCGCTGCGCTCCGGCGCGGGGAACATGAACACCGGCACGGCTTTCCTGACCGTGGACGGCAGGAACTACTTTGACGGCGCCCACAGCTTTGACGGCGTAAAGAAGTTCAACGGAAAATTTGAAAGGAGCGAATTGTAATGGCAAGCAGCACCACAAGTGTTATCACCCACCACAGGCGGGTCAGCCTGGCAAAGATCACCCGGGGGGCGGTAGATACCATCCCCAAGATAACCCATATCGCTTTTGGCAGCGGGGGAGTGGACGAGAGCGGCCAGCCCATACAGCCGCTGGAGACCATGACCGCGCTGAACCATGAGGTGGCCCGCTACGAGATAGAGAAGGTGGAGACCCCCGTGGACACCACCAACCGCTACACCGTCACCATCCCGGAGTCCGACCTTAACGGCGTGAACATCAACGAGATGGCCCTTATCGACGCCGAGGGCCAGCTGGCGGCGGTCAAGACCTTCCTGAATAAGGGCAAGGACGGGGACGTTGAGTTCACATTCCAGTTTGACGACGAGTTCTGAAAGGGGGCGGCACAGTGGAGAAATATGTTATTCCTGAGAACCCCCGCTACCGTGTGGAGGATATGCGGAAGCTCCAGGACAGGGACCCGGTAAGCGCGTCCGTGATAGTGAACCCCACGCTTATAGAGCCCATTTTGGAGAGCATTGCCCACGTCCACCAGCAGGCGAACTCCCTTGCAGCGCGGATAGACCTGACCATCCCCGCGGAGGGCTGGCAGGAGGACACGTCGGGCGGCGTGACCCTTGACCTGCCCGTAGAGGGCGTTACGGAAACCATGACCCCGGTAGTCACTCTCAGCGCCGCCGCGCTGGAGACCGCCGGCGCCTGTGAGCTGAGAGAGACCTGTGAGACGCTGCCGGGCGCTTTGCGTTTCCGGGCCGTGTCGGCCCCGGAGGCGGACATGGCGGGAGAGCTTCTGCTGATACTGCCCGGCGGAGGGTCGGGGGGTGTGTTACCGGCCGCGCCGGTGGCTACGGACGGCGAAGTGGCTGAAATGCTGGATAATGTGTTCAGCAGTGGCGAATAGCAGGGGAAACCGGCCGGACTTACGGACGGTCCAAATATTTCTATAAGGAGGCCTATATATGGCATACAACAATGAAAGTCTTACCAAACTAAAAGCTCTGGAGGCGCTGGCCCAGCGGGTCAGGCAGGACTACGCACCGAAAACAGCAGTTGTGGAGCTGGAGGAGCAGGTCACAGCCACTATCAACGCTAAGGTTGCCAGTACCTATAGGGCGGGCGGCAGCGCTGCCTTTTCTGAGCTTCCCGAACTGACTGCCGCAAACCTGGGACTGGTGTTTAATGTTACCGACGACTTCACCACCACAGAGAGCTTCCTTGAGGGGGCCGGGGCCAAACACGGCGCGGGCACAAATGTTGCCGTGGTGCAGGCCGGGGAGGATATCAGGTATGACGTCCTATCGGGATTTGTGGACCTGTCCGGCTACATGGAAAAGGAAGATGGCAAGGGCCTTTCCGCCAACGACTATACGGATGATGAAAAGGCCAAACTGGCCGGTATCAGTGTTGCCACAGACGAGGAAGTGGCGGAGATGCTGGAAACTGTGTTCGGTGGAGCTGAGTGAGCGCACCTCATTTCATTTTCAAACGGTAAGCTCCGGGAGGTGAGTTTTTGAGTTATAACAAGGAGAGCCTAGTAAGGCTCCGACATTTGGAAACTGCTGTACAGCATATAAAAGCGCTTTTCGCGGAAATGACCGCGCTGGAAGAACTACGTGAGGAGGTTTTCGGGGAAAATGGCGCTGCGCCGGCACTGGAAACAGCAATCTCAGATCTGGACAATTCTATATTCGGCACGGACGGAGCAGTGGAAGCCCTGAACAAGCGCATTGACGAGGAAATATTCGGCGAAAACGGCGCTGTAATGTCGCTGGATACGGCAGTCACAGCCCTGCGGGATGAAGTCTTCGGCATCAACAATGAGCCCGGTGCGCTGGCGGAGCTGGAGGCAGCACTGCGGGAAGAAATGCTGGGCGAAAATGGCGAGGTGACAAAGGCTAACGCTGAAATAGAGGCCTTACGAAATGATGTCCTCGGTAACGGCGGTGTGGTGGAGTCGCTGGACACGCGTATCAGTGAGGAAGTCCTCGGCGATGAGGGGGCGGTAACAGCAGTCAGTAACGAGCTTTCAGCTCTGCGTGACGAAGTTTTGGGCGCGGGCGAAAACCCGGGCGCGATAGTGTACCATGTTTCCAAGCTGCGTGAGGATCTGTACGGCGAAAATGGCGCTATACCAGCGCTGGAGCAGGCTGTGTTTGATGAGGGTGGTGTGGTGGACACTCTGAACAAGCGCATTGACGAGGAAATATTCGGCGAAAACGGCGCTGTAACGTCGCTGGATACGGCAGTCACAGCCCTGCGGGATGAAGTCTTCGGCATCAACAATGAGCCCGGTGCGCTGGCGGAGCTGGAGGCAGCCCTGCGGGAAGAAATGCTGGGCGAAAATGGCGAGGTGACAAAGGCCAACGCTGAAATAGAGCGCCTGCGCAGTGACATGTTTGGCGAGGGAGGTACAGAGCAAGGGCTCAATACCGCCATTTCAGAGCTTGAAACCGGTCTTTCCGAAACCATCGAAGAAAGAGCCACAGAGCTTTGGAATGAGCTGAACCCCCTGATAGAAGCTTTCCAGCCCGGAGTGGTGGCCCTGTACCATTTGGAGGGCGATACCGCGCCCCCGCCCGGCTGGGTGTGGTACGAAACGGATGAGCAGGGAGCGCCGCTGCCCGTTTCAGAAAGCAGACCCGGATTAGTTTATATAATAAGGGGGGCGTAATAATGGCCTTAGGTATCATAAACGTCCCCGGCGCGCCCAAAAGCGGGCTGGAGGCGGCAGAGACCCAAATTGAGGCCCTGCGTGAAAAGCTGCTGGGCAAGGGCGGTGTGCTGGAAGCTTTGTCCGCCCACACCAGCAGCGGGGAAAATCCACACAATGTAACTGCCCAGCATGTGGGGGCCATCGCCGCAACGGACAAAGGCGCGGCGGGCGGGGTGGCAAGCCTTGACGCCAACGGCAAGGTGCCGGCGGCTCAGCTGCCCTCAATGAACTACATACCCACCAGCCAGAAAGGCAGCGCGGGCGGCGTCCCCACTCTTGACGCCAACGGCAAGGTCCCGGAAAGCCAGCTGCCTGTGCAGGGCGGGCTCATTGCCCAGGTTGCGCCGCCAGACAACACAAAGCTTGGCTGGATAGACACAGCTAACGGAAACGTCCTGAAATACTATGACGGCAGCAAGTGGGTGACCGTCAGCGCAGTCTGGGGGTGATATAAATGTTGACTGCAAAGCAGATAAATGAACTGAAAGCTAAAGAAAAGACCGAAATGGCCCGGCGCTCCGGCTACGGCAGCCTTGCGGGGTTCGCGGGGGCGGCGTATGACTTCACGGTAACGCCGGTCAAGGGCGGCGGGATCCTCGCCGAGCACGGAAAGAAGACCATAAACCCGCTCCTGAACGTCAAGGACCACGCCGGTCTGGTGCTGGTGGACGGCGAGACCCCGGAGGGGGTAACGCCCTCCACCAGCGGCAACCCGATCCCGGCAGCTTTTGACGAGGAGCTTATAGCGGAGGTGGACAAGCTGGCCGCAGAGAGCATGACCGGTAACAGCTCCTCCTGTAGGGGGGCCTGCACAGGGCTCTGCCTCGGCACCTGCACCAGCTCCTGCTCGGGGTGCTCCGGGTCCTGCTCGGGCTCCTGCGGGGGCAGCTGCGGCGGGTGCACAGGGTGTTCCTCATGCGGGAGCTCCTGCTCCAATGGCTGCTCGGGGTGTTCGGGCGCCTGCGCCCAGGTCTGCGCTTCATGCTGTGGATCCGAATGTACGGGATGTTCGGCCTGCACAGGCTGTGGCGGCTGTGGCAGCTCATGCTCTAACGGTTGCTCTGGCTGTGACTCTGGATGTTTAGGAGGATGTACCGGCTGTCATGGATGCGGGTCCACCTGCGGAAGCTGCCACGGCTCATGCGGCACAGGCTGTACATCGACCGCCAGCAGCTGCTCCGGGTGCTCTGGAGGCTGTCATTCATGCAGCGGGTGCTCGGGTGCTTGTGGGAACAACTGTGACGGCATATGCGCCGGCTGCGGCAACTGCGGTGGCTGCTCCAGTTCCTGCACCAACGGTTGTAGCGATGCATGTACCGGATGCGGAAGTGCGTGCACTGGCTGCTCTATTACCTGCTCGGGCTGCGATTCGTGTACCGGCTGCTATGGCTGCTCCGGCTGCGGGTCCTCCTGTGCCTCCAGCTGCTACGGCTGTTCCGGGTGCTCCTCGTGCTCGGGGTGCGCAAACGGCTGCGGCACCGGCTGCCAGAGCGGCTGCAAGTCCTCGTGTTCCACAGCGTGCTCCACCACCTGCTACAGTACATGCTCTAACCAGTGCTTCGGCGGCGCGTCCGCTGCAGCATAAATAATTTGCAAAGGAGTTTTTCAAAATGAAGAAGATCACCATTGAGAATCAGGAAGTAGTCAACCATCTTGAGGCCCTGGGCTACGAGGCCGCCGCCCGCAAGGAGCTCCTTTCCCATATGGCCCAGGCGGGAGTGCTGCCCGGCGACCCGGCTTTCCAGGCCTACCACAAGGAGTATGAGGAGTGCTTTGCCCGGTACGAGCTGGCAAAGGCCGGGCTTGAGAGGCAGTACGTCCAGCCCCTGGCCCCCGAGGGCGTCCGGCTCTCCTGGCGGCTGGACTACTCCACCCGGGAGCTGACCGTCCAGGGTGTAGACTGATGAGGAAAAAGCTTGAGCAGTTCCAGGACTATCTGGCCCGGCTGTTCCCGGAGGAGCACCCGGAGGGCGGGGAGCGCCGCCTTGCCCGGACGGTGACCTTTGCGGTAACTGACGCCTGCTCCCTGCGGTGCACCTACTGCTACCAGGGGATAAAGGCCCACCACGTTATGGACTTTGAGACGGCCAAAAAGTTCACGGACATGGTGCTTGCGGGAAACCGGTATATAAACCCGGAGAACTCCCCGGGGGTGATAATAGAGTTCATCGGCGGGGAACCCCTGCTGGAGATAGAGCTGGTAGATAAGATCACCGACTACTTTATCGGCGAGATGATACGCCTGCGGCACCCCTGGGCCACGCGGTTCAGGCTGTCCATCTGCTCCAACGGCACGGAGTATTTTGACCCAAAGGTCCAGGCCTACCTCAAAAAGCACCTGAACCACCTCTCCTTCTCCATCTCCATCGACGGCTGTAAGGAGCTGCACGACGCCTGCCGGGTGTTCCCGGACGGGCGAGGGAGCTATGATACGGCCATCGCCGGGGTGGAGCACTTCACGAAGGTGCTGGGCGGGGTGATGGGCAGCAAGATGACCCTGGCCCCGCAGAATGTGGGCTACACCTTCCGGGCCATAAAGAACCTTATAGATCTGGGCTACACCGAGATAAATCTGAACTGCGTGTATGAGGAAGGGTGGAATATAGAGCACGCGAAAACGCTCTATAAGGAGTTGAAAAAGACCGCTGACTATCTCCTCGAGAACGATCTGGAGGATATCTATCTGTCCATCTTCGAGGAGGATTTCTTCCGTCCCAAGGACCCCCAGGACCTGCAAAACTGGTGCGGGGGCACAGGGGAGATGATATCCGTGGACTATACCGGCAATATCTACCCCTGCATAAGGTATATGCCCAACTCCCTGGGGCCGGGGGTGGAGCCCCTTGTGATAGGCCACGTGGACCACGGTATTCTGGGCACGGATAAGGAGCGGGACTGCGCGCACTGCTTAAAGTGCATAGACCGGCGCACCCAGAGCACGGACGAGTGCTTTGACTGCCTCATAGCCGAGGGCTGCGCCTGGTGCAGCGCGTACAATTACCAGGTCTTCGGCACGGCGGACAGGCGGGCTACATTTATCTGCGTCATGCACAGGGCCAGGGCCCTTGCCAACGCCTATTACTGGAACAGGCTCTACAGAAAGCAAAATCTTAAAAAGCGTTTTAAGATCCATGTGCCCGAGGAGTGGGCGCTGGAGATACTTGGACAAACTGAGTGGGATATGCTCAGAGAATTGGAGGAATAAGAATGTTCACTTTAAAGCTGGCAAATAACGAGACCTTCCCGGTGACCGCGGCCGAGCACTTCCTGAGCAGGACGGGAAACGGTAAGGCCCGGGGCGCCCTGCGGGTAGAGTCCGCCCCGGCTCAGCACGGCCTCCAGTGGTATCTGGAGAAGCTGAACGCCCCCGGGGCCCTGGACACGGTGCAGGTCCTCTGTGAGGACGGCTCTGTGGGGCTGGAGACTGAGGGGTATACCGAGATCTCCAGCGCCGGGCTCAGGCTGCTGGTCACCGGGGAGAGGGCGTTCTCTCTGGTGGTCTGGGAGCCGGAGGCACAGTAAGGCCAGGAGGACGGCAAAAAATGACCTTAGACAAGATCTTAGCCTGCTACAGCGGCGGGCTATTTTTACTGCTTACGCTTGTGGAACTGGCTCCCATCAAAGTGAACCCGTGGTCAGCTATCGCCCGGTGGATAGGAAAGGCGATGGGGATAGAAGCCATAGAAAAGAAACTGGATTCGCATATTGACATGGATGACCGCCGGACTGCTGACGGCCATCGCGCCAGGGTGCTGCACTTCAACAACGAGCTCCTGCGCTCTATCGACCACACCAAAGAGGAATTCATAGAGGTGCTGGCCGAGATAGACGCCTACGAGCGGTTCTGCGAGGACCACCCGGACTACCCCAATAACCGGGCTGTGCTGGCCATTGAGAATATCCGGGAGAACTATAAGGAACGGCTGAAGAAACATGATTTTTTGCAGGAAGGAGAGGTCAAATTATGAAGTACTCCGAAAAAAACAAGCCGCTGGTATGTATGCAGACAAACAGCACCTGTTACAAAAATACATACAAAATGCGGGTGAAGGGCGTCCTCTGGCACAGCACCGGTGCGAACAATCCCAATCTGCGCCGGTATGTCCAGCCCAGCGGGGGGGATAAAAACTACTCGGAGCTCATGGCTCTGCTGGGCAGGAATGTAAACGGCAATGACTGGAACCACATTTATATGGATGCCGGACTCAACTGCTGGATCGGCAAGCTTGCAGACGGCTCGGTTACTACAGTCCAGACCATGCCATGGGACTACGCCCCCTGGGGGTGCTATCAGGGCTGGAATGGGAGCTGCAACGACGGCTGGATTCAGTTCGAGATATGCGAGGATGGGCTGAGTGACCGGGCCTATTTTGAGAAGGTGTATCGGGAGTCTTGCGAGATAACAGCATATCTCTGTAAGATGTTTGGCATAGACCCACATGGGAGTATCAAGGTAGGGAGTACAGCTGTACCCACAATTCTCTGCCACAAGGACAGCTACAGGCTGGGGATGGGCTCGGACCATGCGGATGTGCTGCACTGGTTCCCGAAGTTTGGTAAGGACATGGCTGCCGCGCGAAATGACGTGGCAGCGATTTTAAAAAGAGAAAAGGAGGACGATGACATGACAGCAGCAGAGGTTAAAGAGATCATCAGGAAGGAAAACCCCACCTACAACACCATCGACGAGGTGCCCAGCTACTGGCGGGCCGATATCAAGGAGCTGGTGGACAAGGGTATTATTGCAGGTACTGGCGGCGGCAAGCTGGGGCTGACTAAGAGCGACTGCAAGGCCGCTGTACTTGCCAAGCGCATTAGGGAGAAGCTGTGATGGCCGCGCACATGAAGGAGCGGGCGGGCAAGGTCAAGACTCGCACGGACTTCTCCAAGCAGCTCATCGCAGATATCCGCTGGCTTCTCTGGACCGTGACCCTGGGCGGGCTGCTGCTGGCGGCGTATTGCATCCACAATGGATATGTGGGCTCTTTACCGTGGCTTTCGGCGATGGTGGGCCTGCCCTGGACGGCCCACGGCGTGGTGTGTTCGTTCTACCTGAATATGGCCAAGTCCGACCACCGGGAGGGCGGCATCACCTTTGAGAGCGCGAAAGCTAATCAATTTACGACCGATACTGATAACGACCCTGTGGGTTAGAAAGGATAATGTCAAAATGAGTGATTTTCTGACAACGTTATTGCAGGCCGTTCTGGTGGCCGTCGTGCCCGTGTGCGCGGCGTTCATCGGCAAGGGCATCAAGGCTCTGGCCATTTACCTGGGCCAGAGGTCCGAGAGCGACGTGGCGAAACGGCTTCTGGACGCTGTGGCCGACGCGGTGAGCACCGCTGTCACCTATACCAGCCAGACCTACGTGGATGCGCTGAAGAAGTCCGGCGAGTTCACGAAGGAGAATCAGGAGTTCGCGTTAAAGGTAGCTATCGCCAAGGCTAAAGCCCTGCTGACCGAGGACGCTATCAAATACTTAGAGGGTGCGTATGGCAGCTTGGAGCGTTACCTGGAGGGCAGGATCGAGGCGGAGGTGCGCAATCAGAAAATGGGGGTAATTACTCTCGGGAAAATTTAAGGATATTTGAAAGCCCCGGCTTCTCTCTTTTGGAGGGAGGCCGGGGCTTTTTTGTTTTTACAGTTAGGCAAATATAGCTGATATTAACGAGATAATGAAAAGTGCAAAGAACATCATGAGCGAAACAGGCAACCCCATAGACCTATGGAAAAAATTTTTACCTATGATCTCTAAATCCATAACCTTTTCGCGCTGGAGTTCCTGTGGGAGGATCCCTATAATTTTTTGATATGTATTGTTGATGGCTTCTAAGCGCGCTACGCCACCTATTGCAACATATAAGAAAATAAACGAAAGGCCGATGCCTATAATAGGGTATATTATAGCGGGGAGTTTTATGGATAATTCTATGCCCAGGCCCTTTTCAAGATTCGGAAGAAGGGATACGATTAAGGTGGCATAAAAAAATTTGAAATTTTGTCTCCATAGAATGGTCTCCCTATGCTCCCATTCGGCACGATAAATGTCCAAAAGGTGCAGGATGTTTTCGATTGTGTATTTTTCGGCTGATGTTTGAAAGTTCATAGTATGCCTCCTTGGTTTTTTTGATATTATATCATACATTTTACTGCCGCGTGAAACAAAATAATTTCTATTCGTTATCTTCATGCTATCTCGGAACGGCTGCCCGGCAAACAAAAACCCAGTTCCCCCATACTAAAGGGGGAACTGGGAGGGTTGGAGCTGTGGCTGTTACATGACAGTATATCCGGCCGACGTGGTGGCGTTGCAGTCGCCGGTTTGGGGATCCTTCGCCATCAGGTTCAGCTCGGAAAATGCGAACAGGCGCAGTTGGCCGGTAAGGCTGTCGGAGGGGCGCAGGGGGACGGCGAAGAATATTTGGTTTAGGAGGATGGCGTCCTGTTCAAAGACGTCTTCGTTGCCCAGGGGGAAGCGCATAAGCTCCTCTTTGCTTTGGGGTGTGGCGGTGGGTTTCGCGTTATCGTGAAACCATGCCAGATAGCGGTCGTAGACCCAGTTGAAGTTCTTTCCATTTCGTATTGACATAAGCCCATTCCTTTCTGCATGTATTTGGCTTATATCACATTCTACACCATGGCCCGCCGTACTGGGTCATGATTATCTTTGCCAGCTTGGGGTTGGGGTTTTTGATGTGCACGGGGTGCTGTAGGCGCTTTTCATATACAAACATCAGTCGTTATCCTCCTTTTCCCAGGGCCAGGGGCCGTTTATCCAGTCCCAGCGGCTGGTCTCGCTGCTGAGCTCGTTTAGGGGGCCGTAGAGATCCTCGTAGTCCTTTATCTGCTGCGACAGGCGCTGGCGGTATTCCTCAAGGCGGCGGGCGGCCTCGCAGCTGCCCGGGTGGGTGTCAAGGAAAAGGTGCAGCTCCCAGCAGGCGAACTGCATGGCGCTTATCCTGCGGCGCATTGACTGTCTCGTGTTTTCATTCACCGGGGCTCGCCCCCTCTCCTGCCGTAGAAGGGCTTATCCAGCACGGGGAAAAGGGTCCCGGCGTCAAGGGCGCGCTCGGCGCTGTGCAGGGTGCTGCTCCACTGCTGGTAGGGCACATATGCCATGGCGGGCACTGGATCTGCCGGCAGCGGGGTGGGGTCCGGGGTGCAGCGGTCGAATTTATCTGCCATAATTTTAGCTCCTCTCATGAAGATAGCGTGGGGATTGTCCCCGGGACTATTTTATGCAGAGGAGCTTTTTTTGTGCCCGCTATACAGAGAGCTTTCCAAGGGCCCGGCCCTGGCACCAGAGGGTGTCGTAGTCGTGCAGGGGGATGGGGTCGTATTTGGGGTTAAGGGATATGAGCTCGCCTTGGCCCAGGCGCTTGATATAGCCGTCGCCGTTTAGGAAGAAGATGCCTATCTCCCCCTCGTTTACGGAGCCGTCCACCCGCTCCACAAAGACGATGTCGCCGTCCCGGTAGGCGGGCTCCATGCTGTCGCCGCTGACCCTGACGCAGAAGTGGGCCCGCTCCGGCACCAGCTCGCCGGGTATCTCAAGGCGGGTCTTATAGGCGGCATCCACCCAGGGCTCGCCGGTGCCGGCGCTTACGGCCAGGTCGTAGCAGTTGATATAGGTCATCCAGCCCCGGTCCTCCTTCTCGTAGGCCTCGGGGCGGGTCATGCGCTCATACTCCTTTTGCAGGATGGTGTCCACAAGGTCCCGGCCGTGGACGTCCAGGAGCCGGTAGCGGCGCAGCTTTTCAAGCTCCTCCGGGGTGACGGAGCCGGAGCCGCAGGTACCAAGCAGCTGGTCCGCGGAAACGTCCAGCAGGGTTATCAGCTGCCGGAGCTTATTTATGTCCGGCTGGCGGCGGCCGGTCTCGTAGCCGCAGTAGGTGGTCTTGTCCACGCCCAGCTTTTGGGCCATGCCGGCCTGGGTCAGGCCGGAGGCGGTGCGGGCGGCTTTCAGCTGTTCGGGGAAGGTCATTTGTATCACTCCTTTGGGACTAGTATAGGCTATGGGTAGACGAAATGTCAACTAAATTCAAAAAACTCTTGACAAATTGACAGATTGCCATTATAATAATAAGTAGAGTGACAAAACGCCAACTAAATAATAGGGTATGAGGGGGAAATGACAATGACGCAGACGGGTATCTGGGAGAGGTTCGACTTTGGCAGGATGGCCGAGGACGCCGGGCGCGAGCGGGACAGGCTGATGGGCATCATAAGGCGGCGCAGGGATCAGGGGCCCAGGGACCGGGAGAGCTTTATGGACTGGGACCAGGGGAACAGGCGGTACTACGCCATGTACCTGGAGCAGCGCAGGAACGCCATGGAATTTCAGCGCAGGGCGCGGGAGAGGGGGGCTTATGGGGCGTAAGAAGCTGAGCGGGAAGAAGTATTCGGGGCTTTGCGAGAGCTACTTTAAGCAGTGCAGGGAGCAGGGGAGGCACCCGTCGCTGCCGGGGCTGGCGCTGGCCTTTGGGCTGGACAGCCGGGAGGAGCTAGACGAGCTGGCGGCGGGCCGCGGCAGGGCGGCCAAGGCGGCGCGCAGGGCCGTGACCCGGGTGGAGGAGGCCAACGTGCAGTCGGTGTACAGCAAGGACACGGCCCAGAGCGCCAAGTTTATTTTGCAGAGCGGCTTTGGCTATGGGGAGAAGCAGGGCCGGAAGGCCCGGGAGGACATAAAGGTGGAGATAGAGCAATGAGGGTGACGATACCGAAGGGGGCGTTCAATCCGGCGTACCTGCCGCTGCTTTTTGAGGAGGAGAGCCGGTATCTGGTGCTGTACGGCGGGGCGGGCAGCGGAAAGAGCGTGTTCGCCGCGCAGAGGCTGCTGATAAGGCTGATGGAGCGGCCGGGGAGGAATCTGCTGGCGGCGCGGGCTGTGGCGGCAACGCATAGGGACTCCACCTATGCCCTGTTCAAGCGGGTCATAGGGATGTGGGGGCTGGGGGAGGTCTTCAGGTGTCTGGACAGTGAGCCGCGTATCTGCTGTGTGAATGGCAACGAGATCATCTTCAAGGGCCTGGGGGACCCGGAGAAGCTGAAATCCGTCACCTTTTCCGGCGGGGAGCTGACGGATGTGTGGATAGAGGAGGCCTCGGAGCTAAGCGAGGGGCAGTTCAACCAGCTGGACCTGCGGCTGAGGGGGAGGGGGATCAGAAAGCAGATGACCCTGACCTTTAACCCGGTGTCCGGGCAGCACTGGCTGAAAAGGCGGTTCTTCGATAGCGAGGACAAGAGGGCCAGGGTGCTGAAGACCACCTATAGGGACAATCTGTTCCTGGACGATGAGTACCGGCGGACATTGGAGGGGTATAGGGAGAGCGACCCATACTACTATCAGGTGTACTGCCTGGGGGAGTGGGGGGTGCTGGGCAGGAGCGTCTTCCATCCGGGGAAGGTGGCAGGGCGGCTGAAGGAGGCGCCGGAGCCGGTATGCAGAGGGGAGTTTGCCTTTGAGACCGGGTATGACGGGCAGGTGGGCAGGGTGCTGATACAGGAGGAGAGCATCGTGTTTGCCAGGCAGGAGGGCGGCTGCGTCAGCGTGTACAGGGCCCCGGAGCCCGGGCGGGAGTATGTGATAGGCGGGGACACCGCCGGGGAGGGGTCGGACTATTTTGTGGCCCAGGTGCTGGACCTTGAGAGCGGGGAGCAGGTCTGCGTCCTTCGGGGGCGCATGGACGATGATGTGTTCGCCCGGCAGGCGTACTGTCTGGGGGTGTGGTATAACCGGGCGCTTATGGCGGTGGAGTGCAACTTTTCCAGCTATCCCCTGCGGGAGCTGGAGCGGCTGGGGTACCCCGAGCAGTATGTGAGAGAGGGCGGCGGGCTGGGCTTTCGCACCACGGCGGGCACAAGGCCCGTTATCATAGCGGGGCTTGTGGAGGTGGCAAGGGAGCATGTGGAGTGGATAAACCATAGGGAGACTTTGCGGGAGATGCTGAGCTTCGTGCGGAACAGGAACGGCCGGGCCGAGGCCCAGAGCGGGGCCCATGACGACTGCGTTATGGCGCTGGGCATAGCGTATCAGGTGCGGCGGGAGCGGCTTGGGCAGGGCGGCGGGTCGGAGTGGAGCTTTGCGGTGAGCAGAGGAGGGACTTGAATATTTATGAGGGGAGAGGTTGTTTTGAGTAATTTTTCGCAGGTAAAAAATGTAGTATTCGCGGCGCTGGCGGCGGCGGGGGCCGCGGCGGCCCAGGCCTTTGGGGGCTGGGATATGGCGCTTAGAGCGCTGCTGGCGTTTATGGCGGCGGACTATGTGACGGGACTTTTGGTGGCGGCGGTGTTCAGGCGCTCGCCCAAGACGGAGCGGGGGGCGCTGTCCAGCAGGGCGGGGTTCATCGGGCTTGTGAAGAAGTGCGACATACTGCTGCTGGTGCTGCTGGCGGTCATGCTGGACAGGGCCACGGGCAGCGGCTTTATCCGGGCGGGGGTATGCCTGTTCTTTACGGCCAACGAGGGGCTGTCGATACTTGAAAATCTGGGGCTGATGGGGGTGCCGTACCCCAGGTTCCTGCGGGATATGCTGGAGGCCCTGAGGAAAAACGGCGACGATGGGGAGGATGAGCGGTGAAGATTGTGAAGAAGCTCTGCCCGGAGGAGAGGTACGGTATCAAGTGCCCCTATGAGCGGGAGGCGGACAGGATAGTGGTGCATAATACGGCCAACGACGCGCCGGCGGTGAATGAGATAGCGTATATGATAAACCGGCCCGAGGAGGTCAGCTTTCACTTTGCGGTTGACGATAAGGAGGCAGTGCAGGGGCTGCCGCTGGATAGGAACGCCTGGGCCAGCGGGGACGGGCTGGGGGCCGGGAATATGCGGGGGATACATGTGGAGATATGCTGCTCGAAAAGCGGCGGGGAGAGGTTCCAGAGGGCCGAGGAGAATGCCGCGGAGCTTATAGCCGGGCTCTTGAGGGAGCGGGGCTGGGGGCTGGAGCGGGTGACGAAGCACCAGGATTATGACGGGAAATACTGTCCCCATAGGACCCTGGATATGGGATGGGAGCGGTTTTTGGGGATGGTAAAAGAATATCTGGAGGAGGATGGTATGGACTATCAGAGGTTCAAGGAGTTTATGGAAAGGTATAACAGGGAGATCTCGGGCCGGGCTGTATCGGGCTGGGCCGGGGAGAGCTGGGAGTGGGCGAAGGAGAGGGGGCTGCTGGACGGTTCGGCACCAAAGGCGCCGCTCACCAGGGAGCAGGCGGCGATGGTCCTGAGTAGGGTTCTATCGGGGGAGGAGAAGGCATAAAATAGACCAAAACCGCGGGGGGAGATGGGGCGTTTGTTCTGTACGGTCAGGGTGAAGCGGCGGGTGATGGGGATGGCGCTGGCCGGGGTGCTGGCGGTGGCTGTGCTTTTGCCGGTGCTGTCCGGGGTATGGGCGGCGGGGGAGGAGGCCCAGAGGGACTTTATCAAGTGGGTGGACTTCGAGGTGCCGGAGGATGTGCTGGAGAGGGCCCTTGAGGCGGACGTGGAGGCCCATGAGGAGGGGCAGGAGATTGACTGGATAGATCTGCTGGCGTATCTTGCGGCCAGATATGGCGGGGATTTTAAGCTGTATAAGCAGGCGGATTTTGACGGGGCTCTGGAGAGGCTTCGGGCAGGGGAGGACCTGTCGGAGACGCCCAGCTATTCCTACTATAGGGAGGCCTATGGGGCGGTGCTGGGGGGATTTGTGGGGGAGTTCCAGGTTGAGGGGGACGAGGGCTGGGAGAGCTGCTATGGGCTTAAGGCCTACTCGCCCATCGCCAGGACCTTTCCCTACAGCGACTATGACGACTTCGGCGCGGGCAGGAGCTACGGCTATAGGCGCAAGCACCTGGGCCACGACATGATGGCGGCGGTGGGTACGCCGGTGATAGCGGTGGAGTCCGGGACGGTGGAGGCGCTGGGCTGGAATCAGTATGGGGGCTGGCGGATTGGGATAAGGAGCTTTGACGGGCTTCGGTATCATTATTACGCTCATTTGAGGCAGAACAGGCCATACGCTGAGGGGCTGGAGATCGGGGACACGGTGATGGCGGGGGATGTGATCGGGTATGTGGGTAGGACAGGGTATAGTGCGAAGGAGAATGTGAATGGGATCGAGCAGAGCCATCTGCATTATGGGCTGCAGCTGATTTTTGATGAGAGCCAGAAGGAGGGGAATGGGGAGATTTGGGTGGATGTTTATCAGATCTGTAGGATGCTTAGGGGGCATCAGAGTGAGGTGGAGAGGGATGATGAGACTAAGGAGTGGAGGAGGGTGAGGGGGTTTAGGGAGGAGATGGAGTAAAATTAGGGCAGCCGGTTTTAACCGGCTGCCCTTTTCTTGATCAATGTTTGGCTTCTTCGCTGCGCTCAGTCGCAAGACCTCAGGGGCGCCGCCCCTGAAACCCTGCAAAGGGGAACAGGTTCCCCTTTGAACCCCTACGCGCTTCGCGCTACTTTGCTTACTTGCAGGCCTCTTTCAGGGCGGCCAGCTGCTCCTTGAGAGCCGCGGGCAGCTTGTCGCCGAAGTTCTTGTAGAACTCCTCGATGCCCTCGGCCTCCTTGGCCCAGGCGGCCTTGTCCACTGCGAGGATATCCTTGAGGGTGTCGATGGAGAAGTCCTCCAGACCCTCCAGGTTGATGTCCTCGGCCTTGGGTACGAAGCCGATGGGGGTCTCGACAGCGTCCACCTGGCCCTCGCAGCGCTTGATGATCCACTCGACCACACGGAAGTTGTCGCCGAAGCCGGGCCAGATAAAGTGGCCGTCGGCGTCGGTGCGGAACCAGTTGACGTTGAAGATCTTGGGGGCCTTGTCGCCCAGCTTCTCGCCCATCTCGATCCAGTGCTGGAAGTAGTCGCCCATGTGGTAGCCGCAGAAGGGCAGCATGGCCATGGGGTCCCGGCGCACGACGCCTACGGCGCCGGCGGCGGCTGCGGTGGTCTCGGAGCCGGTGATGGAGCCCACGAACACGCCGGCGTTCCAGCTCTTGGACTGGTAGACCAGGGGCACGGTGTCGGGACGGCGGCCGCCGAAGATGATGGCGGATACCGGCACGCCCTCGCCCTTGTCAAACTCGGGGCTGATGCAGGGGCAGTTCTTGGCGGGGGCGGTGAAGCGGCTGTTGGGATGGGCCAGCTTGTTGCCCTCGGCGATGAACTCGGGGCCGTTGACGTCGGCGCCCTTCCACTCCTGGGCGTTTACGGGCGGGTTCTTATCCAGGCTCTCCCACCAGACGGTGTTGTCGTCCAGGTTGCGGCCCACGTTGGTGAAGATGGTGCCCTTCTGGGTGGAGATGAGGGCGTTGGGATTACTCTTCATGTTGGTGCCGGGGGCAACGCCGAAGAAGCCGTTCTCCGGGTTGATGGCGTAGAGACGGCCGTCGGGGCCCTGGCGCATCCAGCTGATGTCGTCGCCAACGGTCCAGACCTTATAGCCCTTCTCGCGGTAGCCCTCGGGAGGTATCATCATGGCAAGGTTGGTCTTGCCGCAGGCGGACGGGAAGGCGGCGCAGACGTACTTGACCTCGCCCTGGGGGTTCTCGATGCCCAGGATCAGCATATGCTCGGCCATCCAGCCCTCGTTCTTGGCCTGATAGGAGGCGATGCGCAGGGCAAAGCACTTCTTGCCCAAGAGCACGTTGCCGCCGTAGCCGGAGTTCACGCTGATGATATAGTTGTCCTCGGGGAAGTGGCAGATGTAGCGCTTCTCCTCGTCGATGTCCACCTTGCAGTGCAGGCCCTTGACCCAGTCGGTGCCGTCGCCCAGCACGTCCAGGACCTTCTGGCCGGTGCGGGTCATGATGGCCATGTTCAGCACCACGTAGATGGAGTCGGTGACCTCAACGCCGATCTTGGCGAGGGGGGAGCCGATGGGGCCCATGGAGTAGGGGATGACGTACATGGTGCGGCCCTTATAGCTGCCCCGGGCGATGTCAAAGAGCATCTTATAGGCCTTCTCGGGGTCCATCCAGTGGTTGGTGGGGCCCGCGTCCTCCTCCTTCTTGGAGCAGATGAAGGTGCGGCCCTCGACCCTGGCCACGTCGTTGACGGCGGTGCGGTGGTAGTAGCAGTCAGGCAGCTTCTCCTGGTTCAGCTTGATCATCTCGCCGGTTTCGCAGGCCTGACGGCGCAGGTCCTCGATCTGCTCCTCAGAGCCGTCGATCCACACCACGTTGTCGGGTGTGACCAGCTCCTTCATCTCCTCAAGCCAGTTGAGGACGGTCTTGTTGTTGGTCATGATTGTATTGACTCCTTTCGCAAATGAAATTGTGTTAGGATAAATAGAAGCACATTTCTAGTTTATATTCTATCACAGCACAAAGAAATAATCAATGGGGTTTTTCCAAATTTTGCAGTTTGCCCTCTCACTGCTGCCAGAGGACCACCTGGCCACGGGCGCGGGTCCTTTTCATGTCGATGAGCCGCTGGTTCTCGCTGCCGCGAAAGAGCAGGTCGAGGTCCTTCTGTTCCTCTATGAAAGGGCCGTCTATCAGAAGGTCGGTCTCGGACAGGAGGGACTGTACGGCCGGGTCCTCTGAGGCGGCCAGCTCCTCGTAGGTGTAGCCGGTGTAAACCACAACGTCTTTACAGGCGGAGTGTACGAGCCGGGCAAGCTCCGCAAGGGGGCCGGCTTGACAGAAGGGCTCGCCGCCGCTGAGGGTGATACCCTTTAAGAGGGGGCTGCGCTTGAACTGGGCGAAAAGGTCCTCTATATCCATGGCGCTGCCGCCCTGGAAGGGGTGGGTCCCCGGGTTATGGCAGCCGGGGCAGTTATGGGGGCAGCCCTGGACGAAGACGGCGAAGCGTATGCCGGGGCCGTCCACGATGGATTCCGACTCTATGCCCGCCACCTGAAGCTTTGCGGCGCTCATTCCCATGGTATCTCCCTTCGGCCGTCCAGGCTCTGCTGTAGGCTGTACCCCAGGGGGGTCAGGGTTATGTACCCGTCGTGGAGGCGGTCATAGTCGTTGTCGGCCCCGGGGCAGCGCTCCGGCGGACGTGACGGCGGGTGGTAGAGGCTCTGTCCCTCAAAGCCGGGCTCCGGGTTGGGGCGCTTCTCATAGGCCCCGCGCCAGCGGTTCCTGCCCAGGGGCATCCAACAGATCCCCTTTATTGACGCCAGGGGCAGGTCCGGGATATTGATGTTCAGCACCTCTGAAAAGTCATTCTCCAGGTCCAGCAGATCGAAGATGGACAGGAAGGTCTCAACGGTCTGGTGGTCGTCTGCCTCAACAGGCGCTGACAACGAGATCGCCTTTACACCTATCATCGCCGCCTCCAGCGCGGCGGCTACCGTGCCCGAGTAGAGCAGGTCTAAAGCCAGGTTGCAGCCCCGGTTTGGGCCGGCTATCACCAGGTCCACGGGGCCCGGGGCGAAGTTCATGAGCCCCAGCCTTGTGCAGTCCGACGGGGTCCCGGACACCGACCAGGCCGGAACGCCGTGGGGGAAATCCTCCCGATGGGCGAAGAGGGGCGAGTGGAGGGTAACGCCGTGGCCCACGGCGCTGCAGTTATTGGCGGGCGCCACCACAGTGACGGCGTGCTCCCGGGACAGGCCCAGGGCAAGGGCCCAGAGGGCGGGGGAGTGGATGCCGTCGTCGTTGACCAGCAGGATGTTCATGGCGTCAGGCCTCCCGGTCGCAGGAGCAGCCTATGCTGTGCTTGACCCGGTCCCTCTCCTCGGCGCGCTTGGCGTTGTTCCAGCGGTCGATGGTGCCCACCAGATACCCGGTGATGCGGCGGATGCGCTCGAACTCGCGGCCTTCGCCAACCATTATCTCCTTGGTGCCGGTGATGCCTGCTTCTTGTCTTGTAGTCATGATGAATTCCTCCAATTTTTTTATTTAGTATATTTACAGCCTCCGGCGGCCATGGGACTCTGTCCCCTGGACCCCTGCCGCCTTTGAAAAGGCGGGCGAAACTTTTAACTTAATTTACGCGGTCAAGGTGCGTTAGGCACCTTGCAGGGTTTGGGGCAGCGCCCCAAGGTCTTGCCGTAGGGGCGTTTCTTTGCCCCGAAGGCCTTCTAATACTTCAAAAAACTAGCTTATCAGCCCCGAGTAGTCCGGCACGTCGTGGTACTTCTTGCGCAGCTCGTCCAGCTTCTCCAGGGGCACGCCCTCGCCGGAGCGCCGCCCGCAGCGGGGGCATACGTCGCCGATAATGCCGTTATACCCGCAGACCGGGTCCCTGTCCACCGGGTGGTTCACCGAGCCGTAGCCGATGCCGGACTCCTTCATGCAGCGGATAACGCTCTCGAAGGCGTCCAGGTTCTTCGCTACGTCCCCGTCCAGCTCCACATAGCTGATATGCCCGGCGTTTGTCAGGGCGTGGAAGGGGGCCTCCTTCTGTATCTTCTCAAAGGCGGAAATGGGGTAGTATACCGGGATATGGAAGGAGTTGGTGTAGTAGTCCCGGTCGGTAACGCCTTTTATTATGTCGAATTTTTTCTTGTCAATGCGGGTGAAGGTGCCCGAAAGCCCCTCGCCCGGGGTGGCAAGCAGGGTGAAGTTCAGGCCGGTTTCCTCGGACAGCTTATCCATGCGCTTTCGCATATATGTTATTATCTCAAGGCCCAGCTTGTAGCTCTCCTCGCTCTCGCCGTGGTGCTTGCCCGTAAGGGCCACCAGGGTCTCCGCAAGGCCGATGAAGCCCACGGAGAGGGTGCCGTGCTTTAGGACCTCGGCCACGGAGTCGTTGCGGTCCAGGTTGTCGGAGTCGATCCAGACCCCCTGGCCCATCAGGAAGGGGTAGTTATAGGCCTTCTTGCTGCACTGTATCTTGAAGCGGTGCAGAAGCTGCTCGACGCACATGTCTATGCGCTGGTCGAGGATCTCGTAGAACTTTTTTATGTCCTTGTTGGCCTCGATGCCTATGCGGGGCAGGTTCACCGAGGTGAAGCTGAGGTTCCCACGGCCGCAGGTGGTCTCGTGCTTTCGGTCGTGGACGTTGCCCATGACCCTGGTGCGGCAGCCCATATAGGCTATCTCCGTGTCGTAGTCACCCTTCTTGTAGTATTGCAGGTTGAAGGGGGCGTCGATAAAGCTGAAGTTGGGGAAAAGGCGCTTTGCCGAGACCCGCATGGCCAGCTTGAAGAGGTCGTAGTTGGGGTCCTCTGGGTTATAGTTTATGCCCTCCTTGACCTTGAATATCTGCACCGGGAAGATGGGGGTCTCTCCGTCCCCAAGGCCGGCCTCGGTGGCCAGAAGCAGGTTGCGCATTACCATGCGGCCCTGCTCGCTTGTGTCCGTGCCGTAGTTTATTGAGGAGAAGGGCACCTGAGCCCCGGCCCGGGAGTTCATGGTGTTCAGGTTGTGCACAAGGGCCTCCATGGCCTGATAGGTGGCCTTGTCCGTCTCCCGCCAGGCGGTCTCCTTGGCATAGGCCGCGGCGTCGGAGGCCTCCTCCCAGGTTATCTCCTCGTACCCGCACTCCTTCTGGTGCTGGGGCAGGAAGTCGGCGAAGGCCGCGCCGTATTTGTCCGCGTTTTTCATGGTGACCTTATAGTGCAGCTCCATGGCCGCCCGGTCTATCATGGCCTCGGCCTGGCCGTGGGGCATATCCTTGCGCAGCTGGAAGAACTGGATAAGGGCCTTCTGATACTCCTTATGGTAGGTCTTGTCCACGCCCTGGGCCATGGAGTAGTCGAAGTTCGGCACGCTCTGGCCGCCGTGCATCTCGTTCTGGTTTGCCTGGATGGCTATACAGGCCAGGGCCGCGTAGCTTCTTATGTCCTTGGGCTCCCGGAGGTAGCCGTGGCCGGTGGAGAAGCCGTTTTTAAAGAGCTTGATAAGGTCGATCTGACAGCAGGTCTCCGTAAGGGTATAGAAGTCCTTGTCGTGAATGTGGATGTCGCCCTCGGCGTCGGCCTTTGACAGATGGGGCGGGATGACGTATTTGTCATAGAAGCTCTTGGCCCCCTCGCTGCCGTACTTGAGCATGGTGCCCATGGCGGTGTCGGCGTTGATGTTGGCGTTCTCACGCTTCAGGTCCACATCCTCTGCGGGCACGAAGGTCAGGGCCGAGTAGATCTTTACAAGCTCGTCGTCCATCTCACGAAGCCGCTGGTGCTGGGCCCGGTACAGGATGTAGGCCTTGGCGGTCTTGGCATAGTCGGCGGCGATGAGCTTCTCCTCCACGACGTCCTGGGTCTGCTCCACGGTGGGAGTGGACTTCATACTCTCAAGCTCCGCCACCACCTGGGCGGTCAGATCGTCCAGGTCCTCGTCGCTGAAGCGCTCTGTGGCGATGCGCACATTGGCCTTGAAGATGGCCGCGCGTATCTTTGCCGGGTCGAACCTGACCTGTTCGCCGTTGCGTTTGATGATTTTCTTTGGCATTTTGGAAACATTCTCCTTCCCACGATGGGCGTGGTAATCGCCCCTTTTGGGGGGCAGCTTCTATTATATGCCAAAGCGGCCGGAAAGTCAACTATATCTTGTGCATTATTTTAATTCGTTTTCGGCAATACCCCAATATATAGAAAGGGCGGGGATCCCAAATACAAGACCCCCGCGCCCGGTTTCCGTTGATATCCAGCCGTTTACCGGCAGTTTCTATATCATTCCTCAGTTTTTGTGACAGCTATATTTAGTTCCCGAAGCTGCCCCTCGGTGACAGCGCTGGGGGCCCCCATCATCACGTCCTGGGCGCTCTGGTTCATGGGGAAGGCGATGACCTCCCGGATGAAGCTCTCGCCGGTCAGGAGCATTATCAGCCGGTCCACCCCCGGGGCGGCCCCGGCGTGGGGCGGCGCGCCGTAGCAGAAGGCGTTGTACATGGCCGGGAACTTGCCCCGCACGTCCTCCTCGGAAAGGCCCACAAGCTCGAAAGCCTTGACCATTATCTCGGGGTCGTAGTTGCGCTCGGCCCCGCTGGCAAGCTCGTAACCATTACACACCAGGTCGTACTGGTGGGCCCTGAGGTCCAGGGGGTCCAGCTCGCCGCGCTCGGCCTTGAGTAAGGCCTCCCGGCCGCCGTGGGGCATGGAGAAGGGGTTATGGCCGAACTCCAGGGACCCGCTCTCCTCGCCTATCTCGTACATGGGGAAGTCGACTATCCAGCATAGGGCGTACTGCTCTTCGTCCATATGCTGGGGGCAGGCGGCCCCTAAAAGCTTTCTGGCAACGCCAGCGGTCTTCTGGGCCACGGCCTTTTTGCCCGCGGAGAGCATCACAAGGGAGCCGGGCTGTAAAGCCAGTTCGCTTGTCACCTTCTCCGCAAGCGCCGGGTCGGCGTTTATAAACTTGGCTATGCCGCCGGCTATCTCGCCCTTCTCGTCCAGCTTGAACCAGTATGTCTTCTGGGCGGTCTGGACCTCCACCTCAGCGCAGAGCTTGTCGATGGCCTTGCGGGTCAGGTCGCAGCCGGAGACGGGGATGGCCTTTATGACGTTGCCCTCAAAGGGGCCGAAGCCGCAGCCTCCTAAGAGCTCTGTCACGTCCTTGATAAGCAAATCTATGCGCAGGTCGGGCTTGTCGCTGCCGTAGTCCTCCATAGCCTGGAGGAAGGGGATGCGCCGGAAGGGGCCCTCGGAGACCCGCTGGCCGTATACGCCGAAGTCCCTGAATACCGGGGGCAGCACGGCCTCCAGCACCTTGAACACGTCGTCCTGGCCCGCAAAGGCCATCTCCATGTCCAGCTGGTAGAACTCGCCGGGGGAGCGGTCGCCACGGGCGTCCTCGTCCCGGAAGCAGGGGGCTATCTGGAAGTATTTGTCAAAGCCTGACGCCATTAAGAGCTGCTTGAACTGCTGGGGGGCCTGGGGCAGGGCGTAGAACTTGCCGGGGTGCTTGCGGGAGGGCACCAGGTAGTCCCGGGCTCCCTCGGGAGATGAGGCGGTCAGGATGGGGGTGGTTATCTCAAGGAAGCCCTCCTGCTCCATGGCCCGGCGCAGGGCCGAGACCACCTTGCTGCGAAGGACGATATTGCCCTTTACGTTGGGGTTGCGCAGGTCCAGGTAGCGGTACTTTAGGCGCTGGGACTCGTCCGCGTCCCGGGAGAAGTTTATCTCGAAGGGCAGCTCGTTGTACTGGCAGCGGCCCAGCACCTCTATCTTCTGGGGGGTTATCTCGATGTCGCCGGTGGGGAGCTTGGGGTTCTTGCTGGTGCGCTCGCGCACGGCGCCGGTGACGGAGATGGTGGTCTCCTTGTTGAGGGCCTTTACCTCTGCCAGGAGCTCGGGGGTCTCAAGGACCACCTGGGTGGTGCCGAAG
Organism: uncultured Eubacteriales bacterium; assembly: GCA_910584745.1. GTDB lineage: Bacteria > Bacillota > Clostridia > Oscillospirales > Acutalibacteraceae > Acutalibacter. Next base: position 57,081 of record CAJUDG010000007.1, read on the forward strand.
AAGTCCCTAAGCACCAGGAAGGCTATGCCGCCGCCCACCTCCCGCAGGTTCTCAAGCCAGCCGCAGAGGGTGACGGTCTCGCCGGCGTTCTCCAGGCGGAGCTCGCCGCAGTTATGTGTTCTGAGCATATCAAATCACTCCTAATATTAGAAACTCAGGTCGTCCTGGGCCGTGGAGAAGGTCAGATAATCGTCCACGAAGTCCTCGCCGATGCTGACCTTTTTGGTCTCGCCGCCCCGCATATCCTTAAGCATGGCCTTGTCGGAGGACAGCTCGTCGTCCCCAAGCACCATGCTGAATTTCGCGCCGATCTTACCGGCGTACTTCATCTGGGCCTTGAGCCCCCGGCCGCAGATGTCGCAGTCGGCGAAGATGCCGCACTTGTGGAGCATGTGCACAAGCTCCAGGGCCTTTACCTGGGCGCTGTCTCCCATGGCGGCGATGTAGACCTCGCACTTGTCTTCGCCGGGGAACTCCACCTTCCCCTCCTCAAGGGCCAGCATTATCCTGTCCATGCCAAGGCCAAAGCCCAGCCCCGGCGTGGGATTGCCGCCCATCTCCTCCACAAGGCCGTCGTAGCGACCGCCGCCGCCCAGGGCGAAGCCCAGGCTCTTTGAGGGGAACTCGAAGACCGTGCGGGTGTAGTAGTCAAGGCCGCGGACCAGCCCGGGGTCCAGCTCGTACTCTATCCCCAGGGCCCTGAGGTACTGCTGCACCTTGGAAAAGTGCTCGCGGCAGTCCGGGCAGAGGTAGTCGGTTATCACCGGGGCCTTTGCCGCAAGCTCTTTGCACTCGGGGTTCTTGCAGTCCAGTATGCGCATGGGGTTTCTGTCAAGCCTTGACAGGCAGGTGTCGCAGAGCTTGTCCTTATTGGCGGTGAAATAGTTTTTCAGGGCCTTATGGTACTCCTTGCGGCACTCCGGGCAGCCGATGGAATTGAGCTGCAGGCCTACGTCAGAAAGGCCCAGGCGCTTGAAGGCAGACATGGCCATGGCGATGAGCTGGGCGTCGGCGATGGGCTCCGCCGCGCCGAAGACCTCCACGCCGAAGGTGCGGAACTCCCGCATACGCCCGGCCTGGGGCTTTTCGTATCTGTAGCAGGGGATGTTGTAGTAGAGCTTTACGGGGTAGCCGGCGTTATAGAGGCCGTTTTCCAGCATGGCGCGCACGGCCCCCGCCGTGCCCTCAGGGCGCAGGGTGACTGAGCGGCCGCCCTTGTCCTCGAAGGTGTACATCTGCTTTTCCACCACGTCGGTCACGTCGCCCATGCCCCGCTGGAACAGCTCCGTGTGCTCGAAGGCCGGGGTGCGTATCTCGCCGAAGCCGTTGAGCTGGGCCTCGCTGATGAGCACCTGCTCCGCCGCCTGCCAGCGGCGGGTCTTTTCGGGGGTCAGGTCTTGGGTGCCCTTGGGGGCTTTGGTTATCAAGTCCATTTTTCTACTTCTTTCTATTATGTGATACTTTGGTCTATTCGGCTTTCTTTGGCCGGTACTTTTCATCGCCGGTCTCTATCCACAGGATGAAGTCGGCTATTTCTGTGTCGGTCCAGCCTTTTTCGCGTAGGCCGATTATGAGCCTTGAGCTCTCAGACATATTCATAGTTATACGCTCCTTTTTTGCTTGCTTCGCGCGCAATAAGGTCGTGGGGCGACTTCGCGCAGCGAACGTCAACTGTCCCACACCCTGCCAGCTTAAGGCCAGCTGGACCGGCCTCTCGCTGCGCGCCGCGTCATTTAGGGCTTCACCAGGTCCCGCCAGTCAAGGTCCCCGCGCTCCAGCCCGTGTATCAGCACCTCCGCTGTGGCAATGTTCGTCGCCACCGGGATATTGTGCATGTCGCACAGCCGCAGAAGATTCAGCGCGCTGGGCTCGTTGGACTGGGGGTTCAACGGGTCCCGGAAAAACAGCAGCAGGTCTATCTCGTCACAGGATATCCTGGCCGCGATCTGCTGGTCGCCGCCCTGGGGACCGCTTAAAAAGCGCTGTAATTTAAGACCTGTGGCCTCTGAGACCATCTTACCGGTGGTGCCCGTCCCGCACAGCGAGTGGCGGCTGAGTATACCGCAATAGGCAATGCAGAACTGTACCATCAGTTCCTTTTTTGCGTCGTGGGCAGTTAATGCAATGTGCATAGTGAACTCCTCCCGGTTATAAAAATAGATATATTATTTAAATAATATAAGATTTACTTAATAAGCCCTCTGTCCTAGCTGAGATACCATGCCGGCATGGGCACGCTCTCCCCCTCCAGCCTCGCCGCCGCGCGGCTCATGGCCAGCATACCCGGAGAGCCCTCCGGCGCGGGCCTGCCCCGCAGGAAGGCCGCCGCAAGGCTGTGGTCCAGGGGCACCAGCGCCCCGAGCTGTATGCCCGCCGCGTCGATAACGCCGTCCAGGTCGGCAAAGGCCCCGGTCTCCCGGAACAGGCTGCGGTCGAACTGGTTTATTATAAGCCGCATCTCCTTTATCTCAAGCCCTGTAAGGAGCAGCCGGACGCTTGAGGCGCTGCGCACGGACACCGGGTCCGGGCCGCAGAGCACCAGGGCCCTGTCCGCGGCGCAGGCCGCCGCCTGAAAGCCCATGCCCACCCCCGCCGGGGAGTCCAGCAGCACGTGGTCGTAATAGCGCTTTAAAAGGGGTATCAGCCGCCGCATCACCGGCGGGCGCACCATATCCTCCACCCGCGCCGGGGCCGGCAGCAGGAACAGTCCCCGGGACGCATCGTCCTCGTTTTCGGGCCCGGCGCTGCCGCCGCTCTCGGACGCTATACGGCAGGGATAGATAGCCTCCGCGGGGGAGCACCGGCCGAAGACCACGTCGGAGATATCGTATACAAGCTCGGCCTCTGTGCCCGACAGCCTGTCAAGCCCCCGGAGCCCTGCGTCGCAGTCTACCAGAAGGACCCGGCGGCCCCGGGCGGCAAGGGCCCTTCCCAGGCCCACGGAGGCGGTGGATTTTCCCACGCCGCCCTTTCCAGAGGTGATTACCGTTGCAATTCCCATGCTGAACACCGCCTTATCATATATCTTACCACAGAGAACGAGGTTTGTCAAAAACAAAACACGTTTTTTTGAAATTATATTCGCCCTGCACAAAATTGCGGGGCGAACTTTGTTAGATATTTTTTTATTCGGAGCCGTCCCCCTCGTCCCCGGAGCCGTCGTCCTCATCGCCGTCTCCGCCGTCATCGTCTCCGCCCCCGGGATCTGGTGATGGGGCGGGGGAGGGAGAGGGTGCGGGCACAGCGCCGCCGGTATAGTAGGGCGTGTCAAGCGTCGGGCCCTGGGTGGGGCCGGGAGAGGCGCCGGCCCCTGGGGAGCCGGCAGGCACGGAGCCGCCGGTAAAGATGCGGTCCGGGATATCGCTGCCGCGCTTTGGAGCGGGTGTGGAGGTGGGGGCGGGGCTCTCGCCTTCTTCGCCGCCGCCGTCCTCCCCGGGGTCATCGGTGGGGGCGGGAGAGGGGCTCGCCTTGGCCTTGTCAAGCTCCTCCTTGGTCTTGAGCACCTTGCCCTCGTCGTCAACCATATTCCCGTCGGGGTCGAACTTATTCCCCTCCTTATCCCAGGTGTAGAACCCGAAGTAGTAGTCCAGCATGTCCTTGGCCACGTTCATGGCGTATGCGCCGGAGCGGCCGTGCTCCAGGACCACGGCCACGGCTATCTTGGGGTCGTTGGCCGGGGCGTAGGCGATGAAGCTGATGTTCTCCTCGGTGCCGCCGTCATCCCAATCAAGGCCGGAGGTCTGGGCGGTGCCGGTCTTGCAGGCCACGGCCACGGGATAGTCGGAGAACACGTTTCGGGCCGTGCCGGTAAGGGAGGTCTGTATCATGGCCTGACGCACGACGCCCAGGGCCTCGGGGGAGAGCATGGCGTCAAAAAGCACCTGGGGCTCGTGCCGGCGCACCAGCTCCTGGCGGGAGTAGTCGGTGACCTCCTCCAGAAAGTGGGCCTGCATACGCACGCCGTTGTTGGCTATGGTGGCCGTATAGGCCGCAAGCTGCATGGTGGTGAACCAGTTGTCCGCCTGGCCGATGGCCGCCTGGGCGGTGTTGCCGTCGGTCCACTCGTCGCCGCGGTTGCTGTGTATCTCCTGATAGCTCTGGGGGCTGGTCATATTGCCGGTGTCCTCATAGAGCTCCACGCCGGTGGACTCGCCCAGGCCGAAGTATTTGGCGTAGGCGTCCAGCTTCTTTATCCCCAGCCTGAGGCCCAGCTCGGCGAAATAGCAGTTGCAGGAGCCGGAGATCGCCTCGTACAGGCCGGCATTGCCGTGCTTGTTGGTGCAGTGCAGCTCAAGGTCGTGGTACTTGAACACGCCGACGGTGCCCGGGCCGTCGCAGTCGTAGAGGGGCGTGGAGTCGCTTATCTCCCCCTCCTGAAGGCCGGCGATGGCCACCATGGGCTTGAACACCGAGCCGGGGGCGTATACGCCCTGGAGCGCCCGGCAGAACAGGGACTGGTCCTTGTCCTCCAAGGCGGCGCTGCGGTAGTCGCTGTCGTCAAGGTACAGGTTCTGGTCATAGCTGGGGTAGGACGAGCAGGCCAGCACCCCGAAGTCCTCCAGCTCTATGGCCACAGCCGCCCCGGCACGGCAGTCGTGGGCGCGGTTGTCGCCCTTCAGGCCGGAGTTTTTGTTGGCCTTTATGTTCCGCTCCAGGGAGCGGTTCGTCACCCGCTGCATACCGGAATCCAGGGTCAGCCGGACGGTGTGGCCCTGTTCGGGCTGCTCCTTGATGGCGGTGGTGACCACGTCGCCGTTCTCGTCGGTGAACACGGCCTGAAGCCCCCGGGAGCCCCGGAGGTCGTCCTCAAACGCGGCCTCGGCCCCAATGGAGCCCACCGTTTCGTCGGGCTTATATCCGGTCACATTCTTCTCGCTGTCGTATATCCGGCCGTTCTTCTCCATCTCCTCATAGGTCTTGTCGTCTATGGTCCAGGTGTAGCCGATGACATGGGGGGCAAGGGTGCCGTCGGGATAGTACCTCTCCACGCTGACCCGGGTCTCTATGCCCTGCCAGCGGTCCCGGTACTCCCCGAAAACGCCGACCGTCTCGGGGGACACGCCGGCGGCTATGACAAAGGGCTCGTATATGGAGAAGTTTTCACGGGTCATGCAGTATCTTACGGACACAACGGTGCGGGTGTCCTCCTTGGAGTGGCCCTGGTAGTGATAGCGGCTGGAGAGCTCCTCCATGCAGTCGTCGGCAGTGGCGTAGTCCGCAAGGTTCAAAAAGGCCTTCAGATCCCCGACGTCGTCGTCCTCCTCGCTGCCGTCCTCCTTAAAGCGGTAGTTCCCCTCGCCGTCAAGCTCTATGGGCAGGATGTCCCGCCAGGTCTCGCCCCTCTCCTCCAGAAGGTCGGTGACCTCCAGGATCGTGGAGTTGCGCCTGGAGTCGTCAAGGTAGAGGGCGTTGTAGATGACCTCGTAGACGGTGTGGTTTCCGGCAAGCACGTTGCCGTCCCGGTCCAGTATCTCGCCCCGGGCGGCGCTTATCTCCACGGCGTCGGTGCGGTTGCTCATGGCCTCCTGAAGATAGAGGCTGCCGTTTATAAGCTGCCAGTTGGCAAGCTGCAGTACATATATGAAAAAGAAGACCGAGACGAACAGGATACACGCGCCGGTGCGCCCGATCCTTATTCTGGGCAGCTTCAAGGCGCCCACCTCCTTTACGGTTGATGGCAGGCCGCGTCAGGACCCGTCTGAGGGGAGAGCCTCTGCCAGGGCCCTGTTCAAAAGGTACAGAAGCGGCACGAAGATCAGTGTGTACAGGTATTTGGGCAGATAATGCATACGCAGGGCATAGCCCGGCGAGGAATAGCGGAAGTAGTAGAAGAAAAGCCACTGGGCCCCGAAGGCCAGCCCCAGCACCAGAAACCCGGTAAGCACGGCCGTTACCGGGTTCACCTGCAAAAACGCCTTTACGAGTACGCTGACGAAAAAGCAGAGCACACCCATCACAAGGGCATGAAAGCCCAAAACGCCGGAATAGCCAAAATCGCAGAAAAGCCCGGCCGCCACGCCAAAGGCCATGGCCCGGGTCTCGTCCTCGAACATGGCCATGACGGCGGCGGCGGGCAGCACAAGCACGGGCCGCGCCCCGTATATGTGGGGCAGAAGACCCGGGGTCTCCTGGAGCATGAACAGCACCAGAAGCTCCAGCACATAGGCAAGGCTTCTGACGATACGGTTAAGGTCCCTCATTCCGCATCCTCCTCGCTGTCGTCAGGGCCGGGCTGGCTGTCGGCATCGTCCTCCACCTGGCCGGGGAAGGAGATTATCACCTGGACCTCCTTGACGGAGGCCAGGTCCTCGAAGGGCCGGACGACCGCGTATTTCGAGACGTTGGTCTCGGACTTCTCCACGCTCTGTACGGTGCCTATCTTAAGGTTCGGCGGGTACACGCCGCCCGCGCCGGAGGTGGTGATTATGTCCCCCTCAACGAGGGCGGTCTCCCCGGTAAGGTAGTCCAGGCGCAGAAGGCCGGAGCTTGCCATGGTTATGTTGCAGCCGATGAGCCCGCTCTCATGCTTGTCGATGGAGACAGCGGCCACGCTTACATTCTCGCTGAGTAAGCACTCCACCTTGCTGGTGGTGGCGTAGGCCCGGGAGACCACCCCCACAAGGCCCCTGTCGGTTATAACCGGGTCCCCCTCGCTGACCCCGGAGAGGGTGCCGATGCCGATGGAGAACCCGGAGAAGGGGTCGTTGGGGTCCCGGCCTATGACGGCGGCGGAGCGCATCTCGTTCTCGGGCGCCTGCTCGGCTATATGCAGCTGGACCTTAAGGCGCTCGTTCTCCTGCTTCATCTGGGTATAGTCGATGAGCTTGTCGTAGAGCTGGCTGTTCTCCTCCTGTAAGATGGAGACCAGGTCCTTCAGCTCATCCTTCGTAAGGCCGTCTATGTCCAGGAACTCCGTGACCCCGTCGGTAAGGTCCGTGGCAACGGACTGCATTGGGGTGGACACAAAGCCCAGTATGCTTGCGATAAGGGACCCGCCCGCCGAGGCGGTGTAGATGATGAGCCCCAAAAGCACCACCGCGGTGATTATGAGCACCTTGAAGGAGCTTCCCCTGAGAAAATCCCTCACGGCTTACTTTCTCCGTCCGTTGCGGTAATAGGACTTGGGCAGCTCTATCTCGAGGCTCTTGCCCGTGCCCTCCACCACGCAGTCCAGGGGCCGCTCGGCCACGTGGACGGGTATGCCGGTCTCCTGGCTGACGAGCCGGTCAAGGCCCTTCAGAAGGGCCCCGCCGCCGGTCAGCATTATGCCCCGGTCGATGATGTCGGCGGCAAGCTCGGGCGGGGTCTGCTCCAGGGTCTCTTTGATGGCGTCCACCACCACCATCACGCTGTCCGCAAGGGCCTCGCGGACCTCGTCGGCGTGGATGGTGACGTTTTTCGGAAGGCCGTCCACAAGGTTTCTGCCCTTTATCTCCACGAAGGCGTTGATGGTCTCCTCGGTGGGGAAGGCGGAGCCTATGCGCATCTTTATCTCCTCGGCGGTGCGCTCGCCTATAAGGAGGTTATACTTCTTCTTCACGTAGGTGACGATGGCCTCGTCGAACTTGTCCCCGGCCATGCGCACAGATACGGCGGTGACGATGTCCCCAAGGGATATGACGGCCACTTCACTGGTGCCGCCGCCGATGTCCACCACCATGCTGCCGGTGGCGTCGGAGACGGGCAGGCCAGCGCCAACGGCGGCGGCCATGGGCTCCTCCATCAGGTCCACGTTGTTGGAGCCCGCCTGACGCGCGGCGTCCTCAACGGCCCGGCGCTCCACCTCGGTGACGCCGGAGGGGATGCAGATGATTATCCTGGGCCGGGCGAGGGCACCCGAGCGCAGGGCCTTTTTGATAAAATACTTGAGCATGGCGGCGGTCACGTCAAAGTCGGCGATAACGCCGTCCTTAAGGGGCCGCACGGCCACTATGGAGCCAGGGGTGCGGCCCAGCATCTCCTTGGCCTGCTTGCCAACGGCCAGCACCTCGTCGGTGCGCACGTCCACGGCAACCACCGAGGGCTCGCGCATGACTATGCCCTTGCCGCGCATGAACACCAGGGTGTTGGCGGTGCCAAGGTCGATGCCGATATCCTTTGAGAACATGGAAAACATAGAGAGAAAGCTGGAAAATCCTGCCATAAGGGACCTGCCTTTCCCCGGCCGAGCCGGTGACAAATATAAAACTCACACTTGTAAAAGTGTTCCCAGGAATTACCTGGATATTTCAATCAAAACCCAAATATAGACCCATTATACCGCATTTGCCGCCGATTCTCAACAAGAAACTGACAGAATTCCTCCAAAATCAAGGAATAACCGAAGATGTATAGCTTTTTGCGGGGCCGGAGCACAAGATATCCAGCCGGGCTCAGCCAGTGCTGCCAAAACCGCCATGGCCCCTTTCGGTGCCGGAGAGCGCCTCTGCCTGCACGAATTCCCCCGGCGCCGCGGGCAGGAAGACCACCTGGGCTATACGCTCGCCGGGGGCTATCACGTAGTCCTCCTGCCCGAGGTTCCGAAGGGGCACCATCCACTCGCCCCGGTAGTCGCTGTCTATGACGCCCACGCCCTGGGCCACCACAACGCCGCGCCTGGAGCCAAGGCCGCTTCTGGAGAAGACGAACCCGGCATAGCCCGGGGGTATCTCGGCGGCAAAGCCCAGGGGGACCGTGAACGTCTCGCCGGGGCGCAGGGTGTACGGCTCTGAAAGGCAGGCGCACAGGTCGCAGCCGGCGCTGCCCTCTGTCTGGCGGCGGGGTGTAAGGCAGCGGGGCTTTAGCTTCACAAAACGTATCTTCATGCTGAACCTCCTGTTTTCCACATTTCTTGTAAAGCCGGGGGACTTTATCAACATTTTCCACCGGGTTTTCCACATTAAACCACACCCCGGCGGAAAAGTCCTCTGGTATAGGCGGCGTTTAGGCTTGTACGCTGCCGGAAGGCCCTGAAGATTTCCCCACATTCCACAGAGTTTTCCACAGAAAAGCGCAGCACCCCAAAGTCGCAGGAGAGCTCCTCCTGCATATCTCCCAGCCAGAGGGGCACGCTGTTCATGAGCTCCACGCCGTATTTTCCCCGCTCCCGGCACAGGACGGGGAAGGCTTTCCCCTTGCGGTCGGTGAGGGCCCCCGGTGCTTTACACCCAAGGCAGCCCCTTGGGGAATTGCAGAGGGGGCAGTTGCGGGTAAGCATTAAGGCCTGCCGCCCGTAGACGGTGATACCCCGCCTGAGCCCGGCTCCAAGGCCGGATATCTCCCGGCCCGAGAGCTCGAGGCTCAGCTCGGCGCTCTCAAGACCCAGCCCTTCAAAGGCCGCGAGGGCGGGGGTGTTGGTGATATTCAGGGAGAAGCTGCCGAGGGCCGTGAGCCCCAGCTGCCGGCAGAGTTCAAGAGAGCCCAGGTTCCCGCAGAGGTACTCTGTAAAGCCCTGGTCCTTACGCCGCTCCATAAGCCCGCGCAGCTCCCGCTCACGGCCGAACATGGCCCGGGGCAGGTCCAGTATCAGCCGCAGGCCCTCCGAGCGTAAAGCCGAGAGCTTTTCGGGAGGAGTCTCTATAGGCAGGCAGACCGCTTCACACTCCCGCATTTCCGGGCAGAACTGGCCGGGGTCCCGGAGGACGGCGCGTAGGGGCAGGGGGCCCCGGGGCCTTTGGCAAGCGGCGGGGGAGGGTATGGGCATATCCGTGAAGGGTATAGGCTTTACAGTTCCCCGGGCCTCCAGCAGGGCGTCGAGGGCCCTGCGCCGCAGGCCGTTGAGCTCGCTTACGGGCAGGGGCACGCCGTCCTCGGGCACGGTGATGTCCCGGGCTGTAAAGGGCGTGCCGCCGGTCTTTTGCAGCTGTTTCACGCAGCGCTCTTTGGGTATACTATTATATATGGGAGCTTTTGGATCAAGTCCGGCGGTCACGAAGACGCAGCGCCCATCACAGGCCGCAGACAGGCATACCGCGCCGCCGTCCGTGCTGAGGGCAAGGTCCACGGGGATGCTCTGGCGCTCGTTCCGATAGAGCTCCCGAAGGCCCGAGAGCACCTTTTCGGTGGCGGCGGTCACGTCCTCCCTGGTCCTTGTGCCGAACATCTCCCGGCCCGTATGGCCGGTCAGGTAGCCGTCCGTAAAGCCCGAGCGGGAGAAGACGGCCCCCAGTGCCGAGGACAGCTCCCGGGGGACAGGCTTACCGTCCGCCGCAAGCCGGCAGGCCGCCGTGGCCGCCGCCACGTACTCCGGGCGCTTCATGCGGCCCTCTATCTTTGCCGAGCAGACCCCGGCTTTCGAGAGCTCGCCTATACTATCTATAAAGCTCAGATCCTTAAGGGACAGGTCGTGCCCGGTGCCGCCGGGGGCGGAGAAGGGCAGGCGGCAGGGCTGGGCGCACTGGCCACGGTTGCCGGAACGCCCGCCCAGCATGGCGCTTAAGTAGCACTGGCCGGAGACGCACATGCAAAGGGCACCGTGGACGAAGCTCTCGAGCTCGATATCCACGCTGTCCGCTATCTCCTTTATCTCGGGAAGGCTCAGCTCCCTTGCAAGCACCGCTCTCTTTATTCCCAGTTCCTTTACGAGCTTTACCCCCGCGGGGGTGTGCAGGCTCATCTGGGTGGAGGCGTGGAGGGCGAGCCCTGGCGCCCGCTCCCTTATAAGGGAGAGCAGGCCCATGTCCTGGACCAGCACCGCGTCCGCGCGGATGGAGCAGAGGAATTTTACGAAGTCCAGGGCCTTCGGCAGCTCGCTGTCCTTTAGGAGGGTGTTCACCGTCACGTGGACCCGCACCCCACGCTGATGGCAGTATCTTACCGCCTGTGAAAGCTCCTCCCGGGAGAAGTTCTGCGCCCCGGCCCGGGCCCCGAACCGGGGGCCGCCCAGGTATACCGCGTCCGCCCCGGCCCGCACGGCGGCCTCAAGGGCCGGCCGGCCCCCGGCGGGGGAGAGGACCTCTATTGGCCTATTCATCGCCAGGAGTCTCGAAGAAGCTGATCAGGCCCTCCTGGTCCATATCCGGCTCCTGTCGCAGGGGATTGCCCCGGCGACGCTTTACCGGGGGCTTTTTGGGGGCCGGGGCGGGCTCCTTGGGGGCCTGGGCCAGGCGCTCCTCCAAAGCGGCAAGGCGGCCCGTGAGCTCCCGGTTCTCGGCCTCCAGCTTCAGCTCCCGCTGAGAGGGCTCCGCCGGGGCGCCGGCGCTCTGCCGCAGGGCGGCGTTCTCGTCCTCAAGGGCCTGGGCCCGGGCGTCCGCCCCCTGAAGCCGCTGGAGCTGCTCCTCAAGGCGGGTGTTCTCGGTCTCGAGCCGGCTGGCCTTTTCAGAGAGCCGCGCGGCCTTTTCGGCAAGCTGGGCGTCCTTCTGGGTGTCCACGGCGGACTTTAAGAGCTCCACCTTCTCCTCCTGCCAGAGCTCCGCCTCAACCTGCAGCTCCTCGCAGCGCTCTCTGAGCCTTTTGGCCAGGTCCGCGTTTTTGTGGCAGTCGTCGCAGATGCTCAGCGCGGCCGTAAGGGCGGCGGCCTCCCGGGTGATAAAGGGGGAGGCGTCCATTATCTGCTTCATCATGTCCCCCACCTCGTCGGCCAGGACCTGCATGTACTCCTCGCTCTCGCCGGTGATAAGCCCGCAGACCACGCCGTTTATATTCAGACGGACCCGTCGTTTATCCATAAAAGAATCAAATCCTTTCACCAAGATTTATTGTCGACATTTATATTATAGAGCAAAACCGGGCGGGAGAAAAGGGCTTTTTGACAAAAATTTTCTTTCTCTGCGCCCTAATTCCATATTACAGTTGCATTTTCGGCCAATTTAGTGTATAATTCATACATTCCATCTGTGCACCAGGAGAAGACGACCATCCTTTCCCACATATTATACATATATTTTTTATATTTCAATCATGGAGGCATTTCAATGAATTACTCTTTATCGGTATCGCAGATCAAGGAAGCCATACGGGATAAGCTTTCCCACACCTTCGGGGTGTCCCTTCAGAACGCCACCAACGAGGAGTATTACAAGGCCGTGGCCCTTATCGTCCGGGAGCTGATGGCCAAGGGCCGGGCGGAGTTCCAGCAGAACGCCGTGAAGACGGAGACAAAGCGCATATACTATCTCTGCATGGAGTTCCTTCTGGGGCGTTCGCTGAAGAACAACCTCTATAACCTGGGCCTTGAGGACAATATGCGGGAGGCTCTGTCGGAGTTCGGCATAAAGCTCAGCCACCTCTATGACCAGGAGCCCGATGCGGGCCTTGGCAACGGGGGTTTGGGGCGGCTTGCGGCCTGCTTTCTGGACGGCCTTGCCACCCAGGGGTATCCGGCCATGGGCTACTCTTTGAGGTACGAATACGGCCTTTTCAAGCAGAAGCTGGTGGACGGCTGGCAGACGGAGCTGCCGGACTTCTGGCTGCCGGGGGGCTCGGTATGGATGCAGGCGGTGCCCGACAACTCCGTGGAGGTGCACTTTGACGGACATATCGAGGAGAAGTGGAACGAGCAGTATCACGCCGTGAAGCATAAGGACTATACCACCGTCACCGCCGTGCCCTATGACCTTTACGTGTCCGGCAAGGACGGCAGGGGCATAAGCCTGCTTCGGGTATGGAAGGCGGAGAACCACCAGTTCGACATGAACCTCTTCGGCGGCGGCAACTATATGCGGGCAATGGAGCAGCAGACCATGGCCGACGTCATCACCAAGGTCCTCTATCCCGAGGACGACCACGCAGAGGGGAAGCTTCTGCGCCTTACCCAGCAGTATTTCCTGGTGTCCGCCTCGGTGCAGGATATTATAAGAAGGCACCTCTTTGCCCACAGCAACCTGGACGACCTGCCGAAGCTGGCGGCCATACACCTTAACGACACCCACCCGGTCTTAGCTATCCCGGAGATGATGCGGGTCATGCTGGACGAGTGCGGCTACAGCTGGGAGAGCGCCTGGGAGATAGTGAAGCAGACAGTGGCGTACACTAACCACACGGTCATGAGCGAGGCCCTTGAGACCTGGAAGTGCGACCTTGTGAAGATGCGGCTGCCGAGAATTTACCAGATAATCGAGGAGATAAACCGCCGGTTCTGGGAGGATATGAAGTATAAGGGCGTGGACCACGGGAAGATTGCCCGCATGGCCCCCATCAGCGACGGCTTTGTGAAGATGGCGAACCTTGCCGTTATCGGCTCTCACAGCGTCAACGGCGTGTCCGCCCTGCACAGCGACATACTAAAGGACGACCTGTTCCACGACTTCTATGTGGAGGAGCCCCAGAAGTTTACGAACGTCACAAATGGCATTGCCCACAGGCGCTGGCTCTGCCAGTCGAACCCGAAGCTGGCGGAGCTTATCACCGGGCTTATCGGGGAGGACTATATCTACGACGCGGATAAGCTTTCGGACCTTCTGAAGTATCAGGACGACAGCTCGGTGCTGGAGCGCCTTGAGAGTATAAAGCACGAGAATAAGGAGCGCCTTGCAGAGCACCTCCGGCGCACCCAGGGCCTTGTGGTGGACCCGGACTCCATCTTCGACGTGCAGGTGAAGCGCCTGCACGAGTATAAGCGCCAGCATATGAACGCGCTGTCGATACTTGCCACATATCAGTGGCTGCTGGACAATCCCAACGCCGACTTTACGCCCCACACATGGTTCTTTGGGGCAAAGGCCGCGCCGGGGTACTATTTCGCCAAGCAGATCATACAGTTTATAAGCGCCCTTGCGGACGTCATAAACAACGACGAGCGGGTGAACAAGAAGATGAAGGTTGTCTTCGTGGAGAACTACTGCGTCACCTGGGCCGAGACCCTGATACCCGCCGCCGAGATAAGCGAGCAGATATCCCTTGCGGGTACAGAGGCCTCTGGCACCAGCAATATGAAGTTTATGATAAACGGCGCTATCACCCTCGGCACCCTGGACGGGGCCAACGTGGAGATACACGAGACCGTGGGCGACGAGAACATCCTGCTGTTTGGCATGACCGCAAGCCAGGTGGAGGAGGTCAAGCGCTCGGGCTACAGCCCGATACAGCACTATCAGCATGACCAGCAGATACGCCGGGCCCTGGACGCTCTGAACCATGGCATAAAGGGCAAGAGCTTTAACGATATCTACCGGGCCATAATCCAGCAGGACCGCTATATGGCCCTGGCGGACTTCCAGTCCTATAGGGCCGCCCAGGACCGGGCCGTGGCCCTGTACCACGACAAGCGGCTGTGGAACCGCATGTCACTTATAAACATCGCCGGGGCCGGGCGCTTTGCCGCGGACCGGGCCATCCGGGACTATGCCGGGAATATCTGGCACGGCTCGCCGGTGCCGCCGGAGAAGAACCTTGCGGCGAAGATAGTCCTTTAAGATATCACACAATGGGGGGAGGGGATCAGCGCCCCTCTCCCCGTCTTTAGGGAGGAGTAGACCATGCTGTTTAGTTCAAGGGACCCCCAGTACCGTTTTCCCACCGGCGCGGTGGAGGCCGGCCGGTCCATACACTTTCGGGTGACCCTGCCAAGGGAGCTCTCCTGCTCCGCCGCCCGGCTCATAGTGGAGCCGGAGAACGAGCCCGCCGTGCTCTGCGACATGTTCTGGTGCGGCATGAACGGCGAGGACGAGGAGTGGTGGGAGTGCGACTTTACCCCGGACCATAGGGGGCTGTATTTCTACCTGTTCGAGGCCAGCACCTGCAGGGGGGTGCAGAGGCTCTCCAGAGGGGACCACGGCCAGGCCATATTCGGCGGCACATACCGCTGGCAGCTGACCGTGTATCAGGAGGGCTTTAGGACCCCGGACTGGCTTGAGGGGGGCGTGATGTACCAGATATTCCCCGACAGGTTCTATAAGGCCGGAGGGGATAAGGGGGAGCTGCCTGCGGGCCGGACCTATCACGGGGACTGGTATGAGCAGCCCGACTGGCGGCCAAACCACGAGGGGCGCATTACAAACACGGACTTCTATGGCGGGGACCTTAAGGGCATAGAGGAGAAGCTGCCCTATCTGAAGGAGCTGGGGGTCACCTGCATCTATCTGAACCCGGTGTTCGAGAGCCACTCGAACCACAGGTACGACACGGCGGACTACTTGAAGATAGACCCGCTGCTGGGGGACGAGCAGGACTTTAGGGACCTTTGCAAAAGCGCCAGGGAGCTTGGCATACACGTGATGATAGACGGGGTGTTCAGCCATACCGGCAGCGACAGCGTGTACTTTAACCGGGAGGGCCGGTATGAGGGCCCGGGGGCCTATAACTCCCAGGAGTCGCCATACTATAAATGGTATGATTTCAGGAACTGGCCCGGGGAGTATAACAGCTGGTGGGGCTTTGACACCCTTCCAAACGTGAACGAGACCGAGGAGAGCTATAACGAGTTCATAAACGGCGAGGACGGCGTTGTGCGCCGGTGGCTTCGGGCCGGGGCCTCGGGCTGGCGGCTGGACGTGGCCGACGAGCTGCCGGACCTGTTTATAGACAGGCTCTCTGAGGCCGCGAAGAAGGAGGACCCGGACGCTGTGGTGCTGGGGGAGGTCTGGGAGGACGCGTCCAACAAGTCGGCCTATGGCGTGCGCAGGCGGTACCTCCTGGGGGGCCAGCTGGACAGCGTCATGAACTACCCCTTCAGGGACGCGATAATGGGCTTTCTGCTGGGGGGCGACCCGGTGGCCTTTTCCGAGGCCGTTGAGAACATCGTGGAGAACTATCCGCGTCCGTGCCTGCAGCTTCTCATGAACCATATCGGCACCCACGACACCGAGCGGGCCATCACCGTGCTGGGCGGCGAGCCAGCAAACGGTCGGGGCAGGGAGTGGCAGAGCGCCCATAAGCTGGACCCCAGGCAGCGGGAGGTGGGCGTGCAGCGCCTTAAGCTGGCGGCGGCCATACAGTATCTGCTGCCGGGGGTGCCCTGCATCTACTATGGCGACGAGGCGGGCCTTGAGGGCTATAGGGACCCATTTAACCGTGCCTGCTACCCATGGGGCCGGGAGGACGAGGGGCTTATAGACTGGTACAAGAAGCTTGGCAGAATGCGCCGGGAGTACCGGGGCATACTGGCCCGGGGGGGCTGCCGTGTGAGAAAGGCCGAGGGCAACCTGCTGGCGCTGGAGCGCTTTATCGTGCGGGGCGTTGAGGGCGAGGACTGCGCCATTCGGGACAGTCTGCTGCTGATAGTCAACCGCAGCGAGCGCCCCCAGAGCATACTCTCTCTGGCGCTGGACCTCTCAGACGCGAAGCCTGTGCTGGGCGAAAACCTGGAGGGCGTGCGGGTGCTGCGGCCATACAGCTGCGCGCTGCTGAAATTCCGCAAAGAAATGCAAACTTCCCCTTGACAAACCGGGCGAAAGGCGCTATAATTATGAAGTTGAGATAAGCGCCAGTAGCTCAGCTGGATAGAGTGTTTGGCTACGAACCAAAAGGTCGGGGGTTCGAATCCCTTCTGGCGTGCCATGTTTACACATCTTAACAGATGCCACCACCAAAAAACCGCGCAATGGCGCGGTTTTTTGACGTTCAAAGGGGCAAAAAAGGGCCGCCCCGGGTGGAGTATGCGCTGAGCGGCCTGGGAGAGACCCTGCGGCCTATTTTGGACGCTATGGAGCAGTGGGGGATAAGTTATAAGGCGATAGCTGAGAGAGATAATAGGTAATATGCGATATCTGCCGCTTAAACATTTCGTGACGAATATCCGACATTTCATTACCAATGGATTGCTTTTTTGTCATATTTTTGTTAACCTTATAATAGGGTGATAAGCATGATAAAGTTCGCAATCTGCGATGACGAGCCACAGATGGCCCAGGAAATCGCGGATCAGCTTGTAGGCTATATGAAGGAAACTGGCGGCTATTCGGTTGAGTGCTTCTCCAGCGGGTACGCGCTGCTGAAGTCGCCGGATGAATTTGACGTTATCTTTTTGGATATCCAGATGGAGCGCCCGGACGGCATGGAGACAGCAAGGCTGCTGCGCCAGCGGGATAATCACAGCCTGATAGTGTTTGTGACTGTTTTGAAGGAGCGCGTGTTCGACGCCTTTCAGGTGGAGGCATACGACTATCTTCTAAAACCCCTGGACAGCGCCCGGTTCCGGCGGACCATGGACCGGGCCTTGGGCTGGCTGGAGCGGGACGCGGCGAAAAATCTTGTGATACAGAGGGGCTCCGGATGCCAGGTGATCTTGCTCTCGGACATTCTGTATTGCGAGGTGCTGGGCAGGAAAATTTATCTTCACAAAAAGGACGGCATGGTTGTAGACTACTATGACCGGCTGGAAGACCTGGAACAGCGGGTTGACGGCCGCTTTTTCAAGTGCCATAGGAGCTATCTGGTGAATCTGGACTATGTGGGCGGGTGCCAGGACGGTCAGGTCCTGCTGCAGAATGGGGAGCGCATCCCGGTCTCCCGGCTGCGGGAGCGGGAACTGACTCAGGCCCTTTTGCGCCACATGAAAGAGAGGGGCGTCTAGCATGGATTATTTCGGCCTGATTGTGGACGGGATCAGCATTACCGGGCAGGGCGTGGCCCATATTTTCTTTGTCAGCCGCCTGACCGGAAAGGGGCGCAGGCTTTGGCATTTCGCCGCCTACTGCCTTGCCCTGTATGGGATCCAATGGCTGGCGCTGCGCCTGGGCGACAACGGCATCTTCTCCATCGCCGCGGGTATTCTGGGGCTCTATGCAATCAGCCGCTTTGGGCTTGGGAACCAGCGGCCCGTCTCCTGGCTGGCGGCGGTGCTGGCCTTTTATGTCTCTCAGCTCTCCTTTGGCATCCTCAACTCTGTGGAAGCGGTGTCCCTTCCCAGCTTTGTCGGAAGCCCGATGCTGTATATATTGCTTCTGGCGGCACAGGCCCTATATTTTGTGCTGTGCATTGGCTGTTACCGGGCCGTGCGGAAGCTCCTGGCCTGGACAGAGGGCAATCAGACGCCCTACATCGGCCTGCTGCTGTTTCCGAGCCTGTTTTTCTTTGCCGCGGAGCTGTATATCCTTCAGAGCGCCTACAGCTTTTTTGACCCCGGTTTTTCTCTGGAGGAGGTGGGAAAGCACAGTACGCTGCTGCTCCTGCAAGTCATGGGGCTGGCGGCGCTGCTGTGTACTCTCTATGCCTACCGCCAGCTCTGCCAGGGGTTTCAAGCCAAAGCGGAACTGCAATCCCTGACCCAGGCGGCGCAGGCACAGAAGGTCTATATCGCCGAGGCCAAAGCCCGCTATGAGCAGACGAGATCCTTCCGCCACGACATCAGGAACCACCTGTCCGTGCTGGACGGACTGCTCAAGAATAAAAAGCTGGAAGAGGGCCGGGAGTATCTGGAAAAGCTGAAGACTGTCTCGGAGGCCCTGTCTTTCCCGTACCAGACCGGCAACCCGGTGGTGGATATTCTGCTGGGGGAGAAGCTGGGGCTTGCCAAGGAGATCGAGGCGGAGGTGTCCCTGGTCCTGCCCAGTCCCTGCGGGATAGACGATTTTGACCTGTGCGTGCTTTTCGCCAATGTCCTGGACAACGCCATCACTGCCTGCCGCGCCCAGGACGGAGCCAAGTCCATCCGTATCAGCGGCAAGCGGCAGGGGGATTTCTATATGCTTACCTTTGAGAACACCTGTGCTGATAAGCCCATGCCCCCGGCGGGCACCGGGTTTTCCAACATCCGGGCGGTGGCGGAAAAGTATCACGGGGCGGTGCTGACGGAAAAGGCGGGGGGAAGGTTCTCGCTGAATGTGCTGCTGAATGCTTCAGTTATGTAGAGGTACGGAGATGAGTAAATACGACGCTTCATGGACCTATGTTCAAAAAGATGGGAGCCCGACCCTCAGATTGACCTTTGCGCAGATTCAGGAGATCGCGGGAGTTCCCATTGATCACTCGTTCCTGAGATACAAAAGGGAATTGACGGATTATGGGTATCAGGTGGGGAAAATTTCCATGAAGGAGCAAACGGTTATTTTTGGAGGACATGAGTATGGGCAAACGGAAAAGAATTTTGAAAATAATTTTTATTGTGATCTTTACAGTTCTGATATTGCTGCTGGCTGTATACGTCAATCACCGGCTCCGCTTAAATGCAGAAGCCGGACTGCGTTTGCCTTTGGGGCAGATGGTTGAGGTTGACGGCAGCAATATGAGTGTTTATGTGGAGGGGACCGGCGAAACAACGCTGGTTTTTATGTCCGGCGGGGGCACCTGTTCTCCTATATTGGATTTCAAGTCCCTCTATTCTCTTTTGAGTGACAAATATCGGATCGCGGTTGTAGAGAAATTCGGATACGGTTTCAGCGATGTTGTCGATAAGGACAGAGACATTGATTCCATACTGGAGGATACCAGAGCCGCTCTGGCCGCCGCGGGATCAAACGCGCCCTACGTCCTTTGTCCTCATTCCATGTCAGGGCTTGAGGCTCTTTATTGGGCGCAGAAATATCCGGACGAGGTGTCTGCAATTATTGGACTTGATATGGCGGTGCCGGAGTATTACGACAGCATGAACATCAATATGCCGCTGATGCGCGCGGCAGGCTGGGCGGCTCATATAGGCATCACCCGCTTGATTCCGGGCATTTCGGACAGTGACGCCATACAGCACGGCACATTGTCAGAGAATGAAAAGGAGATCTACAGAGCCGTTTTCTTCAGCCGGACCGCGACTGTGACCATGCTGAACGAAACGGAGCGGGTGAAGGAAAATGCTGAAAAAGTTAGCGGCATGGGGGCCCCGCAGCTTCCGATGCTCCTGTTTATTTCGGACGGCTCCGGCGGGACAGGCTTTGATAAAGAGACATGGAGAAAGATCCCGATCCGATACCTTTCACAAGTTGAAGGCGGGGAATATATCGAATTAGACTGCCCCCATTATGTTCACGATTATGAGTATAAAGCAATCAGTGAACGGATCATTGCGTTCCTGTTGGCACGATAAATCTTTTTTTGAAAAGGGTACGTAGTATACGGAAATAAACATAAAAGGGGAAATTGTGGCGATGAGATATACAAATAAGTCGAAACTCACGTTATGGGTTTCTGTCGTATATGGTTTATCGTTTATATGCTATGTGCCTACATTGCTGGAACAGAATGGAATTATCATTCCCAATGGATTATTGTACTTAAAATACTTATATGTGTGTATTCCCGCGATGGCTACTATTTTTCTGCTGATTTGTGAGCAGAACATCAGGGTGTACTTTACGCGAATGTTTTCAGGAAAAATAACAATCAAATATATTTTAGTAGAGGTTATATGTATGGCTGTAGGTATATTTGATACTTACTGCTATTCCTTTATAGCGAAAACCGGCGTATTTAAAAATACATATCCGACAGTGATGTCACTATCAGCAAGCTGTATATACCTGCTAATAACAGCGTTTATTGAAGAAATAGCATGGAGAGGTTTTCTGCTAGAACGACTTCCTTTTAAGAAAATCCAAAGTGTTCTTTTTGCCGGCGTTGTTTGGGCGGTGTGGCATATGCCAATGTGGATAATCAGAAACTCATTGAGCCTGGGACAAACTGTTTGTCTTTGTATATGGACGTTACTTGTTTCCATTGTTTTAGGAATAACCTATTATCGATGCAGAAATATATTGCTGATTGCCATTATGCACGCAGCTTTTAATATCTGTTATTTGGCACCAATACAATATAACATTGTTGTATTGGCGATCGCAATTTTTGCCGGCGCACTATTGTATAAAAAATCAGGCAGGAATTATTTTACTTGAAAGCTTCCTGTTTGCAGAGCAAAAAGGAACAGGACGCAGAAAGCCGTCCTTGACTGTGCAGTTGCGGGCGATGAAATCGTGATTTCACAGAACATTTCATGACATCCAGAGAGCATTTCATTGCAAAAGCATTGAAACCGCATCCTCTGCCCGGTAAAATAGTGAGAGCCAGGACTTTCCTAAAACACTACTATTTGAAAGGGGATGCAGGCATGAACGTACAGATGATGGATGGACTTCTGGGCGCCAGCTCCAATATCAAGCTGGCGGGTACGCCCATGAGCGTGTACCGCCAGGCCAGTGCCGAGGGCGACACGGAAAAGATGAAGCGGGCGCTGGGCTACACCGGCGAATGTACCGAGAAGGCCGTCGAATACCAGGAGAAGCTGGACGAAGGCATGAAGGCCGAGGCAAAGGATGAGCGTGAGAAGGCAGAGCTGGAGCAAGAAGCCGCCGTCGAAAAGTGCCGGGAGGAGCACAAGCGCGGGGAGGAAAATGGGCCGGCGGACCGCCTTCAGGGAACCGATCTGGTTCAGATTAGTGAAGCGGCGAAAGATAACAAGCCCGCCGAGCCTGCCGAGCCGGTTATTGACATGGAACCGGTCATCTATACGCCGGCCGGAGAGGCTTCCGCCCTCCCGGTGGAAACAGAAGCTAATATTTCATTTACAGCATAAAATTTAAGGAGGGATATTTCATGACGCATGTTTCCGGTTTGAATAGCGAAGCGATCCGCCCTTTGGCAGCTCCCGAGAAAACACAGGGCGCACCCAAGGTTCAGAGGCCCGATGAGGACTCCCAGAGCCGCCAGCCGAAGGCCATGATGGATGAATATGTTCCAGAGGAACCGGAGGAGCCCTCAGGCCGGTACTGGATAGGCAGGGAACAGGACGGCAGGCCCAAAATCCATTTTGACGACCCCGAGCGGGCAGCGGGCGCGCCCAATAAGCCGGAGGAAAAATGGGCCTGCGATACGGGAAAGGTGGACAGGGAAATCGAAAAGCTGAAAAAGAAACAGCAGGAGCTGAAGCAGCAGCTGGGTACTGAGACCGATGAGGGCAGGATCAAAGAGCTGGAACGCCAGCTGGCCCAGACGGAACAGGAGCTCCGTGAAAAGGACAATGATACCTATCGGAAGCAGCACTCTACATTCACAAAGCTCTCTTGATTTCTGAAAAGCGGCGGTTTGCGCAAACCGCCGCTTTTCGCTATCACATACGGGCATCTCTGCCGTTCCTCCTCCTCAACTGATAAGACTAATTTTTTACTTGGACTAACAGCTTGCGCATCTTCCAAACTCCGGAGAGGAAATACACCATCGCTGGGATAGCCGTGACATAAGTCGCCAAGGTGTACCCCAGCAGCACCCCGAACAGCCCCATGCCCAGCACCCGCTCAAAGAGCAGGCACAGGCCGATGCGGGCCACCACGCCGTCCATCAGGCCGATGATAAGGCTCAGCCGGGCGTTGCCAATGCCCTGGATGAAGGGGTTGAACGCCTGCATGATGGGGAAGGCGGGCATACCGATCAGGATGGTGGTCATAAGCAGGCCGGAGAGCTCCAGCACCGACTCGTCCTGTGTGAAGATGGAGAACACGCCCCGGGGCCACAGGGCAAAGCAAATAAATCCTACCAGTGTGACGGACATATTCACTCCGAAGGCGTACCAAACCGTGCGCTTTGAGCGCTTGACCTCTCCCGCCGCCATGTTCTGTCCCACCATCGTGGAGACTGCCATGCTCACGGAGTTTGTCAGAGTGTGGGGTATCATCTCCACCCTGCGCCCCACGCCGAAGGCCGCGGAGGCCGCCAAGCCGTAGACGTTCACAAAGCCGTTGATGAAGAGCATGGAGATGGAGATGGCGCTGTGCTGCAAGGCAGCGGGCAGGCCAAGACGCAGGAGTATCGTAAGGATATTCTTGTGAATACGGAAGCTGGTTAGCCTAAAATCAAAGCCAAAGGCTTCCCGCTCCTTATACAGGTACGCGACTGATATCAGGAAGGACACCGCCTGAGCGATGATGGTGGCCCAGGCCGCGCCTGCCGCCTGCAAGCCCATGGGGCCCACGAACAGGATGTCCAGCACCACGTTCACCAGGGAAGCAATGCCGATGAAAATTAGGGGCCGCTTGCCGTCCCCCATACCACGCAAAATGGCGGAGATGGAGTTGTAGCCATATGTAAACACGATACCGCCGCTGCACACCAGCATATAGTCCGCCGCCTGGGGGAAGGACTCCTCCGGCACCTGCAAAAGCCGCAGCATGGGGCCGTAAAGGGAGAGCCCCACCACGGTCATAAGTGCCGCCATTAGCAGCAGCGTGGAGAACAGCGTGCCGATAGTCCTCTGCCGCCCCGCCGAGTCCCCGGCCCCCACCTGCTGGGAGATAAGCACCTGACCCGCCGAGGCAAAGCCCGTGGCGATAGTCATCATGAGCATGATGACCTGAGAGGACACGGTGACCGCCGACAGTCCGATGCTGCCCACGTACTGCCCCACCACGATCATGTCGATCATGGAGTACAGCATTTGCAGCAAATTTGACAGCATAAAGGGCAGCGCAAGCCGCACCAGGTTTGCGCTGCCTTGTGTCAGGTCCGTGACCATGCTCTTTTCGTTTGTACCTGCCATATTATCTCTCCTTCATTCCTTTTCTGATAATTTCAACGACCCCGGCGATGGTGTACTTGTCCAGGGTCGATTCAACCGCTTCCTGGGCTGCATCCAGCGGCTCCCGAATCGCGCCCAGGATATTCCCGCCCACAGGGCAGTCCGGGTTGGGCCGCTGGTGGGTGCTGAACAGGTGGGAGCTCTCCTTTGTCTTCACCGCCGAGTACACGTCCTTCAGGGTTATCTCCTCCGGCGGCCTCGCAAGCTCCGTGCCCGCCGCGCCGTTGCGGATGCGCAGAAGGCCTGCCTTTTTCAGCTGACCGTTGAGCCTGCGGATGACCACAGGGTTGGTGTTGGCGCTCTCCGCGATGCGCTCGGAGGGGCACTGCCCCGGGTAGATGGCGGCAAAGGCCAGGATGTGGATCGCCACCGGGAATCTGGTATTGGCGCTCATGATATCGCCTCCTTGTGTAACTATTATAGTTGCACTTTGCGGAGATGTCAAGGAAAACATTTTACCTGGGGGGCACCTAAAAATGAGAAAGCTTGGGCGATAAAGGCACAAAATTTTCTCTTTGTTAAGCGGCGCAACTCACCATCGCCAATGCCAGCAGCATCACCGGCCTGACCTGCTGGCAACATCGTGTTTGGAGAAACGCCTTGCGCCGTCTAAGAGAGGCAGTAGAACACACTGTTCAGCGCAGGTTTTGTAATAAACTCGTAAGTATATTTCCTCCAAATATACCTTGACAGCCGAAGTATATGGGTATATAATAATACCACGGTATTTCAATACCACGAAAGGAGGGGCAACATGTCCATTGCGTCAGATATGATACGCGGACACACCGACACCATCATCCTGGCCCATCTGCTGAGCGGCGACAGCTACGGCTATAAGATAAACCGCTCTATAGCCGAGAAGACCGGCGGGCAGTATGAGCTTAAGGAGGCCACGCTCTACACGGCCTTTCGCAGGCTTGAACAGATGGGGCTCATCACTTCATACTGGGGGGACGAGAACACCGGCGCCCGGCGGCGGTACTACTCCATCACCCAGGCGGGGGTGCAGGAGTACCACCGTATGCTGGGGGAGTGGGAGCAGTCCCAGCGGCTTATACAGACACTTATAACCCCGTGACCTTACTCAACTAAAAAGGAGATACCCATATGGAATACAGGATACGCGAATACATGGACCAGCTGTTTGAGAGCGCCCCGCATACCCAGCGGGCCTATGAGCTGAAGATCGAGCTGACCCAGAACCTTATCGAGAAATACTACGCCCTTGTGGGCGAGGGCAAGGACCCCGAGGATGCATACAACCTGACGATAATGAGCATAGGCGACGTCAGAGAGCTGTTCTCCCAGCTTGAGGACGACGAGGACGGCAACCCCGTGCCACCGCCCGTCTACTACCCCCAGCCCCAGCCCGACCACCGCAGGGCCCTGGTGCGCACGGCGGCGGTGATGCTGTTTATACTGAGCGTTCTGCCGCCCATAGTTTTCGGGGAGATGTTCGGCAACAGCACCATTGGCGGGGCCCTTGGGCCCATCGGCATGTTCATGATGATAGCAGTTGGCGTTGGGCTTCTGGTCTATGACAAGTGGGCCCATCCAAATCAGCCCCAGCCCGTGCCCGGGTCCGTTGTAAAGGACTTTCAGGAGTGGCAAAAGCGCAAGAACGTGAAAAAGCACTATATCGCCGCCTTTAACGGTGCCTTCTGGCCCCTGGTGCTGGCCTTCTACTTCGTCGTCAGCTTCGGCACCGGCAAGTGGTACATCACCTGGATCGTCTTCCTTATCGCCACGGCGGTGGACGTGATAGTGAACACCCTGCTGAAGGCCATGATAAACCAGGACGGCGGCAAATAAGGGGGACTTTAACTTGAAACTTAAAAAACGCCATATATTTACAATAGCGGCCTGTGCCATCGCCGCCGTGTTCTTCACCTCGGTGCTGGCCATCGGCCTTACCTCGAACCTTGCCGAAGTCATGCCGGATAAGAACCAGGTCCGCAGCCACGAGAATACCGTGGTCCTGGACCCGGAGGACGAGAAGCTGGAGGAGATCGACATTTCCTGGCTTACGGGCCCGGTCACCGTGGGCATGAGCACTGACGGCAAGATACACGTCACCGAGCGCAGCGCCAAGGAGCTCTCAGAGTCCGACCAGATGAAGGTGACCCTGGGGGCCGGGGCCCTGAAGATACAGTGGGACCACCAGTGGTTCCGGCGGTTCTTCAACGTGAACCTGGGGTGGTTCGGCCAGAGGGACAAGGAGCTTGAGGTGCTGCTGCCCAGGGAGCTTGCCGGGGAGCTCGTCACAATGGACGTCTCGAACACCAGCGGGGAGATGTCCGTGGCCGGGTGCAAAGCCGAGACCATGAACCTGTCCTCGGTCAGCGGACAGCTCTCGGTAAACTCCTGCTCCGCCGAAGAACTGGCTCTGAACAACGTAAGCGGGGATGTGTCTCTCAGCGAGGTGTCGGCCACAGAGAAGATGACCGTCAGCACCGTCAGCGGCGGGATGGAGCTTGCGGGCGCGGACGCGGAGGAGCTGGGCATGGACACAGTCTCCGGCGGCTGCAAGCTCAGCGGCAGTGCCAGAAATCTCCATGTCAGCACCATCTCCGGGGATATTTTCGCAAGCCTTAGGGCGGAGCCCCTTGACGTGGACATGGACTCCGTCTCCGGCGGGCTCGCCCTGGAGCTGCCCCCGGCGTCGAATTTCACCGCGGAGCATGACTCGGTCTCCGGCAGCTTTAAATGTGATTTTGCCACCGAGGACCTGGGCGGCGGCCGGGTGCGATGCGGCGGCGGCAGCGGCGCGGAAATACGCATGAACACCACCTCCGGCGGCATGGAGATAAAGCGGCGGGATATCTGATTGACAAACCTTAGTAATCTGGGTATAATATGGACAGAAACCTACTTTATAAAGGAGAGTCATAATGGAAATCACCCAGGATATCAAGTATGTCGGCGTAAACGACCATGAGGTGGACCTGTTCGAGGGCCAGTATCTGGTGCCCAACGGCATGGCCTATAATTCCTATGTGGTGCTGGACCAGAAGGTCACCGTCTTCGACACGGTGGACGCCCACTTTACCCACCAGTGGCTGGACAACCTGGAGGGCGCTTTCGGCGGCCGCAGGCCCGACTATCTCATCATCCAGCATATGGAGCCCGACCATGCCGGCAGCATCGCCAGCTTCATGCAGACCTATAAGGACACAACAATAGTCTCCAGCGAGAAGGCCTTTGCCATGATGGGCCAGTTCTTCGGGGACGACTTTGCGGACCGCAGGATGATCGTCAAGGAGGGGGACACCCTCAATACCGGCAAACACACCTTTGCCTTTGTGGCCGCGCCCATGGTCCACTGGCCGGAGGTCATCGTCACCTATGACGCCGCCGACAAGGTGCTGTTCTCCGCCGACGGCTTCGGCAAGTTCGGGGCTCTGGACGTGGAGGAGGACTGGGACTGCGAGGCCCGCAGGTACTATATCGGCATCGTGGGCAAGTACGGCGCCCAGGTCCAGGCCCTCTTAAAGAAAGCGGCGGGGCTGGACATCCAGATAATCTGCCCCACCCACGGGCCGGTGCTCAAGGAGAATCTGGGGCACTATATCAAGAAGTACGACCTCTGGTCCTCCTATACCCCCGAGAGCGAGGGCATAGTGATAGCCTACACCTCCATCTACGGCAACACCAAAAAGGCCGTGGAGCAGTTTGCGGAGAAGCTGCGGCAGAAGGGCTGTCCGAAGGTGGTCATACACGACCTGGCCCGCACGGACATGGCCGAGGCCGTGGAGGACGCCTTCCGTTATAACAAGCTGGTGCTGGCCACCACCACCTATAACGCGGAGATATTCCCCTTTATGCGGGAGTTCATAACCCATCTCACCGAGCGCAACTTCCAGAACCGCACCGTGGCCCTTATCGAGAACGGCTCATGGGCCCCAATGGCGGCCAAGGTCATGAAGGGTATGCTGGAGAAGTCAAAGAAGCTGACTTTAGCCGAACCCGTGGTGACCATCCGCTCGGCTCTCAGTGCCGAGAGCGGCGAGAAGCTGGAGGCCCTGGCCGCGAACCTCTGCCAGGACTATCTGGCGCGGCAGGACGACACCGCCGACAAGCACGACCTTACCGCCCTCTTTAACATCGGC
The DNA here is from genome assembly GCA_910584745.1 of uncultured Eubacteriales bacterium. GTDB lineage: Bacteria > Bacillota > Clostridia > Oscillospirales > Acutalibacteraceae > Acutalibacter. The sequence goes on from CAJUDG010000007.1 coordinate 84,543, forward strand.
TACGGCCTGTACGTCATCACCAGCAACGACGGCAAGAAGGACAACGGCCTTATCGTGAACACCGTCACCCAGGTGACCAACACGCCCAACCGCATTGCCGTGTGCATAAACAAGGATAACTACTCCCACCATGTGATAAAGCAGACGGGCATAATGAACATCAACTGCCTCTCTCAGGACGCGCCCTTCTCGGTGTTCCAGAACTTCGGCTTCCAGAGCGGCCGCTCGGCGGACAAGTTCGCGGGGCAGGAGATACTGCGCTCCGACAACGGCCTTGCGTTCCTGCCCATGTATATCAACTCCTTCATGTCCCTGAAGGTGGATGATTACGTGGATCTTGACACCCACGGCATGTTCATATGCAGCGTCACCGAGTCCAGGGTAATCTCCCATGTGGAGACCATGACCTACACCTACTACCAGCAGAACGTGAAGCCCAGGCCCGAGACCGAGGGCAAGAAGGGCTGGGTGTGCAAGGTCTGCGGGTACGTGTATGAGGGCGACGAGCTGCCGGAGGACTTTGTGTGCCCGCTGTGCAAGCACGGGGCAGCGGATTTTGAGAGGATAGAGTAAAATGCTTTGGCCGCTTTTACAAAAGCGGCAGGGCGTGGGGACAGCACAAAAGGGTCCCTGATAGGAAGCACTAAGACTTGACAGAAGAGGCGCTGCGCGGGCGGCGCCTCTTCTATGTTTGGTCGGATGTACTTGTGGCTGCAGAAATGGACGAAGGGGTCAATGAGTTCCTTGACGTGAGGCTATTGCCCATGCAAAGCGGAGATTTTTTTGAAAAACCCCTTGACAAACACGAAAAATTTGGTATAATAATAAAGTCCTCGGAGGGATCCAAGAGCGAGGACAGCAAAATGAAGCGGTATTGTGTAATGGTAGCACAGCAGACTCTGACTCTGTTTGTCTGGGTTCAAATCCTGGTACCGCTGCCAAGGCTCAGGCCTGGAGCCCTTAGGTTCCGGGCCTGACTTTATATCGAGGTGTGGCTCAGCTTGGTAGAGCGCTACGTTCGGGACGTAGAAGCCGCAGGTTCGAATCCTGTCACCTCGACCACTTACCTGCCCCGAGAAATGGCTTAACACCGCCGTTTCTCGGGGTTTTCTCTTTACAGCTTTAGCAAAAAAGAAAGGGCGGCCCGGTGTGGGAGCCGCCCGGCAAAGGGAATATACGCGCTAAAGCTCTGATTCCATAATGCCGACCGCATAACTGACCTTTTCAAAGTGAAGCAATTTCGCCGTGTGGAACCCATGGCCCAGATACCACTCTCTCAACGGAACATTGTCATGTACCATGCCCAAGGAGAGCTTCGGGTAGCCCGCGCTTTTGGCGGTCTCTTTTGCGAACCGCAGCAGCTCGCCGCCATAACCGTTGTGCTGATATGCGGGAAGTATGGCGATATCCTGAATATATAGAGTATCCTCTTTTAACTGCATGGATAAGAAGCCGATCATCTCGCCGCCTTTTGTATATCCGTACATCATGCAGCCGTCATTGAATTCTTTTTCAAACACGCTCAGCGGCAAGCGGGTCCTCCCTCTGTAGGGACAGTTTTCTTCTGTCATGCCAAAGGTCGCGGCAGTATCTTCATAGCTTCTTTTGATGATGTCCAGGCAGGTTGAAAGATGTTCCCTGCGGATCGGTTCTATCATGATTTTCTCCTTTCGCAGCCCCACAAAGGAGATGTCTCAATATATCATCCGGGTTTTCTGGCCATCAGGCAGTACCACCCAATTTCATCAAAGGGCTTATCTTCAAACCATGGGCAGGGCCTTATCTCGGGCTGGGAGTAGCCCATGCGCCGGAGCTCGGATCTGACGGCGTCCAGGGAGAAGGGATGCAGGTGCTCCTGGAAGTTGTTGGTGTCGAATATCCTGCGGTCTTTTTCATAGCTGTGAACGATGTTTATGGTTATGGTGCCGTCGGCGTTATAGTCCCACACCTGCACACAGCCGATGCGGGTGCCGTCCTCTTTATAGAAGGGCTGGGGGACGATAAACCGATCGGTGTTCTTTTTGGCCGCGTCCCAGTTTCTGCTGTCAAAATAGAGCCAGCCGCCGGGAATGATCAACTTATCCATCTCATGTATGGTTTTGAGAACGTCGGCCTCTGTCACATGTCCCAGGGCGCTGCCGGTGCTCATAACGCAGTCAAACTGGCGGTCAAAACGGCCGGAGAGCTCCCGGAAATCGCACTGGACAAGGGGAACGTCAAATCCCTTCTCCCGGGCTTTTTTCGTCGCCTTCTCCAGCATGGGCGAGCTGATATCGGAGCCCGATACCTCATAGCCCAGCTCCAGAAGGGGAAAGGTCAGGTTGCCGGTGCCGAAGCTGCAATCAAGGATAGAACGGATGCTTTTGCCGGAAAGCATCTTTTCATAGTGCTGCTTATACGCTTGGTTGGCGTTTTTTGTGAAGCGCTCGTCGTATATCTCTGGAAAGTCATAGAGGTTTGCCATCTTAATACTCCTTTTTTGTTATTTTATTGTCTCAGCGCGGGAAACCCATATTAAGTGTTCCCGTGCCGGTAAGGCCTATAAATATCCCCTTTATTCCCGTTTTTTAACAATATTATATCAGTTTGACTTTTGTAGGGCAATACCCTTGCAAAATCCCGGGTATAGTTGTATACTTTCAAGTATACTTCAACTCAGAAAGTATACTTAGGAGGAGAGAATGATGGACCAGGACTTGCAGCGGTGGTTCGAGGAGCAGGGCCGCCGGGAGAAAGAGACGAAGCTGGAGAGATTCCGGCGGCTTAACAGGTTCGCCCGGCGGGGGCAGATAGTGTTTGCGGGGTCGAGCCTTATGGAGCAGTTCCCCATAAACGAGCTGCTTATGGACCTCCGGCTGCCCTATACCGTCTATAACCGCGGGGTCGGGGGCTTTACCACCGGGGAGATGGCGGACGCCCTTGAGGAGTGCGTGCTGGCGCTGGAGCCCGCCCACCTGTTTTTGAACATCGGCACCAACGATCTGAACGGCCCGGACTATGTGGAGGAGGAGATGCTGGGGCGGTACAGGGATATCCTCCGGCGCATAAGGGAGCGGCTGCCAGAGGTGCGGCTGTACCTTTTGGCCTACTACCCGGTGAACCCGGAGGTTAGCGGGGAGCCCTTTATGCAGGAGGTGTTCCGATGGCGCACCAATGAGCGGATAAAAAGCGCCAGCCAGGGCGTTAGGGGGCTTTCGGAGGAGTTCGGCGGGGAGTTTCTGGACCTGAACGCCGGGCTTCTTGACGAAAAAGGGCAGCTAAAGGCCGAATACACCATCGAGGGTATGCACATGTACGCGGACGGCTACTGGCAGGTGCTGGAGAGGCTGCTTCCGAAGCTTCGGGAGATAGCGGAAACAGACCATAAATACTAAATATACTATAGAAAGGTGATACAATGAAACTTCTTATCGTGCGCCACGGCGACCCGGATTACAGCATAGACTCCCTGACCGAAAAGGGCTGGAGAGAGGCCCACTACCTTGCGGACAGGCTTACGAAGACCCCCGCCGATTTCTATTACTGCTCGCCTCTGGGCCGGGCGCAGGATACGGCCAAGGAGACAATGGAGCGGCTTCATAGGAGCTATGAGGTCCTGCCCTGGCTGAGAGAATTCCAGACCGCCATACACCGGCCCGACGTGCCCGACCGGCCCATCGGTTGCTGGGACTGGCTGCCCGCCGACTGGGCCGATGTGCCGCAGTTCCACCGCCACGGGGAATGGCTGGAGCACCCGGTCATGAAAGACGGGGACGTTAAAAAGGAGTACGACTGGGTCATAGACGGCCTGGACCAGCTCATCCTCCGGCACGGCTATAGGCGGGAGGGGAACCTCTATAAGGTGGAGCGGGGGAACAACGACACGATAGTGCTGTTCTGCCACTTCGGGGTGGAGTCGGTGCTGCTGAGCAGGCTGATAAACATCCCGCCCATGCTGATCTGGCATGGCATGGCCGCGGCTCCCACGTCGGTGACCACGGTGGTGACGGAGGAGCGCCGGGAGGGCACGGCGTACTTCAGGATGACGGCCTTTGGGGACACGTCGCACCTCTATGCCAACGACGAGCCGCCGGCGTTCGCGGCGCGGTTTATCGAGAAGTGGGGGAACGAGGGGGAGAGGATAGATTGACGAGGCAGGCATAGGAACAGCCCAGCTATCCTAAGATTCTCATACAAGAGGAAATATTATGGAACCAAACAATTATAGGCAACTGCATTTTGAGCCGGTAAATGATAAAAACCGGGAAGATGTGAAAAGTTTATCCATTTTTTCGGAGCAAGCCGGTTTTATAGAAAGCGTTAGCGAATGTTTGCAGGAGGCAGATGAGATAAAGATCTGGCGGCCCGTCGGCATTTTTGACGGGGATACATTGGTCGGCTTTGCCATGTATGGCTATTTTCCCGATCCGGCCCCGGGACAGCTGTGGCTTGACCGGCTGCTCATTGATAAAAAATATCAGGGCCAGGGATATGGCAGACAGGCCGTTCTGGCCTTACTTAACAGATTATACTCAGAGTATGGCAAGGACACCGAAACGGTATATTTAAGCGTATATATGGACAATCCTCATGCCATCCGGCTATATAAGAGCATCGGCTTTAAGTTCAACGGCAAGTATGACAGCAAAGGGGAGCATATCATGGAATATCATTTCAACGTTCCTGAATGACCATCGCCAAATCGCACCCCCGACCGGCAAAAAAGCCGTCAAACAGGGCCCGGAAGCAGATGCTTCCGGGCCCTCGCTCTACTCAATCCCAAATTTCTTGGCATGTTCAAAAAACATATCTGCCCAGTGCTGGTGCACAAAGCCGGACCTGACGTCCTCGGGGTCAAAGTACGCGCCGTCCATTACGGCCTGTATGGCGGCCTCGGAAATCAGGCATTCCCGCAGATAATCGTCTGCAAGCATTTCCTCCATGTCCATATTCATTTTAAGGCCCGCACCGCCCACGGCCCCCTTGTAGAAGAATCCCCCCTTGCCCAGGAGCTCCCCTATCCGGTCAAAGCAGGCTATACCCTCGCGCATCTGGGCTATAGTCGCCGTGCGAGTGTACTGTTCGGGTGTTTTCATCGGCCTTTCACCTCCGTTAAGAATATTATCAACTGTCGTGGACAGCGCATCTGCCAGATCCGGCAGCAGGTTCACGTCGGGGAGGGTCTCGCCACGCTCCCATTTGCTGACGGCCTGGAAAGAGACGTGGAGCCGGTCGCCCAGCTGGTTCTGGGTAAGGCCTTGGGCCCTGCGCAGGGCGTGGATGTGCCGACCTGCTTTTATGGGGTCAACTGGCATTTTTGTGTCCTCCTTTCGGTATGTTTGTATCTTCGTAAGCGCGCTTTACGGGTATATTATAGCCCCGGGGACGCATTTCGCGCAATAACCGCCCGGGTTATTTTATGGGTGAGGGCTCAATTAGGGGTTGAGGGGCGGGGGAGGTTGTGCTATAATGTTTTGGTAAAATTTCATGTAAAGGAGCCCCATATGGACAAGATAATAGAGACCCTCTCGAAGGAGCTGAACGTCCGCCCGGAGCACGCCGGGGCCGTGGTAAGCCTGCTGGACGAGGGCAACACCGTGCCCTTTATCGCCCGCTACCGCAAGGAGCAGCACGGCACCATGGACGACCAGACTATCCGTGCGCTGGCGGACAGATTGCAGTACCTTCGGGGACTTGAGCAGCGTAAAAATGAGGTGATAGCTGCGGTTGCGGCCCTTGAGAAGCTGACCCCGGAGCTGGAGAGCGCCGTTATGAACGCCAGCACAATGGCCGAGGTGGAGGACCTCTACCGGCCATACCGTCCCAAGCGCCGCACCCGGGCCAGCATAGCCAGGGAGAAGGGCCTGGAGCCCCTTGCGAAGCTCCTTTTCACCGGGCTTGATGAGAACGGGAAGATAACCCGTGAGAGCGCGGAGAGCCTTGCCGGGGGCTTTGTTGACCCGGAAAAGGACGTAAATACCGTTGAGGAGGCCATACAGGGGGCCAAGGACATTATCGCCGAGGACCTGTCGGACGACGCGGAGATACGCAAGAAGCTTCGGGAGCGCATACAGCAGAGCGGGGCCCTGAGATCCACGGCCAGCACCGAGGAGGACACGGTGTACAGGCTCTACTACGACTTCCAGGAATCTTTGAAGAAGCTCCAGAGCCACCAGATACTCGCCATGGACCGGGGCGAGCGCGAGGGGGTGCTTAAGGTCTCGGTGCTGCCTGGGGAGTTCGGGCCGGTGCAGGTGATGCTGCAAAAGGTCTACTCCCGGCACCCCTTTATGGAGCTGCTGCGGGAGACCGCGGAGGACGCCTGGGACAGGCTGATATTCCCGTCCTTGGAGCGGGAGATAAGAAAGGACCTGACCGAGCGGGCGGCCGAGCAGGCCATACACACCTTCGCATTGAATCTGCGGCCCCTGCTCATGCAGCCGCCGGTGAAGTCCAAGGTGACCCTGGGCTTCGACCCGGCATATAGGACGGGGTGCAAGCTGGCGGTGGTGGACGGCAACGGCAAGGTCCTTGAGACGGCGGTCATATACCCCACAAAGCCCCATAACCAGACGGAAAAGTCCAAGGAAGTGCTGAAAAGGCTCTGCGATAAGCACAGGATAGAGTGCATAGCCATCGGCAACGGCACCGCCAGCCGGGAGTCGGAGATATTTGTAAGCGAGTTCATAAAGGAGTACCCGGGAAATATATCCTACATGGTGGTAAGCGAGGCGGGGGCCTCGGTATACTCAGCGTCGAAGCTTGGGGCCGAGGAGTTCCCGGACTTCGATGTGTCCCTGCGCTCGGCGGTGTCCATCGCAAGGCGGCTGCAGGACCCCCTGGCGGAGCTTGTGAAGATAGACCCCAAGGCCATCGGCGTGGGGCAGTACCAGCACGACATGCCCCAGGCCCGGCTCTCTGAGACCTTGGACGGCGTGGTGGAGGACTGTGTAAACGCCGTGGGGGTGGACCTGAACACGGCCTCGCCGTCGCTGCTCCGCAGGGTGGCGGGGATAACCCCCACGGTGGCGAAGAACGTGACAGTGTATAGGGAGGAGAACGGCAGCTTCAAAACCCGCCGGGAGCTTTTAAAGGTGCCGAAGCTTGGCCCCAAGGCCTTCGAGCAGTGCGCGGGCTTTCTGCGGGTGCCGGAGAGCAAACAGGTGCTGGACCGCACCGCCGTGCACCCGGAATCGTATAAGGCGGCGGAGAAGCTCCTTGAGATATGCGGGTACAGCCTGAAGGATGTGGGGAGTCTTTTTGAGCTTGACAAGCGCCTGAAAGAGCTGGGGGCCGAGAAAGCCGCCGAGGCCTGCGGCGTGGGCGTGCCCACACTCCGGGATATCGCGGCGGAGCTGCAAAAGCCCGGCCGGGACCCCAGGGACCAGCTGCCCCCGCCGATGCTCCGCACGGACGTGATGGACATCGCGGACCTTAAGCCCGGAATGAAGCTGACCGGCACTGTCAGGAACGTGGTGGACTTCGGGGCCTTTGTGGACATAGGAGTGCACCAGGACGGGCTCGTGCACATCTCCCAGCTTGCGGACAGGTTCGTTCGGGATCCCAGCCAGGTGGTGAAGGTGGGGGACGTTGTGGATGTGACGGTCCTTGAGGTGGACGAGAGGAAGAAGCGCATCTCTCTCAGTATGAAGAAGCAGGCCCAGTGAAGAAGCGGAACAGGCTTTTGCTGGCCTTTGCGGCCCTTGTTCTGGCGGCGCTGGCAGTGTGGACCATTTGGGGCAACACGGCGCTGACGGTGAGCAGGGTGACGGTAAAAGCGCCGGTGAAGCTGCGGATAGCCCAGGTGTCCGACCTGCACAACGCCCGGTTCGGGGAGGGGAACGCGGAGCTTTTAGAGCTGCTGGCGGGGACCGAGCCGGACTTTATAGCCGTCACCGGGGACCTGGTGGACGAGCGCCACGCGGACATAGCTTCGGCCCTGGAGTTCATCGAGGGAGCCGCCAGGATAGCCCCTGTGTATTATGTGCCCGGCAACCATGAGGCAAGGCTCTCGGATTACGGAGAGCTGCGGGCCGGCCTTGAAGCGGCGGGAGCCGTTGTCCTTGAAGACAGGACGGCGCTGTACAAAGAGGTGAACATCATCGGCCTTGCGGACCCGGATCTTGCGCTGCCGGGGGATATATTCGATGAGGTCCCGGCCATGGTAAGGGCGAAGCTCGATGGGCTCGTTGACCCGGGGCGCTATAACATTTTGCTGTCCCATAGGCCGGAGCTTTTTGCCGCCTATAAGGAGAGCGGCGTAGACATTGCCCTGACCGGCCACGCCCACGGCGGGCAGTTCAGGCTGCCGTTTATCGGCGGGCTCATAGCGCCGAACCAGGGCTTCTTCCCCAAGTACGACGCGGGGTTCTATACTGAGGACGGCGCGAATATGGTGGTCAGCCGGGGACTTGGAAACAGCATAATACCCCTGCGCTTTAACAACCGCCCGGAGATAGTCGTGATAGAACTTACGAAATAAAGCAAGCCCCCGGCTCTCGCCGGGGGCTCTTTTATGTGCCTTAATCCAGGATCATCAGGTCGCGGATGTACTTGATGGTGTACTTCACGCCCTTCTCGCCTTTGTCGCCGCGCCAGGTGGCGGAGTGGGGCTCGATGGCAAGATATCCGTCATAGCCGTACTTGTAGAGGATGGCGAAGAAGGCCCGCCAGTTTATCACGTCTATGCCCGCGGGGGGATTGTCATAGGAGTTGTCCGGGCCGAAGGCCTGTGAGAGGAGCTCGTCCTTCAGCTCCGGGTGGGCCATGGCGAAGTCCCTTATGGCCCAGTGCTCGGGCTCCTGAGAGTCGCCGCGCTGGATGACGCCCTTGACGTGGCAGTATTTGAAGTGGGCGCCCCACTCCAGACCCTCCTCCAGGTACGCGCCGTTCTGGCCGCCGTGGACGAAGCTGTGGGATGGGTCGTACTTGATTCCCAGCCCCGGCACCTCGCTTAAGACCAGCTTCCACTGCTCGGGGGTGCGGATGTAGTTGCCGCCCATCATGCAGTTGACGATGGCGGTCTCCATGCCGCGCTCCTTGGCGTAGGAGACTATCTCGTTGAGGATCTTTATGGCCGCCGTGATGTTCTTGTAGTAGCTGAGTTCCTTCACGTAGTTGACGCTGCACAGATAGTGCTTGGCCCCCAGGTACGCGCCGAAGTCGATGACGGCCTTGACCTGGGCCCACTCGTCGGGGTCGGGCTCGCCGTCGGGGCCCAGCACGGGGCTGGCCCAGCGGCCCACGGCCCCCACTTCAACGCCGGTGGACTCGCTTGCTGCTTTCAGATCCTCCTTTGCGGCGTCCAGCTCGGACACCGGCACGCCGAAGAAGCTTGTGGGATTGCAGTCGAACTCCACGAAGTCAAGACCCAGCTCCTTGGCCTTCTGGAAACTGTCGGGCTTGGGCGGCATGATGATGCCTAATTTCATAAAATTTCCTCCTTGATATTTTTATAATATTTTGGTATTGCTTTAATAAACTTGTTTAGCTTGTCAGGTCCAGCCTCAGCACATCTATCCCCGGTATATTCCGGGATGAGACATACAGGCGGTCCTCGTCTATAACGGCCCTCCCTGAGAGCTCCAGCGGCACGCTGAGAAGCCGTATCATCTCCATGCTGTCCCTGTGCCAAAAGGCTATCTCCGAGCAGGGATGGGAGACGGTAACGACCGCGTCCCCGTACACCCCCGCCAGTCGGAACATCTTTTTATGGACGTTCCTCCTCTGGGCCAGCACGGCGAAGTCCTCGGGGCTTATCTTAAAGAGCCTGCCGTCCTGCCCGGCGGCGTAGAGGGTATCGCCATGGACGAGCAGGCTGGCGATGTTCTTCTTTCCCAGCGCCAGCTCCCTTTTAACGGTTAAGCTGCCCTTGTCGATGAGAAGCAGCCTGCCGTCCACGGTCCCGCAGAGGAGGTCACTGCCATAAACTATGACGCTCCATATACTGCTGTTGGAAACCTGGGCCTCCCTGATTTCGCGGTTTTTCCGGTCAACGGCCGTAAGCTTTCCGTTTCGTATGGAGCAGTAGACGGCGCTCTTGTCCGCGGCCATGCCGCAGATGTCGGAGGTCAGGTCCTCTCCCAGCCGCCGGCTCCAGAGGGGCTCGAGGTCATCCTGCCGGAAAATATGCAGGGTGCAGAAGTCGTAGACGAATAGCTCCCCGCCCTGGGCTATGAGCTTTCTCGACAGGCCGTCCTTCTCAAAAACGGTCCGTCTCAGCAGGATATCCCCGGTATTTTTGTGAAGCTTTATGAGCTCCCTGCCAAATATACAGTCGATATGCTGCCCGGTCACGGCAAAGTCCGCTACAGCCCCGCCCAGGTCTGCCAGGCGTTCCGTGGGCTTATTCATCCTCATTCTCCGGCTTCTGGTCCCCGGCCAGCAGCTCCGATAGCTCCTTTATCCGCTCGATGGGAAAGGGCGGCTCGGCCAGTGGCCGTAGGGCGATGGACATTAGCTTTAGGGGGTTGTCGTCGGCGGCCACCCGGTTGGAGCTCAGGGCTCCGCAGCGCTTGCAGCGGTGGATTATGGCCCACTCGCCGCTGCTTCTGACCCAAACGCTTATGGGCTCCATCACGCCCCCGCAGTCTGCTGCCCGGTCCCCGGGTTCGTTGTCCACGTGAAGGCTGTTAAGGCAGTTGGGGCAGTGGTTGCGGTGCTGGGTGCCGGCCTCCTCGGGGGTGACTAAATGCCCGCAGGCCTTGCAGGTGAAGCTCTCGGTGTTGGGATGATCCTTATAATAGCCGCCCTGGGCCCTTCTGCGCCTTATATCCCTGTTCATTTGCAGGCGGGGGTCAGGCCGAAGGTGAAGGAGAACTTCTCCTCCTTGAGCTGGTACTTCTCAAGCAGCACCGGCCCGCAGCTGTTGGAGCCCACGCCGCTCATCTTATAGTCAAGGCAGAAGACGGTCTCATCCGCCGGGGTCAGCTCATAGTCGTGCTTCTTATTGGTCAGCTCCTCCTGGGTGTAGCCCGAGATATTCACCGAGAAGGTGTCGGGGGACGCGGCGCAGAGCCTGAAGCAGCCGTCGGTGACGCTGGCCCAGCGGCATGCGTAGTGAGAGCCGTTCTCCTGGGGCTTCAGATAGTGCTCGGTCATATCCTTTACGGCGGAGCTGTATATGCCAAGGCGGGAGGCCCTGTGCTTGTCGCAGTAGCTCTCGAAGGGGCCGTAGCCGAAGTATTTCGCCTCAGAGAAGTCCTTGGGCATGAACATGCGCATACCGAACCTGGGCAGGAACCCGCCGAACTTCATGTCGCGCTCACAGTCCATGGAGCAGGCGATATGACCGAAAGCGTCCACGGTCCAGACCACCTTGGCCTTGACAAACGGGGACACGATAAGAGCCGCGATGCCAACCTCAAGGGTTATGACCGCCGCGCCGTTACCGGCGTTCTCGGCCTTGAGGCTGTAGACCCTGGGGGTCGTGCGGTTAAGGCCCGCCTCCTTCCACTTGGGGCTCACATACTGGTCGTTGTCAGTGGGGGCCCTGAAGAGGTTCCAGTCCATGGGCCGGGTAAAGAGGGCCTTGTTCTCGTAAGAGAGCTGGTTCCAAAGGCCGGTCTGGCGGCAGAGCTCATATCTAAAGCCGGGGCCGCTTACGGCTATGACCCGGTTGGTCTCGCTTATCTCCACCTTGCCCTCGGCAGTGGCGGGCAGGGGCTGCTTCTCCTCGGAGAGCACTATCTCGTCAAAGCCCAGATGGTGGCCGGGATCCAGGATGGGCACGCCGGCCTTGGCGGTATAGATGAAGGTGACGGTGCTGTCGCCGTCCTTGGGCAGGCCCTCGACGGTGATCTCGGCCTCGCCGTGGGGCTCGATGGAGGGCATATCCAGCTTGCCGGAGGCTATTATCTTACCGTCCTTCATGACCTCGTAGCTGAGCTCCGCGAAGTCCTGAGCGTTGGTGAAGTCACGGTAATTGTGCAGGACAAATGTATTTTCGCCGGTCTTGCTGGCCCTTATGGGACGGATGACGTTCTTGAACTCGATAAGGCCGGTATGAGGCGTGCGGTCCGGGTATACAAGGCCGTCCATGCAGAAGTTGCCGTCGTGGGGGAACTCGTCATGGTCGCCGCCATAGCGGTAGATGGGCCGGTTATCGGGGGTCTGGCCGCCGTATACCGCGTGGTCGCACCACTCCCAGACAAAGCCGCCCACAAAGCCGTCGTGCTTCATGATGAGCTGCTGATAGTCCTCGGCGTCCCCGGGGCCGTTGCCCATGGCGTGGATGTACTCGCAGAGGATATAGGGGGGCCTGCGGCCGTTCCAGTTCTCGTCTATCTCAACGCCGCCGAAATACTCCTCGATGGAGGCCTTCTTGAACCAGGGGTGGTCCTGGGCCGCGGTGGGAGCGTACATGCGGCTGTATAGGTCTATCATGGAGAAATCGGGCTTGCGCTCCTTATGATAGGTCATATTGCCCTCATAGTGCAGGAGCCTGGAGGGGTCATATTCCTTGACCCAGCGTCCCGCGGCCTCGCCGTTCTCGCCCCAGCCGCTCTCGTTGCCGAGAGACCAGATTACCACTGCCGCGTCGTTCTTGTCCCTATGGACGTTGCGCTGTGAGCGGTCCACGATGGCCTCCTTGAACTGGGGGTCGTCCATGGCGTCGGGGTATGTATTCAGGTGGTCCTCGCCAAAGCGGCCCTCATAGCGGGTGGCAAAGCCGTGGCTCTCAAGGTCCGCCTCGCCGATGACATAGAAGCCCAGTTCGCTGGCCAGCTGGTTGAACCAGGGGGCGTTGGGGTAGTGGCTGGTGCGTATGGCGTTGACGTTGTGCTGCTTCATAAGGAGCATGTCCCGAAGGGCCTGCTCCCGGCTGATGGTATAGCCGGTGACCGGGTCGCTGTCGTGGCGGTTCACGCCCCGGAACTTGATGTTCACGCCGTTAAGATATACAACGTCGTCCTTTATCTCTATCTTGCGAAGGCCAACCTTCTGCTCGATGACTTCACCCTCGGTGGAGAGTACCAGGGTATACTGGTCCGGGCTCTCGGCGTTCCAGAGGACGGGGTTATCCACGGAGAAGCAGAGCTTGTCAGCGGCGGGGCCGGACTTTGCAAGCTCCGTGCCGTCGGGGGCGAAGAGGGTGCCGGTGACCTGGGCCGCGCCGTCCACGGTGAGCTCCACGGTGATGTCCGCGTGGGAGAAGTCTTCGTTAAAGCTCTCCTTAACGAAGAAGTCCTTAAGGAAAGCGGCGGGGCGCTCGAGAATGTACACATCCCGGAAGATGCCGCTCATCCTGAGCTTGTCCTGGTCCTCAAGGTAGGTGCCGTCGCACCACTGGAGCACCAGGGCGCTTATGACGTTCTCGCCGTCTATGAGCTTATCGGTTATCTCGAACTCGGAGGTGCTGTGGGACACCTGGCTGTAGCCCTGGAACTGGCCGTTCACCCACAGGTAGAAGCAGGAGTCCACACCCTCAAAGTTTAAGAAGTACCGGGCGCTCTCGCCCTTCTTCAGCTCAAAGCGGCGCTCGTACAGGCCGCAGGGGTTCTCCTCGGGCACATAGGGCGGGTCGCAGGGGATGGGGAAGCGGACGTTGGTGTACATGTGCCGGCCCCAGCCCATGCACTGCCAGCAGGAGGGCACCTGGATGGGGCAGAGCTCGGGCTCCTTTACATTGCCGTCCATATCGACGGCGTCCAGGAAGGAGTCGAAATAGTGGAAGGCCCACTCGCCGTCCAGGTCTATGACGCTTGGGCGGCGGTCCGGGGTCTGGGGCAGGTAGTAGGCTCTTGGGGGCTCCGTGCCGATGTGCAGGGCATAGGGGTCCTCATGATAGCGGGTGGTGATCTTCATAAGTTTTTCCTTTCTCTTATGGTAGTAGGGTTTGACTTTCGGCCAAAAAAGCACTATACTATACAATATGTGCCCTGGGGGATTTTTCCAGTGCCCCCATATGTGAAGTCTACACTAAACCGGGCAAATAGTCAATAAGAAATATGTAAAAAATCAAAAATTTCCCAAAGCTCTTTACTAAACAAACAGATATCAAAGGAGAACATACGATGAGCGGTATAATATACATGTCCGCCGGCTTCTGCGCCCTGTGCCTGCTGCTCTGCGGCAGAAGGCAGAAGGAGCGGCGGGGGCCGGACTTCCCGGTATGGGCGGGGCTCCTGCTGCTGGGGGCGCTGACCTTCCGGCTGGCGCTGGGCTATAACTCCGACGGCTTCAGCGTGGACATGGACACCTTCAAGTCCTGGGGCATGACCCTCGGGCGGGTTGGCCTTTCAGAGATATACCAGCAGGACATGTTCCTGGACTATCCCCCGGGGTACTTATACGTGCTGCTGCTCCTTGAGAAGATACGCCAGTGGACGCACCTTGCCTGGGAGGGTCAGCTGTACACTCTCGTCATGAAGCTGCCCTCGATAGGCGCGGACCTGCTCTGCGGCGGGGCCCTTTTGTGGCTTGGCAGGAAAAAGCTCGGGGACTGGGCCGCGCTGCTGGTGTCGGCGGCGTACCTGTTCTGCCCGGCGGTGTTCGTGAACTCGGCCCAGTGGGGGCAGGCGGATTCCTTCTGCACGGCCATACTCCTCTCGTCGGCCCTGCTGCTCTATGGGGAGAAGTGGGTCCCCTCAGGGCTGCTGTACGGCCTTGCGGTCATCTGCAAGCCACAGATGCTGGCCTTTGCTCCCATGTATATCTTCTTCTGCGTAAAGCGCAGGAAATGGGTGGGACTAGGAATTGGCATAGTATGCGCCATAGGAGCGGCGCTCTTTGTGGCGGCGCCCTTTACAAAAAACTTCGACTACTGGTGGCTGGTGCAGAAGTACCAGTCCACCATGGACTACTATAACTACTACTCGGTGAACGCCTACAATTTCTGGACCGTCATCGGCCGCAACTGGTGGGGCCTGCCCGGGGAGGCCCGGGGGGCGGTGCTGACCTGGGCCGCGCCGGTGCTGGCCACGGCGGCCTGCGGGGGGCTTATGCTCTGCTCAAAGAGGAAGGACGCGGTGTTCGCCGCCGCGCCGCTTCTGATGGGCATAGTATACATCTTCGGGGTGAAGATGCACGAGCGCTATCTCTTTCCGGCGTTCATATTCCTCCTGCTCTGCTACCTGTTCGCAAGGGATAAGCGGCTTATCCGGGCCTATGCCTTTGTGGCCGGGGCCAACTATTTGAACGTCAGCTATACCCTGTGGATATTCCGGGAGAAGGGCAATAACTACGACCCCAACAGCCAGCCCGGCCGGGTTATCGCCTTATTGCAGATCTTGGCCCTTCTCTATCTTCTCTGGGTGGATTTCAGCGTATATATTATGGACGAGATAAAGGAGCCGGGGGAGACGGAGCCCTTCTTCCGCCGGAGCATGGAGCCCATCGCCCCTCCGGCGGACCGGAGACTGTCAAGGACCGACTGGATCCTTATGCTGGGCATAACGTTCATCTACGGTATAGTGGCCTTCTGGCATTTGGGGGGCACAAAGCTGCCGGTCACCAACTGGACCCCCGAGGAGGGCCAGAGTGTGGTGCTTGAAGCTGACCGCACCTGCCATATCCTCTACTACCTGCCGGGGCTTGAGCCGGACGATAACCACTACAGGGCCCGGGTGGGCTCCGCCATGCGGGTGGAGTCCAGCGAGGACGGGGTCACCTGGGAGGACTGCGGCGAGCTTGAGGACGCCTATGTGTTCGCCTGGTGCAGGCAGTACCTGGAGGTCCCCGGAAAGTACGTGCGGGTGACAGCCCTTGACGGGGACGTGACCGTAAGCGAGATGGTTATAGCCCCGGCGGAGGCGGCCATACCGGCTATAGCCGCCACGGGCCCCGGAGCGGAGCTACTTGTGGACGAGCAGAATACGGTCCCGCTTTACAAGACCTATGAGAACTCCAGCTACTTCGACGAGATATACCATGCCCGGACGGCTTACGAGCATATTTTGGGGCTCGAGCCCTATGAGAACACCCACCCGCCCCTTGGCAAGCACATCATCTCCCTGGGTATACGCATGTTCGGCATGAACCCCTTTGGCTGGCGGTTCATGGGGGCCCTTTTCGGGGTGATGATGCTTCCGGCGCTTTATATCCTCTGCAAGGACCTTTTCGGGAAGACCTGGCTCTGCTCTCTGGGGACGCTGATGTTCGCCTTTGACTTCATGCACTTCACCCAGACCAGGATAGCCACCATCGACACCTACTCGGTGTTCTTCCTGCTCCTGATGTACGACGCTATGGTGCGCTTCATGTATAAGGACATTGTCCGCGCAAAGCTTCGGGAGCTGCTCATACCTCTCATGCTCAGCGGGATATTCATGGGCCTGGGCATAGCCGCAAAGTGGACGGCGGCCTATGGGGCCGTGGGCCTTGCGGTGCTGTACTTCGGAAAGCTCATACACACCTGCCTGTACGAAAAAAAGACAGGGGGCATCTCTCCGGCTCTCCGGCGCTGCTGGGTGCTCTGCGGCTGGTGCTGCCTGCTGTTTATCGCCGTGCCCTTCGGCATATACTTCTGCGCCTTCCTGCCCATGACCACCCTGCCCCACAATAGGGGCGACATACTCTGGTCCTTCTGGAACTATCAGACCACCATGTTCAACTACCATTCGGGCCTTGTGGCCGAGCACAGCTTCGCCTCCCCCTGGTACGACTGGCCGCTGGTGGTGCGGCCCATCTGGTTCTTCAGCTCCGATCCCTGCAACGAGCTGGGGCAGTACAGCACCATATCATCTATGGGCAACCCGCTTTTATGGTGGGGCTGCCTGCCCGCCCTGGCGTACGCTCTCTGGGAGTGGCTGAGAAGGCGCAGCCTCACATGCGCAGTGGCGCTGACCGGATTCTTGTCGGTGTATCTGCCCTGGGTGCTGGTGCCAAGGCTCACATTTATCTACCACTACTTCACCGCCGTGCCGTTTTTGGTGCTGGCCCTGCTGGCCCTTTTCAACCGGCTTTCGGAGAGCGGCCGGCTTAGCGGAAGGGTCACGATAGGCGGCAGGATAGAGGTCCAGTGGGCCCAGCTGCTGATGGGTGCAATGGCTGTAGGGTGCATAGCGCTCTTTATCATATTCTTCCCCGCGATATCCGGCGCGCCCACCACAAGGGAGTATGTGAAGGGGCTCATGCTGTTCGAGAGCTGGTACTTCGGCTAAAATGTAAATAAACTGTGGCTTTTCTTGCAATCTATGGTAAAGGCATGGTATAATAAGCTCTATCGAGACATAAAGAAAGGAAAACTGATATGGCAAATAATTTCCTTACAAAGCTTTTCGGCAACTACAGCAAAAAGGAACTCAAGCGCATCCAGCCCCTGGTGGACCAGGTGCTGGGGCTTGAGGAGAAATATAGGGGGCTCTCGGACGATGAGCTCAAGGGGGAGACCCCCAGGCTCAGAAAGCGGCTGGAGGATGGCGAGGACCTTGACGATATCCTCCCCGAGGCCTTCGTCGCCTGCCGGGAGGCCATGGACCGGGTGCTGGGCAAGCGGCTTTTCCCGGTGCAGGTCCAGGGCGGCGTGATACTCCACCAGGGCCGCATAGCCGAGATGAAGACCGGCGAGGGCAAGACCTTCACCCTGGCCCTGCCCGCGTACCTTAACGGCCTGTCCGGCAAGGGCGTGCACATCGTCACCGTCAACGAATATCTGGCAAAGTACCAGGGGGAGATGATGGCCCGTGTCTTCAACTTCATGGGGCTCACCGTGGGCCTCTGCCTTGTAGGCATGAGCTCCGAGGAGAAGAAGGCGGCCTATAGCTGCGACATCACCTACGGCACAAATAACGAGTTCGGCTTTGACTACCTTCGGGACAACATGGTCATATACAAGGACCGCAAGGTCCAGCGGGGCCACCACTATGCCATCGTGGACGAGGTGGACTCCATCCTGATCGACGAGGCCCGCACCCCCCTTATCATCTCCGGCCAGGGGGAGAAGGCCGACGAGTATTACGCCCTTGCAAACAGCTTCGCAAGCCGCTTAAAGCCCATAAGGGTCAAGGAGACAGACCAGAAGGAGGATAACGACGAGCTCTACGCTGAGTACGACTATATAGTCAACGAGAAGCTGAAGACCTGCTCCCTGACCCGCCGGGGCGTGAAGAAGGCCGAGGAGGCCTTTCATATCGACAACCTGACGGACCCGGAGAATATACTTTTGCAGCACCGTATAAACCAGGCCATACGCGCCTGGGGCATAATGCACCGGGACCAGGACTACGTTGTAAAGGACGGCGAGGTCATCATCGTCGACGAGTTCACAGGGCGCTTGATGTACGGCAGAAGGTACAACGAGGGCCTGCACCAAGCCATAGAGGCCAAGGAGGGCGTGCAGGTAGCCAGGGAGAGCCGGACCCTTGCAACCATCACCTTCCAGAACTACTTTAGAATGTACGAAAAGCTCTCCGGCATGACGGGCACCGCAATGACCGAGCAGGAGGAGTTCTCGGAGATATACAAGCTGGACGTGGTGGAGATACCCACAAACCGCCCCATGATACGGGAGGACTGCCCGGACGTGGTGTATAAGACCGTGGCCGCAAAGTATAAGGCCGTGATAGACGACATCGTGGAGCACCACCAGAAGGGCCAGCCGGTGCTGGTGGGCACCATCACCATCGAGAAGTCCGAGGAGCTCAGCAAGCTGTTAAAGCAGCGGGGCGTGAAGCATCAGGTGCTGAACGCCAAGTTCCACGAGAAGGAGGCCCAGATAGTGGCCCAGGCGGGCCGCAAGGGGGCCGTCACCATCGCCACCAACATGGCAGGCCGCGGCACGGATATCCTGCTGGGCGGCAACGCCGAGTTCATGGCAAAAGCTGAAATGCGCAAGCAGGGATACAGCGACGAGCTCTTGGTAGAGGCCACGGCCTTCAGCCATACCGAGGACGAGGAGATCTTAAACGCCCGGGCGGAGTTCGCGCGGCTCAATAAGGAGTTCGAGGAGCAGATAGCCCCCGAGGCCAGAGAGGTCAAGGAGCTGGGCGGGCTCTATATCATCGGCACCGAGAGGCACGAGTCAAGGCGTATCGATAACCAGCTCAGAGGCCGCTCCGGCCGCCAGGGGGACCCCGGTAAGAGCAGGTTCTATATCTCCCTTGAGGACGACCTTATGCGCCTGTTCGGCGGGGAGCGGCTCTATAACATGATGGAGAAGCTGAGGATAGACGACGATATACCCATCGAGGCTGGGATGGTCTCAAATGCCATCGAGAACGCCCAGAGCAAGGTGGAGAGCCGGAACTTCGGCATACGCAAGAATGTCCTGCAGTACGACGAGGTCATGAACAACCAGCGCCAGATAATCTACGGCCAGCGGGACCAGGTGCTGGACGGCAGGGACATGAAGGAAGCTATCATGAAGATGATAGAGGAGGCCATAGGCGAGAAGGTCAGCACCCACCTGCCCGAGAATGTGCCCCACGACGACTGGGACCTTCAGGGCCTTCGGGAGCACTATATGGGCTGGCTCATAGGCGAGGAGGACCTGAACTTTACCGGCCGCGAGCTTGAGGACCTGGAGCCGGAGTATGCCAAAAACTTCCTTCTTGAAAAGGCCCGGAAGCTCTATGAGAGCCGGGAGCAGGAGTTCACCCCGGAGGTCATGCGGGAGCTTGAGCGGGTGGTGCTCCTGCGCATAGTGGACCAGGAGTGGATGGACCATATCGACGCCATGGAGCAGCTGCAGGAGGGCATACGCCTTAGGGCCTACGCCCAGCAGGACCCGGTGGTGGAGTACCGCTTAGAGGGCTTCGACATGTTCGACGCCATGATAGCCGCCATACGCGAGCAGACCGCAAAGACTATACTCACCGTGCGCCTGCGCACCAAAGAGGCTCCCCAGCGGGAGCAGGTGGCCAAGGAGACCGGCACCGGCGCCGCGGCGGGAGCCCGGGCCGCGAAGCGCCAGCCCGTTAAGAAGGCCCAGAAGCCCGGGCGCAACGACCCCTGCCCCTGCGGCAGCGGGAAGAAGTATAAGAAGTGCTGCGGAAGGGATGAGTAAACTCATCTCTCGATGAGTAAACGTATCTCTGGATGAGTAAGCCTATGAAACCGGGAGAATGAAAGGGGAATTTCCTGTTATGACAGCTTTAAAAAGGGTCGCGGCGCTTCTGCTGGCGGCGCTGATGTGCATAGGGTTCTCGGGGTGCGATATACTGCCCTCGGAGGAATTCAACGACTACGACGTGTCCGCCTATATCCAGGCCCTTCTGGACA
The DNA here is from genome assembly GCA_910584745.1 of uncultured Eubacteriales bacterium. Classification (GTDB taxonomy): domain Bacteria; phylum Bacillota; class Clostridia; order Oscillospirales; family Acutalibacteraceae; genus Acutalibacter. Next base: position 104,682 of record CAJUDG010000007.1, read on the forward strand.
GCAGCTATCACGACGACCACCGGGCATTTATAGCCAGGATCCAGGCCACCGAGGACAGCGCCAAGGCCAACAATACCACCACCGTGGAAAACGCTGCCGTAAATTTCTGCAACACCTACAGCCTGAGCCCAGACGACCAGCAGATGGAGCGGCTGAAGGGCATTATGGCCAAAGCGCTGCTGAGCGCCAGGTATCAGGTGAAGGATGAGGTCAAGGTGGAGAGCGGATATACCATCGAGGTCACTGTCACGCCCATAACCACCTTCTCCGGGCTTACCGGGGAGTTTACCTCTATCCGCAGCCAGGCCCAGGAGGAGGTAAACAGGACCAGCATGGTGAACCTTGGAGAGGGCGAGGGCCAGCAGGACGGCGATGATGAGGACGGCGACGAATGGGGCGAAGAGGGCGATGAGGAGAGCGGCGAGCAGCCCACCCCCACCCCTGCGCCCACTCCCCTCTTGAAGACCGCCACGGAGCTGTATATGGACCGTGTGCTGGACCTTTGCGAGCAGAAGCTGGCGGCCCTGGAGTTCGGCGGCGAGGACACGGTGATAGTCCTGGACATCCGGCTGACGGACCAGGGCGAACTCCAGCTGGACTTAAACCAGATAGACGAGATCGACCGGACGGTGCTGGCGTTCTCGGAGAACGGACCTATACTGCCCTGAGAAAGAGGTTGAGCATATGGAACTTAGAACAGAGGCCCTTCTGGACCTGACCCATACCGCCGCGGCGCCCCTGCTCAAGGGGACGGAATACCCCTGGCAGGCGCTGCCGGAGATAGGGGCGTTTATACTGGGACTGGGCGCGTCGCTGCCCGGGGACGAGTACGATGAGATAGAGGAGCATGTCTGGCTCCATAGGAGCGTAAAGCGCTATCCCAACAACTACATCGCCGGGCCCTGCATAATAGGCCCTGATACCGAGGTGCGCCCCGGGGCCTTTATCCGGGGGAACGCCTTAGTTGGCGCGGGCTGCGTTATAGGCAACTCCACGGAGCTTAAGAACGTGATAATATTCGACAGCGTCCAGGTGCCCCACTATAACTACGTGGGGGACTCCATACTGGGCTTCAAGTCCCATATGGGCGCGGGGTCCATCACCTCCAACGTGAAGCAGGACAAGACCCTGGTGACCATCGCCATGTCTGACGGCCAGAGGATAGAGACCGGCCTTAAGAAGTTCGGGGCCATACTGGGCGACCACGTGGAGATAGGCTGCAACTCGGTGCTGAACCCCGGCACCGTCATAGGCCGGGACAGCAGGGTGTACCCCCTCTCCATGGTGCGGGGGGCTGTGCCCGAAAACAGCATCTACAAGCGCGCGGGAGAGATAACAGGGATAAGATAGGGAGACAGCGGAGGTTTGCTTTGGAGCAGATAGGAGCTTTTTTCGAGTCGGGAGTGGCGCCAACGGCGCTGCTGATGATCAGGATAATAGTGCCCCTTCTGGCGGGGTACACGGCCTTTAGGTGCTACACCTCCTTCAAGGCCGGCCAGCGCCGCCGGGACCCTGTGGTGATGCTGCTGGACGAGAGCTCCGGGGCCAGATTTCCCGTGCTCTACTGGGAGAACTCCGTGGGCAGAAGCCGCAGCTGCGATATCTGCCTGCCGGTAGCCGAGGTATCCAGGGACCACGCGGTGTTCATGCGCCGGGAGGAGGGTTGGTTCGTCTGCGACACCGGCTCAAAGGGCGGGGTGCTGGTGAATGGGCGCAAAATAAGCGGCCCGAAGCTGGTGCGTATTGGGGACAGCATGACCTTTGGCGGCGTGACCCTGACCCTCTATAACACTTCGCAGCTGCCGGAGAAGAAGCGCCGGTTCCAGGCGTTCCTCAGAAGCCAGGCCGCAAGCCCCTTCCTGCTTATGCTCATGGCTACCCTTGTGCACCTCTTAATGGCAGTACAGGCCTGCGCCACAAGCGAGGGCTTCGACCCCATGCTTTTACTGCCGGAGGCGGGGGTGCTTGTGCTGGGCTGGGGGCTGTACGCCTATTCGATGTTCTTTCAGCACCGCATAAGCTTCGAGATAGAGACCATATCCTACCTGCTCTCGGGCATAGGCATAAACCTGCTGGCGGGCACGGACCTGGGGACGGCCCGGACCCAGCTTATTGCAATGCTCCTGGGGATACTGATATTCTGTTTTCTCATATGGTTCATGAACGACATGGACCGGGTGGCGAAGTTCAGATTGCCCATAGGCATAGGGGCCCTATGCCTGTTCGTGATAAATCTTGTGCTGGGCACCACCAGCTTCGGCTCAAAAAACTGGATAAACATCGGCCCCATCAGCATACAGCCCTCTGAATTCATAAAGATAGCTTTCGTATTCGTGGGCACCTCCACCCTGGACAGGCTCCAGACAAAGAAGAATATAACGGAGTTCCTGGTGTTCACCGGGGCATGTATAGGCTTCCTGTTCCTCATGCGTGACCTGGGCACGGCGCTGATATTCTTCGCCACCTTCCTGGTGATAGCTTTCATGCGCTCGGGCAGCGTGCGCACCATCGTACTCATTCTGGCCGCTGCGGCCTTGGGTGTATTCCTAATACTTACCTTCATGCCCTACGTTGCCGACCGTTTCAGCGTCTGGGGGCACGTCTGGGAGAACGCCCAGGAGGACGGTATGCAGCAGACTCGTGTGCTGACCTACACCGCCAGCGGCGGGCTTTTCGGCATGGGCCTTGGGCGGGGGTACCTAAAGTGGATCTTCGCCGCCGACAGCGACCTTGTCTTCGGCCTCCTCTGCGAGGAGCAGGGGCTGCTTCTGGGGCTTATAGTCATCATGAGCATAGCGGGCTTCACCCTCTACGCCCGCAGCGACGTCACCCGCAGCCGCTCCACCTTCTTCTCCATCGCCGCCTGCGCTGTGGCGGGTTTACTTCTGTTTCAGACCTGCCTGAACGTCTTCGGCGTGACGGACATCTTACCATTGACCGGCGTGACCCTCCCATTTATAAGTGCGGGTGGTTCAAGCATGGCCTCCACCTGGGGCCTGATGGCCTTCCTCAAAGCGTCGGACGAGCGCACCTACGCCGTGCGCCGCGCGGGCAAGCACTGAACAGAAAGGAGCTCTGAAATGAAACTTCTTTTCCTTATAGGCAACGCCGCCGTAGGCAAAATGACCGTCGGCCAGGAGCTCATGAAGATAACGGACCTGCGCCTGTTCCACAACCACATGACCATCGAGCCGGTGATAGAGATTTTCGGCTCCTTCTATCCTCCTGCCATAAACCGCCTCAGAGAAGTCATCTTCGAGGAGTTCGCCAAGTCCGACAATTACGGCATGATATTCACCTACATGTGGGCCTTCGACCAGCAGAGCGACTGGGACTATATCGAGCATGTCAAGAGTATCTTTGCGCCATATAATACAGAGTTCTACTACGCAGAGCTGGTTGCCTCTCGGGAGGTCCGCTTACAGCGCAACGCCACCGAGAACCGCTTAAAGAACAAAGCTTCAAAGCGTGATCTTGACTTCTCCAACCAGCGCCTTATTACTGACGACGCTAAGTACCGTATCGAGAGCCTTGACGGCGAGATACCCTTTGAGAATTACCTCAAGATTGACAATACTGACCTGCCACCTGATACGGTAGCCAGGATGATAAAAGATAGATTCTGCTTATAAATTTTTAGGGCCTTTCCTTACGGAAAAGCCCTAATTTTTTTTGATTACTCTATGGCCTTACGGCAAAACCTTGGAGCTTCTCGCCCCAAACCCTCGCCAGCTTAAGGCCAGCTGGACCGGCCAACTTACTTTAAGTGCCAGACATCCTCGTTATACTGGGCGATAGCCCTATCGCTGGAGAAGAACCCGGCCTTAGCCACGTTCACCAGCATCTTCTTCGCCCACGCCTGCCGGTCCTCGTACTCACCCAGCAGCCGCTCCTTGGCCGCGATATAATCCTTCACGTCCAGCAGCGCCATGAACCAGTCCTTCCTGCTCATGTCCTTATACAGCCGCCCCAGATTCTCCGGGTCCCCCATGCGCATAAGCGTCGGGCTGATGATGAAGTCCAAAAGCTCCTCTATCTCCGGGTCGACAGGATAGTACGTCCCCGGGCTGTACCGCCCCTCGCCCTCCTTGTAAAGGTCGATGACCTCCTCGCTGGACTTGCCGAATATGCAGATATTCTCGTCCCCCACCAGCTCGTGTATCTCCACATTGGCCCCGTCCTCTGTGCCCAGGGTCACCGCGCCGTTGAGCATGAACTTCATGTTCCCGGTGCCCGAGGCCTCTTTAGACGCCAGGGATATCTGCTCCGAGATGTCGCACGCCGGTATCAGCTTCTGGGCCCAGGTGACGTTATAGTTCTCCACCATCCGCACCTCGAGCCAGGGCGAGACCTCCGGGTCGCTGGCGATCAGGTCCGACAGGCACAGTATCAGGTGTATGATGTCCTTTGCGATGATATACGCCGGCGCCGCCTTCGCCCCAAAGAGCAGCGTAAGCTTCCGCTTTGGCTTATGCCCGGCCTTTATCTGCTTGTACTTCCAGATGATATACAGCGCGTTCATCTGCTGGCGCTTATACTCGTGCAGGCGCTTTATCTGTATATCGAAGATGGACTCCGGGTCCAGCTCCACCCCGGCCCGCTCCTTCATATACTCGCAGAGCTGCGCCTTTTTCTGCCCCTTGATAGCAAGCAGCTCGTTAAGCGCCGCCGGGTCGTCCTTAAACGCCAGCAGCTTTTCAAGCTCGTCCGCGTTCTTCTTCCAGCCATCCCCTATCTTCCCGGTGATAAAATCGCTCAGCTCCGGGTCGCAGTGCATGAGCCAGCGCCGGAAGGTCACGCCGTTGGTCTTATTGTTGAACTTCTCCGGGTATATATCCGCGAAGCACTTGAGCTCCGCCTCCTTGAGAATGTCCGTGTGCAGGGCCGCCACGCCGTTCACCGAGAAGCCGTAGTGTATATCCATATTCGCCATATGCACAAGGTCGTGCTTGTCGATAATGGCCAGCTTCTCGTCGTCGAACTTCTCCCGCACCCGCCTGTCCAGCTCCTTGATAATGGGCACCAGCTCCGGCACCGCCTGCTCCAGATAGTGCATGGGCCACTTCTCCAGGGCCTCGGCCAGTATTGTATGGTTGGTATAGGCGCAGGTCTTCGACACGATGGAGATGGCCTCGTCCATGTGTATGCCGTCCTTGAGCATGAGCCTTATGAGCTCCGGGATTATCATGGAGGGGTGCGTGTCGTTTATCTGCACCACTGCGTGCTTATAGAGATCCCGAAGGGCGTACCCCTTCCCGGAGAGCTCCTTGATGATAAGCTGGGCCGCGTTGCTCACCATGAAATACTGCTGGTATACCCGCAGCAGCCGGCCGTTGTCGTCGCTGTCGTCGGGGTACAAAAACAGGGTAAGGTTCTTGGCTATATCAGTCTTGTCAAAGTCTATGCCGTCCTTTACCAGAGACTCGTCCACGGTCTCCAGATCGAACAGGTGCAGCTTATTTGTGCCGCCCTCATAACCGGACACGGTTATATCGTACATCACCGACTTCACCGCCCCGCCGGGGAAGGGCACCGTAAAGCTGACGTCCGTCTTCTCGGCCCAGCACTCCGGGTCCCCCTCTGCGGGCAGCCAGTGGTCGGGCTTCTCGTACTGCTTGTGGTCCCAGAAGCTCTGACGGAAAAGCCCGAAGTGATACAAGAGCCCCACGCCGTCCGCGGGCAGATTGAGCGTCGCCGCCGAGTCCAGATAGCAGGCCGCAAGCCGACCCAGACCGCCGTTCCCAAGAGAGGGCTCGGGCTCTATCTCCTCTATCTCCGAAAGGGACTTTCCGGCCTCCTCCAGCGCGTCCCTGACCTGGTCAAAGAGCCCCAGGTTTATAAGGTTATTGGACAGCAGCTTGCCGATAAGGAACTCCGCCGACACATAATAGAGCTTCCTGTCCCCGGTTATCCTGGGCGCGTCCTTAAGCTTCTCCCTTGTGAACTCCAGAAGCGCCGCGTATATCTCGCTGTTCTCCGCCTCACTTAGACTTTTTCCCCCGAGCCTTTTTTCCAGTTCGTTTTTTATCATTCTTGGGTTCCTCCATTTCTGCCCTGGCGGTTATGACCGTCAGCCGGGCGATCTTTTTTGCCAGTTCTTTTGTATTCGCGCCCTTCTCCATGCGCCAGCTCCAGTTCATGGGGCTCACGGTGGATGGGGTGTTCATGCGGGCCTCAGAGCCCAGCACAAGGTAGTCCTGCATTGGCACTATGGCCAGATCCCCAACGCTTGTCAGGGCCGCGCGGATAAAGCACCAGACCCCATGCTCCTCGTCCGTAAAGCCCAGATAGTCCTTGGCCATCTCAAGGTCCCCGTCGGGGGCATGTCTTATCCAGCCGAGAGTGGTGTCGTTATCGTGGGTGCCGGTATACACAACGCAGTGGCTGCCGTAATTATGGGGCAGATAGCTGCTGTCCTCCCAGGAGGTGAAGGCGAAGTGCAGGACCTTCATTCCCGGGTACGTGCTCTTCTTTAACAGTGTTTTCACCGCCGGGGTCAGATATCCCAGGTCCTCGGCGATAATGGGCGCGCCGGGCACAGCCTTGTTTATGGCCGAGATAAAGTCATACCCCGGGCCCTTGACCCACTTGCCGCCCCGGGCGGTCTCGTCGCCGTAGGGCACGGCCCAGTAGCTCTCAAAGCCCCGGAAGTGGTCTATGCGCAGCACGTCGAACATGCTGAGCTTCGCCTTTATGCACTCTATCCACCAGGAGTAGCCCTCCTTCTTCATCAGGTCCCAGCGGTAGATGGGGTTGCCCCAGAGCTGGCCGTCGGCGGAGAAGGCGTCGGGCGGGCACCCGGCCACCACAGTGGGGTTATTGTCCCCGTCCAGCTGAAACTGGCCAGGGTTGGCCCACACGTCCGAGCTGTCCCCGGAGACGTATATGGGCGTGTCGCCGATTATCGAGACGCCCCTCTTATTGGCGTATTTCTTAAGCTTCTCCCACTGCTGGAAGAACAGGTACTGGGTGAAGACGTGATAGCTTATCTCCCCCTCAAGCTCCTTTCTGGCCTTCTTCATGGCGGTGGGCTTTCTAAGGCGGATATCCTCCTCCCATTGATACCAGGGCCGCCCCTCGTGGGCCGATTTCAGGGCCATGAACAGGGCGTAGTCCTCTATCCAGGCGGCGTTCTGGTTCCTGAAGCGGGAGAGGGCCTTCTCCTTTTTGAAGCTGTCAAAGGCCTTGCGCAGGATGGGCTCCCGGGCCTTGCGCACCGCGTCATAGTCCACCCTGCCCGGGTCCTCGCCCCAGCCGGACTTTTTCAGCTTCTTGCCGTTTATCAGCCCGTCCTCGGCGAGGATGTCCAGGTCGATGTACAGCGGCTCCCCGGCAAAGGCAGAGAAGCTCTGGTACGGGCTGTTGCCAAAGCCCGTGGGCCCCATTGGCAGCACCTGCCAGAAGCCCTGCTTTGCCTTAGAGAGGAAGTCCACCCATTCCCGGGCCTCCTTCCCAAGGGAGCCGATGCCGTACTTCGACGGCAGGCTGCTCACCGGCAGCAGAATACCGGCCCGGCGTTTCATCCAAGATTCATGTGTTGGCATAAGTTTCCTCCGTATCTCCCCAAGAGAGGGACGATGTATTTAAGTAATAGTATAACATATCCCGCCGGAATTTTCCATATATTTTGGCAGTTAGGGGAAATTTTTATATGAGAAAGAGGCCCCCTTGAAAAGGGGGCCTCTCCATATCCAAAGAGCGGGACCTCACTTCACCTCAACGGTCCACCCAAACTCATCGCTGAGCTTCCCGGTCTGTATGCCTGTGACAGTGTCATAAAGCCGCTGGCTCAAGGGCCCTATACCGCCCCCGGAGATCTCCATGACCTCGTCCCCGAAGCGCAGCACGCCCACCGGGGAGATGACTGCGGCGGTGCCGCTGCCCCAGCACTCCTCAAGAGAGCCGTCCCTGGCGGCCCCCACCAGCTCGTCCACGCTTATGCGGCGCTCCTCGACAGGGAGGCCCCAGTGGCGGCACAGGTCCAGGCAGCTCTGCCGGGTGACGCCGGGTAAGATGCTGCCGTTAAGCTTGGGGGTGACCACCTTGCCGGCTATTTTGAAGAAGATGTTCATGGAGCCCACTTCCTCGATATACTTGCGCTCCACGCCGTCCAGCCAGAGCACCTGGGCATAGCCTTCCGCGTCGGACTTCTCCTGGGCTTTAAGGCTCGCGGCGTAGTTGCCGCCCGCCTTGGCCTCGCCTATGCCGCCGCGCACGGCGCGCACATAATCGTCCTCTATCCATATCTTCACCGGGTCCAGGCCGGAAGCGTAGTACGCGCCCGAGGGGGACAGGATGATGATAAACTTATAGCTGAGCGACGGGTGCACCCCAAGGTGCTCGTCGGTGGCTATGATAAAGGGGCGGATATAGAGGGATGTGCCGGGCTTTGTGGGTATCCAGTCCTTATCAACGCTGACGATGGTCTTGATGGCGTTCATAAAGTCGTCCTCGGGCACCGGCGGTATGCACAGGCGCACGCAGGAGTTTTTGGCCCTTGCGATGTTCCTGTCGGGCCTGAAGAGGAGCACCCTGCCGTCCTCGGTATGGTAGGCCTTAAGGCCCTCGAACATCTCCTGGGCGTAGTGGAAGACCATGGCCGAGGGGGCCAGGCTCAGGGGCCCGTAGGGGACGATACGGGGGTCATGCCAGCCCTGTCCCTCGTTATAGTCCATTATGTACATATGGTCGGTGAAAATCTGGCCGAAGCCCAGCTTGTCCCCGTCGGGCTTGGCCTTGGGAGCGGCGGTGCGCTCGATCCTGATATCCTGCATAATAAATTACCTTCTCTCTTTACTTTACTGACTTAACATATTATAATACCCTATGTAGAAAAATGCAAGAAAAAAAGGCAGGGAAATACTATGGATATGTTTGAGCTGTTCCTTATAGCCGTGGGCCTCTCCATGGACGCCTTTGCCGTGTCTATCTGCAAGGGCCTTGCCATGCGCAGGGCGGACGTAAAGAGCATGGGGCTCGTGGGCCTGTGGTTCGGCGGGTTCCAGGCGCTCATGCCGGTGCTGGGCTACCTTGTGGGGGTGCAGTTCCGGGACGCCATAACCGCCGTGGACCACTGGATAGCCTTCGGCCTTCTGGCCGTTATCGGCGTCAACATGATACGCGAGGCCATCTCCGGCGGGGATGACGATGACGGCGACGCGTCCCTTGCCCCGAGGGTCATGGTGCTTTTAGCCCTTGCCACCAGCATAGACGCGCTGGCGGTGGGGGTGGGCTTCGCCTTTTTGAGCGTGAACATCGCCGCCGCCGCGGGCTTTATCGGCGCGGTGACCTTCACCCTCTCGGCGGCGGGGGTAAAGATCGGCAGCGTCTTCGGCGCAAGGTACAAGTCCCGGGCGGAGATAACCGGCGGGGCCATACTTATCATCATGGGCACGAAGATACTTGTAGAGCATTTATGCTCTTGAGCATTTTATGCTCTTGAGTATTTGGGGGCTATCAATTTCTAGGGGGAATGTTTATGGAAAAATGGGACCTATACACAAAAGACCGCGTAAAGACCGGCCGCTCCCACATTCGGGGGGATGAGCTGCCCGAGGGCCTGTTCCACCTGGTGGTGCACGTCTGGCTGAAAGACTCAGAGGGCCGGTATCTGATATCCCAGCGCTCTGCGGACAGGCCCACCTTCCCCCTCATGTGGGAGACCACCGGCGGCTCGGTGCTCCTGGGCGAGGACAGCATTGAGGGGGCTCTTAGGGAGACCATGGAGGAGCTGGGTATAGACCTGCCCCCAAAGGCCGGACGGCTCATGTTCTCCCGGGTACGGGACTGGGTTGACGGCAGGCGCTTCGGGGACATATTGGACGTGTGGGAGTTTCCATATGAGGGCGAAGCGCGTCTGGACCTTGCCGAAGGGGAGGTCTGCGATACCCGCTGGGCGGACATTACCGAGATAGGGCGGATGCTTGAGAGCGGGGAGATGGTGGAGACGCTCCGCTATATTATGGAGCGGAAGCCTTGACCGGCACGGAAGTTTGTGCTAAAATAGTCTCTGCTCTGATTTGCGGCAAGGAGGGAAAAATATGAGCCTTTTCGACCAGAAAAAGCATATGCTGGTGCTGTTCTGCTCGCCCGATTCCCACGGCAGCACGAGGATGCTGCTGGACAGCTTTATGGACGAGTTCAAGGACCAGGGGGACTGGAAGACCACAGAGGTGAACACCTATGAGCTCAACGCCCACCCCTGCACGGGCTGCAAAGCCTGCGCGAAGAAGGAGAAGTGTACATACGACGACCTGGACAAGCTCGATAAGGAGCTCAGAAGGTGCGACCTTCTGGTGGTGGCCTCGCCGGTGTATAACGACTCCTTCCCATCGCCGATGAAGGCCATACTTGACCGATCTCAGCGGTACTTCGAGGCCAGGTTCTCCTTGAATATACGCCAGCCCATCAAGAAGCACAGGGACGCGGTGCTTCTGCTGACCATGGGCCGGGAGGAGGACTTCCCCGTGGAGGTCACCGTGCACCAGCTCCGGCGGGCCTTCAGCGTGATGAACACCACCCTTCGGGGCTGCGCCGTCTGGGACGGCACGGACCTGGGCCGCAGGAATCTGGGCCCCGCCCAGCAAAAAGCCCGGGCGCTGGCCCTTGAAATCCTTGGCGAACCATGATAAAATAAGAAGAAAACTTAAAACAGTAAGGCGGTTTTAATATGTCTGGACATTCAAAATGGAACAACATCAAGCGAAAGAAGGAGAAGGCCGACGGCGCGAAGGCTAAGGTCTTCACAAAGATCGGCCGCGAACTGGCCGTGGCGGTTAAGGAGGGCGGCAGCGGCGACCCGGCGGCAAACTCCCGGCTTCGGGACTGCATCGCCAAGGCCAAGGCCGCGAACGTCCCCAACGACAACATCGACCGCATAATCAAGCGGGCCATGGGCGACGGCAACGCCGACAACTACGAGAACATCACCTATGAGGGCTATGGGCCCAGCGGAGTGGCGGTGATAGTCGAGACCCTTACCGACAACCGCAACCGCACCGCCGCCGACGTGCGCCACGCCTTTGACAAGTACGGCGGGAACCTGGGCACCACCGGCTGCGTCAGCTTCATGTTCAAGGAGAAGGGCGTTATCGTCATCGAGCGCGAGGGTCTTGACGAGGACACTGTTATGACCGACGCTCTGGAGGCTGGGGCCTCGGACTTCGCCGCGGATGAGGACGTGTTCGAGATATCCACCGAGCCCTCGGACTTCAGCGGGGTCAGAGAGGACCTGGAGAAGAAGGGTTATGAGTTCGTCTCCGCCGAGGTGGAGATGGTGCCGGACACCTATACGGCCATCACCGACGAGGAGACCGTCATAAAGATGCAGAAGATGCTGGACCTTCTGGAGGACAACGACGACGTGCAGAACGTCTGGCACAACTGGGACGCGCCGGAGGATGAGGACGAGGAGTAAGCAAAACTGAATAAACGGCAGAGATAAAAACGCAACGCGCATCCCCCTTTCGGGGCTGTGCCAGAGCCGGTAGGTAGCCCGGCCGTCTCGTCCATAAAACGAGGTAAGTAACCCTCCCCTCCGGGTCGTCCGTTTTCTGTCCATGGCAATTCTTAGGAGGGAATGTTATGGACGATGATAGCGTAAAGCTGACGGTGCTTTTCGAGGGGCCCTTCTGGGCCGGCGTTTTCGAGCGCGTGTCGAGTGGAAAGTTGTCCGTGTGCAAGGTAACCTTCGGGGCCGAGCCGAAGGACGGCGAGGTATGGGAGTTCATCCTGAAGAACTACCACCGGCTGGAATTCAGCCCGGCGGTGGACGCCCCGGCAAAGCGCGCAGGGGGTAATCCCAAGCGCAGGCAGCGGAGCGCCGGAAAGGAGCTGGGGGCTTCGGGCATTGGCACAAAGTCCCAGCAGGCGCTGAAGCTGCAGCGGGAGGCGGCCAAAGACCAGCGCCGGGAGCTTTGCAGGGAACGGCGGGAGGCCCGGATGGAGCGGCAGTTTGAGCTCCGGAGGGAAAAGCGCCGGGAGAAGCATAGAGGACACTAAAAGAGACCGTGCCATTTGGCACGGTCTCTTTTTTACTTGACTTCGGTAATATCCCTGATGATCTGTAGGATGTGTTCTGTCTGTGAGGGCGTTAGTTTTTCGGCCTCCTCAAGGAGCTCCCGGGTTTTCCGCGGGCTCAGCCTGTCAGTGTCAAAGAACTCCTGAGGAGAGATGCCAAAATAATCGCAGATATACAGAAAGCCGGCCATTGAGGGCAAAGTGCGGCTATTCTCAATTTTATTGATGTAGCTTTCGCTCTGCCCCAGCGACAGGCTCATATCCCGTGCGGAAACGCCCTTTTCCGTCCTCAGCTGGCTTATTCTCTTTGGCAGCCATTCAAAATAGTCTATATAATCCACGGACAGCACCCCCCTCTTGATATAGATTATAAATCCATATTCAAAAAATACGTGGAAATATAGACCATATTTTGCTTGACTTAGAGAATTTAAAGATATATAATGAAAGATAGCAGGGAATCTGTTTCTCTTATCGAGGAAACGGCGGGATAACCACACTGTGGTATCTGAAAATCAAAAATGAAGGGAAAGGTCTGCATGTTTGAAAATGTCGGAAGGAAGATCAAAGGGCTGGCATGGTTCATCCTTGCTTTGGGCTGTGTTGGAGCATTGATAGGACTTATAGTTTCCATGGTATTATTTAAGCGTATCCTTGTGCTGGGGATACTTGTTGGACTATTATTAGGAGCATTGCAGATCTTGCTGACGCTGGTTGGCATGTGGTTCATCTATGGCTTTGGCGAACTGATAGAGAACAGTGGAAAAACCAACCAGTTGCTGCAAAAACTGCAAAAAGGGAATGAGGCTGCGCAAGTGGAGGCGGCGCAGAAACTGCTGGAGCGGCAGCAGCTCGAAGAAGACGAAAGGCAGGCCCGCATTACCGCCTACTGGCAGGAACACGCGGAGGAGAGGAAAGCCCTTTTTGAAAAGAAAGCAGCGGCCAGAGCAGCGTTAGGGCAAAAGGGGATATCCAAAGAGCAGAAGCGGGAACTGTCAGATCTGATCAGCTCGATCGATTATGAATTGTCAAGAGAGCGGTAAGGCTGTGCCGGGCAATTCAAGAGAAGCGCAAAGGACACTAAAATGGACCGTGCCATTTGGCACGGTCCATTTAACGTCACATCCATCTCAGCGCCCCCATTACCACCAGATGCGCCGGATAGAACACATAGAAGAACCACTTATGCACGGGCTTCCTGCTCCCTCCCTGACCGTTATACAGAAATCTCAGCACTAAAGGCGGCAGCAGTACGCCAAGCTGGAACCAGTTGTTCACGAACCCGCCCACCAGCACCATGGCCGCGCAGGGGACGAGGAAGGTGAGGGTATAGGCCGTCCAGAGGGCCCGGGGGCGCTCTCGGTACACGTGCACGAACAGCACCCCCAGCACGTCCATCACCGCCCAGTCTCCGGGCAGGGACAGTATGCAGAGCCCGGCTATACACAGCACCTTCACCGGCTTTTTAAGCTTCTGGCTCTCCCAGACCCTTATGGCCGTAAGGCCCAGGAAAAGGGTGTAGGTCACGCCCTGGGCGATGTTGAAGGCGAAGGGGATGGTGGGGTGGAAGAAGGGGAAATAGCCGAACTCAAAGTAGATGAACGGCATCCAGGACAGGATCGCGCAGAGCCCCAGGCGCAGCTGGTACTTTTTCACGTCCCGGGTGTAGGCGTAGCCCTGGCCCACGAAAAACGCCATGGCCGGGCCGGTAAAGCGCCCGATAAAGTGCATTATCTGGCCAAGGAGGGGGTATATCGGATCTACAACTCCCCAGGCGATATGGTCGATGAGCATTGCTATGACCGCGATGTACTTTATCTGGTTTCGGTTGAGCCCGGGGCGGGCGGCGGCATATGACATAGGGGCAGCTCCTTTACTGTAAGCTGTCCCTATTATACCCTAGATATACATCGTCTGTCAAGGTATATTTTCTCAAAAGATACTTAGGAATTATCCCCGCTCCAGTCCACGTCGTACTCGCGCTCTACGGAAAACTTTGTCATCTGTCCCGAGGTCATGTCAAAATTCAGGTCGTACTTATACTCAAGGCCGTATTTCAGCCACATCACTTCGTCCCCGGTCCAGTCGGGGTACATCTCCCCGGCCTTCTCACGGGTCAGCTCCGTCACGGGGACTCCGTCGAACTCTATCTTTGAGAGCACCGCCGGGTCGTCCTCGCTGTGCATGTAGAACTCCAGCCTTGCTATCACGGCCTCGCCCAAGGGTATCGACTCCTCCTCGGTGACGAAGGATATCTGGGCGAAGATATTATCATTGAGCCTTATGCTGCCGCCGGTATAGTAGGAGTTGGGCTCCAGCTCCATACTGGGGTCCACGTCCACCCGCTCGTAGTTCTCATCCACCCAGCCCACGTTGAGCCCCTGGTCCAGAAGGGCCTGGACGGTGGTCTCGCCCACTCTTATCTCCGTGCCGTTGATCTTGATGGGCAGCAGCTTCTCCTGCTCCTTTTCGCTGCTGCCGCCCTCACCGGAGCAGGCGGGAAGTAAAACCACCAGCATAAGCGCCGCGATAAGCGAAGCAAATATGTTCCTTTTCATAAAGTTCCACTCTCCTAAGTTTATAATGTCATTTTTCATCCCAAAGGTTCCCCGCCTTGGGGCAGAATTTCTCTATCAGGGCCCGGGCCTCCCCCAGCTGCTTGGTGTTCTCCATATACACCTTGGCGTTTGGGTAGTTAGAGGCAAAGGCCGTGCCGTCCCTATAGGCAACGGCGATGGATATGCCCATGCCGATGGTCTGGCGGACCCTTGTATTGCCCATGTTATACCCTATCCGGCCGGTCTCCTCAATGACCTTCAGGCTCTCCATGTCCGAGACACGGAACACATGGCAGCTGTCCCGAAAGTAGATCCAGAATTCCGGCCCCACAATAAGCCTTGCGGGGTATTTGTCCGTGGCTCCGTTGGTAAAGTCCGCCCGGCCTGTGGGACTCTGCCCCGCCAGGGCCTCCTGGTCAGAGGGGGTCAGCTTTCCCAGGGCCTGTTCATACATCTGCCGGACCTTTTTCATAGAGGTGCTTCGGGTCTGCAGCCAGAAGCAAAGCCAGATAAACAGCGCGAAGCCCACGCCTATAAGCAGGTGCACCTTCATCACGTACTGCCACTCGTACCCTACGCCAAAGCCCAGCGCCACCATGGCGGCCACGCTCAGGGCCATCCATATGGGCACCCGCTTCATCAGCCGCCGGTTGAAGGCCTTGAACCGGGGGGTGAAGTCCTGCATCTCTGCGTCCAGCCACCGGCGGAGAGAGTCGTTCATTTGCATCACTCCTAAGTTTTATATTGCAGTTATATTGCAGGAATAATTATACACCCTAACGCTTGGGAAAGCAAGGGGAAATCCCCCCTTGACAAGCCAGTGGCAAGCGGCTATAATCGATATAACCTAAAATAAGCAGCAGGGGGCGTCAGGGCTATGGACATCAAAAAAGTCATCGTTGTACATAAGACACACCTGGATATCGGCTTTACCGATTCCGCCGAAAACGTCATGCACAAGTATCTGGAGACCTTCATCCCCGGGGCCGTAAAAACCGCCCGGGAGTGTAACCGGGACGGCAAGAGGAACTTTGTCTGGACCGTGGGCTCGTACCTTATCGAGCGCTATCTTAAGGAGGGCGGCGACCCGGATATGCTCATTAAGGCCATCGAGGACGGCTTTATCGCCTGGCACGGCCTGCCCCTTACCACCCATACGGAGCTGATGGACGGCAGGCTATTTGAGTATGGGCTGAGCATATCCAGAAGGCTTGACGAGCGCTTCCACAGGCACACCATAGCCGCCAAGATGACCGACGTGCCAAGCCACACCCACGCCATGGTGCCGTATCTGGCAAAGACAGGAATTAAGTACCTGCATATCGGCATAAACGGTTCCTCAAAGCTTGTAAAGCTGCCGCCGCTGTGCAGGCTGCGCTATGGGGAGGACGAGATAGTTCTGGACTACGCGGCCCTCTACGGCGCGTCCAGCGTCTGCGGGGACACGGCCATGGAGTTCGCCCACACCCCCGACAACAGCGGGCCCCCCTCGCCGGAGAGCGTTGCCGCCGAGATGGAGCGCCTTCGTGAGAAGTACCCGGGGGCGGAGATAGCCTCCGGGACCATGGACGAGTTCGCCCAGGTGGTACTCGGGCATATCGACGAGCTGCCCATAGTCACTGAGGAGCTGGGGGACACCTGGATACACGGCGTTGCCACGGACCCCTATAAGACCGCGGCCTATTACGAGCTTCTGCGTCTGCGGGACGAGTGGGAAAAGGAGGAGCCTGAGGCCGTGGATTCCCCGGCGTGGCGGGACTTCTGCGGGGGGCTGCTGATGGTCTGCGAGCACTCCTGGGGCCGGGACGTGAAGCGCTGGCTGTCGGACTGGAGGAACTGGGAGAAGCAGGACTTCTATAGGGCCAGGGAGAGGGACCATATCACCCCGGAGGACGTGATGCCCGCCGGAGAGCTCCTTCGGGAGTTCACACTGCATAACGAGCCCACCTTTGTGCAGGGCCTATGTTCCTATAAGCTTATGGAGGAGTCCTGGGCCGAGCAGCGTGGGTATATAGAGGAGGCCGTGGCGGCCCTGCCGGAGAAGTGGCGGCAGAGGACCATAGAGCGGCTCGATACCCTGCGGCCGAAGGCCCCGGCGGCCTGCGCGAATCCCACCCAGGACAGGAGCTTTGAGATCGGCGGGCACAGCGTAACTGTGGACGGGGACGGCACGGTCAATGTGGACGGAAACTGGCTTGGAAGGCTGGTCTATGAGGTCTACAGCGCCAAAACCGTGTTTGATAACCTTGAGAAGTACAACCGCGACCTGGAGCACACCAGGGTCTGGGCGGAGGGGGACTTCTGCAAGCCGGGGCTTGACAGGGTGCCGGACCTGAAAGACGAGGCCTTTGCCTATGCGCCCCAGGGCGTGGAGCGGGAGGGGGACACTCTCCGGCTTTGGCTCAAAGCTCCGGAGCGCGCCGCCGGGAGGTACGGAGCGCCGCGGGCTGTGACGGTGGAGTACGCTTTCGGGGAGGATATCGGCGTGGAGCTCAGGTGGTTTGATAAGGACGAGAGCCGGATACCCGAGGGGCTGTTCTTCGGCTTCGGCCTGGGCTATGAGAAGGGCGGGGCCGTGCGCGTTGAAAAGCTCAGCCTGCCTGTGGAACCCTATAACGTCCGGGAGGGCGGCAACCGAAAGCTGCACGCGTCGCCGGTGGTGGAGGGCGGCAGCGGGGCCATAAGGAGCCTGCACGCGCCGCTTCTCAGCGTTGGCGGGCGGCACCTGTACGACGAGGACGAGGAGTACGGCAGCCCGGACAGGGGCATGTGGTATCTTCTGCACAACAACCGCTGGGGCACCAATTTCCCCCTTTGGTATGGGGAAAACGCCCTGTTCCGGTTCAAAATAAGCATAAACGGGGGCAAAAAATGAATATCACAAGCAGATTAGTCACGTCCATGTGCAAGGTCTTCCCCACAAGGGAGCCGGGTCCAGTCCTGCCGGGGCTTTCGGTACTTCGGGGCGAGAGCGTGTCCTTCCAGCTGGCGTACCGCTGGGAGGGGCCCTATAGGGCCTGGGGCAGGGTGGAGGTCGAGTCAGAGCTCCCTGTGCGGGCGCGGGTGGTGGAACTGGTGCCCTGTCAGTACCCCTGCCATCCCTGGCGGGACGAGGGCTACCTTACAACGGAGCCGGGGCTCTACCCGGACCTTTTGCAGGAGCCGGGAGAGTTTGGCATACCCCTGGTGGCGGGCCAGTGGAGGAGCCTCTGGGTGGACGTTGACGCCCGGGGGGCCAAGGCCGGAGAGTACCCGGTGACGGTCAGGATAGAGGGCGAGAGCGGGGTGCTCTGTGAGGAGTGCGCCCAGGTGGAGATACTGGATATGGAGCTGCCGAAGCTCCCCATACCCCATACCGAGTGGTTCCACAGCGACTGCCTTGCGAACTACTATGGCGCGGAGGTCTTTTCAGAGCGCTGGTGGGAGATAGTGGGAAACTTTGTAAAGACGGCGGCGGAGCACAGGTGCAATATGCTTTTGACCCCGGTGTTCACCCCGCCATTGGACACCGCCATCGGCGGCGAGCGGCCCACGGTGCAGCTTGTTGATGTGGAGGTCACGGAGGACGGCTATAGGTTCGGCTTTGATAAATTCCGGCGCTGGGTGAGGATGGCCCTGGACCGGGGCATTGAGTATATCGAGATATCCCACCTGTTCAGCCAGTGGGGCGCAAAGGCCGCCCCCAAGGTCATGGGCAGGGCCGGCGGCGTGGAAAAGCAGCTTTTCGGCTGGGACACCGACGGCAGCGGAGAGGAGTACACGGGCTTTCTGCGGCAGTTCTTAAGGGCCCTGAGGCCGGTGCTCGGGGAGCTGGGCGTGTCGGAGCGCACCTACTTCCACATATCCGACGAGCCCGCTTTGGAGCATATGGACCGCTACCGCAGGGCCTATGAGAACATAAAGGAGGAGCTTGAGGGCTTCAACACCATGGACGCCCTCTCTGAGCGGGCCTACTTTGACGCTGGCCTTGTACAGCAGCCGGTCTGCGCCATAGACCACCTTGAGAAATTCCTCACTGACCAGCCGGAGAAGCTTTGGGGCTACTACTGCACCGGCCAGGCGGTGGACGTGCCCAACCGGTTCATCGTCCAGCCGGGGTCCAGGACCAGGATACTGGGGGCGCTGCTGTACAGGTACAAGCTGGCGGGGTTCTTGCAGTGGGGCTATAACTTCTATAACTCTCAGCTCTCCCTGTACCCAGTCGACCCATATAGGGTCACGGACGCGGGCGGCGCCTTCCCCTCTGGGGACCCGTTCATCGTGTATCCCGGCCCGGATGGAAAGCCCGAGGAGTCCCAGCGGCTGATACTCATGGACGAGGCCATGTGCGACTACTGCGCCCTCTATGCCCTTGAGGGCCTTGTGGGCCGGGAGCGGGTGCTGGAGCTTATGGGTGATATGACCTTTAAGAGCTACCCGGACGAGAGCGGGCTTTTAGAGCTGCGCCGGCGGGTCAATGACGAGATAAAGGCGAACATATAAGAAAAACCCCCGGGCCGCCGGGGGTTTTTTCTATACTCTATATATTATCTGCTCTTTTCTATCTGGAAGCTGCTGATAAGCCCGCTCAGCCTCCGGGCCTGCTGTGACAGCTCCTTCGAGACCGCCGCGCTCTTTTCGGCGGCGGCGGAGTTGTCCTGGACCACCGAGGATATCTCCTTTATGCCGCCCTCTATCATGGATATCATCTCTGACTGCTGGACGCTGGCGGCGGCGATCTCGTCCATCAGCGTCTTTATGGACTGGATGCAGCCGTTGATGTCCTGCATGGCGGAAACGGCCATGTCGGTGGACTCGGTCCCTGTCTTGGCGCTCTGTATGGAGTGGCTGATAAGGTTGTTGGTGTTCTGGGCGGCCTCGGCAGACCTGCCCGCCAGGGTGCGCACCTCGTCCGCCACTATGGAGAAGCCCTTGCCGGCCGTGCCGGCCCTGGCGGCCTCTACGGCGGCGTTCAGGGCCAGGATATTTGTCTGGAAGGCGATGTCCTCTATGGTCTTGATGATGGTGCCTATCTGGGCGGAGGACTGGTCTATATTCCTGGTGGCCGCGGTCAGCTGCTCCATCTTGGCGTCGGCCTCGGCCGCAAAGCCGGTGGCGCGGTCCACCAGCTCGCTGGCGCTGCCGCAGCGCACGGCGCTGGTCTGTATCCGGGAGGTAATGGAGGTGACGTTCGTCATAAGGCCGTCCACCGAGGCGGCCTGCTCCGCGGTGCCATTGGCCAGCTCCTGGGCCCCGGAGGACACCATCTCCGCGCTGGCGTCCACCTGGCCGGCCACCTGGAAGATGTCCCGGATGACGTTTACAAGGTTATTATGGATGGACTTAAGGCTCTCCGAAAGGGCCTTGAAGTCGCCGATATAGTAGGTCTCGTTCTCGGTGACGTCCACGGTGAAGTTGCCGTTTGCCATCTCGCCCAGGATGCGCCCCACGTCATCGATGGTCTTTCTAAGGCAGCTGCACACCCTGTGGGTGGTCTGGGCGATCATGCCGATCTCGTCAGAGCGGCCGTAGAAGGGCTCCAGCTCCTGGTCGGCGGAGAGGTTCAGGTCCCCAAGGCGGCCAATGGCCCGCTCTACCACCATGAGCTCCCGGCCCTCCCGGCGCAGGAGCAGCAGCGTCAGAAGTATGACGGCGGCGGCCATGGCGGCGCAAAGGACGCCCACCAAAACGCGCACGCCCGTCACCGAGGAGAAGACCTCCGTGGCGTTGTCCCGGACCATAAAGACCCAGCCCCGGTCCTTCAGGTACTTATAGACCACCAGCTGCTCCACGTCGTTCTCGTCACGATAGGAGTATGTATTGGCCTGGGTGCCGCCGTCGGCCTTTATGCGCTGGATTATCTCAAGATACCCGGGGTCTGCGGTCTCTGTATTGAGAAGCTCCTCGTCCTCGTGGTAGAGGTACACCCCGGTGTCCACGTTCAAAAACACGTATTCACTGTCGGGCAGGCCCTTGATGTCAAGGTCCAAAAGCGAGTCCATCAGGTGGCTGGCATAGACCCCGGCGCCCACGTAGCCGATGCACTGCTCCCCCTCGAATATGGGGTAGTACATGGACAGTATCATGCTGCCGGTGCCCGGGGACTTCATTATGCCCAGATTCGTCAGCTCCTGCCGGGATAGTATGGTGTTCTGAAAGCTTACAAGGGAATCCCCGGACCGGGTGGTGATGCCGATGGCGCTCTCTGAGGTATGGGTCAGCACGTGGGTATCGGGGGTAGCGATGTACAGGCCCTCGAAGATGCCCTTAACCTCGGCAAAGTCCTCGGTATAGGCCTGGGCCTTTGAGAGCAGCTCCGGGTCCTCGGGGTCCTGGAGCAGCTCCCGGACCTCGCTGCCAAGGGCGAAGGCGGTCATGTACTCCTCTGCTGAGAGCACATATTCGTCGATGATGGCCGCCCTGGCCTCTACCGCGTCGGTCATCTGGTTGGTTATATCGTTCTCCACTACGGACGCGGCGTTGGTGGACACAAACAGCCACAGCAGCGCCATCCCCCCAAGGGTGATGGCCGTGGTGATGATGCCAATGCGCGCAGCAAGCTTTTTGTTTTCTATGAACCTCATAAAAACTCCCTTCCGTCGGCGAAAATCCAAGGCAAGCGCCTAGAAAAGTATTTACTATAATATAATAGCGTATCTTTTCACGAATTTCAAGATTTTTCTGGATGGGGGCGGTAAAAAACCGGCGGCTATGTTACGGGCTCGGCAAAAAATATTCCCTCCGAAACGGGCGGGCAGCCGCTCCCGGGGCAAGGCTGATTTCTCCGTCATAGGGCCTTCAGTGTTGACTTTTGGGTTTTGGGTGGTATAATAGGTCTTAAGAATCCAAAGAAAAGAGGTAAAAATATGGAAGAGAATAAAAAGACAGAGGTCCAGGAGCTCAGTGAAAAGCTGCTGATGGACCGGGCCAAGCCCGCAAGGGAGGCCGCCCTTCGGGACGCGGCGAAGGCAATGGACTTTGCGGAGGGGTATAAGGACTTCATCACCGCCGCAAAGACCGAGCGCGAGGCCGTGGACTGGACCGTGACCGCTGCAAAGGCGGCGGGCTTTACAGAGTTCGACCCCATGAAGAAGTACAGCGCCGGGGACAAGGTGTACTATAATAACCGGGGCAAGGCAATGTGCCTTGCGGTCATCGGCAAAAACGGCGCAAAGGACGGCGTACGCATAGCCGCCGCCCATATCGACAGCCCCCGCATAGACCTTAAGCCCATCCCCATGTACGAGAGCGGCGAGCTGGCCCTCTTAAAGACCCACTACTACGGCGGCATTAAGAAGTACCAGTGGACCGCCATCCCCCTGTCCCTGCACGGCAAGATTGTGAAGAAGGACGGCACTGAGGTCATTTTGAACGTGGGCGAGAACCCCGGGGACCCCCAGTTCTGCATCACCGACATCCTGCCCCATCTGGGCAAGGACCAGACCGTGAAGAAGCTGGGCGAGGCCTTTACCGGCGAGGACCTGAACGTGCTCATCGGCAGCCTGCCCATTGACAAGGAAGGGGAACAGCTTTACAAGCTGAACGTCATGAAGATCTTGAACGAGCAGTACGGCATTGTGGAGAGCGACTTGATCTCCGCCGAGCTGGAGTTCGTGCCCGCCTTCCCCGCCACGGATATCGGCTTTGACCGCAGCATGGTGGGGGCTTACGGCCACGACGACCGGGTCTGCGCCTATCCGGCGGTCCAGGCTCTCTTTGCCAGCGAGGCCCCGGAGAAGACCGCCATCGTCTGCCTTGCGGACAAGGAGGAGATAGGCTCTGTGGGCAACACGGGCCTGTGCTCGGAGTATCTCAACTACTTTGTCTGCGACTTGGCGAGAGCGGAGGGTTTGGAGCCCCAGCACGTCTGGAGCAAGTCCAACTGCCTGTCCGCCGACGTGACCGCGGCCTTCGACCCCACTTACGCCTCCGCCTATGAACCGGGCAACTCTACCTATGTGAACCGCGGCGTGGGCATTGCCAAGTACACGGGCAGCAGGGGCAAGGGCGGCAGCAACGACGCCTCCGCGGAGTTCCTGGGCTGGGTGCGCCGGGTACTGGACAACGCCGGGGTCCTCTGGCAGATAGGGGAGCTGGGCAAGGTGGATCAGGGCGGCGGCGGCACCGTGGCGCTGGACATCTCCCGCCTTAACGCCGACGTTATCGACATCGGTGTGCCGGTGCTCAGTATGCACGCCCCCTTCGAGGTCATCTCCAAGGTGGACCTGTATGCGGCGTATCAGGCGTTTAAGGCCTACTTTGAGGCGGAGTAAGACAAAATAAATCAGGGCAGTACGGTGGTTTTCCGTACTGCCTTTTGTTTGGAGGTGCTGTCATGACTGTACTGTATCTAATCTGCTCGCCCCTGCTGCTTCTGGCCGGAGGGGCCATAGCCTTCTTCACCTTCCGCTGGGGACGGCGGCTTAAGGAGCGCGGGGTAAAAAGCGGCGGGGCCCTTTTCGGGCTGTACTTTATCAGCGGGGTGTGGATGCTGATGGGGATAGTGTTTATGATTTACGGACTGCTGGGGGTGAAGTAGTTATACATACTTTACCGCCGTGCCGCAGACCATTACCTCGGCGGCTCCTGCCGTCACCGCTGCCGATGAAAAGCGCACGGACACTATCGCGTCAGCGCCCATCTGCTGGGCCTGGGCTATCATGCGCTGTATGGCGATGTTCCTGGCCTCGTCCATCATCTTTGTGTAGGATTTCAGTTCGCCGCCCACTAAGCCCTTGAAGCCCTGGCCGATGTCCTTGCCGATGTTTTTGGACTGGATGGTGCTGCCCATGACTATGCCCAGGGCTTGTATGGGCTGGCCGGGTATGTCGTTGGTGTTTACGATAAACATGATTTTTGCCTCCTTGATATTGTTGTGATATCATTATAGTATTATTACGAGCTGTTGTCAAGTATTTTGCGCAAAAAAAGAGTGAGGCTTTCGCCTCACCCTAAGACCTCAGGGGCGCTGCCCCCGAACCCCTGCAAGGGACCTAACGCCCCTTGACCGCGCAATTTTACGCGTTTTACTTCTTCACCTTGCGCTCCGGCACCACCTCGGACTTGTCCACCGAGTGGGCCACAAGTCCCGGCTCCTGAGGCTCTATCTCGGGTATCGCGAGGTTCAGGATGATGCCCACGATTATCCCAAGGCCGATATTGGTGAAGTTGAAGGTTGCGTTGCCGATGACCGCGCCGCCGATGGCCAGCACCAGCATGACCGCCGCTATGCAGAGGTTGCGGTTCTTTGTAAAGTCCACGTGGTTCTCAACGAGAGTGCGCAGGCCCACCGAGGCTATCATGCCGTAGAGCACTATGCACGCCCCGCCCAGCACGCAGTTGGGGACGGACTGGATAACGCCGATGGCCTTGCCGAAGAAGCTGACCACTATGGCGATGAGCGCCGCTATCCGCAGGGAGGCGGGGTTATAGTTGCCGGTGGCCGCCAGGACCGCGGTGTTCTCGCTGTAGGTGGTGTTGGGAGGGCCGCCGACTAAGCCCGCGAAGACAGTTGCGAGGCCGTCGCCAAGCATGGTGCGGTGTAGGCCCGGGTCCTCGGTGAAGTTCTTGCCCACCACGGCGCCGTTGGCGTACACGTCGCCCACGTGCTCCACGCAGGTGACTATGGCGATGGGCGCTATCATGCCTATAGCGGTGATGTTGAAGCTGGGCAGGACGAAGTGGGGGGCCTGTATCCAGTTATAGTCGGCGATGACCCCGGTGTTCATCAGGGCTGCGGGGGCGATGCCGGTCTTCGTGAGGATAAGGGAGAGCACGTAGCCCCCCACCAGGGCGATGACGATGGAGCTCATCTTCACCATCCCCCGGCAGCAGCTGGAGAGCACCACCGCCGTCAGGCACACTATTGCCGCCAGCACCCAGGCCCAGACGTATGTGGGCATGTCATAGCCCTCGCCGAAGATGGGCAGGGCCTGGCCGTCGGGGCCGTACTGGGTCTGGATATTGTTGATGGCCGAGGAGGCCAGGTTTAGGCCGATAAGGGTTATGCCCACACCCCGGACCACCGGGGGAAAGAGCTTGTCGATGAGCCCCTTGCCGCAGAGCCTGATGATAAGGGCCAGCAGCAGGTAGAAGGCTCCGGCCACGATAATGCCGCCCATAGCCGCCGAGACCTGCTCGTCATAGGTGGCCCCGAAGCTAGAGTTGCCTATGACCCCGCACAGCGCCGAGATAAAGGCGAAGGAGCTGCCCAAAAAGGTGGGCATACGCCCGCCGGTGCACAGGTGGAAGATAAGCGTCCCGCAGCCCGCGCAGAACAGCGCCACCCCCACGTCCAGGCCCGTCAGCAGCGGCACCAGGATAGTGGCGCAGCTCATGGCAAAGGCGTGCTGGAACCCCAGCGCCAGCGCCTTTTTCGCGCCCAGCTTCTCGTATTCCTCCGACCGGGGGAACAATAGGCGGTTGAGCTTTTTAAGTAATTCCATTTTTTGACCTCCTCTATATAGTTGTATAAGTGCTTAAACGGCCTAATTGTAGCAGAGTAGGGGGGATTTGTCAATGGGGATATGAACAAATTGTGAAGAAATTTGGAGAAAGACCGCTTTACATCCCGCCGGGAAGTCTGATATAATGTACCCAGTCAAGAGGAGGGCCGGGGATATTGCCGTGCGGTATGTGGGGAAGATAGACAGGGGGATTTACTCGTGCGTGGCGGGGGATATCGTTACGGACGAGGTGATTATAACGGATGAACAGGTCGAGCATATTGCCCGGCGGCATCCGAACGATTACGAGCGATTTGGGGGATTTTTTGCCCAGATCGTTGGGGAGCCGGACTATATCATTGAGGCCAACAAGCCCAATACCGCGCTGATCCTAAAAGAGATCCGGGATGAGGGGGAATCCTTTAAAACCGTACTGCGCCTGGTTACTCCGGCAGACAGGCCGGGTTATAAAAATTCCATTATAACCTTCATGAAAATAGACCGCAGAGAGTGGGAGAGACTTCTGAGAAACAAGAAAATACTTTACAAAAGAGAATAGTTTTGCTATAATATACGTAGGATAAAAGCGGGCTTTGAGGTGGAGGAATTCGTACGATCCACACGCCGATGGTACAGACAGGGGAAACCCGAGAGACGCAGGAGAAGCGTACGCCTGCCAAAGCCCGCCGTGCCGGGGGCCGTGTTTACACGGTCCCCTTTCCTGTATGTGCGGGAAGGATGTATAGGGGGCTCGGGCGTGTGCGGTATGTGGGGAAGATAGACAGGGAGATATACTCGTGCGTGGCGGGGGATATCGTTACGGACGAGGTGATAATTACCGACGAGAGGGTGCAGCATATTATCGACAGGCGGGGAAAGGCGTTCTATGATGCCTACAGCCTAGCTTTCGCGGATATTTTGGCGGACCCGGATTATATTTTCGCGGACAGCCGCCCCAACACGGCGCTGGCCTGCAAAACTTTTAGCCGGGACGGGACCGCCGTAAACCTGGTGGTCCGTTTTGCGGTGGGGAGCGACGGCCCGCAGTATAAAAACTCTATTATAACCGCCATAAAGGAAAACGAGAAACGATTTGCACAGCGGATAAGAAATAACGTCCCCCTTTACAAAAAGGAATGATCATGCTATAATAAGCATAGGATAAGGATGGGCTTTGAGGTGGTAAAATTCGTAGCGACCACGCGCCGCCGGTATGACAAGGGGAGACCCTGAGAGATGCAGGAGGATGCTACGCCTGCCAAAGCCCGCCGTGCCGGGGGCCGTGTTTACACGGCCCCTTTCCTATATGTGCGGGAAGGATGTATAGGGGGCTCGGGCGTGTGCGGTATGTGGGGAAGATAGACAGGGAGATTTACTCGTGCGTGGCGGGGGACATCGTTACGGACGAGGTGATAATTACCGATGAGAGGGTGCAGCACATAATGGAGCGGCACCCGGGGGATTATGAGCGTTATTTTATTTACTTAACAAAAATTGTCGAAACCCCGGACTATATCCTTGAAGCGAACAAGCCGGATTCAGCGGTTTTGCTGAAGAATATATCAGAAAATGGGAAAAATTATAAGCTGATATTGCGACTGAAAACCTCCCTGGATCCTGACAGCTTTGTTAATTCGGTCATCTCTTTTCAAAAGGTGGAGGACAAGCGTTCCAACCGCTACATACACTCTGAAAAAGTGCTTTACAAGCGCGTATAAACCTGCTATAATAAGCATAGGATAAGACGGTTATTTGAGGTGGAAAATTTCGTGGCCGTCCACACGCCGATGGTTTGACAAGGGGCCTATAAAGCCTCTGAGAGATGCAGGGGAATGCCACGCCTGCCAAATAACCGACATTGGGGAACGGTCAAGACCGTTCCCCCTTCCTTTTTCCCCAACCGTCTTGAACTTTGCGAAAAACGTGATATAATATAGAGATATCAAGTATTTTGCGAAAGGAAGTCATTTTAAGCTATGGCAATGAAAGAATTTCAGGCAGAATCAAAACGGCTGATGGATCTGATGATCAACTCTATCTACACCCATAAGGAGATCTTCCTCCGGGAGCTCATCTCCAACGCCAGCGACGCTATCGACAAGCTCTACTATAAGAGCGTCAGCGAGGGGGTCACGGGCCTTAACAGGGAGGACTTCTTTATCAGGATAGAGGTGGATAAGGACAGCCGGACCCTCAGTATCACCGACAACGGCATCGGCATGACCCCGGAGGAGCTTGACAGCAACCTGGGCGTTATAGCAAAGAGCGGCTCATTACAGTTCAAGAGCGAGAACGAGAAGAATGACGCGGATGTTGACATAATCGGCCAGTTTGGCGTGGGCTTCTACTCGGCCTTTATGGTCAGCTCCAGGGTGGTGGTGGAGTCTAGGGCCTTCGGGGCCGAAAAGGCCGCCATGTGGGTGTCGGAGGGCCTTGACGGCTATGAGATAAGCGACAGCGACTGGGCCCAGAGGGGCACCCGCATAACCCTTACCATCAAGCCCGACACCGACGAGGAGAACTACAGCGAGTTTCTTGACCAGTACAGGCTCAGCCACCTTGTAAAGCGGTATTCGGACTATATCAGGTACCCGATCAAAATGGAGATGCAGCGCTCCCGGATGAAGGAGGGCACAGGTGAGGACGGCAAGGACCCGGAGTATGAGACATACTTTGAGGAGGAGACACTAAACTCCATGGTGCCCCTCTGGAAGAAGGCAAAGAGCGAGACTACCGACGAGGAGCTTAATAATTTCTACAAGGAGAAGTTCGGCGACTGGCAGGACCCACTTCGGGTCATACGCACCTCCACCGAGGGGGCGGCCACCTATACCGCCATGCTCTTTGTGCCCAAGACCGCGCCCTATAACTACTACACCCGGGACTTTGAGAAGGGCCTGCAGCTCTACGCCAGCGGGGTGCTCATTATGGACAAGTGCGCGGACCTGCTGCCGGACTGCTTCAGTTTTATACGGGGCCTTGTGGACTCTCAGGACTTGTCTTTGAATATTTCCAGGGAGATGTTACAGCATGACAGGCAGCTTAAGCTCATCGCAGGCAGGTTGGAGAAGAAGATAGCCGGGGAGTTAAAGTCCATGCTGGAGAACGACCGGGAGAAGTACGAGGAGTTCTGGAAGAGCTTTGGCCTACAGATAAAGTACGGCATGTACGAGGGCTATGGCGCGAAGAAGGACGAGCTCAAGGACCTGGTGCTGTTCACCTCCTCCAACGAGAAGAAGCTTACGAGCCTTAAGGAATATTTTGAGCGGATGAAGCCCGAGCAGAGCTGCATATACTATGGGTGCGGCGAGAGCGCCGGACGGATACTCTCCCTGCCCCAGGCCGAGGCCCTTATGGAGAAGGGATTTGAGCTTCTGTGCCTGACGGACGACGTGGACGAATTCGCCCTTAAGATGCTTGAAAAGTACGAGGATAAGGAGTTTCGGAACATCACCGCCGAGGGCCTCGACCTGCAGAGCGACGAGGAGAAGCAGCACACGAAGGAACTGGCGGACGAGAACAAGGAGCTTTTGGAGCAGATGGCAAAGGCCCTTGAGGGCAAGGTCCAGGAGGTCAAGCTGAACCCGGGGCTTATGAGCCACCCGACGGCCCTCTCCACCCAGGGGGCCATCTCCGCCGAGATGGAGAAGGTGCTCAATAATATGCCCGCCGGGGAGAAGGTCAGGGCCCAGCGGGTGCTGGAGCTGAACCCGGAGCACCCAGTGTTCGCGAAGCTTCGGGAGCTGGACGAGGAGAGGCTGTCCCTTTACGCCAAGGTGCTGTACGGACAGGCGCTGCTGGTGGAGGGCACGCCCCTTGAGGACCCGGCGGAGTTCGCCCGGCAGGTGTCCGCCATAATCGCATAAGTCAGCTTTGAAAGGAGCCGGTATGAATCAGCCTAACGAGCAAGTTACACAGCAGCCCCCGCAGTATTACCCTGCCGCGGGCTATCCCCAGCCGCAGCCCCAGGCGGTATATCAGCCATACCCGGTATACCAGCCGGTCTATCAGGCCCCGGGCTTTGCAATAAAGCGGAAGGACCCCAGGAAGACCGGGGCCGTGAGGACCCTTAACAAGCTGGCCCTTCTGATGGTGGCCCAGACGGCGCTGAGCTTCGTATTGCAGATAGGGGCCGTGATACTGTGCACCGGCACGGGCATAGATATCTACAACGACGAGCTGGCCCTGGTGCTGCTGTCCATAGGGCTTTCCCCAATATGCACCGCCGGGCCGCCGCTTGTGTATATGCTGTTTGGTAAAAAGGACTGGAACTTCCACCTGCGGTTCGGGCGGGCGAATGTGTTCGGGTGCCTGCTGGTGATACTGGCGGGGCTTGGGGTGTGCCTTGCGGCGAACTTCCCGGCGGCGGCGGTGAGAGAGGTGCTTGAGGGCCTTGGGGCAAAGGAGCCCGACAGCGTCCTGGGACAGGGCGGCGGCTGGCTGAGCTTTGTGACAGAGTTTCTGGGCGTGGCGGTGATGGTGCCCATGCTTGAGGAGTTCGCCTTCAGGGGGGTCATACTCTCGGGGCTCAGAAGGTACGGCACTGGCTTTGCCATAGCGGCCTCGGCCATGATATTCGGCGCGGCCCATCTGTCCATCTCGAGCGTGGTCTTCGCCACGATAGCGGGGGCGGCAATGGGGCTTGCCTATGTGCTGACGGGGAACCTTTGGGTGTCGGTGTGCATACACGCCCTGAATAACGGCATAGCCGTCATCGAGAGCTACAGCGACCTGATAGTGGGCCCGGGCCGTCAGGAGCTGCTGGCGGGGATAACCATGCTTGTGGTCTGTGCCGTGGGGGTCATAGCCCTTGTGGTGCTGCTGATACTGAGAAAGACATTGTTTCCGAAGCGGGAGCCTATGGTCCCGGCGGACGGCGTGCTGTACCCGCCTCTGGGCGCCGGGGAGAGCGTTGTCACCATGCTTAAGTCCCCGGTGCTCTGGGCGATACTCGCCATGGTGCTGGTGGAGACGGCCATGATGTTTGTGGTGCTGTAGGCCGACGGGCATGGAGAGGGAGTTTCTGCCAGAGAGGCGGTTCATGGAGCTGGCCTTGGAGCTGGCCGCGGAGGCCGGAGAGGCCGGAGAGGTGCCGGTGGGGGCGGTGATAGTGCGGGACGGCGCTGTGATCGCGCAGGGGCGGAACCGCCGGGAGGAGCGAAAAAGCGCCCTGGCCCACGCGGAGATAGAGGCCATCGCGGGGGCGTGCGAGGCCCTTGGGAGCTGGCGGCTTGAAGGGTGCCAGCTGTACGTGACCTTAGAGCCCTGCCCGATGTGCGCGGGGGCCGTGGAGAACGCGCGGATAGAGCGGGTGATATACGCAGCGGAGAGCCCGCAGGCGGGAGCGCTGCGGGTGCCGGTATACCGGGGCTTTATGGAGGAGGAGGCGCGTATTGTTTTGCGCGAGTTCTTCGGGGAGCTAAGGTAAGGGGTCCAGGGGAATGGTGTTCCCCTGGCAGGGTTTGGGACGGAGTCCCAAGGTCTGGCTGAAGGCTATAAACATAATAAAAGAATTTAGGGCTTTTTCGGAAGAAAAAGCCCTACTTTACGCATAAACTTGACTTTATAGTTTTTTTGTGATATATTCATGACCGTTGGGACTCCGAGGTGGCACCACTATGCCCGAACACAGGAACAGGGTGCGAATCCCTGGCGAACCCGTCGCCGTGATGACGGAGCCCGCGCCCCGGCAGTCAGGGCCATGAACCTGATAGCTGTGGATGTCACTGGTAAAGAGTATCAAGCTTCGCTTGAAACTCTCCGGGAAGGCTGGGCGCGGGCGTGGATGTCTGAGCCGGAAGACTTGCCCGGAGGGCCGCAGGGCAGCTGCGGTGTTCAGCGAGCCTTGCAGAAGCGCAGCTTGCGCTGCGCTCCTTAGTCCAGATTTACTGGACAGGCCACCCTAAAAAATACTTTTTAGGAGGCATTTACAATGCAGAACAGAAGTTTTTCTACCCGGGCGGCAGCGCTTTTGCTGGCGCTCATGATGTGCGTCACGGTCTTCGCCGGGTGCGCGCAGAAGGAGGGCGGCAGCGGCGAGAAGAAGACCGTCACCGTCACAGTGACCCATAAGGACGGCAGCACCAAGGACTTCACCTATGAGACCACGGAGGAGATGCTTGGGCCCGCCCTGGAGAGCGAGAAGCTCATCGAGGGCGAGGAGGGCCAGTACGGCCTGTTCGTGAAGACCGTGGACGGCTATACCGTTGACGAGAGCAACCAGGAGTGGTGGTGCCTGACGGTGGACGGCGAGACCGCCATGACGGGCATCGACTCCACCCCCATCGAGGAGGGCAAGAAGTACGGCCTGGTGCTGACGGTGGGCTACGACTGATGAACAGAAACCTTGTCCGGCTGTGCCTTGGGGCCATGATGGGGGTGCTGCTGACGGTTGGCAAGGAGGTCATGGCCTTTCTGCCCAACTTCGAGCCTGTCACCCTTCTGACGGTGCTGTTCACCCTGTGCTTCGGGGGGCTTGCCCTGGGGGCCGTGGCGGTGTTCCTGCTTTTGGAGGGGCTGCTGTACGGCTTTGGCACGTGGTGGGTGATGTACCTGTACATCTGGCCGCTGCTGTGGTGTCTGACCCGGCTTTTCAGGCGCATGGACAGGGCCTGGCAGTGGGCGGTGTTCGCGGGGGTATACGGGCTCGCTTTCGGGACGCTATGCTCCTTTACATACCTGCCGGTGGGCGGGGTAAGGATGATGTTTGCCTGGATAGTAAGCGGCCTGCCCTTTGACCTTATGCACGCCGGGGGGAACTTCCTTATGATGCTGGTGCTCTATAAGCCCCTTAGGGGGGCGCTGGAGAAGATAAAGGCCGCGGGCCGTATGGGCTGAGCGGCAGAAAGGGCCCTTGCTTTGGCGGGGGCTCTACATTTTTGGGGAAAGAGCATAAAAAATACCATGAATTTGTATATTATGCTTGAAAATACCCGGACGATACACTATAATGTTAAGAAGTACGGATACAGTGGACAAGGCAGGCCCACTTTAAAGAAAATCTGCAAATAATAAAAAGGTTATGAGGGAAACATCATGAGAATCATCCAGGTTGAAAGCTATGAAAAACTCAGCGCCCTTGCGGCGGACATCATCGGCGGACAGGTGCTCTTAAACCCCCACTGCGTGCTGGGCCTTGCCACCGGCTCGTCGCCGCTGGGGACCTATGCGGACCTTGTGAAGCGGTATGAGCAGGGGCTTCTGGACTTCTCCGGGGTGCGCACGGTGAACCTGGACGAATACTGCGGCCTTACTGGGGACGACCCCCAGAGCTACCGCTATTTTATGGACCATAACCTCTTTGACAAGGTCAACGTGGACAAGAATAACACGCACCTGCCCGACGGCTCGGCCCCGGATATGCAGGCCGAGTGCGCGCGCTATGAGGCCCTGGTGGAGAGCCTTGGCTGGCCGGACCTTCAGCTTCTGGGCATAGGCCATAACGGGCATATCGGCTTTAACGAGCCCGAGGACGTGTTCCACGCCGCCGTGCACACCGTGAAACTGGCCGAGAGCACCATAAAGGCCAACTCCCGCCTGTTTGAAAGGCCCGAGGACGTGCCCACCAGCGCCGTCACCATGGGCGTTGGGGCCATCATGAAGGCCAAAAGGGTGCTGCTCATCGCCGGGGCGGACAAGGCCGGGATAGTGGAGCGGGCCTTTCACGGGCCGGTGACCCCCCAGGTGCCCGCGTCCATTCTACAGCTGCACAGGGACGCAACGGTCATTCTGAGCATGGCGTAAAATAAAAAGCTTTGACAACGCCTCCCCCTTCCGCATAGAATATGGCGAGGGAGGCGTTGCTTGTGAACGTGGTACTTATGTTATGCGGCCTGCTGCTCATGGCCATAGGCGCGGCGGAGGTCCTGCGCTGGGCCAAGGGCCTTTGCAGGGGCAGGATCGGAAGGAACTGCCGGGGACAGGCGGCGGTGCTGGTGCTGCCGGAGGGGCCCGAGGACTGCGAGTGCCTTGTGCGCTGCGCCGGGGAGCGGCTGCGCCAGGACGGGGACCTGCGCTTTATCTGTGTGGCAAAGGACCCGGAGAGCAGGGAGATAGCAAAAAAGCTTAGGGAGCGCTATAGAGGGCTGGAGGTCTGCGGCCCCGGGGAGCTGGAGAAGCTGCTGGGGGCCGGGGCCGGGCCGTAAGGAGGTGAGAGCGTTGGAGGAGAGCGGCCTTTTGGAGCTCCAGGGCCAGGTGGAGCACGTGGTGTACAGGAACGAGAAGAACCAGTACACGGTGCTGGTGCTCATAGCCGGGGAGGACCGGGAGGAGGTCACCGTGGTGGGGACCATACCCATGGTCAGCGAGGGCGAGGAGCTGAGGGTATTCGGCCGCTGGGAGCAGAACCAGAGCTATGGCCGCCAGTTTCGGGCCGAGGTCTTCGAGCACGCCCGCCCCGTCACCGAGGAGGGTATGCTCCGATACCTG
Organism: uncultured Eubacteriales bacterium; assembly: GCA_910584745.1. Classification (GTDB taxonomy): domain Bacteria; phylum Bacillota; class Clostridia; order Oscillospirales; family Acutalibacteraceae; genus Acutalibacter. Next base: position 138,109 of record CAJUDG010000007.1, read on the forward strand.
TCCTCCGGCGCGGTGAAGGGCGTGGGCCGGGCCCTTGCCGGGCGCATTATAGACACCTTCGGCATAAACGCCCTGGAGGTGATAGAGAACGACCCGGGGCGGCTCTCCCAGATAAAGGGCATAACCCTTGAGAAGGCAAAGGAGATAAGCGAGGAGTATAAGCGCATATACGGCGTCAGGGAGCTGATGGTGTTCCTCTCGGCCTTCGGCGTGCCGCCGGAGGTCTCCATGCTGGTGTGGAAGAAGTACGGCGACGAGTCCATCGCCTGCGTGCAGGAGGACCCCTACGCCCTTTGCGCCCCGGAGATAGGGCTGAGCTTTCAGACAGCCGACCAGATAGCCCAGTCCATGGAGCGGCCCCAGGACGATATGAGCCGGGTCCAGGCCGGGGTGGTGTACGTCATACGGCATAACGTGAATAACGGCCACACCTGCGTGCCCCGGGACGCGCTTATAAAGGTGGCGGCGAAGCTTCTGGGGGTGGACCGGGAGCTGGCGGAGGACGCGGTGGAGGAGCTCTGGGGCAGCTTTGTGCTCATGCAGGAGGAGTTCGGCGGCAGAGAGTACCTGTTTTTGCAGCAGCAGCACCTCTGCGAGCAGTACATAGCCGGGCGTATGAAGGCCATGCTCCGGGCCCCCGCCAACGCCATCGCCGGGGCGGACATGCACATCAGCGCCATCGAGGAGCGGGAGGGCATAGAGTACGCCGGAAAGCAGCGGGAGGCTATAAAGGCCGCCATGGAGCAGGGGGTGCTGATACTCACCGGCGGGCCCGGCACCGGCAAGACCACCACACTGAACGCCATCATCCGCATACTGAAGCAGGCCGGGGAGCGGGTCCTGCTGGCCGCGCCCACGGGCCGGGCCGCAAAAAGGATGAGCGAGCTCACCGGCGAGGAGGCGAAGACCATCCACCGTATGCTGCAGGTGGACTGGGACGAGCGGGACCAGCCCTTCTTCAACCGCAACGAGCGCAACCCTTTAGAGTGCGAGTGCCTGGTGATAGACGAGATGTCCATGGTGGACGCCTATGTCTTCGAGAGCGTGCTCAGGGCCCTGCCCATAGGGTGCAGGCTGATACTGGTGGGGGACAGCGACCAGCTTCCGTCGGTGGGGGCCGGTAACGTGCTGGGGGACCTGATAGCCGCGGGGATGTTCCCAACGGTACAGCTTAAGGAGGTCTTCCGGCAGTCCATGCAGAGCCTTATCATAGCCAGCGCCCACAGGATAGTGGCCGGGGAGATGCCGGAGCTGCGGCGGCGGGACAGCGACTTCTTCTTTCTGCCCGGCGGCGGGCCGGAGCAGGCAAGGGAGCTTATAGGGGCCCTCTGCGGCACGAGGCTGCCAAAAAGCTACGGCTATTCGCCATTCGAGGACATCCAGGTGCTGTGTCCCTCGAGAAAGGGGGAGCTGGGCACGGCGGAGCTGAACAGGCTTTTGCGGGAAACAGTGAACCCTCCCGCAAAGGACAAGGCCCAGGTGAAGATAGAGGGCCAGCTCTTTAGGGAGGGCGACAAGGTGATGCACGTGCATAACGATTACCAGCTGCCGTGGACCAAGGAGGACGGCTCTGAGGGACAGGGGGTATATAACGGCGATATGGGCGTTATAACCCGCATAGACAGGCCCGGCGGGGCCATCGAGGTGATGATAGACGACAGGCTGGTGATCTACGATTTTGACAAGGCCGGATTTGAGCTGGAGCCCGCCTATGCCGTGACGGTGCATAAGAGCCAGGGCAACGAGTTCAACGCGGTGATAATCCCGGTGACGAAGGTGCCCCGGCAGCTCTGCTACCGCAACCTGTTCTATACCGCCGTCACAAGGGCAAAGAAGCTGCTGATACTGGTGGGGGAGAGCGAGGTGGTGCGGGAGATGGTCAAAAACGACAGGAAGACCCAGCGCATCACGGGGCTGAGACAGTTCCTGACCCGGGACGACGCCGTCTCGTTTTAGCCAAGTCCCAGCAGCGAGTCCGCGCTGATACCCAGGATGCGGCATATCTTCGCCAGCGACTCAAGGTCCGGCTGTGCATGTCCGGTCTCGTAGTAGGTGTAGGTGGACCGGGAGACGGACAGCTTTTCGGCCATTTCGGCCTGGGTCAGGCTTGCGGACTGGCGTGCGTTTCTAAGATATTGAGAAAAGGACTGCTGAAAATTAGACATTTAAAGTCACCTCTGAATAATTATAATATATAGTTTTTTAGAACTAGTATAACTATTATAGCACGATCGCGTTTCATTTGTCAAACGGTTTTACTTTAAGGGGCAGATGACCGGGCCGCCCGGAGCTTTGGCAAAGCGCATCGGCGGATTTGATATGATTTTGTCTCCTTTCGGGTTATTGTGTAGTTTTTTCACCGTAAGGATAGTATATCACAAAATTCTTGTATTGTCTACGTTCGCGCGAGAAATATTGCAATTTTTTTCATAAACTTTATGTAATTTCCTTAGTGGAGTGATTACATGGAGTTTAGGGAGAAGGCCATAGCCACGGTTATCCGCCGTCTGAGAAAGAACAGGCGGCTTTCCCAAGAGGTACTCAGCGGGCTTGCGGGAATGGAGCGTTCCCACCTGGGAATGGTAGAGACCGGCGGGAGAGTTCCCAACCTCTACACTATCTGGCGCATTGCCGACGCGCTGGATATGAGGCCCAGCGAGTTGGTGGCTATGATTGAAGATGAGATGAGCGAGATGGACAGCGCAGGCAGGAAAGAGGAAAGGTGATGGACTATAGACCAGAGGCTGTAGCTGCGCTCCTGCGCCATCTGAGGGAAAAGCGCGGACTCTCCCAAGAGGTTCTCAGCGGCCTGTCCGGTATGGCCAGACCTCACTTGAGCATGATAGAGCGCGGAGAGAGAATGCCAACTCTTTACACCATCTGGCGCATCGCCGACGCGCTGGATATGCGCCCAAGCGAGTTGGTGGCGCTTATCGAGGAGGAGATGGAGAAGAACTGATATTGACATAATCCGGCGTATCCTGTATAATAATGTTGAGACGCCGCATTACAAACGGCAGGCGGTTTGGCCAGCTTCCGAAAGGAGGTGGTTCACGTCCCTACTTTTGCCAGAAGGGAGGTGAGTGCCATGCCTATTACCTTTACATTTCATGTCTGGGGCATAACAGTTTCTATAAAGCTGTCCATGTCCAAGACGGAGCAGAAGGTAAAAAAGGAAAACCGCCACTCGGCCAAGTGACGGTTTGAATTAAAAAAATCGTTATAAGTCGGGCCAACCGCTTGCGCGGCGTCTCACCCTGTTTTTATTATAACAGTTCACATACGGATTGTCAAGGAATAAAGGGATAATCTATGTAAAATCCCCCTTGACACCCACAGAACTTTATGCTATCATAATCCCAGCAAAATATGAACGGAGTTGAAAAGATGTTGAAATAAGCTCATCAAACCAGGCATAGGTAAAGCGCCGGGGTCCTGCCCGGGGCTGGTTTTTGCCGGGTATGGGGCTTATTGCGCGTCTTTTTGTGCTGTTTTGCGCCTTTTTTGGGGCGTTTTTGTGCGCATATGTCCAGCCCGGCTTGGGATTGGAGGTATGCGCATTGCTACAGATAAAGGACCTTAGTATAAGCATGAGGAATGACCTGCGGCCGCTGCTCTCGGGATTCAGCTTTGCCCTGAACCCCGGGGACCGGGTGGCCGTTATAGGCGAGGAGGGGGACGGCAAGTCCACCCTTTTGAAGCTTATTTATGACGCTTCTATGGTGGAGGGCTACGCCGAATGGAGCGGGCAGATAATGAAGGACGGCTTGCTCTTGGGGTACCTGTCCCAGGAGGTGGGCCCCAAGGAGGGCGCGCTCTCCGGGTATGAGTTCTGCTGCCGGGAGCCGGCGTTTCTGGAGAGCTCTCCCGGCGAGCTCTCCGCCGCCGCGGGGAAGCTGGGGATACCAGTGGAGCTGTTCTATACCGACAGGCCCGTGGGGACCCTGTCCGGCGGGGAGAAGGTGAAGCTCAGGATGGCGCTCCTGACCCTTAAACGGCCGGACGTGTACCTTCTTGACGAGCCCAGCAACGACCTTGACGTGGAGACCCTCCAGTGGCTGGAGGGGTTCATCCTGGGCTGCGGAAGGCCGGTGATGTACATCTCCCACGACGAGGCCCTTCTGGAGAACACCGCTAACGTGATACTGCATATGGAGCTCCTGCGGCGCAAGACCCTGCCCCGCTGGACCGTGGCCAGGATGGGATATAGGCAGTATGTGGAGGAGCGCCTGGGCCGCTTTCATAAGCAGGAGCAGCTGGCCAGAAAGGAGAGGGAGGAGGACCGCAGGCGCCAGGAGAAGATACAGAGGATGGAGCAGCAGGTGCAGCACCGTATGGATAGTATCAGCCATGCCGAGCGGGATGCGGTAGCGCGGCTGCTGAAAAAGAAGATGAAGTCCGTAAAGTCCATGGAGCGCCGCTATGACCGGGAGCGTGGGGACCTTACAGAGTTCCCCGACAGCGAGGAGGCCATCCTGGCGGGCTTTGACCCCGGGATAAATATACCCGCCGGGAAGACGGTGCTGGAGCTCAAACTGCCGGAGCTTCGCACACAGGACGGCAGGCTCCTCTCTGAGAATATCCAGCTCACCCTCCGGGGCCCGGAGCATATCTGCATAACCGGGAAAAACGGCGCGGGCAAGACCACCCTCCTGCGGAAAATTGCAGAAACGCTCCTTGAGCGCCCGGACCTTAAGGCGGCGTATATGCCCCAAAACTACGCCGAGACCCTGGACCAGACCATGACCCCGGTGGAGTTTCTGACGGACGGCAGCGGCGAGAAGGCCGTGCTTACTCGGGCGAAGACATTCCTCGGCAGTATGAAGTACACCCCCGAGGAGTGCGCCCACAGCATAGAGGGGCTCTCCGGCGGGCAGAGGGCAAAGATGTTTTTTCTAAAAATGATACTCTCCGGCAGCGACGTGCTCATCCTTGACGAGCCCACCCGGAACTTCAGCCCCCTCTCCGGGCCGGTGATACGGAGGATGGTGGAGGACTTCGGCGGCTGCGTCGTCAGCGTCTCCCACGACCGCCGGTTCATAAGCGAGGCCGGGGGCACGGTGTATGAGCTGACCCCGGGGGGCCTTGTGAAAAAATAAAAATAATGTTGACACACGCCCGCGGGAATCTTATAATTATAATGAGAATCCCTGCGGGCGGCTTTTTGCCCGCGGCCGGAATATGGAGAGAGGGGAACAGTATGAAGCATAGGCCAATGCGTATGTTGGTTTTCAGCCTTATAGGTGTTGCGGCGCTGTGTGTGGTGGTGTTTTCCGTGGTGACCGAATATATGCAGGACAGGGGCGCCCAGGCCATACGGTATATCGGCGAGAGCTATATGTCCTCTATGAGCCGGCAGGTCACCATGCACCTGGGGGCCACTCTGGACCTTAGGGTGGATCAGGTCAGCGACATGGTCCAGGAGAGCCGGGGGATGACCGTCGAGCAGCTTAAGGCCTCGGCCACGGCCAGGGAGTTCGACTATCTGGCCCTGTATCAGCCGAATATGCCCCCCGAGGAGGCGCTGTATCCTATCCTTGGCAGCAGGCTGGTGCCCGAGGATGTGGAGAGCCTTAAAAGCCATATGGAGGCCGGGGAGAACCGCATAGACATGGGCCGGGACCAGCTGGACGGCCGGGTGATACTCATATCCGCCTCCGCCCCAGAGGGCATAACCGTGGACGGAAAAACCGGAACGGGCCTTGTGGCCGGGGTTTGGGCCAGCTATATAGACCATAATCTACAGCATGAGCTGGACGCGGGAATGGTAGAGTCCTGGGCTGTGGTACGCACTGACGGCGGCCTTGTGGCCCGGTCACAGGGCTACCATATGTCAGAGGGCCCGGACTTCTTAAAATGGCTGCGGGGCACAGAGGGCGGCGATGAAGTGGCGGACCAGCTTCAGGAGGCCATGGCAAACGACGGGGAGTTTTCATTCCCGGTGACCATGGGGGATGACGACGACAGCCACGTGTACTGCGGTCCAGTGCCCGCCTCGGACTGGTATCTGCTGCTGAACACGTCCTACGGCCCGGTGAACGGCGGCATCGCCGGCCTTGGGGAGAGCTGGAAGTCCACTGCCTTCGGCGGCTGCGCCGTGATACTTCTGACGCTGATGATGGTGTTCGCCTGGTACATAGCGGTGACCAGGCGCCAGCTGCGGGAGCTTGAGGAGGCTCGCCAGGCCGCCGAGGATGCCTCCATGGCCAAGAGCCAGTTCCTCTCCAACATGAGCCATGACATACGCACGCCCCTAAACGGCATTGTGGGCATGACGGCCATCGCCAGGAGCAATACCAGCGACCCCGAGGTGATGGCCAGATGCCTCGGGAAGATAACCTCCTCCAGCCGTCATCTGCTGGGGCTTATAAACGACATACTGGATATGGCCAAGATAGACAGCGGGCGCATGACATTGAATATGGAGCAGGTCTCCTTAAGGGAGGTCATGCAGGAGCTGGTGGCCATAGTCCAGCAGCAGGTGAAGCTGAAGAGCCAGAGCTTCGACGTGTATATCGACAATATAAGCGTTGAAGACGTGTGCTGCGACAGCGTGCGGCTGAACCAGATATTTCTCAATCTGCTCTCAAACGCCATAAAGTTCACCCCCGACGGCGGTAATATCAAGGTGACCCTCTATGAGTCGCCCTCTCCCAAGGGGGACAGGTATATCCGTTCACATCTGCAGGTGAAGGATAACGGCGTGGGCATGAGCGAGGAGTTCGTGGCCCATATCTTCGAGTCATTTGTGAGAGAGGACAGCGCAAGGGTCCACAAAGCCCAGGGGGCCGGCGTGGGAATGGCCATCACAAAGCACATCGTGGACGCCATGGGCGGAGCCATAAGGGTCAAGAGCCAGGTGGGCGTTGGCACGGAGGTGGACGTGATACTGGACATGGAGAAGGCCGCCGTGTCCGAAAGCGACATGCGCCTGCCCGACTGGCCCATGCTGGTGGTGGATGACGACGAGACTTTGTGCATGAGCGCCGTGGCCACCCTTAGGAGCCTTGGGGTGCACGCGGACTGGACCACCGACCCGGCTGAAGCCCTGGAGATGGCGAGAGAGCGCCGGGGCAGCGGAGAGGAGTATAGGATATACCTTATAGACTGGCACATGCCCGGGGCCGACGGGATCGAGGTGGCAAAGAAGCTCAGGGAGATAGCGGGAGACGATGCGCGCATCCTGCTGACCTCGGCCTATGACAAGGACGACATGGAGGACGCGGCCAGGGACTGCCGGATAGACGGCGAGATAGCGAAGCCCCTGTTTAAATCCACGCTGTACTACGGGCTGCAGGAGTACATGGGCGAGAGCCAGGAGGATGCCCGGCCCGCCGGCGGGGAACCCGGGGAGGACGGAAGCCTTGAGGGGCGCAGGGTGATAATCGCCGAGGACAACGATCTTAACTGGGAGATAGCCGAGGAGCTGCTCTCGGAACTGGGCATGGAGCTCGTAAGGGCCGAAAACGGCAGGATATGCGTGGAGATGTTTGAGAGTTCGCAGCCCGGCGAGTACGACGGCATACTGATGGACCTGCGTATGCCCGAGATGACCGGCTATGAGGCCAGCACCGCCATACGCGCCCTGCCGCGCCCGGACGCAGGGACCATAGCCATAATCGCCATGAGCGCCGACGCATTCCCCGAGGATGTGCAGAGGTGCCTTGACTGCGGCATGAACGCCCACTCCGCAAAGCCCATCGACGTGAAGACGGTGGCAATGCTGCTGGAGCGGTATATGCCGGCGAGGAAAAGGTAGAGTGAGAAATTATGTATGAATATAAGCAGGAGATACTTGAGCCAATATTCGAGAAGTGGCGTAAAATTTTAAGGCTCACCGAGAGCTGGGACGTGCGGCTGGAGCTTGTTGACGACCCGGAATTTAAGAAGACCGGGGACTTCAGGATAGACCCGACTGACCGCAAGGCAATACTTATGCTGAACGCCAAAAACCCCCGTGGGGAGAACCCGGAGGAGGTCATCTGCCACGAACTTATGCACCTTAAGATGTACCCGCTGGACCAGCTTACCGAGGGCCTGATACTCAGCCACTATGAGGAGGGGACCCCGGAGTACCGGGCAGTGTACAGGCAGTTCATGGAGCACCTGGAGATGACCGTTGAGGAGATGGCGAAATGCTGGCTCTCGGCCTTCGGCGAGGATAAGGAGCTGTCCTTCGGCCGGTGCCGGGAGATGAGGTCCTTTGACGAGCTCTATGAGGGGCTGCGTCCACTATAAAAAGACAAAAACGCGCCCGAAAACCGTCACCGGCGGCTTTCGGGCGCGTGTCTTATATCAGCATCACAAGGGTGCCAAGGACCACCGCGAGTAGTCCGGCGGCGGCTTTCTTTGAGAGCTTCTCGTGGAAGACGAAGTAGGAGAAGGCCACGGTCACAAGGATACTCAGCTTGTCGATAGGCACCACCACGCTGGCCGGGCCCTCCTGAAGGGCCCTATAGTAGCACAGCCATGACCCGCCTGTGGCAAGGCCCGAAAGGCAGATGAACATGAGCTCCCGTCTGGGTATGCCGGAGATCTTTGGCAGCTTGCCCTCTATAAGCACCATGAGCCAGGCCATTATGAGCACCACCCCGGTGCGTATGGCCGTGCCCAGGTTCGACTCCACCCCGGAGATGCCCGCCTTGCCCAGAATGGAGGTGAGGCTCGCGAACACCGCCGACCCCAGGGCGTACCAGAACCAGCCTATGCCCTTGCCGGCCCGGGGCGGCGCCGCGTCCTTCTTCTCTATCATCAGGAAGGTCCCCGCGCCGATAAGCACCACGCCCAGGCCTTTCGCAAGGCTGACGCCCTCCCCAAGGATGATGAAGGCCAAAATGATGGTCAGCACCACGCTGGACTTGTCGATGGGCACCACCTTGTTGATGTCGCCAAGCTGCAGGGCCTTGAAATAGCAAAGCCATGAGGCCCCCGTAGCAAGGCCCGACAGTATAAGGAACAGCCAGGTCCAGCCCCCGATGGACGCGATATCCCCCAATGAGCCCGCCAGCAGCACCATCACCCAGGAAAACAGCAGCACCACCACGGTGCGTATGGCCGTGGCGACGGTGGAGTCCGTTTTGCGTATGCCGCACTTGGCGAGTATGGCCGTGGCCCCGGCGAAAAGCGCAGAGCCGAAGGCGAATATGATCCACATTATATCATCCCCAAATCTATGTATCGCAGAAAATATGACAACAAAAATGGTACTACATTTTCCCTCCCGTGTCAATACCGCCCGGGGCCCGGAAACTTCCTTTTAGGGCTTGACACCGAACGGCAAATGGCTATAATATATATTGGTAAGTTATATTGTGAAATGCCTGAGAGATCACAGAGAAAGATGTGGTATTATGATGATAAATAAACGCGATCCCCAGCGCCGCGGGCCCTTAAGGTGCCTTTGCGTTATGCTCTGTATGCTTATTGTGCTCATGCCGGGCGCGGATGTGCTGACGATGAGGGCTTGGGGGGCGGCAACATATACGGTTACTTTCCATGCTAATGGGGGAAAGTTTGGTACGACAGCTTCTGCAAAGGAAACATCTGAAAAAACAGTAACAGAAGGAAAAACTGTTACTGCCCCCTCAACTGTACCGAGCAGGACTGGGTATGCATTTACTAAAGGCGAGTGGTATACTGATCCAGATTGTACGACTAAATGGACTTTGGGCACGGGCGGCGACACGGTGACGAGTGATATGACCCTTTATGCCAAGTGGGAGCCGAAAACGTATACGGTAAAATTTTGGCTAGGCACTAGTGCTAGCGGAACCCCATATAAAACGATAGAGAATCAAGTTTATGGTACGTTGCTGTCAGAACCTGTCGATAACCCCGCTAAAGTGGGCAATACCTTTGATGGATGGTATACCAGCACTAAATATGAGCAAGAAGTGAAGCTTAACGAGCCATTCGAGCCCGAAGTGACCTCTACTGCTACAACGGTCAATTTGTTTGCCAAGTGGAATGTGAACTCTTATAAGGTGACCTTTGATTTGCTGTATGACAATAAAACTGAGGATGAAATGATACCGTTTGACAGTACCATCACCAAAACGCCGGAGAGATACGGTTATAAATTCGATGGGTGGTACAAGAGCACTGAATTTACTACAAGTGATAAATGGTCCCCTACGGCTAAGATGCCCGCAAATAGCATGACTTTATATGCCAAGTGGACCCCCAATAAGTATAAGGTAACTTTCGATTCACAGGGCGGCACCAGCGTCACGGCCCAAACTATAGAGTATGGCAGCAAATGTACGCTAAAGACGCCTACGAAAACCGGCTACACCCTCGTCGGCTGGTACAGAAATGCGGAGTGCACGGAGGAACAGAAGTGGGATTTTGATAAGGACGTTGTGACCGAGGCGATTACGCTTTACGCAAAGTGGACGACGAGTGTCTACACAGTGGAATTTAACACTGGGGAAGGCGGCAGCATTGTCGACCCACAGAAGATAACCCATGGCGGAACGGTGACGAGGCCGTCGGACCCGACCATGGAGCATTTTGATTTTGACAAGTGGGTCAAGGGGACTGGCACCAGCGCCTACAATTTTGACACTGCGGTGACGGCGGATTTTACCCTTGTTGCCAAGTGGACAGACCATATGTATATCGTGGCTTTTGACTCGACAGGCGGGAGCGAGGTTAAGGACAAAACAGCGAAGTATAATAACACGGTGACGAAGCCCAGTAACCCCACAAGAACAGGGTATACGTTTGCGGGGTGGTATAAGGATGAGGATTGTACTACCGGCCAGGAGTGGAGCTTTGACACGCCGGTGACGGGAGATGTTACCCTGTACGCCAAGTGGACGGCGAAAACGTATGATGTGAATTTTCGCATGTCCGGCAGTACAACCGGTAAAATATATAGGACAGTAAAGGGCCACACCTATGGCACAGAGCTGAATAAGCCCGTGGACCCAACCCAAACAGGCTATAAATTTGCGGAGTGGTACGAAGATACTCAATGTACAAAGCCGTGGGATTTTACAAAACCGTTTACACCGGCGGTGAGTTCGAGTACAACTTCCGTCAATATATATGCCAAATGGACCATCAATTCCTATACTGTGACCATTGACCCAAAGAACGGTACGCAGCCAACGTCTCAGAATGTGGAGTATGACAAGGCTGTCGAAGCGCCGGAGGAGCCAAGCAAGGAGGGCTATACCTTCGCGGGCTGGTGGTACGAGGTAAAAACGGATGAGAATACAAAAGAGGAAAAGAAGTGGACTTTCGGCACATCCGGCACGAAAGTGCAGGGCGCAGTGACTATATATGCCAAATGGCAGACCGATGTCGTTTTCGATTATAACGGCGGTACCTATAACGGCGCTAAGTCAAAGACCATCGTTAAGTATGAGGGGGACTTGATTCCAGAAGGCGACAAACCAAAGCCCACAAGGACAGGATATACCTTGGCTGGATGGTGCAAGAACGAGGAATGCACTGAGGACTGGGATTTTGCCAAGGATACCGTGACTAAGGGTACTACCCTTTACGCCAAGTGGACGGCAAACGGAGTTAAGGTGACATTTAATTATAGCAGCGGCACAGTTGGAGGCAACACATCGGAAGTGATAAATGTTCCGTTTGGCGAAAAGATTCAACGACCGCAATATACGCCTACCAGGGATAAATATAAGTTTGTCGACTGGGTAACCTCGAGCGGCGGTACGATACTGTACGATTTTTCACAGTCTATTTCCAAAACCACTGCCATAACTATCTATGCGAAGTGGGAAAGTGCGTCCAAAGATAATATATATATTATCAACTTCAACAAAAACGGTCACGGAAGTACGACCAGTAAAACAGGTCTTGCATCGGGCCAGACTATTGACAAGCCCGCCGACCCCACCGCAGAGGGCTATACCTTCGGCGGTTGGTACAAGGAAGCGGAGTGTAATAATGCCTGGAACTTCGATACTGACACGGTTCAGAAAAGCCAGATACTCTACGCCAAGTGGACCATAAACACTTACACGGTGAGCTTCGATACTCAAGGCGGCAGCGCTGTCCCTGTGCAGAGGGCTCAGCATAACGGAAAAGTCACGAAACCAGATGACCCCACAAGAGAGGGTTACACTTTTGACAGATGGTACAAAGAGCAAGAGTGTACAAACATCTGGGATTTTGAGACGGACGTGGTGACAGATAACACCACGCTCTACGCCAAGTGGACAGAGGTTGTTGTTGCGCCCGAGAAGTACACGGTAAGCTTCAACCTCAACGGCCATGGCAGCACGATAGATTCTATAACGGACGTAGTAAGCGGCAGCACGATAGCCGTGCCCGCAGCACCGACAGCGGAAGGCTACACCTTCGGCGGCTGGTACAAGGACGCAGCGTGCAGTGCCGGACAGGAGTGGGACTTCGATACCGGCACAGTGTCGGCGGACGTTACGCTCTACGCCAAATGGACGATTAAGAGTTACCAGGTAAACTTCGACACGCAAGGCGGCAGCGCTGTCCCTGTGCAGAGGGCGCAGCATAACGGAAAAGTCACGAAACCAGATGACCCCACAAGAGAGGGTTACACTT
>CAJUDG010000007.1:150763-197581 GCA_910584745.1 uncultured Eubacteriales bacterium
CATGGCAGCACGATAGATTCTATAACGGACGTAGTAAGCGGCAGCACGATAGCCGCGCCCGCAGCGCCGACAGTGGAAGGGTGGATCTTCGGCGGCTGGTATAGAGAAGCGGACTGTACGACTGCCTGGAACTTCACCACCGACACAGTGACGGCAGACACCACGCTCTACGCCAAATGGACGAAGGTTGAGGAGCCGCCGCCGGTAGACCCGGACGCGGGACATGAGGTAATCGTGGGCGATGGCGCGCCGCCGGTGCAGGCCGGCGGGCTGGGCGATGTGGTGGATGAAGTGAAGGCGGAGAGCCCCGGCGCTTCCAGTGTGAAGATCACCATGACGGTGGAGAAGAAGGATGAAACAGATCCTTCGGCCCAGAAGATCAAGGAAGAGGCTCCAGCGGGCGCGGCCCTGGAGTATCTGGATATAGGGATAACCAAGGATGTGGACGGAGCCATATCCACCATCTCCAGTACCTCAAGGGTGATAGATGTGAAGGTCTCCTTCGACTTTAACGGAAAGAGCGAGATCGCCATATACAGGGAGCACGACGGCAGTGTGGAGCGCTTTACCGAGAGCGAAAGCGGGACAGACGGCACCTTTAAGCTGGACCGGGTGAACGGGTTTATCCACATCTTCGCCCAGAAGTTCTCCGTGTATGCCATCAGCTATAAAAAGGAGAGTTCACCCGGCGGCTCGTCAGGTGGCTCAACAGGTACGGTCAGCTATATGATAACCGCTTCGGCGGGGCCGGGCGGCAGCATCTCCCCCAGCGGAGATATCCGGGTGGTGGCATATAGGAGCCTGACCCTGACCGTCACGCCGGAGGAGGGCTATCGGATAGCCGACGTGCTGGTGGACGGCAAGAGCGTGGGCCCGGTGTCCGCCTATACCTTCAGGAATGTGCTGGCGGCCCACAGGATAAGCGCGGTCTTCGAGCCGTTGGAGCCGCCCCCGCAGCCGGGCTGCCAAAGGGACGAGAGCTGCCCTGCGTGGCCGTATATAGACGTGAACCTTGGTGAATGGTATCACGACGGCATCCACTACTGCCTGGAAAAGGGGCTGATGACCGGCTATGCCGCAGACCGTTTCGGTCCCGGCGATCGCCTTACCAGGGCCCAGCTTACCCAGATACTCTATAACCTGGCGGGGAGGCCCGAGGTCTCTGGGCCAAGCGGCTTTAAGGATGTGCCGGAGAACGCCTGGTATGCCAAGGCCGTGGCCTGGGCCAGAGAGGCCGGTGTGGTCAGCGGCTACAGCGACACCCGGTTTGCCCCGGGCGACCTGATAACCCGGGAGCAGCTGGCGGCGATGATCTGGCGCTATGCCGGGTCGCCGGCGGACCCGCGGGCGGCGCTTTCCTTCAAGGATTCGGCGCTGGTCTCCGCCTATGCCGGCACGGCCATGCGCTGGGCGGTGGCAGAGGGCATCGTCAGCGGTCACGACGGCTACCTGGAGCCCAGGGAACCGGCCACAAGAGCCCAGGCAAGCTCCATGATAATGCGGTTCTGTACGGTAAATGCCTGAATAGAGTTATAGCAGCAGAAGAGCCCTGCCGGTCTTTGAAAACCGGCAGGGCTCTATATTTGTTACAGCTTATATATCCGAGATATTGTCCTGGGACACGAGCTTTATGCCCCTGGCCCCAAGGGCGGCACAGGCCGACTTGGTGTCCTGGACGCGGAAGATCATGTAGGCGTGGTCCACGTCGCCGCCGCCCAGGAAGGCGTACATGTACTCCACGTTGACCCCCGCCTCGGTCAGCACCTCCAGCACACGGTGCAGGCCGCCGGGCTCGTCGGGGATAAGCACCGCCAGCACCGGGGTCAGCTTGTGCACGAAGCCGCCGTCCTTAAGGACCGTGGCCGCCTTGTACACGTCGTCCACGATTATGCGGACAATGCCGAAGTCGTTGGTCTCCGCGAGGCTCAGGGCCCGCATGTCTATGCCGTTCTCCGCCAGCAGCGCCGTCATGTTCGTAAGCGTGCCGGGACGGTTTTCAAGAAAAACGGATATCTGGTTTACTGTCATGGCTTATCCCTCCTCAGATTTTTCTCTTGTCAATGACCCTTACCGCCTTGCCCTCGCTCCTGACGATGGACTTGGGCGCCACCAGCGTCACCTTGGCCGTCAGGCCCAGCATGGACCTAAGGCCCTCTACCAGCTCCTTCTGGCGCTCCGCGATGTCGCCCAGGTTGTCGGTGAACATCTCGGGGGTCATCTCCACCTGCACGTCCAGGGTGTCGGTATTCTTCACCCTGTCGACTATTATCTGGTAGTTGGCCGGGTAGCCGTTATTCAGCAGCACCGTCTCTATCTGGGACGGGAATACGTTTGCGCCGCGGATAATGAGCATATCGTCCGTGCGGCCCTGGGGTTTGGTCATCTTCACGTGGGTTCGCCCGCAGGAGCAGGGCTCCCTCGTTAGGGTGCAGATGTCTCTGGTGCGGTATCTGAGCAGCGGGAAGGCCTCTTTTGTGATGGAGGTGAACACCAGCTCCCCCTGGCTGCCCTCGGGCAGCACCTCGCCGGTCTCGGGGTCGATTATCTCGGCGATGAAGTGGTCCTCGTTGATGTGCATCCCGGTCTGGGCCGAGCACTCGAAGGACACACCGGGGCCGGAGAGCTCCGTAAGGCCGTAGATGTCATAGGCCTTGATGCCCAGTGTGTTCTCGATATCCCTTCTCATCTCCTGGCTCCAGGCCTCCGCGCCGAAGATGCCGGCCTTAAGCGGTATCTCGTCGGGGGTAAGTCCCATCTCCTTCATGGTTTCGCCTATGTACGCCGCGTAGGAGGGCGTGCAGCAGAGGATGGTGGCGTTAAGGTCCCGGATGAACATTATCTGCCGCTCGGTATTGCCGGAGCTGGTGGGTATGGTCAGGCAGCCCACTTTATGGCTGCCGCCGTTTAAGCCGGGCCCGCCGGTAAAGAGCCCATAGCCATAGCTCACCTGGCACACGTCCTCGTCGGTGCCCCCCGCCGCCATAATGGCCCGGGCGCAGCAGTCCTCCCACAGGTCGATGTCGTGCTGGGTGTAGAAGGCCACCACCCGCTTGCCCGTGGTGCCGGAGGTGGACTGTATGCGCACACAGTCCTTAAGGGGCTTGCCCATGAGCCCGTAGGGGTAGGCTTCTCTGAGGTCAGCCTTTGACAGGAACGGCAGCTTCCAGAGGTCGTCCGAGGACTTGATATCGTCGGGGGTCAGCCCCTTCGCCTCCATCTTTTTGCGGTAGTATGGGACGTTGTCCCAGACGTGCCGCACCTGCCTGACCAGCCGTTCGTCCTGGAGGGCCTTGATCTGCTCTCTTGGGGCACATTCGATCTCGGGTTGATAGTAGTGTTCCATGTTGCATCAGTCCTTTTAGAGTTTATTTATAAAGATCAAGCCTAGACTTTAGAAATAGTATCTTTGCCTGTTCCTATGCCCCCTGCCCAAGCGCAAAGGCCTTCCTGTTAAGCTCCAGGAACTTCGGCGGCACGCAGGCCTCTATAGCCTCCTGCCAGGCCTCCTGGGGGAAGTCGAAATAGTGGCTGACCCTGCCCAGCAGCACCAGGTTCACGGCCTTCTGGCTCCCAGCCTCCTCGGCGAGTTTCAGGCAGTCCAGCGCGTCCACCTTGGCCCCGGCGGCCTCCATCTTACTAACCAGCTTCCCGGGGTACTGGGCTGCGCCGGTTATCACGGGCATTGGGTCTATCTGCTGGGTGTTGGTCACCACCCGGCCCCCGGGCTTCAGATATTCCAGCCATCTGGCCGCCTCAAGAAGCTCGAAGGAGACTATGGCGTCGGCCTGCCCCTTGTCTATCACAGGGGAGTATACCTTGTCGCCGTAGCGCACGAAGGTGACCACGCTGCCGCCCCGCTGGCTCATGCCGTGGACCTCGGATACCTTCACGTCGAAGCCCTGGCCCATCAATAGGTGTCCAAGGAGCTTGCTGGCAAGGAGAGAGCCTTGCCCCCCCACGCCGACTATCATAATATTCTTTGTCTCCATACTTAATCCTCCTTAAACGCGCCGAAGCCGCAGAGCTGCTCACAGACCCCGCAGCCCACGCACTGGGTGCCGTCGATATGGGCCTTGCCGTCCCTGATGGAGATGGCCGGACAGCCTATCCTCATGCAGGCCTTGCAGCCCCGGCACTTCTCCGTGTCGACCTTTAACGCGGGCTTATGCTTCACGTATTTTAAGAGCGCGCAAGGCCGTCTGGAGATTATCACCGAGGGCCCCTCGGCAGCCAGCTCCTCCTTGACCGCGGCCTCGCAGGCCTTAAGGTCGTAGGGGTCCACCACCCGCACTCTGTCAAGGCCCATGGCTTTACACAGGGCCTCCAGGTCTATCTTGCCCGCCGGGTCACCACGAAGGTTAAAGCCAGTGGTGGGGTTCTGCTGGTGGCCGGTCATGCCGGTTATGCTGTTGTCAAATATTATCACCGTAGAATTGGACCCGTTATAGGCCACGTTGGCAAGGCCGGTCATGCCCGAGTGCATGAAGGTGGAGTCGCCGATAACCGCCACGGTCTCGCCCTCGCTCCCGGACCCCAGGGCCTTGTTGAAGCCGTGCAGCCCGCTTATGGACGCGCCCATGCAAAGGGTCATGTCCATAGCTCCAAGGGGCGGCATGGCCCCCAAAGTGTAGCAGCCGATATCACCCAGCACCGTGCAGCCTAGCTTTTTCAGCGTGTAGAACAGGCCCCTATGGGGGCAGCCCGCGCACATCACCGGCGGGCGGTTTGGCAGCTCCTCAGAGAGGCCCTTACCCTCGGGCACCGGCAGGCCAAGCTTTTCTGCCACGATATTCTGGCTCAGCTCGCCGCACAGCGGGAAGTAGTCCTTGCCCGCCAGCGGGAGGCCCAGCCCCCGGCAGTAGCCCTCTATAAAGGGATCGCCCTCCTCGACCACCACCAGCAGGCTCACCCTGCCGGCAAAGCTCTTTATCAGTTCATCCGGCAGCGGCCAGACCATCCCCAGCTTCAGCACAGGGAACCTGTCTCCGCAGACCTCCTTCACGTACTGATAGCAGGTGCTGGAGGTGATGACGCCGATCTTGCTGTCCTGCCCGTCCTCAACGCGGTTTATCTCCGCCGTCTTGGCCCATTTTGCAAGGCGCAGGAGCCGGTCCTCTACAATGGGGTGCCGCCTTATGGCGTTGGCCGGGGCCATCACGTACTTCTGGGGGGCCTTCTCATAGGGCTTTGTCTCCGGCTCCACCCGCTCGGACAGCTCCGCCACGGACTGGGAGTGGGCGACCCTTGTGCACATCTTAAGGAGCACAGGCGTGTCGAACTCCTCAGAGAGCTCGTATGCAAGCTTCGTGAACTCCAAGGCTTCCTTGGAGTCCGAGGGCTCCAGCATGGGGAGCTTGACGGCTCTGGCGTAGTGCCGGGAGTCCTGCTCGTTCTGTGAGGAGTGCATACCCGGGTCGTCGGCCACGGCTATGACCATCCCGGCGTTGACCCCGGTATAGCCCATGGTAAATAAGGGGTCCGCCGCCACGTTGAGCCCCACGTGCTTCATGCCGCAGAAGCTCCGCTTTCCGGCGAGACTGGCACCGAAGGCCGTCTCCATGGCCACCTTCTCGTTGGGGGCCCACTCGCAGTATATCTCCGCAAACTTTGCCGCCTCCTCGGTTATCTCCGTGCTGGGGGTGCCCGGATAGCTGGACGCTATGGAGCAGCCCGCCTCATAGAGGCCCCGGGCCACGGCGGCGTTGCCTAAGATAAGCTTTTTCATTATATATGTACCTCCTGATCATATCTCATAGTCGATGCAGGCCCTATCCACGCGTATGCCGCCCACGAACCTGCCGAACTCCACGTGCTCGGGCGAGACCTGATAGGTGTTGAGTTGGTCCACGGACTCGAAGTCCATTATAAGCGCCACGTCAAAATTGGCGTTGGGCGCGCCCTGGACCCTGCTCACCGCCCGGCCGCTCTTTATGACCGGCAGTCCGCAGAGCTCCGTCCCCCGCCGCAGGAACTCGGCGGTGTTCTCCTCCTTATTCTCGGGCTTCAGTGAAAACATAACTATATGCCTTATCATAATACTGTATCTCCTTATCCCTTATTCTGCGCCTCTACCAGCCGCACGCCGCAGTATATCTCACGAAGCTTGGGCTTCTCTATCTTTCCCGTGGCGTTTCTCGGCACAGGCGCGAAGATGAGCTTTCTGGGGCGCTTGTACCTGGGCAGGTCCTTGCAGAAGTCCATGACCTCCTCCTCGGTGCAGTCCATGCCCTCCTTCACCTGGATGATGGCCGCGGCTATCTCGCCAAGCCGCTGGTCCGGCAGGCCGATAACCGCCACGTCGTGTATCTTCGGGTGCCCGGAGAGGAAGGCCTCTATCTGCACCGGATACAGGTTCTCGCCGCCGGAAATTATAACGTCCTTCTTGCGGTCCACTAAGTATATGAAGCCGTCCTCATCCTGCCGGGCCATGTCCCCGGTATGCAGCCAGCCGTTTTTCAGCACCTCGCTGGTGGCGGCCTCGTCGTGGTAGTACCCCACCATCACGCCGCCGCCCTTGACGCAGAGCTCGCCCACGTCGCCGGGCTTCACGGGCTCACCCTGCTCGTCCACTATCTTCACCCGCCAGCCGTAGCCGGGCACGCCGATAGCCCCTACCTTATGGGGGTTCTCCACCCCCAGGTGCACACAGCCGGGGCCGGTGGACTCGGAAAGGCCGTAGTTGGTGTCGTATTTATGGTGCGGGAAATACTCCCACCAGTGCTTTACAAGGCTTGGGGGAACAGGCTGGGCGCCGATGTGCATCAGCCGCCACTGGGCAAGCTTATAGTCCTCCGTCTTCAGCTCGCCCCTGTCCAGCGCCGCCAAAATGTCCTGGGCCCAGGGCACTAAGAGCCATACTATTGTGCACTCCTCTGAGGAGACAGCTTCAAAAATGGCCTTGGGCGAGTTCCCCTTTAAGAGCACGGCCTTGCCCCCGGTAAAGAGGGAGCCGAACCAGTGCATTTTGGCGCCGGTATGGTATAGGGGCGGTATGCACAGGAACACGTCCTCATGGGTGGTCTCGTGGTGTAAAGCCTCCATTCTTGCCGACTGCATAAGGGCCGAGTGCCGGAGGAGTATGGCCTTTGGAAAGCCCGTGGTGCCCGAGGAGTAGTAGATGGCCGCCTCGTCCTCGTCGTCTATGAGCACCTTTGGGGGCGCGCTTGAGCAGTTTGCGGCGGCACGATGGTAGTCCTCGGCAAAGGTGGGGCAGCTGTCCCCCACAAAGAACAGCAGCTTCTCGCCGCCGATATCCGGCACTATCTCCTCCACGCGGCCGATGAACTCCGGCCCGAAGAACAGCACGTCCGCGTCCGCAAGCTTCAGGCAGTATCTGATCTCCTCGGCGGTATAGCGGAAGTTCAGCGGCACGGCGATGGCCCCGGTCTTTAGTATGCCAAAGTATATGGGCAGCCACTCCAGGTTGTTCATCATCAGCAGGGCAACCTTCTGGCCCTTGCGTATGCCCCGGCCCAGCAGCAGGTTTGCCGCCCGGTTCGATTTCTCGTCAAAGACGGACCAGGTTATCTCCCGCCTGTAGGGGGCGGGCCCTCCGGGCTGTATGAGCTCATACTCCCTCCAGGTGACCCTCCTGGGCTCCCGGAGCTCGGGGTTTATCTCTACCAGCGCGGTCATGTCGCCGTAGAGCTTCGAGTTTCTCTCTAACAGGTCTGTAATGGGCAATCTTCATCCCTCCGTCCGGCCCAGCATATTGGGGCCGGGGTTATTCATTTTCACAATACATATCTATTATAAACTATTTTCCTCGGGCAGTCAAGAGCGGGGAGAGGGATGCTTTTTATTGACAGATATGACAGGCTGTGATATACTTTATCTTGCCTTTAATTTGATTTTACATGGAGGAATTGCATTATGAAGCGTTTTGAGAAGGTCTACAGCCAGGGCGCCGTCAATGTCACCGAGATATGGGTGGACACCGAGACCGGCGTCAACTACCTCTTTCACGAAGACGGCTATGCCGGGGGCCTGACCCCGCTGCTGGATAAGGACGGGAAGCCTGTGGTGACGAGAGAGGCTTGAAGAAACTAAAGAGCCAGCCGTTCGCGGCTGGCTCTTTAATATATCTAAACCCACTCAAAATTTTCCGTCCCCGCGCCCAGCGCGAAGTGGTACTTCACAAGCCCAGCGTCCACGCCGGAAAAAATGCCGTTTTCGCACCTGAGCTCCACCATTCTGCCGGAGCCTGTCAGCATAAATCCCTGCCTGTTGAGGGCCGTAGGGGCCAGCAGCGCCGCTTTTACGCCCTCCTTGAACCACTCCGGCGCGTCCCCCTCATAGGCGCTGACCTGCCCGGGGGTCTTGGACCTGTGGGGGACCCCCTGGGTCCGGCCGTACCCTGCGGCTATCACGCCAGCTACTCTTTTGCCCGGCGCCAGTTCTTCCATCAGCCTGCGGTTGAAGGTGCCGCCCGCCCACCAGGTGTTAAGCCCCAGGGCCTGGGCGCTGAGCATCAGCTCCGCCCCGCAGAAGCCCAGGGCCTCGTCCAGGCCGGGGCGTTCCTCTCCTGCCATGAGGAAATAGTTATGCACCCCCTTCGCCAGCACCAGCCTTATAAGTGCCCCAAAGGCGCGGCTGTCCTCTGTCTTCAGCTCGATGGCCGTGCCGTGCTCCATGTTCAGCCCTTCGGCCAGCCGGGCCAGCTGTTCCGCGGCCTCCCTTGAAATGGGCTTATCGGTGTAGCGGCGGACCGTATGTCTCTCCTGCATAGCCTTCTTCATGTCCATGGCTGTTCCTCCCAAAAAGGTTTCGATGCCAGAAATTATAGCAGGTCCTGCCCGGCAGTTCAATGCACAGACTGTGAACTTTTCGCACCCAAATACTGAAACTTTTTTTCATTCTAAATAGGAAAAACCCCCGGAAGCCGCTGTCCTTGCGGCCGCTCAAAACTTTGTCGAACCTTAGGCTTTTTTAATGCGATTCTATTCCCCACCATTTCCCGATAAATTTTTGAAACTTTTTTTCTAAGTTTTTTTCATTTATCCCTTGCAGGAAACCGCGACTTATGGTAAAATTTATTCACATCCATTTTATTAAGGAGGTTTCCAATGGATAAACAAGTAAAGGTTCTTATCAGCGGGGAAGCCAGCGAATGGCCCCGCCCCGCGCTGGAAAAGCTGGAAAACCATGGCGGCGCGGCAGTGTTCGAGCAGCGCGACGGCGCAAGGCTCCTCTCCCGCATACGCGAGGAGCGGCCCCAGGCGGTGGTCATGGACATGTTTATGCCGGGTCTTGACGCCCTGGGGGTCATGCAGGCCCTCTCCGGCGACGGGGGCGAGCGTCCCCTGTGCGTGGTCTCGGCCTCGTACACAACACCCATTTTAGAGCGGGAGGTCCTGTCGGCGGGGGCGGCGTACTTTGCCATCGCCCCCTTCGACAAGAGCGCCATGGTGGACCGCATACTCTCGCTTATCTCCACCAGGGGCCGCCATTTCGAGACCGAGCCCAGCGACCCCCAGCTGAGGGTCCAGGTGACGGAGATACTGCACCAGATAGGGGTGCCCGCCCACATCAAGGGCTACCACTACCTGCGGGACTCCATCATCATGGCCATAGAGGACCCGGAGATAATCAACGCGGTCACAAAGCAGCTCTACCCAAGCGTCGCCAAGGCCTATAACACCACCAGTTCCCGGGTGGAGCGGGCCATACGCCACGCCATCGAGGTGGCATGGGACCGGGGGGACGTTGATGTGCTGAACTCCTACTTCGGCTACACCATACATAACACCCGGGGCAAGCCCACCAACAGCGAGTTCATCGCCATGATCTCCGACAAGCTCTGCCTTGAGCCCAGCTTCGGCCAGCACGCCTGAACCCCTTAAGCTGACAAGTTAGCGTCTTGACAGCTCTGGTTCGACGTTCTTCGAGGAGATTATAGCACTGTAAAGCTGTATAATTTGTCGAAAGGTGGAGATAATACACTTTTTATTGTAAAAAAAGTTTGAACAAGCGCAAGATTTGGAGTAGACCCTCCCCATCTTCTGCCAGCAAGGCCTATTGCTTTACATGAAAGCCCTCCGGCTTTACACCGGAGGGCTTCGCGCACTATTTCTTTCGCTTTCCGGCCTTTGCCAGCAGCTTCTCCCCCTCCACCGCTATCAGCGGGCAGAGGGACAGCCCGCCCACCAGGGCCCACTGTACGGGGGTGAGCATTGCGGTCCTGAATACCGCTGCAAGGGGAGGGAAGACTATCACGCTTACCATCAGAAAGGCGCAGATAAGGCAGGCGAGATTGAGCTTGCCGTTGCCGAACAGCCCCAGCTCCAGCACGGACCCCTGAGAGCGCATGTTGAAGCTGTGTACAAGCTGTGACAGGCTCAGCACCGCGAAGGCCATTGTCCGGCCTATCACGGGCTCCATGGGGTCAACGTCGAACCACGCCCGGCCCGCGCTGTAGGCCAGAAGCGCCAGCGCCCCCACAAGGCAGCCCTCCAATGCTATGGAAAGGCCCATGCCCCCGGAGAATATGCTCTCGTCCCGCTTATGGGGCGGCTCATCCATCACGTCCCGGGGTATGGGCTCCACCCCCAGGGCCAGGGCCGGCAGCGAGTCCGTCACAAGGTTCACCCACAATAGCTGTATGGCCAAAAGCGGCGCCGGGGCCCGCAGCAGGAACGCCGCGAAGACCACCAGTATCTCCCCGATATTGCATGAGAGGAGAAAGTGCACCGTGCGCCGGATGTTCCTGTATATGCCCCGCCCCTCCCGGACGGCGGAGACGATGGTGGAGAAGTTGTCGTCAGTAAGCACCATGTCCGCCGCGGACTTTGCCACCTCGGTGCCGCCCCGGCCCATGGCGCAGCCGATGTCCGCGGCCTTAAGGGCCGGCGCATCGTTGACCCCGTCCCCGGTCATGGCCACGGCCATGCCCCGGCGCTGATAGGCCCTGACGAGCTTCACCTTATGCTCCGGCGAGACCCTTGCGAACACCCGGCAGCCGTCCAGCCTTGCGGCCAGCTCCCCCTCGGAGAGCCGGTCCAGCTCCGGCCCGGTGATGACGGAGCTGTTCTCCTCCGCAATGCCTATGCGCCGGGCTATGGCCAGGGCGGTCCCCGCGTGGTCGCCGGTTATCATCACCGGGATCACCCCCGCGCGCCTGCACTCCAGCACCGCCGCCCGGGCCTCCTTTCTGGGCGGGTCCTCCATGCCGATGAGCCCGCAGAAGATGAGCCCGCTCTCTATCTCCCGGTCGTCCCCGGGCAGGCGCTCCACGTCCTTATAGGCTGCCGCCAGCACCCGAAGGCCTTTTCCCGCCAGCTCAGAGTTGTCGGACATGAGCTTCGCCTTTCCCCCGCCGGAGAGGGGAGAGACGCTGTGGCCCCTTAACTGCTGGGTGCACCTGGCTATGAGCACGTCCGGGGCCCCCTTGCAGATGACCCTATAGCCGTCCCCGGTCCTGTGCACGGTGGTCATGAGCTTCCTTTTAGAGGTGAAGGGTATCTCCCCGACCCTGGGGTAAGCCTCCTCAAGGGCCGGTTTACGGCTGTGGCAGGCCCGCAGGAAGGCCGCCTCGGTGGGGTCGCCGCTGCCGTCGGGCTCGCAGTTATTGCAGAGGGTGCAAAGCTCCAGGCAGAACTGGGCGTTGCCGCCCTCCACCGGCTCGGGCCCGAAGGCCCCGGTAAAGGCCGTGACGGTCATCTTGTTCTGGGTCAGGGTCCCGGTCTTGTCAGAGCATATCACCTGTGTGCTGCCAAGGGTCTCCACGGCGGGCATATGCCGAATGATGGCGCGTTTCGCCGCCATGCGCTTCACGCCCATAGCAAGCACTATGGTCACCACCGCCGTCAGCCCCTCGGGTATGGCCGCAACACCCAGGCTTATGGCTATCATGAACATCTCAAGGGGCTCCACCCGCTGCAGGAGCCCCAGGGCGAATATCACCCCGCAGATGATGATGACCCCCAGCCCCAGCACCTTCCCGGTCTGGGCCAGCCGCTTTTGCAGTGGGGTCTCGGGGGCGGTCTCCTGCTCTAGGAGCCCGGCGATATGGCCCATGGCCGTGTCCATGCCAGTGGACTCCACCAGGCCCACCCCGGCCCCGGAGGATATGCCCGTGCCCGAGAAGGCCATATTTCTGCGCTCGGCAAGGGGCGCGTCCTCCGGGCAGACGACCTCGGCGTCCTTTTCCACCGGCACCGACTCCCCGGTCAGGGCGGATTCCTCGGCCATCAGCTCCACCGACCGCAGCAGCCGCAGGTCCGCGGGCACCAGGTCCCCGGTGCGCAGCAGCACTATGTCCCCGGGCACCAGCTCCGCGCTGTCTATTGTAAGCTTCTTTCCCGCCCTTATGACCCTGGCCTTTGGGGAGCTGAGCTTTTTCAGCGCGTCTATGGCCCTGTCGGCCCGAAGCTCCTGGACCGTGCCTATGACGGCGTTTATTATGACTATGGACAGTATGATTATGGGGTCCAGGAAATCCGCGTCCCCCTGCATGGCCGAGGCCCAGAAGGACACCCCGGCGCTTACGAGCAGGATAAGCACCATGAAATCCTTGAACTGCCCCAGAAAGCGCATGAGCACGCTCTGGCGGCGGGCCGGGCGCAGCTGGTTCTTACCGTGCTCTGAAAGGCGGCGGGCGGCCTCGGCAGGCGAAAGGCCCCGGTCCGGGTCCGTGGACAGGGCCTTTACGGCCTCCCGGACGGTGGCGTTGTGGAGCGGCATGTGATTACCCCCAGACGATGGATTATTGTTCCATATATATTACCGCCCGCCCCCCGATATGTGTTGCAATCCTTTGGCAGTTCTGGTAGAATATAAAAATACATCCCCATAAAAGGAGCCGTACCTATGAACCCCTTTGATAGCGCCGTCATGGACTTCATACAGTCCCACTGCCATAACCCCGTTACAGACGCCATATTCCCCGCCGTGACCTATCTTGGGGAGAGCGGCATATTCTGGATACTGCTTTCCCTCCTGCTGATACTGCTGGGCAAAAAGCGCGGCTGGCGGGAAACAGGCGTTATAATGCTCTTTGCAATGCTTCTGGGGCTGCTTATAGGCGAGGTGACCCTGAAGAACATCGTCTGCCGCCCACGGCCCTTCCAGCTTATCTCCCGCGATATCCGGCTGCTGATACCCCCGCCCAGCGGCTGGTCCTTTCCCTCTGGCCACAGCTGCGCCTCATTTGCGGCGGCCACGGCCGTCTTCCTGCGGGACAGGCGATTCGGCGCGGCCGCTCTGGTGCTGGCGGCGCTGATAGCCTTCTCCCGGGTGTTCCTCTTTGTGCACTACCCTACGGACGTGCTGGCCGGCGCGGCGCTGGGGGCCGTTTGCGCTGTAGGGGCGGCGGCCGTCTGCAGCCGCGTTATGAAGGGGAGAAGGGGCTGAAAAGACCCGCCCGGGGAAACCCGGGCGGGTCTTTTCAGCGTTTTTACAGCTCAATAAGCTCCTTGGGCGACTTTGTCAGGCTTCTGCACCCGTCGGCGGTGATGAGCAGCATATCCTCTATCCTCACGCCGTACTGGGCGGGCAGATAGATACCGGGCTCGTCGGTTATTACCATGCCCTCCTGGCAGACGGTCTCGTCCCTGGAGGAAAATGCCGGCCACTCGTGTATCTCATAGCCAACCCCGTGGCCAAGGCCGTGGCCGAAGGTTCCGGGATAGTCCTTCTCGATGATGTCCCGGGCTATCTTGTCCACGTCCTTGCAGACCATGCCGGGCTTCACCTGGTCTATAACGGCCAGCTGGGCTTTTAATACCGTCTCATAGACCTTCCTCTGTTCGTCGCTGACCTTGCCAAGGGCCACCGTGCGGGTCATGTCGGAGTGGTAGCCGTCTAAAAGCGCGCCGGTGTCCATGGTGATGAAGTCGCCCTTCTGCACGGTGTTATCGCTGGGCACCGCGTGGCACTGAGAGCCGCTTTTGCCCGCCGCCACGATGAGGTCGAAGGCCACTCCGTCGGCGCCGTTCTTGCGCATGAAGAACTCTATCTCCAGCGCCAGCTCACGCTCGGTGACGCCCTCCTTTATGTAGGGCAGGATATGCTGGAACGCCGCGTCCGTGATGGCCTGAGAGGCCTCTATCTTCCTGACCTCATCCGGGGACTTTATCATCCGCTGGTCCTTGATGGCCTTGTCCAGGGTCTCGTCCAGGACCGCCTCGATGCCCTTGCCGCCCAGTTCCTCCTCGAATTTCCTTGCCTGGGACACAGAGAGCTTGTCGATCTCCAGATAGACCTGCTTCACGCCGTGCTTCTCCAGAAGCTCGCAGAGAGTCTCATATATTTTCTTAAAGCCCACCACTTTGCAGTTTTTGGCCGAGTAGCCGGCCGCCTCCTCATAGCGGAAGTCCTGCAGCAGATAGGCCTCGTCAGCCGTTATCAGCAGTATGCCGATGTCCGAGGGGAACTCGGTGAAGTACCGGCGGTTGCGCTCGGAAAACACCAGCACCGCCTTCTGGCTGTCCCCGGCAATGAGCCGGTCGCGTATGCGCTCAACAGGGTTTTTCATTTTATTACATCCTCTCTCGTTTTGAATTTCTCTCTAAGGCCCCGCTCAAAATACCTGCGGGCCCTGAAGGTCCAGCCGTCCTCTGGCTCGATGGGCTCTAAGAGCACGGACTTCATGCCGCACATATTGGCCCCCGTTACGTCGGTGAAGATCTGGTCGCCGATTATAACACAGTCCCGGCACCGAAGGCCCAGCATTCTGGCCGCCCGCACATACCCGAAGGGCAGGGGCTTTATGGCGAAGCTTATAAAGTCCACCCCGAACCGGGCCGCGAAGGCCGAGACCCGCCGCCTGTAGTTGTTGGACACTATCACCACCCGCAGCCCCGCAGCCCGAAGACCGTCCACCCAGTCCGGCGCGCCGGGGGCCGGCTCGTGCGAGACGTATGTGGCGATGGTGTTGTCCACGTCCAGCAGCACGGCTCTGGCCCCAAGCTCCTTCAGGAACCGGGGTGTGACGGCCTCTATCCGGGGCTTTACGGCGGTCGGCTTAAATAATCCCATGGCGCCCTCCTGTCCCCAACAAAAAGGCGGGCGCCAGCGTTAAGCGGAGCGCCCGCCTTTCATCAGGTCTGAAACCTAATTGTTGGCCCGCGCTCACTTATACTTGCGCTTGCGGGCCGCTTCGGACTTTTTCTTACGCTTGACGGAGGGCTTTTCATAAGCCTCCCGCTTGCGAACCTCCTGGATAACGCCAGCGCGGGCGCACTGCTTCTTAAAGCGCCGCAGGGCACTGTCCAGGGACTCATTTTCCTTGAGCCGTATCTCAGCCATTCATATCCCTCCCATCCGCCGAAAAGGCAGGGGTGTGCGTCGTAAATATAAAACTAGAAAATATACTACAACATAGACATT
Organism: uncultured Eubacteriales bacterium; assembly: GCA_910584745.1. GTDB lineage: Bacteria > Bacillota > Clostridia > Oscillospirales > Acutalibacteraceae > Acutalibacter. The sequence goes on from CAJUDG010000007.1 coordinate 166,091, forward strand.
ATAGCTCCAACCCCCGGGCTTGTCAACCCCTCTTGGAAAGACTTTTTTTGAATGTTACGGATTGTTCATGGATTCTTCATTATTCGAGCCCGCTCAAGTTGACAGCGCGTGTTGGGGTATTGTATAATATAGGCGCTTTCACCCGACGGTGACTCCGTAAAGCGGAGAGGAGGTGGAGCATATGAGCTACATAATGATGTTCGCCCTGGCAGTCGCGGCAGATATAACGTCCTTCCTTATCTGCAAATGGCTCGAAAGCCAGATGAAAGGGTGAGGCGAGCCAAGCTCTAACCTGAGCCCTACCTAAGCAATAGGGAAACCCGGAGAGGACGAGTCTCCGGGTTTCCCTTTGGTTTTGCATATGAGCTACATTGCGGCTATAGTATAACACTCTTTCCTTTCTTTGTCAACCCCTACTTTCTGTCCTGCTCCCTGCGCCGGCCCAGGGCCTGGTCGTATTTCCTGCCAAGCACCCGGAAGTACACCTCAAAGCCAAGGCACAGCACAATAAAAGCCACAAAGAATATGACGATAAACGAGACCCACGCCCCCAGGTTATCCATGGGGAACCAGCGGAACGCCCAGGCGAAAGCCCCGCAAACGCAGAATATCAGCCCGCAGAATATCAGCAGCCGCAGCCAGTAGCTGGGCTTTTTCAGCACCTGTCCCGAGAAGAATATATACTGCAAGAGGGTTATCACCCCGCACATGGCCAGAAGCTGTATTATCAGCGAATAGCGGATGTATTCGCCCCCATAGAGCCAGTCGATAAACATATAGATGCACAGGGCCCCGGTGAAGCTCAGACAGCCCCAGCTTTTCAGCTCTCCTATAAACCTTAAAAATTTTTTCATGCTGTTTCTCCTTTCTAAGCTATAGTCCCAGCTTCTTTTTAAGCCAAGGCGCGTACTGCCGGGAAACATACACCGCCTCGCCGTTGTCCATTGTAAGCCTTATCCTGCCGCCCAGGTCCGGGCGCAGGGAACGTATCGCGTTGAAGTTCACCAGCGCCGATTTCGAGGCTCGGAAAAAGCCCCGGCCCCGAAGCCTCTCCTCCAGCTCGTACAGCCGCAGCTCCGTCTCATAGACCGCCCCGGCGGTATAGAGAAAGGCGCGCTTGTCGGCGGTGTCGGCATAGAGCACCTTTGCCGGGTCCAAAAGGTAGGTCTGCCCGTCAAGCTGCCCGGTAAGCCTGCCCGTGTCCTCCGCCGCCAGCTCATAGAGCCTTGAAAGCAGCCCCGCCGCGGCCTCGCCGGCCTCGGCGCAGCGCAGTATTATCTCCGGCTCCGGTATACCCGGAGCCACCTCCATTTTGATCTTCATGGCCCGCCCCCTTTGGCTTTTTTAGTAAGCGCGTTTACTACTGTGTAGTATACGCCGCTATTTTAAGCCGCGCAAGGGGGAGAGGACTGACCTGCGCTTTTTGGGGCGTAAGATGGCGGCAGATTTGCGCAAGTATTTACATTTTGATGATATTTTCTTGAATACTTGATGAACGTCCCCGGGTTATGATACAATAAACTAAAGCGACAGGAGGACCGAAAATGCCAAGACAAAAACTAAAGCGCCTGATAGCCGGGGCCCTTTGCGGGGCGATGCTCCTGGCCCTGCCCGCCTGCCAGGAGGACCCGGAGGGCTCTATCGTGGCCCATAAGGATATGGAAAAGCTCATATCAGAGGGGGCAAAGAGCACCGATGAGAGCCGTGTTGACGCGGAACAGCTCATAGAGGACGCGAAAAAGACCGAGAGCTATGAGACCACCCTGGACAATTCGGGCCTTAAGGTAAAGGCGGAGGTCAACGCCCAGGTGGAGCTGCCGGAGGTGGATAAGCTGTCCATCTATAGGGTAAAGCAGAAGCCCTTTACACAGGAGTTCCTGGACAAGGTGCGCGCGGAGCTCTGCGGGGATGTGGAGCTGTTTGACTACAGCGCTACGCAGGTGGCCACGAAGAAGGACATTGAGGAGAATATACGGGACGCGCGTGAGAACATTGCGGAGTATGAGGAGATGATGCACCAGATGGCAAATAACCCGGAGGTGCCCGAGGACCAGCGCCAGGATGGGCTGGACTCCATAGAGCCATACCGGCAGGAGATGCAGGAGGAGATCGACCGGATGCAGGCGGAATACGAGAGCGCCCCGGACGAGGTGGACTTAGCCGATTACCCCACCGACTACAAGATCCATACCTATAAGGAGCTTTACGAGGGAGACCCCGATAACGGCTATTATGGATGGCTCTACGGCCTGGGCGACGAGAAGGGCGACAGCGGCTTCTCCGGCGTGTCCGACGGCAGTGACGGCCGCTACCGCAGCCTTTATGTTCAGAACAACGCCGACTACAGCAATAAGCTCTATTACTATGACGACCTCGGGTCGCTCTTGAATCATGGCGGCGTTATCGTTGAGGATACGCGTTTTGAGCCGTATATGCCCGCAAGTGATTTCGGCATTGAACAGGGCTATGAAAGCTTCTGGAAGGAAAAGGGCGTGCCCTCCCCGGTAATCTCAGGGGACTTTGGCCTGGAGGGGGACATGGTCTTTGTGCCGGTGGGCAGCAAGGAGATAAGCTTCACTGAGGAGGAGGCCCGGGAGAAAGCGGAGGAGCTTCTGGGTAAGCTGGGCATCACCGACTTCAAATTCAGCGAGGGCGGCAAATACAGCGAGCTTCTGGGCGGAGAAGGCGAGGATTTTCTGTATGACGTGTATTATGTCCTGCGCTATACCCGGGAGCTGGAGGGCGTGCTGTTGACCCAGTCCAGCGGGGCAAAGTTTGTGGTGGGCCAGGACACCAGCAACCCAAACCGCAAGCAGATGTGGCCCGGGGAGAATATAGAGATACGCATAAACGACCGGGGCATCGTGGGTTTCCAGTACAACGCCCCCTTGGAGATAACCGAAACCGTGGTGGAGGGCACGTCCCTGAAGACCTTTGACGAGGTCAAGGGCACCTTCGAGCAGATGCTGCCCATGCTGCTGGCCGAGGAGGACTTTGAAGTGACGGCCAAGGTGGACAGGGTGCGGCTGAGCTACTCCAGGATAAGCGAGAAGGACAGCTTTGACACGGGGCTCGTGGTGCCGGTATGGAGCTTTGAGGGCGAGACCCAGGCCTATTTTAACGGCTATCCCATGCACGATCGTAAAGGCACGCTCATGGCCATAAATGCCATAGACGGCTCGGTGATAGACGCGGACCTGGGGTATTAAGATAATTTTTTGACGGCGGAGCCTGTATTTTTGCAGGCTTTACCGCCGTTTTAAGGGAGGCAGTATTTTGGCAAGGCGCATTTTGGTTTTAGAGGACGAGGAGGCCATCTCCGGCATGATAGCCATGAACCTTAAGGCGGCCGGCATGGAGCCGGTGGTGTTCGCAAACGGCCTTCGGGTGCGGGACGCCCTGCCCGGGGACCACGCCTATGACCTGGCCCTTCTGGACGTGATGGTGCCGGGGCTGGACGGCTTCGGGGTGTTCGAGCTCTTGAAGCCGTACAAAATACCGGCCATATTCCTGACGGCCAGGGACGACCTGGATTCAAAGCTTCTGGGCCTTACCGGCGGGGCCGAGGACTATATAGTAAAGCCCTTTCAGGTGCTGGAGCTGCTGGTGCGCATGGAGAAGGTCCTGGCCCGCACGGCCCCCCGGGAGGGCGCGTCCGTCCTGCGGGTGCTGGACCTTGAGATAGACCTTGGGGGCCACAGGGTCAGAAAGGCCGGGGCGGAGGTGGCCCTGAAGCCCATGGAGTTCGACCTGCTGGTGGCCCTGGTGAAAAATAAGAATATCGCCATATCCCGGGAGGACCTTATCGGCATGGTCTGGGGCAGCGGCTACCTGGGGGAGACCCGCACCGTGGACGTGCATATCGGCCAGCTGAGAAAGAAGCTGGGGCTGCAAAAGGCCATAAAGACCGTGCCGAAGCTGGGCTATAGGCTGGAGGACGGCCTATGAAGCTGCGGGTGAAGCTGTCGCTTATGACCGGGGCGGCGCTGCTTTTTGCCGCGATGCTCTTTATAGGGCTCAGCTTTTCCATGAGCCGCCGGACCATTCTCTCAGAGGCGGGCCGCAGCGCCTATGCCCAGAGCCAAGCGGCCTTTCAGAGCTTCGAGAACTACTGCGGCCGGCTTGCCGGAGGGGCCGGGGTACAGTCGGCGGTCTACTGGCTGAAATCCCAGGAGGACGAGTACACAATACTCCTGCGGGACGATGAGGTATGCTATAACAGGACGGTGCTGGACCCCGCGGAGCTCTCAGAGAACAGCCCACCCCGGTACGGCCCCCAGGAGGCCGGGCTCTATAGGGGGCGGCGGCTTCTGGTGTACCGCTTTGACAGCGACGCGCGGTTCGTCTTCATACATCTGGTGGACGTCACCGACACCTATATGGGCCTATACAGGCTGGCCGCGGGCCAGGGGCTGCTGTCGGTCGTCATACTGGCTGTGGCAGCGGCGGCTGTGTTCTATATGCTGAGAAGGGCTCTGAAGCCCCTGCAGGCCCTCTCTGACAGCGCCAACGCCATCGCGGCGGGGGCCTATGACCGCCGGGCCCCGGAGGAGGGCAGGGACGAGCTCTCGGGCCTTGGCCGGGACTTCAACCGCATGGCTGCGGCCGTGGAGGAGCATATCCGCCGGGTGGAGGAGAGCGAGGAGCAGAAGACCATGTTCATGGCAAGCCTTACCCACGAGCTGAAGACCCCCCTGACGGCCATCTCCGGCTATGCCCAGACCCTGCGCTACGCGAAGCTTTCCGAGGAGGATAAGGATACGGCCCTGCGCTATATATGCAGCGAGAGCTCCCGGCTCGACCGGCTCTCGAAGAAGATGCTGCGCCTGTTGGAGCTGGACCGGGATGTGCCCCTGGTGATGGAGCCCGCGCCCCTTGCGGAGCTTGCCGGGGCCGCCCGGGACATCTGCCTTCCCGCGGCCCGGGACAAGGGCGTGGGGATAGAAATTGGGGAGTGCCCCGGCAGCTGGCCCTGTGACAGGGACCTTCTTACCCAGGCCATCGTGAACCTTGTGGACAACAGCGTAAAGGCCTGCTCTCAGGGCGGCACGGTGAGGATATATGTAAAGGACGGGGCCCTTACGGTAGAGGACGACGGCTGCGGCATACCAGAGGAGGACATCGCCCACCTGACCGAGGCCTTCTACATGGTGGACAAGTCCCGCAGCCGCCAGAGCGGCGGGGCCGGGATGGGCCTTGCACTTACCTCGGCGATACTGCGGCGCCACGGGCTGAAGCTTCGCATAGAGAGCCGGATGGGGCGGGGCACCCGGGCGATGATAGCTTTTGAGTGAGTGTTTACATTTTGATGATATTTTCCTGAATACTTGATGACCGAAAAGGTGTTAAACTCTTATCTGAGAGAAGCACCTTTTTATATTTTTGGTGATAAAATGAACAGCTTTGAGACGGACCTTAAACGGGCGGTGCTGTCCGTAAGGTTCCTTCTGGGGGCCGCACTCCAGCTTCTGATACTGTGGACCCAGGGGGAGGCCTCCGCCCTGTACAGAATAAGCATACCCCTGGCCTGCACTTTACCCTATGCCTGCGGATGGCTGGACGAGTACAAGACGGGCTATGCGCGGCTTGCCCTGGCGCGGGGCAGTATGCGGAGCTATATCCTGGGAAAATTCCTGGCATGCTGCATATCCGGCGGCGGGGCAGAGGCGTTTTCCGCCTGGCTCTACGTCTTTCTGAAAGCGCCGGGGACAGAGTGGGACTATGGCCGCACCTTCCTTGTGGCCGCGCTCTGGGCCGCTGTGGCGGCGGTGCTGGCGGCACTGTCCGGCAGCAGGTATATAGCCTTCGGCGGCGCCTTTGTCATCTGCTACTTCCTGGTGATAATCTCCGAGCGGTACTGGCCGGGGCTCTACTGCCTGTACCCCTACGAGTGGCTGGACATGCGCCATACCTGGCCCTTTGGCGGCGCGGGGGTAACGCTGCTGCTTTTGGGGCTGATACTTATGCTTTTTCTCTGCTACTACATTATCCTGAAAGGGAGGATAGAACGTGACTAAGCTCCGGCAGACGGCCATAACCGCCATGGCCTGCTTCGGCAGATGGCGGGGCAGCCCGCAGGTATGGCTCAGCTTCGCCCTGGGGTTCATAGCCTGCTTTCTGCTCTCGCAGAAGGTGGTGGACTTCGCCGCGGAGCAGGACACCCTTTTGCAGCTTTTCGAGCCATTTATCTGGACCTTCGGCGACGCGAATTCCATCCTGCTCATCTCCCTATGCCTTCTGCTGCTCTTTGGGGATATGCCGAACCTTGGCAACGAGGCCCCCTTCTTCCTGGTGCGCACCAGCCGCTTCTGCTGGATGGCCGGGCAGCTTCTGTACCTTACCCTGGCAACCACACTCTTTGTGCTGTTCATACTGGTTTCTACCTGCGTGCTGTGCGGGGCAAGGGCCTTCTCGGGCAATATGTGGAGTGAGACCGCCGCCATCCTGGGCTACTCGAGCATTGGGGAAAGCATCGCCGTGCCGGCCTTTGTAAAGGTGCTGGAGCTGACCTTTCCCTACCAGTGCGCCCTGCACATCTTCGGGCTCATGCTGGGCTATTCCCTGGTGCTCTCGGCGCTGATATTCTTCTTCAACCTCCTTCGGGGCCGCATGGGTATGCTGGCCGGGGCGGCGTTCAGCGGCTTCGGCTTCTTCCTCAGTCCCCAGGTGATAACGGAGTGGTTCCATCTTGGGCCCACAGAGGGCCGCATAGCCAATATCCTGTTCGGCTGGATCTCGCCGCTGAACCACGCCACATACTATATGCACAACTTCGGGTACGACAACCTCCCGCGCCTTGCGGATTCCTACGGCATCTTCGCGGCGGCAGGCCTCGCGGTCTATCTGCTGTCCTTCTGGCGGGTGAGGAAATACCCCTTCAACTTTACCGGGACGGAGCGTTGACAATGGAGCATAAGGGCATCATAGTGGAAAACGTGTACAAATCCTTCGGGAAAGAGACGGTGCTTGAGGACGTGAGCCTTTCGATACCGCCGGGGGAGATAGCCGGGGTGGTGGGCAATAACGGCAGCGGCAAGACCGTCCTGATGAAGTGCATCTGCGGCTTTCTGCGGCCCGACAAGGGCAGCGTCGCCGTAAACGGCATAAGGGTGGGCAGGGACCGGGACTTCCCCCCGAGCCTTGGCATCATCATCGAGACCCCGGGCTTTATACCCAACATGAGCGGCTATAGGAACCTTAAGACCCTTGCCGCCCTTAGGGGCCTCATCGGCAAAAGGGAGATCATGGCGGCGCTGGACCGGGTGGGACTTTCAAAAAGCGCCCGCAAGGCCGTGTCGAAGTATTCCCTTGGTATGCGCCAGCGCCTGGGGATAGCCCAGGCCGTCATGGAGGACCCGGAGGTGCTCATCCTGGACGAACCCTTCAACGGCCTGGATAAGACCACCGCGGAGGACATGCGCGGGCTGCTGCTGGAGCTGCGGGACCGGGGCAAGGCCATACTGCTTGCCAGCCACAACGCCCGGGACATTGAGGAGCTCTGCGGCTGGGTATACGAGATGGACGTGCACAGATCATGACAAAGGGGGAGCGTATGAGGTATATTCTCGCGTTGATGATGGCGGCGCTGTTACTATGCGCCCCATGGGTATGCGCCGCGGCAGAGGATGGGGCGACCCCGCCGCCGGAACAGACCGCCGGGCCCAGCCCGGAGCCCTCCCCCGCGCCCACGGAAAAGGAGCAGGCCCGGCTCTATATCGACAACAGGAACCTGTACGAGCACATGGGCAGGACCTACTCCCAGGGCTATATGCCCGCGGTAAAGGGCGGCGCGGCCACGGTGGTGCTGCCCCTATTGTGCCAGGGGGAGCTGAGGGGCGGGGTCCTGCGGGCCAGGGCCGCCTTTGACGCTGGCGGGCCATTTACGGCGAAGAACTATGAGCAGACGGTGGAGCTGAAAGAGCATAAGGTTAACGGCGGCAAACAGAATGTAGAGGCTTACTGCGCCATATTCACCCTGGAGCTTGAAAAGGGCAGGCTCAACGGCAGTTACCCGGTAACGGTATACGTGTCCGGGACGGATGTCCACGGCACCGAAATACAGCAGGATTTCACCCTGTTTGTAAACATAACCGACGGCAAGGACCCCAACGCAACCCCCACCCCCGAGCCCATCCCCACGCCGGAGCCGGAGCCCCCGGTGGTGCTGGGGCCAAAGGTGTTCGTAGAGTCCTCGACGGCCATATCCCTTGAGGAGGACGGCCAGCCGGGAGTGGTCAACGCCGGGGACCGTATGCGGGTGACGGTCACCCTTGTGAACACCAGCGGCTCCCAGGGCCTTGAGAACATGGCGGTTACGGCGGCCTCCCCCGGAGAGGGCTTTGCCCTTCTGAGCCCGTCGGAGAGCGTCTATATCGGAGAGCTGGCGGCGGGGGGCAGGACAGAGGTCATATATGACTATCAGGTGAGCCCCGAGACCCCCGCCGGGCAGTACGCCATCCCGCTGAGCTTTGATTTCGCCTATAATAAGGGGGAGACCGGCTCCGGCGGCGGCAGCGCCCGGGTGAACATCTCCCAGCCCCTTAAAATGGAGTTCTCCCTGGGCCGTATGCCGGGGGAGGCGGTGGTGTCCGACGTGATAGCCGCGAATATCCAGGCCATCAATCTCAGCCACGCCAAGGCCTATAACGTGCGCGCCACCATAGAGGGGGACGGGCTGCTGCCCTCGGGCACGGCATTTATCGGCGATCTGGAGGGCGGGGCCATGGGGGAGAAGCCCATGGAGATAACCATAACCGGGCTTACGGAAAGCGAGACCCCCTACGGCCCCACGGCAGGTACGGTGACCTATCTCTATGAGGACCGGGACGGCAACGAATTTACAGAGACAGGAAGCTTTACCCTGGACGTAAAGTCCCCCTTTTCCGAAAATAAGACCGCCGCCGGGGATGAGGACGACCCGGGGCAGTTCTGGATAGTGCTGGGCGCTGTGGGCGCGGCGATACTGGGGCTTTCGGCCGCGCTTATCCTGAGGGGGGCAAGGAGGCGCAGGGCATGAGAGACCTGCTGAAACTCCGCAGAAGGAGCGATAAGGTAAAGCTCTCGCTGCTTTTATTCCTCCTGGGAATCATCCTGGCCGGAGACCTGCTTATGGGCGCGGCAGAATACATCATTATGGCCGGGGAGCCGGTGGAATACGTGCTCTCACCGGGCGCGGAGGGCGCGGCGCTGGACGTGAAGATACAGCAAATGCTCCAGCGGGAGAGCGTCATATCCGTAAGCCGCCAGCGGGAATATACCCTGGAGAAGGACGGCGGGGCGGTGACAGCCGCCGAGGTCTCCCCCGAATACCTCAGCGCCTGCTTCGGGCTGGAAGCCGGAGGAGCCGGAACAGAGTTCTTCCTTGGCAAAAGGGCCTTCGCGGCGTTCTGCGGCGCCGGGGTCCAGTCCCCGGCGCGGCTGGTATGCCAGGCGGGGGAGGAGAGCGTCAGCGGCGCGTTTATCCTGGCGGAGAGCCTGCCGGAGGACTTGGCCCTGACAAAGGGCACGTCCCTTACACTGAGCGGCGCACGGTCACTGCGGGTGATGCTCCGGGGCAAGGATTTAAGCGGCGTGGAGACAACCTGGCTCCAGCAAAACGGCTTTACCATAGAGAACCGCGAGGCGCTTACAGAGACCACCCACGAGACACAGTTGCTCCTAGTCAAGCTGCGCTATGGCGGGGCGGCCTGCGCACTGGCGCTGCTGCTGGGGCGGCAGCTCTACAAGGCCGGACGCAGGGAGGCCGGGGACCTATAGCTTCAGCCCCTTGGGAAAGCTCTCCCTGCTCAAAACGTTCCACATATTGTCTATATATCTCAGCGTATAGAACCCCTCATAGTAGTGATAAGCGAACACGCCCTTCGGCGTAAGGTGGTATTTGCCGTCTATCATCTCCACCCACCCCAGCCTTCGCGACAGCCAGAACTCAAAGCCATAGCAGCCCTCAAGGCTGCTGCCGAAGAAATCCCGAAAGCCTTTGGGGTCCACCCAGGTGCTGTAGGCGGTCCAGAACAGGTAGTAAACCATCCTCTGCCGGCGGGTGAACCGCAGGGTCAGGGCCGTGGGCAGCGCTCCCTTGCTGACCCTTTCGGAATATGCCTTGGGAGAGAAGGTGTTTATCTTGAACTGCCCATAGAGCAGCGTGGTGGCCGAGCAGCCGAACCCCAGAAAGTTCTCCCTTGTCATGGAGGAGTAGCTGGCGGAGGGCTCGCTGGAGAAGGTCCAGATAGAGGTGCGGGCGCGGCCAGTCATGTCCATATACTCCGTGATGCGGTCGAGAAGCTCCCGCTTCTCCCTTTTCCCCATGACCGGCAGGGTGCTCTCCGTGTATGAAAACTGGATGAAGGGGTACAGCGCCACATGGTTCGCGCCGCTTTTAAAGGCCAGGTCCACGTCGGCCCTCAGGTCATCGAAGCTCTGCCCGGGCAGGGCGAAGATAAAGTCAAAGGAGACCGTCTCGAAGGGGACCGCCGAGAGGGCATCTCTAAGCTTTTCCGGCGAGACCGGGGCGCGGCCCAGCACGCTCTGATACCTCTCCCCGAAGGACTGTATCCCTATGCTGAGCTTCGTGACCCCGGCCCTTCTCAGAGTCTCAAGAGTTGGTACGGTCACATCCTCCGGGTGCAGCTCCACCCCTATTCCCTGGGTGATGGTAAAATGCCCTTCAAGCGCTGCTATCACCTCATGCAGCCGGTCTGAGAGCAGGGCGGGGGTGCCGCCCCCGAAGTAGAGGCTCGACACGGTCTTCTTCTGGTGCCCGGCAGTCGCCAGCTCTATCTCCGAGAGCAGGCTATGTATATATTCACCGGCCTGTTCCGGGCTGTACGGGTATTTGCAGTAGGGGCAGAAATCGCAGACAGACCGGCAGAAGGGGATGTGCACATACAGGCCCAGCTTTTCGCAGCCGTCATAGGGCAGGCTGCCGTCATACCCGCCGGTAAAGGAGAAGGGCCGGGCCGAGCGGGTCAGCCACATTCTGGTAAGGGTGGTCAAAAGGCTCATATTATCACCTCAGATATACCGAAGGTAGGTGAAAAGCATGTCAAAAAGCACCGGGAGTTTCCCCGAAAACAGCAGGGTATACTCCGCCACGAAGAAGTACCCGCAGCTCTCGCATAGCCCCGGGACCTCTATGCACCGCCCGCAGACGCTCAGCTTTCCGTTTTCCATCACCACGCACTGGCGGCAGGGGGTGGGAAAGGAGTTCCCGATAAGATAGGGAAAGGCGCTTTTCAGGTTGAACACCGGGGCCCCGGCCTTCATCTCCGCGGCTATCGTCTGACAGCACTTGGCCTTTTCCTCCTTGGTCAGGGCCAGCTCCTTAGTATCTGGATAGGGGGTGTGGAAGTTAAAGGACACCGCCCGCACATTGGGGGTCTCCTTCGCAAGCCTGCATACCTCATGGACGGCCCCCTTATTTATCTGGTTTATCGCCATATAAAAGCAGATATTGTCCGCGGCGGCCCGGCTGATATTGTACATTATAAGGTCGAAGGTGTCCCCACGGATGATATTATGCCGCCGCCGGTCCCCGTCCAGGCTTAAAAGTATCAGGTCCGCCTCGGGCAGGTCCAGCGGAAATGTGCCGTTTGTTACCACGTTCACAATGAGAAAGCCCATCCCCTTGGCCTCTATCACCAGGTCCCGAAGGGTCTTCCCGCTGTCCTGCCAGAGAAAGGTCTCGCCGCCGCAGAAAAAGAGGATGCGTATGCCCATGCGGTATAGCTGCTCCATCTCCCCCCCTTATCTGGGAGTACGGCGCTATCCTCGCCAGATGGTTGTTCACCGAGCAGTGCTTACAGTGTAGGTTGCACTTGTCCGTGAGTATTATGGTGCCCAGTATAGGCTCCTGCTTTCGGAAAAGAATAGTCTTAAGGCCAAAGGACGCAAAGCGCATGAAAGCTGACATTTTCACAGCCGGACCCGCCTCCGTTTCGATTAGTCTGGCTCTGATTATAACATATGTCGGCCGCAGCGGCAAGGGCGGCGGAGGACTGTTAAGAAAAAAGTCAAAAAAGCCCTTGACAAACCATATGACGGGTGCTATAATAAACAAGCGCTGGGGCGAGAGCCCGGGCGAAGTGAGCAGGTATGGCGGAATTGGCAGACGCGTATGGTTCAGGTCCATATGAGCGCAAGCTCTTGCAGGTTCAACTCCTGTTACCTGCACCACAGTAAAGGCCTTTATGGTATCGCAAAGATATCGTAAAGGCCTTTGGCTTTATCAAAATTTACCAAAGGGGAGATATGTATGGCTAAAGATAAAAAGATCATCCGGGTGGCCGTTATCGGCGGGGGCGCCGTTGCCCAGCGCAGGCACCTGCCCGAGTATGCGGAGAACCCCAGCGCGCAGATAGCCGGGGTGCTGGATTTTAACACGGACCGTGCAGAAGAGCTTGCGGAAATATACGGCGGCAGGGCCTACGGGTCCCTGGAGGAGGTGCTCTCTGACGGCTCGGTGGACGCGGTAAGCATCTGCACGCCAAACGCCACCCACGCAGAGTACAGCATAAGGGCCCTTGAGGCCGGCAAGCATGTGCTTGTGGAAAAGCCAATGGCTCTGAGCCTTGAGGAAACCAGGGCCATGATGGCGGCCCGGGAGAAGTCGGGAAAGACAATGATGCTTGGCCATAACCAGCGGCTGATAAGGGCCCATACGAAGGCAAAGGAGCTCCTGAAGGCCGGCTCTATCGGCGAGCTGCTGTTCTTCCAGAGCAGCTTCAAGCACCCCGGCCCTGAGACCTGGTCAGCGGACCCCGGGGCGGACACCTGGTTTTTCCGGAAGGACAAGGCAAACTTCGGCGTTATGGGGGACCTTGGGGCCCATAAGATCGACCTGATACGGTATCTTACGGACTCGGAGATAAAGAGCGTCTTTGCCGACATGCGCACCCTTGACAAAAAGTACGCCGACGGCAGCCCCATAGAGCTGGAGGACAACGCCGTGTGCATGTTCAATATGGAGAACGGCCTGCCGGGCATAATGCACTACAGCTGGACCAACTATGGCCGGGAGGACAACTCCACCATAATCTACGGCACCAAAGGCGTGATGAAGATATTCGGCGACTATGCCGACGATATCGTTTTAGAGATGCGCGACGGCATACAGGTGAAGTACACCGTGGGCGGCATCGCCACGAACACCAACCAGACCAAGAGCGGGGTCATCGACGAGTTCATCGCCGCCCTTACAGAGGGCCGGGAGCCCATAGTCACGGCGGTGGACGGCCATAACACCCTGGCCGTTATAGAGACCGCCATGCGCTCCGCCCGGGAGAAGAAATGGCTTGACATAGCGTACTGATTCCGTGCCCTAAAGCCGAAGCCTTGAAAAGTCCGCGCAGCCCTCTATGGCCCGGACCACAGTCTGCAGCCCCTCCTGGTCCTCCTCGTTGAACCGGCCGGTCTCCGGGCTGTCGATGTCCAGCACGCCCACAATTTTACCGCCGCTGCGTATGGGCAGCACTATCTCCGAGCGGGAGGCGCTGTCGCAGGCGATATGTCCGGGAAACCTGTGCACGTCCTCCACCCGGAGCACCCGGCCCTCCCGCACCGCCGCGCCGCATACGCCCTTGCCCACCTCTATCCTGACGCAGGCGGCCCTGCCCTGGAACGGGCCCAGAAGCAGGCTGCCGCCGTCCATAAGGTAGAAGCCCACCCAGTTTATGCGCTCCATACCCTCGTTCAGAACAGCCGAGGCGTTGGACAGCAGGGGGACGAAGTCCCCGCAGGTCCCGGCCAGCGCTTCTATCTGCTTTGCCATAAGCTCATAATCCGGCATTGCTCTCCACCCTCTGTTCCATGTAGTTTTTCAGCACCACCGCGATCTCCGCCCGGGTCATGCTGCTGCCCGGGTCAAAGAGGTTGCCGCTCTTGCCCGATATTATCCCCTTATCCCTGGCCCAGTCCACGGCAGCGGCGGCGTATTCCGAGATGTTCCCCTCGTCGTCAAAGTCCGGCGCGGCCGGAGCCTCGGGTTCACCCTCATAGCGCCAGAGGGTGGCTATGACCTGCTCCCGGGTCACCGGGTCCTTTGCGCCGAAGCGGCCGTCCCCATAGCCCTCCATCACCCCGGCTTCATATGCCCAGACGACGCTTTGGGCATACCACTGCCCGGGACTGACGTCGGTAAATGGGTTCTGGACGGCGGCCTCCGGCTCTCCCGCCACACGGTGCAGGACGCTTGCAAGCATGGACCGGGTCATGGTGCCGCCGGGGCTGAACTGTTTGTCCCCGGTACCGCTCATGAGCCCATTGTCCCGGCAGTACACCACCGAGTCCGTGTACCACTGGCCGTCGGGCACGTCGGTGTAGCCGGACTTATAGACAGCCTCCTCCAGTATCACGCACTGCAGGCCCCGGGACTTGAACACCGACTCGAACTGATAGCGGCTGTAGGTCACCCGCCCGGCCAGAGGGTCGGCGAGGGTCACCGTTGTGGGGGTATAGCCGATAAGCACTGCGCCGTGGTCGTCAGAGGACATGCTCATGTGCTTGCCGGAGGGGGAGTACCAGCTGAATTCCGGATAGCGGTTCACCATGCCGATGGTCACCAGCACCACCACCGGGATGTCCTGCTCCACAAGGGCGTAGAGCTCACTGGGTGAGGAGCCGGTCAGGTCCTTGGCGCGCATACGCACCTTATTGGCCTTGAAGTACCTGTCCGCGGCGGTGCAAAGGGCCGGGGCCCCGCAGATATAGCCCCACTCCGTAAAGGGGTCCCCCACAAAGTAATTGTCCATATCCGGGCCGTAGAGCCTGCCGTCGCTGCCATAATAGAATTCCGGCGAGGCTATGGGCAGATACCGGCCCGCCATGGTGGTCTTGCCCACGTTATACCCATAGTAGTGCATTGCCATGGTGAGGGCGGTGACCTCGCAGCCGGTGGGCAGCTCGGGCATCTGATAGATGACGGGGAAGCCGCTGATGGTGTGGCTGTCCCCCGCCTTGGAGCTGGCCGGAACTCCGGGCTCAGCCAGGGTGCAGACTATGGCCAGCATAAATACGGCAAATCTCTTGGCCTTTCGCATAAATAACTCTCCATTCCCATGTTATATGACAATTATAGCGTAGAGCCCGGAAAATATCAAGTAGAAGGTTGAAACATATATACCTTATATGGTATACTTTATGCAAGAAAGCGGCTTCGCGCGCTTATCCTTCAAAAAGTATGATATGAGAAAAGCTTGTGCCAGTGTGAAAGGAGCGAAAAAGCCTATGCTTATAAGCCAGAAAATGAGAGAGCTCTCGCCGGAGCTGGACCCCCTGCGCCTGGGCACCGGCTGGAGCCCTGAGGACCTCTCAAAGCCCCAGATATTCATCGAGAGCACCTTCGGCGACAGCCACCCGGGCTCCGGCCATCTGGATAAGCTGGTGGAGGCCGCCAGAGAGGGCATAGCCGAGGCCGGGGGCCACGGGGCCCGGTACTTCTGCACGGACATGTGCGACGGCGAGAGCCAGGGCACCGACGGCATCAACTACTCCCTCGCCAGCCGGGAGATGATAGCCAATATGATAGAGATCCAGCAGAGCGCCACCCCCTTCGACGCGGGGGTGTACATCGCCAGCTGCGATAAGGGCCTGCCCGGGAACCTGATGGGCCTTTTAAGGGTGGATATCCCGGCGGTGGTGGTGACCGGCGGCACCATGGCGGCGGGGCCGAAGCTGCTGACTTTGGAGCAGCTTGGCGTGTACTCCGCAAGGTACGAGCGGGGAGAGATAGACGAGAGCGAACTGAACTGGGCCAAGCAGAACGCATGCCCAAGCTGCGGGGCCTGCTCCTTTATCGGCACCGCCTCCACCATGCAGATAATGGCCGAGGCCTTAGGACTGTCCCTTCCCGGCAGCGCCCTGCTGCCCGCCACCAGCCCGGACCTTTTGGAGTACGCCAAAAGCGCCGGAAGGCTGGCTGTGAAGCTGGCCCGGTCAGAGGGCATGAAGCCCTCGGACATAGTGACCATGGAGAGCTTTGAGAACGCCATCCTGGTCCACGCGGCGGTGTCCGGCTCCACGAACTGCCTTCTGCACCTTCCCGCCATCGCCCACGAGCTGGGGCTTGAGATAACCGGCGATACCTTCGACCGGCTGCACAGAGGGGCCCGCTACCTTCTGGACGTGCGCCCGGCCGGGCGCTGGCCGGCGGAGTTCTTCTACTACGCCGGGGGCGTTCCGGCCATAATGGAGGAGATAAAGCCCCACCTGCACCTGGACGCCATGACCGTCACGGGGAAGACCCTGGGCGAGAACCTTGAGGAGCTTAAATCTGGCGGCTTCTACCAGCGCTGTCAGGAGCGGCTGGAGAAGGCCAATGAGAGGCACCACACCAATGTGACCCGGGAGGACGTTATCCGTCCATACGATAAGGCCCTTGGCACCGGCGGCTCCATCGCCATACTAAAGGGCAACCTTGCCCCGGAGGGCGCGGTGATAAAACACACCGCCTGCCCCAGGGAGATGTTCTCCGCCGTTCTCAACGCCCGGCCCTTTGACAGCGAAGAGGAGTGCATAGACGCGGTGCTGCACCACAGGGTGAAGCCCGGGGACGCGGTCTTCATCCGCTATGAGGGGCCAAAGGGCTCGGGTATGCCGGAGATGTTCTATACCTCCGAGGCCATCTCCTCCGATAAGGAGCTGGGAAAGAGCATAGCCCTCATCACCGACGGGCGCTTCTCCGGGGCCTCCACCGGCCCGGTCATCGGCCACTGCAGCCCCGAGGCCCAGGCGGGCGGGCCCATAGCCCTGGTTGAGGAGGGGGACCTGATACGCCTGGACGTAGAGGAGCGCGTACTTGAGATAGTGGGAATAAAGGGGGAGAGAAGGACCCCGGAGGAGATAGACGCGGTACTGAGCGAGAGGAAAAAGCGCTGGAAGCCGAAGTCCGCAAAGTACAGGCGGGGGGTGCTGCGGCTGTTCTCAGAGCTGGCGGCCTCGCCCATGAAGGGCGCGTATCTGGACTATGACAACTTCGACAGAGAATAGAGCAGGGAGGAATACCAATGGACAAACTTAGTCAGGCAATTTCAGAGATAGGCATAGTGCCGGTGATAAAGCTCTCGGACCCGGAGCGGGACGCTGTAAAGCTGGCGAAGGCCCTGTGCGCCGGGGACGTGCCCGTGGCCGAGGTCACCTTCAGGGCCCAGGGAGCCGAGAGGGCCATAAGGCTCATGAAGGATGCCTGTCCCCGGATGATAGTCGGCGCGGGCACGGTCACAAATACGGAGCAGATAGACGCGGCCCTTGAGGCGGGCGGCCAGTTCATAGTTACCCCGGGCTTTGACCCGGAGCTGGTGGAGTACGCCCAGAAAAAGGGCGTGCCCATATACCCCGGCTGCACCACCCCCACGGACTACCACGCGGCCCTGAAGTTCGGGCTGGAGCTTATCAAGTTCTTCCCCGCCGAGCAGTCCGGGGGGCTCCCGAAGATAAAGGCCATGAGCGCGCCCTTCCCCCAGTTCAAGGTGATGCCCACGGGGGGTATCTCCATAAGCAACCTGCGGGAGTATATAAGCTGCCCGGTGATAGCAGCCTGCGGGGGCTCGTACATGGTGACCGCGGAGCTCATCGAGGGGCAGAAGTGGGAGGAGATAACGGAGCTCTGCCGGCTGTCAAGGGAGATAGTCAGGTCGGCCCGGAGCGAAGGATAAAAAAAGGGTACGGACCTATCGCGGGTCCGTACCCTTTTGATATATTCTGTTCAGATTCCCAGCACATCCCTAAGATAAATGCGCGAGACCTCCGCCGAATGGAAGTTGCAGACCTCGGGTATGTCCAGCTCCACGCAGAGCACCCCGTCAAAGCCCACCTCCTCCAGCGCGGCCTTCACCGCCGGGAAGTCCACCGTGCCGTGGCCCAGGGCCCTGAAGGAGGCCATCTTCATCCGGCCCTCGGCCTTACTGAGGGCGTAGGTGTCCACGTCCTTAAGGTGCATATAGGCAATGCGGTCCCCGTACTGCCGGATAAGCGCCGCCGGGTCCATGCCGCCCAGGGTGGTATGGGCCGTGTCAAAGCAGAAGCTGACATATTCGGGCTCGGTATGGGCGGCGAAATAGTCGATATCGCTCTGTGAGAACACGCAGGTGCCGTAGTGGGGGTGGAAGCAGACGGTAACGCCCTTCTCCCTGGCGTACTTTCCAAGGCGGTTGGCTATCTCGCAGATGACGTCTATCATCTGGGGGTCGGTGGGCCGCTCGAAGGGCTCCCCGCCAAAGCCTCCGTGCTGGCAGTTATACCATTTGCCGCCTATCTCCGAAAGGAAGTCCACCTGCTCCATGGCCCGCTTGAGGGAGCCCTCAACGTCCAGGTCGAAGTGGCCGTAGAGGTTCACAAGCTCCACTCCGCAGCCGTCGGCCAGCTTCTTAAGCTCGCCGGGGTCGTCCTTATAGTAGTCCCGGATAAAGGCGAAGTTCTCCACGGTGTCATACCCAAGGAACTTGCACTCCTTGAAGCTCTGCTCAAGCTGTTTCTTGGCGGTCTCCTCGTCGCCGTGTATCCAGGTCCAGCCGGTGTACGCTGCTTTCATAGTAAATTCCTCCTTATTATTCGTCTAAAATGCCGTGCATTGGGTTGTTCTCCATGGGCGCGGTGCGCTCATAGCGGGACTGGATGGGCACATAGGCCTTCTGAGCGCAGGACTTGGAGAAGGCCGTCATTATCTCCAGCACGTGCCGCTGCTGCCGGTAGCTGGCCCTATGCTCCCGGCCGGTGCGAAGGGCCTTGCACATGTCCGCAAGCCCCAGCCCCCGGCTGTTCTCCGGGTAGTCGTACATCAGGGGCATCTCCTTCCAGCCCGCGTAGAAGTCCGGCACCCCGTGGCGCGCAAGGCCCGGGTCCGTCTTAGGAGCGGCCGCGAAGTCCTCTGGCCGCAGCACCAGCACCGGCCCGCCGAAGGTGTTGGGGTCCGGCACCATCATGCTGCCCTTGGTGCCGTAGACCTCGAACCGGGGCTGCACGGTATAGTGCACGTCGAAGGTGGTGAAGACCTGGGCGATGGCCCCGCTCTCAAACTCTATGTTCCCCGAGAGCCAGGTGTCCACATCCACATTGATGGTCTCGCCCCTATGGGGCTCCGAGGTGATGAGCCGCTCTGTAAAGGAGCGCTTGGTCATGCCCATCAACCCCCTGGCCTCTCCCAAAAGCTGCACCAGCGCCGTGATATAGTAGGGCCCCATATCCAGCATGGGCCCGCCGCCCCGCTTATAGTAGAACTCCGGGTCCGGGTGCCAGGTCTCGTGGCCGTGGCAGACCATGGCGCAGCTGGCCCCAACAATATCGCCTATGTACCCGTCGTCGATGAGCCGCCGGGCGGTCTGTATGCCCGCGCCCATAAAGGTGTCCGGCGCGCCGCCCAGCCGAAGGTTTTTCTCCTCCGCCAGGGCTATAAGCTCTCCGGCCTCCTCCATGTCCACCCCCAGGGGCTTCTCCGAGTACACATGCTTGCCGTGCAGCAGCGCCTGCTTCGTGACCTCGAAGTGCTCATAGGGCCGGGTGAGGTTCAAAATCACCTCCACCTCCGGGTCGTTGAAGGCCTCGTACATGTCCTTGTAGATTTTGGGCTCGGGCACATTGGCACCCTTCTCGATGGCCTCCTTCACATAGGCGGCGCCCTTTTCGGCCCTCTCGGGGATAAGGTCGCACACGCCCACAAGCTCCACCTCTCTGAAGGTGTGGGTGATGTTCTGCAAGTAGATGCCGCTGATGGCGCCAACGCCTATCATGGCGGCCTTTACCGGCCTATTCTTCATTCTCTCTCTTCCTTTCTGATTTTGTTATTTTTGCTATTTCGGGCAATTTGGTCCTGACAAACTGAAAGCCGTAAAGGGCAAGTATGATATAGATGGGCACATAGGTGAACAGATACCTTGCCCTGGCTTCAAACAGCAGCTCGAAAAGGGTCAGCCCGATAACGGACAGCAGCATCATGTCCTTCTCGGGAGCTTTCGGGGCGAACAGGGCCAAAACCGCCAGGAAAAGCACCGAAAGCCAGACAATCTGCGCGAAATTCGTCCAGAGCGGGTAATACCTGCCCGGCTCGTCCCCGCCGTAGTACACCCCCCGGAAGAAATCGCAGAAGGGATTGTCCTTCGGCTGGTTCATGCCCGAGAAGAAATAGCCCTCCCCGCCCCAGGCGAAGGTGCCGTCATAGTAGTTGGTAAGGGTCTTCCTGGCCCCGTGCTTCATAAGCCCTATTGGGCCCATCTCCCTTATGCGCTCAAAGGCCCGCTCCATATTCCCCCTGTTGCGCTCTTTGACGCTTGAGAAGGTGTTGGAGTATAGATTGTCCTCGGTGTAATACGCGCCCATGGTCTCGGTGTTGAGCCCCATCATGAAAAAGTGCGCGGCCCCGAAAGCGCCCTCGCGGTCCACCGGGAAGTTCATGCTGCGCACGGCCAGCTTGCAGGATACGAACGACCCCGCAAGCCCAACTATCACCGCGCAGCCCCCGGCGGCAAGCCTTCTCAGGTTCTCCTTTGTAAAGCCCGCTCTCAGCCAGTCGATGGCCTCCGCCATGAGCACGGCGATAAACGCTATCAGCGCCTGGGGCTTTATGCGGTAGCCTATGACCGCCAGCACGGCCATCGAGAGCCAGGGCAGCCACCTGTACCGGCAGCGCTCCCTGTTCACGTAGATGGCGGCGATAGAGAGCGGGAAGGGCAGGGCCATGGAGTCCGAATAGGGCACGGATACCCAGGGGGATATGCCCACAAGGAAAAGGTACAGCGCATATCCCAGTATGACCATGCTCCTGTGTTTAAAGAGCCTGTTGATTACCTGGACCAGCAAAATCCCGCAAAGGGAATTTATCAGGCACTGTATGCAGATAATAAAGAAATACTCCTGCTCGTGCAGGCCCATAAGATGGGCGGCCCTGTAGAAAAGGGAGAAGACCCAGACCAGCATAAGGTTGTTGGGGAACTCCGAGAAGTACCAGCGGATCTTCGAGAGGTACTCCCCATCCCCGTGGGCGATGGCGCTGGCGGTGTTGTTCACGGTGGGCACGTCCCAGGCGGTGCGGAACCAGTATTGTGAGGCGGCGAAGACCTGAAACAGAAAGAGCAGCGCCGTGGCGATAAGCAGGGCCCTTTTTCCCGGGCTCAGCCCCGCCAGCACGGAGCTGTACCTAAACAGCGAGAAGACAAACAAAAGCCCAAAGCCCAGCAGCATAAAGGCCGGCAGGAACTGGGTGGTCAGGTATTTCCTGGAGAAATTGATATGTGACAAGAACAGGCACACAAAAAGACTGCCCCCAAGCATCAGCCCGAAAAGCCACCCCAGGGCCTTTTGCAGCCCTCCGGCGGTCCTCTCCGCCAAACCTTTGTCCATCGCAGGTCAACTCCTTTTTCATTGAACAGACCGTTGGCTTTTCCCTATTTTACCACACTTATTTACCGTTTACAAGAGAAACAGTAAATATGCTTGACAAGCCGTTTCGGCCCTGGTATAATATACCTGCAATCGAAAAACCCATGAGGGAGTAGTAAGCGCGTTTCGCGTGGCAAGTCAACATACCCGGCGTCCCGCCTGGCTTGTCTTAAATAACGAGACTCATGTATGGCCGAAAGCTATACATGCGCTATAACCGTCTTCTTGGGCTCACGTATGGCTTTGGGGCTGTACGTGGGCCCTTTTCGTTTGGAATTAAAAATGAATGAGAGGGAAAAGAAAATGGAACTGGCACTGGTAATTTTTTTGTTCATCGTTGGCATTGTGTTCATCGTCAAGGGCGGCGACTACTTTGTGGATGCGGCCTCCTGGATAGCAGAGGTCAGCGGCATACCGAAGCTGATAATCGGCGCAACGATAGTGAGCCTTGCCACCACGCTGCCGGAGATGCTGGTCTCTGTAATGGCCGCGGCCCAGGGCAAGGTGGACATGGCCATAGGCAACGCCGTGGGCAGCGTGACGGCCAATATCGGTCTTATCATGGCCATCTCGATACTGTGTATGCCCGGCGCGGCCCGGCGAAAGGACTATTTAAGAAAGTCCGTGCTCATGCTCCTGGCGGCCCTGATAGTGGTGGTCTCCGGGTTCATGGGGCAGATGGGGATAGTGATAGCCCTTGTGATGATAGTCATCTTCGCCGTATTCATGACCGACAACGTACTTGAGGCCAAGCGCTCCATGAGCGCCACCCGCACCGACAGCACACGCAGGATAGAGCGGCCCCGGCCGGAGCGCAGGGAGATAATCGTAAACCTTATAAAGTTCGCCGTGGGCACCGTGGGCATCGTCTGGGGCGCGGATCTTCTGGTGGACAACGGCAGCGAGCTGGCCCGCTTTATAGGCATCTCAGAGCGGATAATCGGCGTGACGGTGATAGCCGTGGGCACCTCCCTGCCGGAGCTCATCACCACCATCACCGCCATCGTGAAGAAGGAGTCATCCCTCTCCGTGGGCAATATCCTGGGGGCGAACATCATCGACCTGACGCTTATACTGCCCATCAGCGCCCTGGTCTCCGGCAAGGCCCTGCCCATCGCCCCCACCTCCGCCATGCTGGACCTGCCCGCCTGCCTGCTTGTGGGGGGCGTGGCCATCATACCCACAATATTCACCCAGAAGTTCTCAAGGGTACAGGGGGTGCTGCTGCTGGGGATATATATCGTGTATGTGGGCATGACGTGTATGGCCGTGGGGATGTAAAAAGCACTAAAATTATATTTTTGGAAAAAATCTAATTTACGTGCACGGAATCGGCCCTTTCAGCCGTATTATTGTCAGAACCGTTAAAACGGCAAGAATATCAGGAGGGATTTCACATGAGAAAGTTATTTACAGGACTCGTCACGGCGGCGCTCATACTGAGCTGCATGACCGTAAGCGCTTCGGCAAGGCACGGCCGCTGGGCCATGGACACGGTCTGCGGCGGATTCAGGATAGGCTGCGGTCCGGCCGCCTGTGTGGATCTGGAGAGTGTCAGGTGCCACAGCTGCGTTGACGAGGACGGCGACGGCGTGTGCGACAACTATGACCCCGACCGCTGCCCAGGCAACGGCATAGGCTGCGGCAGCGGCGGGTATGTGGACGCCGACAATGACGGCGTATGCGACAACTATGACCCGGAATACTGCCCCGGCGACGGCACTGGCAACGGCGGCGGTAACGGCTATGGCTGCGGCAGCGGCATGGGTTATGGCAACGGCGGCGGCTATGGCGGCGGCCATCATGGCGGCGGCGGGCACCACGGCGGCAGGCACTGCTGACATATGCGCAGCGAGCAGGAGACGGCTGCGGCAATAGACAGGCACGCCGATATGGTGCGAAGGCTCTGCCTGATACATCTGAAAAACCAGGCCGACTCTGAGGACGTGTTTCAAACGGTATTCATGAAATACGTCCTCAGCTCTGCTGTGTTTGAAAGCGAGGAGCACGAGAAGGCATGGTTCATCAGGGTCACCATCAACGCCTGCCGGGACCTGCTCAGAAGCTTTTTAAGAAGCCGCACGGTCCCCTTGGACGAGCTCATAGACCTGCCGGCGGACGCGCCCTCAGAGTCCCGCGAGGTGCTGGGGGCAGTGCTGGAGCTGCCGGGCAAGTACAGGGACGTGGTGTACCTGCACTATTTCGAGGGCTATACCGCGCCGGAGATAGCCGGGCTCATGAAGAAGAACGTGAACACTGTGTATTCCCTGCTGGCGCGGGCGAAGAAGCTGCTTAAAGAGAGGCTGGGAGGTGACGAGGATGCGTAACAGGCTGCAAACCGCCTTCTCGGGGGTGCACGCCGAGCGGGAGATAAAGGAGAGGACGCTGGAGCGTATCTACGCCCCGGCAAAGCGCGGTAAAAGACGGCCCCTTGCCCTGGCGGCGGCCTGCCTTGCGCTGGTGCTGCTGTGTGTTGGGGGCGGAATGTTCTTCACGCCGGTGTCGGCCATCGGCATAGAGATAAACCCGGCCCTTCAGCTTAAAATAAACCGCTTTGACATAGTCATCGGAGTAAAGGGCCTGAACCAGGACGGCAGGCGTATAGCGGAGAACACCTCAGTGCTGTTCTCCGAATACTCGGAGGCCATAGACACGCTCCTCAACAGCTCAGAGATTAAGGACTATCTTGAGCAGGGCAAGGAGATGGATATATACGTGGACTGCGGCGACGAGCAGCGCTGCACAAGGATGCTTGAGAGGGTCGAGGGCTGCGTGGGCGGCTGCGGAAACGTCACCTGCCACGCGGGCAACGGCCACGGCCACGGAAACGGCCAGCGCCGCCAACAGCGGCACAGGAACTGCCACAAGAACCATCAGAGCGAATAGCTACAATCAGGAAGGAGCACCGCCAATAGGCGGTGCTCCTTCTGTATGCTCAGGCTATCACTTCTCTATGGCCGCCCGGGCCGACATGGCGGCCCTCATGTCCTCGTATATCCTGTCGGAGAACTTGCGGCTCCGGTCATAGGAGTAGAGGCCGTTCTGCTCCTGCTCCACGTCGGTAAGCTGGGTATAGCAAAGGGCGCAGACCGCCGGATTCTCGAGCATGGCCCCGGCAAGGCCCGCAAAGCGCCGCAGCACCTCGTCCTCGCTCTCCGGCCGGTTTCCATAGCCCCAGTTGTTCCCGTCCTTGGGGGCCGGGTTCCACCAGGTGCCGCCGTACTCGCTGACAAAGTATGGCTGGCCCCCGTACTTCTGCCGGTGGGGGAAGGTCTCGTGGGCGGGACCGCCCTCCGCCATTGGGGCCAGCTTCGCCCTGAAGGACTCGGGGTCCTGGTCATAGTCGTGTATGTCGTAGATGTCCGTTATCACGTGGAAGTTGCCGCTGGTGTCTATCACCGGGCGGGTGGGGTCCAGGGCCTTGGTGGCAAGGTAGGTGGCCCGCAGCACCTCGTCGTCCTGCCGCGCGCCGGTATAGGGGTGGTCCCAGGTCTCGTTAAAGGGGCACCAGCCCACTAAAGCCGGGTGGTTGAAGTCCCGCTCCACCGACTCTATCCACTCGGGCAGGAAGTATTCAAGGCCCGCCGGAGTGGAGATATCGCATCCCCAGCTTGCCATCTCGCCCCAGACGATATACCCAAGCCTGTCCGCCCAGTAAAGATACCTCTCTTCAAACACCTTCTGGTGCAGTCTTGCGCCGTTAAAGCCCAGGTCCATGCTGAGCTCTATATCCCTCTTAAGGGCCTCGTCGCTGGGGGCGGTATAAATTCCGTCGGGATAGAAGCCCTGGTCCAGTATCAGCCGCTGGAAGACGGGCCGGCCGTTTATCTCTATGGCCTTCTTGTCCCAGCGTATGCTCCTGAGGCCGAAGTAGCCGTCTATCTTGTCGATTACAGCGCCGCCCTTCTCTATGGCGAGCTCCAGGTCATAGAGGTTCGGCTCCCCCGGGGCCCAGAGGTGCGTCTCGGAAAGCGGCAGCTCAAAGGCCAGCTCAGAGGTCCCGTTGCGCCGGGCGCTGCCCACGGGTCGGCCCTCGAAGGTTGCCGCGGCCTTTAAAGCGCAGCCCTCCGTGCAGCCCTTTACGGACACCTGGAGCGAGACCGAGCCGTTATCCGGCTGGGGATAGACCTTATATGAGACGATATGGGTCTTCGGAAGGAACTCCAGCCAGACCGTCTGCCATATGCCGGTGGTGCGGGTATAGTCGCAGGCGTTGGAGTAGAGCAGATGGGCCTGCTTGCCCTTGGGCTGTCTGCCAGAGCGCACGTCGTCCCGGGCGCAGACCGCTATCACGTTCTCGCCGGGCTGTACATATGCTGTGATGTCAAAGGCGAAGGATGTATAGCCGCCCCTATGGCTGCCAGCCTCTTTGCCGTTGACCCAGACGGTGCACTTATAGTCCGCCGCGCCGAAGCGCAGCATCACGACGCCCCCGGCCTGCTCCGGGGTGATATCTACCTTGCGGCGGTACCATACGGCGGGGATGAAGTCCGTATAGCCTATGCCGGAGAGCTCGCTCTCCGGGCAGAAGGGCACGGTGATGGTCCGGGAGAAGTCTTTCTCCCACTGGCGGCTCTCCATGCCGCTGTCTCCAAAGTCGAACTCGAATTCCCAGCTTCCGTTAAGGTTCAGCCAGCTCTCGGCCCCCCTTGCCATCTGAGGGCGGGGGTATTCGGGACGGGGTATAGACATAAGTTTGCTCCTTTCAAGAGTGAAAAAGTATTGTCAGTTTTCGCGTATTCTATAGCTTACAAAGGCAAATTTTGTGCTGTCCGGGGCCCAGGAGTTCACGTTGATGGTGCCCTGGCCGCCGAATAGCTCGGCCAATATACGGGGCTTGCCGCCGCCGGCGTCCATGAGCCTTAAAGCCACGTGCTTATGGGGCAGGTGCTCCCAGGGCTCCAGGTCCCCTTTATGGTAGGAGAGCATCACCACGTGCCGCCGGTCCGGGGAGATATGGGGGAACCAAGTGTTCCACTCTTCGTCGAAGGTCATCTGGGTCTGCTCAGAGCCGTCGGCCCTCATGCGCCAGGCCTGCATAAGCCCCGAGCGCACGGAGTTGAACCAGATGTACTCGCCGCTGCTGTCGTACTCCGGGCCGTCGTTGAGGCCCGGCGCGTCCGTCAGCCTTTTCTCCTCGCCGCCCTCTACAGGGATGGTATAGATGTCGAACTCCCCGCCCCTTTCGGCGCAGTAGGCCAGGATCTTTCCGTCCGGGGACCAGCCGTGCAGATAGCTGGGGGCCATGGGGGTTATGAGCCTTGGCACCCCGCCCTCTATGGGCACGGTATAGACCCTTGACTGGCCGTCCTCCCTTGTGCCGTGGCTTATGGCTATGCTGCCGCCGTCCGGGGACAGCACGTGGTCGTTATTGCAGCGGGTAACAAAATCCGTGAACACCTCCCGGCTCTCGCCGGTCTCAAGGTCGAAGCGGCAGATGCGCCCATTGCTGTTATAGGTCAGGAACTTTCCGTCCGGGGACCAGTTGGGGGCCTCGATAAGATAGTCAAACTCCTTTAGCACCGTTCGGGTCCCCGCGACTATGTCGAAGACCTCCAGGATGGACTGGTCGTCGTCCCTATACCAGGGGTTAGAGCGGTCCGGGCTTTCTGGCATAAATATCCTCCTCTCAGGGGCATAATGAATTGTACCCATCATACCATAACCGCCGGGCGTTTGCAATGAGAACATCAGATTTGCCCCGGTTTTTCTTGCAAGAAGCCCCAAAAGCTGATATAATAGGACAGACACAAGCTGATATGTTATCTTTAAGGAGAATACCTATGTATTGTGTAAGCTATGGCCCCGCCTTTTCCGGCGGCAGCCTTACCGTGCCCCCAAGCAAGTCCGCCGCCATCCGGGCGCTGCTCTGCGGGGCCCTGTCCCGCCGCACAAGCGGCAGGGAGTGCAGGATAGAGAACCTGTACCCCAGCGACGATATCACGGTCACAAAGCGGGCCGCGGATATAATCTGTGCCGGGGCCGGGGGAGAGGTGGACTGCGGCGAGTCCGGCTCCCTTCTGCGCTTTATAATACCCATCGCCGCCGCCCTTGGGGGCCGCTGGCGCTTTACGGGCCGGGGGCGGCTGCCCGAGCGGCCCATCGGCGTGTATAAGAAGCTGCTGCCCGCCCACGGCGTGAACTTTACCGGCGAGGCCGGGGGCCGGGGCCTGCCCCTTACTATAGACGGCAGGCTTTCCCCGGGAAAATTCAGCCTGCCGGGGAATATCAGCTCCCAGTTCGTCACGGGCCTCTTAATGGCCCTGCCCCTTCTGGAGGGCGACAGCGAGCTGATACTCACCTCGCCCCTGGAGTCCATCGGCTATGTGGACATGACCCTGGAGGTCCTCCGGGATTTCGGCGTTGAGGTTCAGCCCACAGACGGCGGCTGGCGCGTCCCCGGGGGCCAGCGGTATCAAAGGCCCGCCTATCAGGTGGAGGGCGACTGGTCCCAGGCGGCGTTCTTCCTGAATATGGCCGCTCTCTCGCCGGAGGGGGCCATGGTGCACCTTCGGGGCCTGCGCCCCGATTCCCTCCAGGGCGACCGGGCCTGCGTGGAGGTGTTCGGCAGGTTCGGCCTCGACATCCGCTGGGAGGGGGACGAGCTGACCGCCCGGAATCCCCGCGCCGGAGAGCCCTTCGGGGGCCTTAGGGGCCAGACCCTGGACGTGTCGAACATCACCGACATGGTACCGGCGGCATCCGTCTGCGCGGCGCTGAGCCAGGGGGAGACCCGCTTTGAGAACGCGGGACGGCTGCGGCTTAAGGAGAGCGACCGGCTCACGGCCATGTGTCAGGCCATAAACGCCCTTGGGGGCCGTGCCCGGGAGGAGGGCGACGCCCTCATTATCGAGGGGGTCGAGCGCCTTGCCGGGGGCCGGGCCCAGGGCTGCAACGACCACAGGGTGGTGATGGCCCTGGCAGGCGCGGGGCTTCGCAGCGGCGGCCCGGTGGAGGTCACGGACGCCTACAGCATCAACAAGACCTATCCCACATTCTTCGAGGAGTACAGAAGGTTAGGAGGTATCGCCAATGTCTTCCAGCTGGGGTAACAGCGTCAGGATATCCATATTCGGCGGCAGCCATACCGGGGCCATCGGCGTGAATATAGAGGGCCTGCCCGCCGGGGAGAGCGTGGACTGGCCGGAGGTCTTGGCCCAGATGGCCCGCCGGGCCCCCGGCCAGGACAAGACCGCCACCACACGTAAGGAGAGCGACGAGCCAAGGGTGCTCTGCGGGCTCCTGGACGGAGTGACCACAGGCGCGCCACTCTGCGCCGTCATAGAGAACAATAACCAGCGCTCCAAGGACTACAGCCAGCTGAAGGTCCTGCCCCGGCCCGGCCACGCGGACTATACCGCCGAAATAAAGTACGGCGGCCATCAGGACGTGCGGGGAGGCGGGCACTTATCCGGGCGGCTCACGGCCCCCCTGGTGTTCGCGGGATCCGTGGCCCGGCAGATACTCCGGCGGCGGAGGATAATCATCGGCTCCCACGTGCTGAAAGTGGCCGGGGCAAAGATAAACGACCGGCCCTTTGACCCTGTGGGAGCGTCCCCGGAGCTTTTAAGCAGGCTCTCCGGCGAGTATTTCCCGGTCATAGACCCGGCGGCAAGGGAGAGTATGCGCCGCTCTATCGAGGAGGCAAGGCTCAGCCTTGACAGCGTTGGCGGCGTGGTGGAGTGCGCCGTGCTGGGTATGCCAGTGGGCGCCGGGGACCCCATCTTCGACGGTGTGGAGAACCGCGTAGCCTCCATCGTCTTCGGCATACCGGCGGTAAAGGGGGTGGAGTTCGGCGCGGGTTTTAGCGTGGCAGGTATGCGCGGCAGCGAGAACAACGATCCCATGTATATGTCAGAGGACGGCTCCATAAGGACCCGCACAAACCACTCCGGCGGTATTCTCGGCGGCATCTCAAACGGTATGCCCATTATATTCCGGGCGGCCCTAAAGCCCACCCCATCCATAAGCCGGGAGCAGGACACGGTCAACCTGACGGAAAGGGCCGGCACGAAGCTCACCATAACCGGCCGCCACGACCCCTGCGTGGTCCCCAGGGCCGCCCCGGCGGTGGAGGCCGCCGCTGCCGTGGCCGCCTTAGACCTTTTGGCCCAGAGCCGTATGCTATAGGGAGGAATATGTCATGAATGAACAGGAATTTCAGGAAAAGCTGGCGGTAGAGCGCCGGGAGATAGACCGCATAGACAGGGAGCTTCTGCCCCTCTTTTTAGAGCGCATGGGCTGTGTGGAGCGGGTAGGAGAGCTGAAGCGGCAGGCCGGAAAGCCCGTGCACAACGCCGCCCGGGAGCAGGAGATAATCGACCGGGTCAGCCGCCGGGCCGGGGAGCTGGGGGGGAGCGCCGCGGAGCTCTACCGGGCCATAATGGCCATCAGCCGGGACCGGGAGCACAACCTGATGGACGGCGACCCGGACCTTTTAGAGCTGGAGCGGACGGCGGACAGGCAGCTTAAAAGCCCCGCGGGGAGCGTGGTCTGCCAGGGGGTGCGGGGGGCATACTCCCATAAGGCTGCGGAAAGGCTGTTCCCCGGCGGGGATATCGGCTTTGTGCCCGAGTTCAGCGGGGTGTTCGCAAGGGTCGCGGAGGGGGCCCTGGGGGTGGTGCCGGTGGAGAATTCAGCGGCCGGCTCGGTGACCGCCGTGTACGACCTGATACTCAAGTACCGCTTCTTCATCGTGGGCGCCGTGGACATCCGGGTGGAGCACTGCCTTGCCGCCGCAGTGCCCGGGCCGGTCAAAAGGGTGATATCCCACCCCCAGGGCCTGGCCCAGTGCTCGGAGCTCATCTCCGCCCGGGGGCTTGAGACCGAGGAGTACAGCAACACCGCCGCCGCCGCCAAGGCCGTGGCGGAGCGCATGGAGCCCGGGCTTGCGGCCATCTGCTCGGAGGACGCCGCGCGGCGCTACGGGCTGAACGTACTTGAGCGGGGGGTCCAGAATGTGCGCAACAATACCACCCGCTTCGTGGCCGTCTCAAGGGAGGCCGTGCTGCCCGGGGACGCCGCAAAGATAAGCCTCTGCTTCTCCCTGCCCCACACCACCGGCTCCCTGCACAGCGTGCTGAGAAGGTTCGCGGGCTCCGGGCTGAATCTTACGAAGATAGAGTCCCGGCCCATTCCGGGCCGCTCCTTCGAGTATGACTTCTATCTTGACTTTACCGGCAATATACACGACCCCGAAACATTAAAGCTTATCTGCGCCCTAAAGGCCGAGCTGCCCAGGTTCTCGTTCTTGGGCAACTACAGCGAGCTTTCCACAGAGGAGGAAGAATAAATGGACATAGAGCTGAAGCCCGTGAAGACCCCGGAGGAGATAGAGCTGCTGTGCCGCCTCGCGAAGGAGGCCTGGGAGCAGGCCTATAACGAATTGCTGGGCCCTGAGCAGGTGGAGTATATGGTGGAGAAATTCCTCTCGCCCCCGGCGGTCAGGGAGCAGATGGCCAATGAGAACTATATGTACTACATAATCTACGGCGAAAAAGAGCCCGGCGGCTTCATAGGCTTCGCCCCCAACTATCAGGGCAAAAACGAGCTCTTTTTAAGCAAGCTCTACCTGCTGCCAAACATGAAGGGCACCGGCGCCGCCCGGGCGGCCTTCCGGCTTGCGGAGAACGAGGCCCGCAGCCGCAGGCTCCCGGCCATACGCCTGACGGTGAACAAGGGCAATACCCACGCCATGGAGGTGTACGGGCACTGGGGCTTCGAGACGGTGGAGAGCGTTGTTACGGATATCGGCGGGGGGTATGTGATGGATGATCATATCATGGTGAAGCGTGTGGGGGAGGCGTAACATCCCCTTCGTCCCTTACAAAGCGGTCGTTCCCGCCGCCTTCAATCACGACATGGTGTCCTGCAAAGCTGCCTGAAAAAACCACTTGCAATACGTCGCGATATGTAGTATAATATATATGATTTATCGTAACGCTGCGCCGGCGTGTTGGAGTTGGCAGACGTGGCGGACTCAAAATCCACTTCGCCGTTTCTTACCACTTTGGCTTAAACCCTTGATTTTATGGGGGTTTTTGAAAACTGAATATGTAACTTGCTTTTAATGTCCCTCCACGATGTCCCTCCGATTTCTCGGACAGGACATCGGGAGACGACTTAAAATAT
>CAJUDG010000008.1:0-46964 GCA_910584745.1 uncultured Eubacteriales bacterium
CAGCATAACGGAAAAGTCACGAAACCAGATGACCCCACAAGAGAGGGTTACACTTTTGACAGATGGTACAAAGAGCAAGAGTGTACAAACATCTGGGATTTTGAGACGGACGTGGTGACAGATAACACCACGCTCTACGCCAAGTGGACAGAGGTTGTTGTTGCGCCCGAGAAGTACACGGTAAGCTTCAACCTCAACGGCCATGGCAGCACGATAGATTCTATAACGGACGTAGTAAGCGGCAGCACGATAGCCGCGCCCGCAGCGCCGACAGTGGAAGGGTGGATCTTCGGCGGCTGGTATAGAGAAGCGGACTGTACGACTGCCTGGAACTTCACCACCGACACAGTGACGGCAGACACCACGCTCTACGCCAAATGGACGAAGGTTGAGGAGCCGCCGCCGGTAGACCCGGACGCGGGACATGAGGTAATCGTGGGCGATGGCGCGCCGCCGGTGCAGGCCGGCGGGCTGGGCGATGTGGTGGATGAAGTGAAGGCGGAGAGCCCCGGCGCTTCCAGTGTGAAGATCACCATGACGGTGGAGAAGAAGGATGAAACAGATCCTTCGGCCCAGAAGATCAAGGAAGAGGCTCCAGCGGGCGCGGCCCTGGAGTATCTGGATATAGGGATAACCAAGGATGTGGACGGAGCCATATCCACCATCTCCAGTACCTCAAGGGTGATAGATGTGAAGGTCTCCTTCGACTTTAACGGAAAGAGCGAGATCGCCATATACAGGGAGCACGACGGCAGTGTGGAGCGCTTTACCGAGAGCGAAAGCGGGACAGACGGCACCTTTAAGCTGGACCGGGTGAACGGGTTTATCCACATCTTCGCCCAGAAGTTCTCCGTGTATGCCATCAGCTATAAAAAGGAGAGTTCACCCGGCGGCTCGTCAG
This sequence comes from uncultured Eubacteriales bacterium, assembly GCA_910584745.1. Lineage (GTDB taxonomy): Bacteria > Bacillota > Clostridia > Oscillospirales > Acutalibacteraceae > Acutalibacter. The sequence continues at coordinate 902 of CAJUDG010000008.1, forward strand.
GTGGCTCAACAGGTACGGTCAGCTATATGATAACCGCTTCGGCGGGGCCGGGCGGCAGCATCTCCCCCAGCGGAGATATCCGGGTGGTGGCATATAGGAGCCTGACCCTGACCGTCACGCCGGAGGAGGGCTATCGGATAGCCGACGTGCTGGTGGACGGCAAGAGCGTGGGCCCGGTGTCCGCCTATACCTTCAGGAATGTGCTGGCGGCCCACAGGATAAGCGCGGTCTTCGAGCCGTTGGAGCCGCCCCCGCAGCCGGGCTGCCAAAGGGACGAGAGCTGCCCTGCGTGGCCGTATATAGACGTGAACCTTGGTGAATGGTATCACGACGGCATCCACTACTGCCTGGAAAAGGGGCTGATGACCGGCTATGCCGCAGACCGTTTCGGTCCCGGCGATCGCCTTACCAGGGCCCAGCTTACCCAGATACTCTATAACCTGGCGGGGAGGCCCGAGGTCTCTGGGCCAAGCGGCTTTAAGGATGTGCCGGAGAACGCCTGGTATGCCAAGGCCGTGGCCTGGGCCAGAGAGGCCGGTGTGGTCAGCGGCTACAGCGACACCCGGTTTGCCCCGGGCGACCTGATAACCCGGGAGCAGCTGGCGGCGATGATCTGGCGCTATGCCGGGTCGCCGGCGGACCCGCGGGCGGCGCTTTCCTTCAAGGATTCGGCGCTGGTCTCCGCCTATGCCGGCACGGCCATGCGCTGGGCGGTGGCAGAGGGCATCGTCAGCGGTCACGACGGCTACCTGGAGCCCAGGGAACCGGCCACAAGAGCCCAGGCAAGCTCCATGATAATGCGGTTCTGTACGGTAAATGCCTGAATAGAGTTATAGCAGCAGAAGAGCCCTGCCGGTCTTTGAAAACCGGCAGGGCTCTATATTTGTTACAGCTTATATATCCGAGATATTGTCCTGGGACACGAGCTTTATGCCCCTGGCCCCAAGGGCGGCACAGGCCGACTTGGTGTCCTGGACGCGGAAGATCATGTAGGCGTGGTCCACGTCGCCGCCGCCCAGGAAGGCGTACATGTACTCCACGTTGACCCCCGCCTCGGTCAGCACCTCCAGCACACGGTGCAGGCCGCCGGGCTCGTCGGGGATAAGCACCGCCAGCACCGGGGTCAGCTTGTGCACGAAGCCGCCGTCCTTAAGGACCGTGGCCGCCTTGTACACGTCGTCCACGATTATGCGGACAATGCCGAAGTCGTTGGTCTCCGCGAGGCTCAGGGCCCGCATGTCTATGCCGTTCTCCGCCAGCAGCGCCGTCATGTTCGTAAGCGTGCCGGGACGGTTTTCAAGAAAAACGGATATCTGGTTTACTGTCATGGCTTATCCCTCCTCAGATTTTTCTCTTGTCAATGACCCTTACCGCCTTGCCCTCGCTCCTGACGATGGACTTGGGCGCCACCAGCGTCACCTTGGCCGTCAGGCCCAGCATGGACCTAAGGCCCTCTACCAGCTCCTTCTGGCGCTCCGCGATGTCGCCCAGGTTGTCGGTGAACATCTCGGGGGTCATCTCCACCTGCACGTCCAGGGTGTCGGTATTCTTCACCCTGTCGACTATTATCTGGTAGTTGGCCGGGTAGCCGTTATTCAGCAGCACCGTCTCTATCTGGGACGGGAATACGTTTGCGCCGCGGATAATGAGCATATCGTCCGTGCGGCCCTGGGGTTTGGTCATCTTCACGTGGGTTCGCCCGCAGGAGCAGGGCTCCCTCGTTAGGGTGCAGATGTCTCTGGTGCGGTATCTGAGCAGCGGGAAGGCCTCTTTTGTGATGGAGGTGAACACCAGCTCCCCCTGGCTGCCCTCGGGCAGCACCTCGCCGGTCTCGGGGTCGATTATCTCGGCGATGAAGTGGTCCTCGTTGATGTGCATCCCGGTCTGGGCCGAGCACTCGAAGGACACACCGGGGCCGGAGAGCTCCGTAAGGCCGTAGATGTCATAGGCCTTGATGCCCAGTGTGTTCTCGATATCCCTTCTCATCTCCTGGCTCCAGGCCTCCGCGCCGAAGATGCCGGCCTTAAGCGGTATCTCGTCGGGGGTAAGTCCCATCTCCTTCATGGTTTCGCCTATGTACGCCGCGTAGGAGGGCGTGCAGCAGAGGATGGTGGCGTTAAGGTCCCGGATGAACATTATCTGCCGCTCGGTATTGCCGGAGCTGGTGGGTATGGTCAGGCAGCCCACTTTATGGCTGCCGCCGTTTAAGCCGGGCCCGCCGGTAAAGAGCCCATAGCCATAGCTCACCTGGCACACGTCCTCGTCGGTGCCCCCCGCCGCCATAATGGCCCGGGCGCAGCAGTCCTCCCACAGGTCGATGTCGTGCTGGGTGTAGAAGGCCACCACCCGCTTGCCCGTGGTGCCGGAGGTGGACTGTATGCGCACACAGTCCTTAAGGGGCTTGCCCATGAGCCCGTAGGGGTAGGCTTCTCTGAGGTCAGCCTTTGACAGGAACGGCAGCTTCCAGAGGTCGTCCGAGGACTTGATATCGTCGGGGGTCAGCCCCTTCGCCTCCATCTTTTTGCGGTAGTATGGGACGTTGTCCCAGACGTGCCGCACCTGCCTGACCAGCCGTTCGTCCTGGAGGGCCTTGATCTGCTCTCTTGGGGCACATTCGATCTCGGGTTGATAGTAGTGTTCCATGTTGCATCAGTCCTTTTAGAGTTTATTTATAAAGATCAAGCCTAGACTTTAGAAATAGTATCTTTGCCTGTTCCTATGCCCCCTGCCCAAGCGCAAAGGCCTTCCTGTTAAGCTCCAGGAACTTCGGCGGCACGCAGGCCTCTATAGCCTCCTGCCAGGCCTCCTGGGGGAAGTCGAAATAGTGGCTGACCCTGCCCAGCAGCACCAGGTTCACGGCCTTCTGGCTCCCAGCCTCCTCGGCGAGTTTCAGGCAGTCCAGCGCGTCCACCTTGGCCCCGGCGGCCTCCATCTTACTAACCAGCTTCCCGGGGTACTGGGCTGCGCCGGTTATCACGGGCATTGGGTCTATCTGCTGGGTGTTGGTCACCACCCGGCCCCCGGGCTTCAGATATTCCAGCCATCTGGCCGCCTCAAGAAGCTCGAAGGAGACTATGGCGTCGGCCTGCCCCTTGTCTATCACAGGGGAGTATACCTTGTCGCCGTAGCGCACGAAGGTGACCACGCTGCCGCCCCGCTGGCTCATGCCGTGGACCTCGGATACCTTCACGTCGAAGCCCTGGCCCATCAATAGGTGTCCAAGGAGCTTGCTGGCAAGGAGAGAGCCTTGCCCCCCCACGCCGACTATCATAATATTCTTTGTCTCCATACTTAATCCTCCTTAAACGCGCCGAAGCCGCAGAGCTGCTCACAGACCCCGCAGCCCACGCACTGGGTGCCGTCGATATGGGCCTTGCCGTCCCTGATGGAGATGGCCGGACAGCCTATCCTCATGCAGGCCTTGCAGCCCCGGCACTTCTCCGTGTCGACCTTTAACGCGGGCTTATGCTTCACGTATTTTAAGAGCGCGCAAGGCCGTCTGGAGATTATCACCGAGGGCCCCTCGGCAGCCAGCTCCTCCTTGACCGCGGCCTCGCAGGCCTTAAGGTCGTAGGGGTCCACCACCCGCACTCTGTCAAGGCCCATGGCTTTACACAGGGCCTCCAGGTCTATCTTGCCCGCCGGGTCACCACGAAGGTTAAAGCCAGTGGTGGGGTTCTGCTGGTGGCCGGTCATGCCGGTTATGCTGTTGTCAAATATTATCACCGTAGAATTGGACCCGTTATAGGCCACGTTGGCAAGGCCGGTCATGCCCGAGTGCATGAAGGTGGAGTCGCCGATAACCGCCACGGTCTCGCCCTCGCTCCCGGACCCCAGGGCCTTGTTGAAGCCGTGCAGCCCGCTTATGGACGCGCCCATGCAAAGGGTCATGTCCATAGCTCCAAGGGGCGGCATGGCCCCCAAAGTGTAGCAGCCGATATCACCCAGCACCGTGCAGCCTAGCTTTTTCAGCGTGTAGAACAGGCCCCTATGGGGGCAGCCCGCGCACATCACCGGCGGGCGGTTTGGCAGCTCCTCAGAGAGGCCCTTACCCTCGGGCACCGGCAGGCCAAGCTTTTCTGCCACGATATTCTGGCTCAGCTCGCCGCACAGCGGGAAGTAGTCCTTGCCCGCCAGCGGGAGGCCCAGCCCCCGGCAGTAGCCCTCTATAAAGGGATCGCCCTCCTCGACCACCACCAGCAGGCTCACCCTGCCGGCAAAGCTCTTTATCAGTTCATCCGGCAGCGGCCAGACCATCCCCAGCTTCAGCACAGGGAACCTGTCTCCGCAGACCTCCTTCACGTACTGATAGCAGGTGCTGGAGGTGATGACGCCGATCTTGCTGTCCTGCCCGTCCTCAACGCGGTTTATCTCCGCCGTCTTGGCCCATTTTGCAAGGCGCAGGAGCCGGTCCTCTACAATGGGGTGCCGCCTTATGGCGTTGGCCGGGGCCATCACGTACTTCTGGGGGGCCTTCTCATAGGGCTTTGTCTCCGGCTCCACCCGCTCGGACAGCTCCGCCACGGACTGGGAGTGGGCGACCCTTGTGCACATCTTAAGGAGCACAGGCGTGTCGAACTCCTCAGAGAGCTCGTATGCAAGCTTCGTGAACTCCAAGGCTTCCTTGGAGTCCGAGGGCTCCAGCATGGGGAGCTTGACGGCTCTGGCGTAGTGCCGGGAGTCCTGCTCGTTCTGTGAGGAGTGCATACCCGGGTCGTCGGCCACGGCTATGACCATCCCGGCGTTGACCCCGGTATAGCCCATGGTAAATAAGGGGTCCGCCGCCACGTTGAGCCCCACGTGCTTCATGCCGCAGAAGCTCCGCTTTCCGGCGAGACTGGCACCGAAGGCCGTCTCCATGGCCACCTTCTCGTTGGGGGCCCACTCGCAGTATATCTCCGCAAACTTTGCCGCCTCCTCGGTTATCTCCGTGCTGGGGGTGCCCGGATAGCTGGACGCTATGGAGCAGCCCGCCTCATAGAGGCCCCGGGCCACGGCGGCGTTGCCTAAGATAAGCTTTTTCATTATATATGTACCTCCTGATCATATCTCATAGTCGATGCAGGCCCTATCCACGCGTATGCCGCCCACGAACCTGCCGAACTCCACGTGCTCGGGCGAGACCTGATAGGTGTTGAGTTGGTCCACGGACTCGAAGTCCATTATAAGCGCCACGTCAAAATTGGCGTTGGGCGCGCCCTGGACCCTGCTCACCGCCCGGCCGCTCTTTATGACCGGCAGTCCGCAGAGCTCCGTCCCCCGCCGCAGGAACTCGGCGGTGTTCTCCTCCTTATTCTCGGGCTTCAGTGAAAACATAACTATATGCCTTATCATAATACTGTATCTCCTTATCCCTTATTCTGCGCCTCTACCAGCCGCACGCCGCAGTATATCTCACGAAGCTTGGGCTTCTCTATCTTTCCCGTGGCGTTTCTCGGCACAGGCGCGAAGATGAGCTTTCTGGGGCGCTTGTACCTGGGCAGGTCCTTGCAGAAGTCCATGACCTCCTCCTCGGTGCAGTCCATGCCCTCCTTCACCTGGATGATGGCCGCGGCTATCTCGCCAAGCCGCTGGTCCGGCAGGCCGATAACCGCCACGTCGTGTATCTTCGGGTGCCCGGAGAGGAAGGCCTCTATCTGCACCGGATACAGGTTCTCGCCGCCGGAAATTATAACGTCCTTCTTGCGGTCCACTAAGTATATGAAGCCGTCCTCATCCTGCCGGGCCATGTCCCCGGTATGCAGCCAGCCGTTTTTCAGCACCTCGCTGGTGGCGGCCTCGTCGTGGTAGTACCCCACCATCACGCCGCCGCCCTTGACGCAGAGCTCGCCCACGTCGCCGGGCTTCACGGGCTCACCCTGCTCGTCCACTATCTTCACCCGCCAGCCGTAGCCGGGCACGCCGATAGCCCCTACCTTATGGGGGTTCTCCACCCCCAGGTGCACACAGCCGGGGCCGGTGGACTCGGAAAGGCCGTAGTTGGTGTCGTATTTATGGTGCGGGAAATACTCCCACCAGTGCTTTACAAGGCTTGGGGGAACAGGCTGGGCGCCGATGTGCATCAGCCGCCACTGGGCAAGCTTATAGTCCTCCGTCTTCAGCTCGCCCCTGTCCAGCGCCGCCAAAATGTCCTGGGCCCAGGGCACTAAGAGCCATACTATTGTGCACTCCTCTGAGGAGACAGCTTCAAAAATGGCCTTGGGCGAGTTCCCCTTTAAGAGCACGGCCTTGCCCCCGGTAAAGAGGGAGCCGAACCAGTGCATTTTGGCGCCGGTATGGTATAGGGGCGGTATGCACAGGAACACGTCCTCATGGGTGGTCTCGTGGTGTAAAGCCTCCATTCTTGCCGACTGCATAAGGGCCGAGTGCCGGAGGAGTATGGCCTTTGGAAAGCCCGTGGTGCCCGAGGAGTAGTAGATGGCCGCCTCGTCCTCGTCGTCTATGAGCACCTTTGGGGGCGCGCTTGAGCAGTTTGCGGCGGCACGATGGTAGTCCTCGGCAAAGGTGGGGCAGCTGTCCCCCACAAAGAACAGCAGCTTCTCGCCGCCGATATCCGGCACTATCTCCTCCACGCGGCCGATGAACTCCGGCCCGAAGAACAGCACGTCCGCGTCCGCAAGCTTCAGGCAGTATCTGATCTCCTCGGCGGTATAGCGGAAGTTCAGCGGCACGGCGATGGCCCCGGTCTTTAGTATGCCAAAGTATATGGGCAGCCACTCCAGGTTGTTCATCATCAGCAGGGCAACCTTCTGGCCCTTGCGTATGCCCCGGCCCAGCAGCAGGTTTGCCGCCCGGTTCGATTTCTCGTCAAAGACGGACCAGGTTATCTCCCGCCTGTAGGGGGCGGGCCCTCCGGGCTGTATGAGCTCATACTCCCTCCAGGTGACCCTCCTGGGCTCCCGGAGCTCGGGGTTTATCTCTACCAGCGCGGTCATGTCGCCGTAGAGCTTCGAGTTTCTCTCTAACAGGTCTGTAATGGGCAATCTTCATCCCTCCGTCCGGCCCAGCATATTGGGGCCGGGGTTATTCATTTTCACAATACATATCTATTATAAACTATTTTCCTCGGGCAGTCAAGAGCGGGGAGAGGGATGCTTTTTATTGACAGATATGACAGGCTGTGATATACTTTATCTTGCCTTTAATTTGATTTTACATGGAGGAATTGCATTATGAAGCGTTTTGAGAAGGTCTACAGCCAGGGCGCCGTCAATGTCACCGAGATATGGGTGGACACCGAGACCGGCGTCAACTACCTCTTTCACGAAGACGGCTATGCCGGGGGCCTGACCCCGCTGCTGGATAAGGACGGGAAGCCTGTGGTGACGAGAGAGGCTTGAAGAAACTAAAGAGCCAGCCGTTCGCGGCTGGCTCTTTAATATATCTAAACCCACTCAAAATTTTCCGTCCCCGCGCCCAGCGCGAAGTGGTACTTCACAAGCCCAGCGTCCACGCCGGAAAAAATGCCGTTTTCGCACCTGAGCTCCACCATTCTGCCGGAGCCTGTCAGCATAAATCCCTGCCTGTTGAGGGCCGTAGGGGCCAGCAGCGCCGCTTTTACGCCCTCCTTGAACCACTCCGGCGCGTCCCCCTCATAGGCGCTGACCTGCCCGGGGGTCTTGGACCTGTGGGGGACCCCCTGGGTCCGGCCGTACCCTGCGGCTATCACGCCAGCTACTCTTTTGCCCGGCGCCAGTTCTTCCATCAGCCTGCGGTTGAAGGTGCCGCCCGCCCACCAGGTGTTAAGCCCCAGGGCCTGGGCGCTGAGCATCAGCTCCGCCCCGCAGAAGCCCAGGGCCTCGTCCAGGCCGGGGCGTTCCTCTCCTGCCATGAGGAAATAGTTATGCACCCCCTTCGCCAGCACCAGCCTTATAAGTGCCCCAAAGGCGCGGCTGTCCTCTGTCTTCAGCTCGATGGCCGTGCCGTGCTCCATGTTCAGCCCTTCGGCCAGCCGGGCCAGCTGTTCCGCGGCCTCCCTTGAAATGGGCTTATCGGTGTAGCGGCGGACCGTATGTCTCTCCTGCATAGCCTTCTTCATGTCCATGGCTGTTCCTCCCAAAAAGGTTTCGATGCCAGAAATTATAGCAGGTCCTGCCCGGCAGTTCAATGCACAGACTGTGAACTTTTCGCACCCAAATACTGAAACTTTTTTTCATTCTAAATAGGAAAAACCCCCGGAAGCCGCTGTCCTTGCGGCCGCTCAAAACTTTGTCGAACCTTAGGCTTTTTTAATGCGATTCTATTCCCCACCATTTCCCGATAAATTTTTGAAACTTTTTTTCTAAGTTTTTTTCATTTATCCCTTGCAGGAAACCGCGACTTATGGTAAAATTTATTCACATCCATTTTATTAAGGAGGTTTCCAATGGATAAACAAGTAAAGGTTCTTATCAGCGGGGAAGCCAGCGAATGGCCCCGCCCCGCGCTGGAAAAGCTGGAAAACCATGGCGGCGCGGCAGTGTTCGAGCAGCGCGACGGCGCAAGGCTCCTCTCCCGCATACGCGAGGAGCGGCCCCAGGCGGTGGTCATGGACATGTTTATGCCGGGTCTTGACGCCCTGGGGGTCATGCAGGCCCTCTCCGGCGACGGGGGCGAGCGTCCCCTGTGCGTGGTCTCGGCCTCGTACACAACACCCATTTTAGAGCGGGAGGTCCTGTCGGCGGGGGCGGCGTACTTTGCCATCGCCCCCTTCGACAAGAGCGCCATGGTGGACCGCATACTCTCGCTTATCTCCACCAGGGGCCGCCATTTCGAGACCGAGCCCAGCGACCCCCAGCTGAGGGTCCAGGTGACGGAGATACTGCACCAGATAGGGGTGCCCGCCCACATCAAGGGCTACCACTACCTGCGGGACTCCATCATCATGGCCATAGAGGACCCGGAGATAATCAACGCGGTCACAAAGCAGCTCTACCCAAGCGTCGCCAAGGCCTATAACACCACCAGTTCCCGGGTGGAGCGGGCCATACGCCACGCCATCGAGGTGGCATGGGACCGGGGGGACGTTGATGTGCTGAACTCCTACTTCGGCTACACCATACATAACACCCGGGGCAAGCCCACCAACAGCGAGTTCATCGCCATGATCTCCGACAAGCTCTGCCTTGAGCCCAGCTTCGGCCAGCACGCCTGAACCCCTTAAGCTGACAAGTTAGCGTCTTGACAGCTCTGGTTCGACGTTCTTCGAGGAGATTATAGCACTGTAAAGCTGTATAATTTGTCGAAAGGTGGAGATAATACACTTTTTATTGTAAAAAAAGTTTGAACAAGCGCAAGATTTGGAGTAGACCCTCCCCATCTTCTGCCAGCAAGGCCTATTGCTTTACATGAAAGCCCTCCGGCTTTACACCGGAGGGCTTCGCGCACTATTTCTTTCGCTTTCCGGCCTTTGCCAGCAGCTTCTCCCCCTCCACCGCTATCAGCGGGCAGAGGGACAGCCCGCCCACCAGGGCCCACTGTACGGGGGTGAGCATTGCGGTCCTGAATACCGCTGCAAGGGGAGGGAAGACTATCACGCTTACCATCAGAAAGGCGCAGATAAGGCAGGCGAGATTGAGCTTGCCGTTGCCGAACAGCCCCAGCTCCAGCACGGACCCCTGAGAGCGCATGTTGAAGCTGTGTACAAGCTGTGACAGGCTCAGCACCGCGAAGGCCATTGTCCGGCCTATCACGGGCTCCATGGGGTCAACGTCGAACCACGCCCGGCCCGCGCTGTAGGCCAGAAGCGCCAGCGCCCCCACAAGGCAGCCCTCCAATGCTATGGAAAGGCCCATGCCCCCGGAGAATATGCTCTCGTCCCGCTTATGGGGCGGCTCATCCATCACGTCCCGGGGTATGGGCTCCACCCCCAGGGCCAGGGCCGGCAGCGAGTCCGTCACAAGGTTCACCCACAATAGCTGTATGGCCAAAAGCGGCGCCGGGGCCCGCAGCAGGAACGCCGCGAAGACCACCAGTATCTCCCCGATATTGCATGAGAGGAGAAAGTGCACCGTGCGCCGGATGTTCCTGTATATGCCCCGCCCCTCCCGGACGGCGGAGACGATGGTGGAGAAGTTGTCGTCAGTAAGCACCATGTCCGCCGCGGACTTTGCCACCTCGGTGCCGCCCCGGCCCATGGCGCAGCCGATGTCCGCGGCCTTAAGGGCCGGCGCATCGTTGACCCCGTCCCCGGTCATGGCCACGGCCATGCCCCGGCGCTGATAGGCCCTGACGAGCTTCACCTTATGCTCCGGCGAGACCCTTGCGAACACCCGGCAGCCGTCCAGCCTTGCGGCCAGCTCCCCCTCGGAGAGCCGGTCCAGCTCCGGCCCGGTGATGACGGAGCTGTTCTCCTCCGCAATGCCTATGCGCCGGGCTATGGCCAGGGCGGTCCCCGCGTGGTCGCCGGTTATCATCACCGGGATCACCCCCGCGCGCCTGCACTCCAGCACCGCCGCCCGGGCCTCCTTTCTGGGCGGGTCCTCCATGCCGATGAGCCCGCAGAAGATGAGCCCGCTCTCTATCTCCCGGTCGTCCCCGGGCAGGCGCTCCACGTCCTTATAGGCTGCCGCCAGCACCCGAAGGCCTTTTCCCGCCAGCTCAGAGTTGTCGGACATGAGCTTCGCCTTTCCCCCGCCGGAGAGGGGAGAGACGCTGTGGCCCCTTAACTGCTGGGTGCACCTGGCTATGAGCACGTCCGGGGCCCCCTTGCAGATGACCCTATAGCCGTCCCCGGTCCTGTGCACGGTGGTCATGAGCTTCCTTTTAGAGGTGAAGGGTATCTCCCCGACCCTGGGGTAAGCCTCCTCAAGGGCCGGTTTACGGCTGTGGCAGGCCCGCAGGAAGGCCGCCTCGGTGGGGTCGCCGCTGCCGTCGGGCTCGCAGTTATTGCAGAGGGTGCAAAGCTCCAGGCAGAACTGGGCGTTGCCGCCCTCCACCGGCTCGGGCCCGAAGGCCCCGGTAAAGGCCGTGACGGTCATCTTGTTCTGGGTCAGGGTCCCGGTCTTGTCAGAGCATATCACCTGTGTGCTGCCAAGGGTCTCCACGGCGGGCATATGCCGAATGATGGCGCGTTTCGCCGCCATGCGCTTCACGCCCATAGCAAGCACTATGGTCACCACCGCCGTCAGCCCCTCGGGTATGGCCGCAACACCCAGGCTTATGGCTATCATGAACATCTCAAGGGGCTCCACCCGCTGCAGGAGCCCCAGGGCGAATATCACCCCGCAGATGATGATGACCCCCAGCCCCAGCACCTTCCCGGTCTGGGCCAGCCGCTTTTGCAGTGGGGTCTCGGGGGCGGTCTCCTGCTCTAGGAGCCCGGCGATATGGCCCATGGCCGTGTCCATGCCAGTGGACTCCACCAGGCCCACCCCGGCCCCGGAGGATATGCCCGTGCCCGAGAAGGCCATATTTCTGCGCTCGGCAAGGGGCGCGTCCTCCGGGCAGACGACCTCGGCGTCCTTTTCCACCGGCACCGACTCCCCGGTCAGGGCGGATTCCTCGGCCATCAGCTCCACCGACCGCAGCAGCCGCAGGTCCGCGGGCACCAGGTCCCCGGTGCGCAGCAGCACTATGTCCCCGGGCACCAGCTCCGCGCTGTCTATTGTAAGCTTCTTTCCCGCCCTTATGACCCTGGCCTTTGGGGAGCTGAGCTTTTTCAGCGCGTCTATGGCCCTGTCGGCCCGAAGCTCCTGGACCGTGCCTATGACGGCGTTTATTATGACTATGGACAGTATGATTATGGGGTCCAGGAAATCCGCGTCCCCCTGCATGGCCGAGGCCCAGAAGGACACCCCGGCGCTTACGAGCAGGATAAGCACCATGAAATCCTTGAACTGCCCCAGAAAGCGCATGAGCACGCTCTGGCGGCGGGCCGGGCGCAGCTGGTTCTTACCGTGCTCTGAAAGGCGGCGGGCGGCCTCGGCAGGCGAAAGGCCCCGGTCCGGGTCCGTGGACAGGGCCTTTACGGCCTCCCGGACGGTGGCGTTGTGGAGCGGCATGTGATTACCCCCAGACGATGGATTATTGTTCCATATATATTACCGCCCGCCCCCCGATATGTGTTGCAATCCTTTGGCAGTTCTGGTAGAATATAAAAATACATCCCCATAAAAGGAGCCGTACCTATGAACCCCTTTGATAGCGCCGTCATGGACTTCATACAGTCCCACTGCCATAACCCCGTTACAGACGCCATATTCCCCGCCGTGACCTATCTTGGGGAGAGCGGCATATTCTGGATACTGCTTTCCCTCCTGCTGATACTGCTGGGCAAAAAGCGCGGCTGGCGGGAAACAGGCGTTATAATGCTCTTTGCAATGCTTCTGGGGCTGCTTATAGGCGAGGTGACCCTGAAGAACATCGTCTGCCGCCCACGGCCCTTCCAGCTTATCTCCCGCGATATCCGGCTGCTGATACCCCCGCCCAGCGGCTGGTCCTTTCCCTCTGGCCACAGCTGCGCCTCATTTGCGGCGGCCACGGCCGTCTTCCTGCGGGACAGGCGATTCGGCGCGGCCGCTCTGGTGCTGGCGGCGCTGATAGCCTTCTCCCGGGTGTTCCTCTTTGTGCACTACCCTACGGACGTGCTGGCCGGCGCGGCGCTGGGGGCCGTTTGCGCTGTAGGGGCGGCGGCCGTCTGCAGCCGCGTTATGAAGGGGAGAAGGGGCTGAAAAGACCCGCCCGGGGAAACCCGGGCGGGTCTTTTCAGCGTTTTTACAGCTCAATAAGCTCCTTGGGCGACTTTGTCAGGCTTCTGCACCCGTCGGCGGTGATGAGCAGCATATCCTCTATCCTCACGCCGTACTGGGCGGGCAGATAGATACCGGGCTCGTCGGTTATTACCATGCCCTCCTGGCAGACGGTCTCGTCCCTGGAGGAAAATGCCGGCCACTCGTGTATCTCATAGCCAACCCCGTGGCCAAGGCCGTGGCCGAAGGTTCCGGGATAGTCCTTCTCGATGATGTCCCGGGCTATCTTGTCCACGTCCTTGCAGACCATGCCGGGCTTCACCTGGTCTATAACGGCCAGCTGGGCTTTTAATACCGTCTCATAGACCTTCCTCTGTTCGTCGCTGACCTTGCCAAGGGCCACCGTGCGGGTCATGTCGGAGTGGTAGCCGTCTAAAAGCGCGCCGGTGTCCATGGTGATGAAGTCGCCCTTCTGCACGGTGTTATCGCTGGGCACCGCGTGGCACTGAGAGCCGCTTTTGCCCGCCGCCACGATGAGGTCGAAGGCCACTCCGTCGGCGCCGTTCTTGCGCATGAAGAACTCTATCTCCAGCGCCAGCTCACGCTCGGTGACGCCCTCCTTTATGTAGGGCAGGATATGCTGGAACGCCGCGTCCGTGATGGCCTGAGAGGCCTCTATCTTCCTGACCTCATCCGGGGACTTTATCATCCGCTGGTCCTTGATGGCCTTGTCCAGGGTCTCGTCCAGGACCGCCTCGATGCCCTTGCCGCCCAGTTCCTCCTCGAATTTCCTTGCCTGGGACACAGAGAGCTTGTCGATCTCCAGATAGACCTGCTTCACGCCGTGCTTCTCCAGAAGCTCGCAGAGAGTCTCATATATTTTCTTAAAGCCCACCACTTTGCAGTTTTTGGCCGAGTAGCCGGCCGCCTCCTCATAGCGGAAGTCCTGCAGCAGATAGGCCTCGTCAGCCGTTATCAGCAGTATGCCGATGTCCGAGGGGAACTCGGTGAAGTACCGGCGGTTGCGCTCGGAAAACACCAGCACCGCCTTCTGGCTGTCCCCGGCAATGAGCCGGTCGCGTATGCGCTCAACAGGGTTTTTCATTTTATTACATCCTCTCTCGTTTTGAATTTCTCTCTAAGGCCCCGCTCAAAATACCTGCGGGCCCTGAAGGTCCAGCCGTCCTCTGGCTCGATGGGCTCTAAGAGCACGGACTTCATGCCGCACATATTGGCCCCCGTTACGTCGGTGAAGATCTGGTCGCCGATTATAACACAGTCCCGGCACCGAAGGCCCAGCATTCTGGCCGCCCGCACATACCCGAAGGGCAGGGGCTTTATGGCGAAGCTTATAAAGTCCACCCCGAACCGGGCCGCGAAGGCCGAGACCCGCCGCCTGTAGTTGTTGGACACTATCACCACCCGCAGCCCCGCAGCCCGAAGACCGTCCACCCAGTCCGGCGCGCCGGGGGCCGGCTCGTGCGAGACGTATGTGGCGATGGTGTTGTCCACGTCCAGCAGCACGGCTCTGGCCCCAAGCTCCTTCAGGAACCGGGGTGTGACGGCCTCTATCCGGGGCTTTACGGCGGTCGGCTTAAATAATCCCATGGCGCCCTCCTGTCCCCAACAAAAAGGCGGGCGCCAGCGTTAAGCGGAGCGCCCGCCTTTCATCAGGTCTGAAACCTAATTGTTGGCCCGCGCTCACTTATACTTGCGCTTGCGGGCCGCTTCGGACTTTTTCTTACGCTTGACGGAGGGCTTTTCATAAGCCTCCCGCTTGCGAACCTCCTGGATAACGCCAGCGCGGGCGCACTGCTTCTTAAAGCGCCGCAGGGCACTGTCCAGGGACTCATTTTCCTTGAGCCGTATCTCAGCCATTCATATCCCTCCCATCCGCCGAAAAGGCAGGGGTGTGCGTCGTAAATATAAAACTAGAAAATATACTACAACATAGACATTATAGCTCCAACCCCCGGGCTTGTCAACCCCTCTTGGAAAGACTTTTTTTGAATGTTACGGATTGTTCATGGATTCTTCATTATTCGAGCCCGCTCAAGTTGACAGCGCGTGTTGGGGTATTGTATAATATAGGCGCTTTCACCCGACGGTGACTCCGTAAAGCGGAGAGGAGGTGGAGCATATGAGCTACATAATGATGTTCGCCCTGGCAGTCGCGGCAGATATAACGTCCTTCCTTATCTGCAAATGGCTCGAAAGCCAGATGAAAGGGTGAGGCGAGCCAAGCTCTAACCTGAGCCCTACCTAAGCAATAGGGAAACCCGGAGAGGACGAGTCTCCGGGTTTCCCTTTGGTTTTGCATATGAGCTACATTGCGGCTATAGTATAACACTCTTTCCTTTCTTTGTCAACCCCTACTTTCTGTCCTGCTCCCTGCGCCGGCCCAGGGCCTGGTCGTATTTCCTGCCAAGCACCCGGAAGTACACCTCAAAGCCAAGGCACAGCACAATAAAAGCCACAAAGAATATGACGATAAACGAGACCCACGCCCCCAGGTTATCCATGGGGAACCAGCGGAACGCCCAGGCGAAAGCCCCGCAAACGCAGAATATCAGCCCGCAGAATATCAGCAGCCGCAGCCAGTAGCTGGGCTTTTTCAGCACCTGTCCCGAGAAGAATATATACTGCAAGAGGGTTATCACCCCGCACATGGCCAGAAGCTGTATTATCAGCGAATAGCGGATGTATTCGCCCCCATAGAGCCAGTCGATAAACATATAGATGCACAGGGCCCCGGTGAAGCTCAGACAGCCCCAGCTTTTCAGCTCTCCTATAAACCTTAAAAATTTTTTCATGCTGTTTCTCCTTTCTAAGCTATAGTCCCAGCTTCTTTTTAAGCCAAGGCGCGTACTGCCGGGAAACATACACCGCCTCGCCGTTGTCCATTGTAAGCCTTATCCTGCCGCCCAGGTCCGGGCGCAGGGAACGTATCGCGTTGAAGTTCACCAGCGCCGATTTCGAGGCTCGGAAAAAGCCCCGGCCCCGAAGCCTCTCCTCCAGCTCGTACAGCCGCAGCTCCGTCTCATAGACCGCCCCGGCGGTATAGAGAAAGGCGCGCTTGTCGGCGGTGTCGGCATAGAGCACCTTTGCCGGGTCCAAAAGGTAGGTCTGCCCGTCAAGCTGCCCGGTAAGCCTGCCCGTGTCCTCCGCCGCCAGCTCATAGAGCCTTGAAAGCAGCCCCGCCGCGGCCTCGCCGGCCTCGGCGCAGCGCAGTATTATCTCCGGCTCCGGTATACCCGGAGCCACCTCCATTTTGATCTTCATGGCCCGCCCCCTTTGGCTTTTTTAGTAAGCGCGTTTACTACTGTGTAGTATACGCCGCTATTTTAAGCCGCGCAAGGGGGAGAGGACTGACCTGCGCTTTTTGGGGCGTAAGATGGCGGCAGATTTGCGCAAGTATTTACATTTTGATGATATTTTCTTGAATACTTGATGAACGTCCCCGGGTTATGATACAATAAACTAAAGCGACAGGAGGACCGAAAATGCCAAGACAAAAACTAAAGCGCCTGATAGCCGGGGCCCTTTGCGGGGCGATGCTCCTGGCCCTGCCCGCCTGCCAGGAGGACCCGGAGGGCTCTATCGTGGCCCATAAGGATATGGAAAAGCTCATATCAGAGGGGGCAAAGAGCACCGATGAGAGCCGTGTTGACGCGGAACAGCTCATAGAGGACGCGAAAAAGACCGAGAGCTATGAGACCACCCTGGACAATTCGGGCCTTAAGGTAAAGGCGGAGGTCAACGCCCAGGTGGAGCTGCCGGAGGTGGATAAGCTGTCCATCTATAGGGTAAAGCAGAAGCCCTTTACACAGGAGTTCCTGGACAAGGTGCGCGCGGAGCTCTGCGGGGATGTGGAGCTGTTTGACTACAGCGCTACGCAGGTGGCCACGAAGAAGGACATTGAGGAGAATATACGGGACGCGCGTGAGAACATTGCGGAGTATGAGGAGATGATGCACCAGATGGCAAATAACCCGGAGGTGCCCGAGGACCAGCGCCAGGATGGGCTGGACTCCATAGAGCCATACCGGCAGGAGATGCAGGAGGAGATCGACCGGATGCAGGCGGAATACGAGAGCGCCCCGGACGAGGTGGACTTAGCCGATTACCCCACCGACTACAAGATCCATACCTATAAGGAGCTTTACGAGGGAGACCCCGATAACGGCTATTATGGATGGCTCTACGGCCTGGGCGACGAGAAGGGCGACAGCGGCTTCTCCGGCGTGTCCGACGGCAGTGACGGCCGCTACCGCAGCCTTTATGTTCAGAACAACGCCGACTACAGCAATAAGCTCTATTACTATGACGACCTCGGGTCGCTCTTGAATCATGGCGGCGTTATCGTTGAGGATACGCGTTTTGAGCCGTATATGCCCGCAAGTGATTTCGGCATTGAACAGGGCTATGAAAGCTTCTGGAAGGAAAAGGGCGTGCCCTCCCCGGTAATCTCAGGGGACTTTGGCCTGGAGGGGGACATGGTCTTTGTGCCGGTGGGCAGCAAGGAGATAAGCTTCACTGAGGAGGAGGCCCGGGAGAAAGCGGAGGAGCTTCTGGGTAAGCTGGGCATCACCGACTTCAAATTCAGCGAGGGCGGCAAATACAGCGAGCTTCTGGGCGGAGAAGGCGAGGATTTTCTGTATGACGTGTATTATGTCCTGCGCTATACCCGGGAGCTGGAGGGCGTGCTGTTGACCCAGTCCAGCGGGGCAAAGTTTGTGGTGGGCCAGGACACCAGCAACCCAAACCGCAAGCAGATGTGGCCCGGGGAGAATATAGAGATACGCATAAACGACCGGGGCATCGTGGGTTTCCAGTACAACGCCCCCTTGGAGATAACCGAAACCGTGGTGGAGGGCACGTCCCTGAAGACCTTTGACGAGGTCAAGGGCACCTTCGAGCAGATGCTGCCCATGCTGCTGGCCGAGGAGGACTTTGAAGTGACGGCCAAGGTGGACAGGGTGCGGCTGAGCTACTCCAGGATAAGCGAGAAGGACAGCTTTGACACGGGGCTCGTGGTGCCGGTATGGAGCTTTGAGGGCGAGACCCAGGCCTATTTTAACGGCTATCCCATGCACGATCGTAAAGGCACGCTCATGGCCATAAATGCCATAGACGGCTCGGTGATAGACGCGGACCTGGGGTATTAAGATAATTTTTTGACGGCGGAGCCTGTATTTTTGCAGGCTTTACCGCCGTTTTAAGGGAGGCAGTATTTTGGCAAGGCGCATTTTGGTTTTAGAGGACGAGGAGGCCATCTCCGGCATGATAGCCATGAACCTTAAGGCGGCCGGCATGGAGCCGGTGGTGTTCGCAAACGGCCTTCGGGTGCGGGACGCCCTGCCCGGGGACCACGCCTATGACCTGGCCCTTCTGGACGTGATGGTGCCGGGGCTGGACGGCTTCGGGGTGTTCGAGCTCTTGAAGCCGTACAAAATACCGGCCATATTCCTGACGGCCAGGGACGACCTGGATTCAAAGCTTCTGGGCCTTACCGGCGGGGCCGAGGACTATATAGTAAAGCCCTTTCAGGTGCTGGAGCTGCTGGTGCGCATGGAGAAGGTCCTGGCCCGCACGGCCCCCCGGGAGGGCGCGTCCGTCCTGCGGGTGCTGGACCTTGAGATAGACCTTGGGGGCCACAGGGTCAGAAAGGCCGGGGCGGAGGTGGCCCTGAAGCCCATGGAGTTCGACCTGCTGGTGGCCCTGGTGAAAAATAAGAATATCGCCATATCCCGGGAGGACCTTATCGGCATGGTCTGGGGCAGCGGCTACCTGGGGGAGACCCGCACCGTGGACGTGCATATCGGCCAGCTGAGAAAGAAGCTGGGGCTGCAAAAGGCCATAAAGACCGTGCCGAAGCTGGGCTATAGGCTGGAGGACGGCCTATGAAGCTGCGGGTGAAGCTGTCGCTTATGACCGGGGCGGCGCTGCTTTTTGCCGCGATGCTCTTTATAGGGCTCAGCTTTTCCATGAGCCGCCGGACCATTCTCTCAGAGGCGGGCCGCAGCGCCTATGCCCAGAGCCAAGCGGCCTTTCAGAGCTTCGAGAACTACTGCGGCCGGCTTGCCGGAGGGGCCGGGGTACAGTCGGCGGTCTACTGGCTGAAATCCCAGGAGGACGAGTACACAATACTCCTGCGGGACGATGAGGTATGCTATAACAGGACGGTGCTGGACCCCGCGGAGCTCTCAGAGAACAGCCCACCCCGGTACGGCCCCCAGGAGGCCGGGCTCTATAGGGGGCGGCGGCTTCTGGTGTACCGCTTTGACAGCGACGCGCGGTTCGTCTTCATACATCTGGTGGACGTCACCGACACCTATATGGGCCTATACAGGCTGGCCGCGGGCCAGGGGCTGCTGTCGGTCGTCATACTGGCTGTGGCAGCGGCGGCTGTGTTCTATATGCTGAGAAGGGCTCTGAAGCCCCTGCAGGCCCTCTCTGACAGCGCCAACGCCATCGCGGCGGGGGCCTATGACCGCCGGGCCCCGGAGGAGGGCAGGGACGAGCTCTCGGGCCTTGGCCGGGACTTCAACCGCATGGCTGCGGCCGTGGAGGAGCATATCCGCCGGGTGGAGGAGAGCGAGGAGCAGAAGACCATGTTCATGGCAAGCCTTACCCACGAGCTGAAGACCCCCCTGACGGCCATCTCCGGCTATGCCCAGACCCTGCGCTACGCGAAGCTTTCCGAGGAGGATAAGGATACGGCCCTGCGCTATATATGCAGCGAGAGCTCCCGGCTCGACCGGCTCTCGAAGAAGATGCTGCGCCTGTTGGAGCTGGACCGGGATGTGCCCCTGGTGATGGAGCCCGCGCCCCTTGCGGAGCTTGCCGGGGCCGCCCGGGACATCTGCCTTCCCGCGGCCCGGGACAAGGGCGTGGGGATAGAAATTGGGGAGTGCCCCGGCAGCTGGCCCTGTGACAGGGACCTTCTTACCCAGGCCATCGTGAACCTTGTGGACAACAGCGTAAAGGCCTGCTCTCAGGGCGGCACGGTGAGGATATATGTAAAGGACGGGGCCCTTACGGTAGAGGACGACGGCTGCGGCATACCAGAGGAGGACATCGCCCACCTGACCGAGGCCTTCTACATGGTGGACAAGTCCCGCAGCCGCCAGAGCGGCGGGGCCGGGATGGGCCTTGCACTTACCTCGGCGATACTGCGGCGCCACGGGCTGAAGCTTCGCATAGAGAGCCGGATGGGGCGGGGCACCCGGGCGATGATAGCTTTTGAGTGAGTGTTTACATTTTGATGATATTTTCCTGAATACTTGATGACCGAAAAGGTGTTAAACTCTTATCTGAGAGAAGCACCTTTTTATATTTTTGGTGATAAAATGAACAGCTTTGAGACGGACCTTAAACGGGCGGTGCTGTCCGTAAGGTTCCTTCTGGGGGCCGCACTCCAGCTTCTGATACTGTGGACCCAGGGGGAGGCCTCCGCCCTGTACAGAATAAGCATACCCCTGGCCTGCACTTTACCCTATGCCTGCGGATGGCTGGACGAGTACAAGACGGGCTATGCGCGGCTTGCCCTGGCGCGGGGCAGTATGCGGAGCTATATCCTGGGAAAATTCCTGGCATGCTGCATATCCGGCGGCGGGGCAGAGGCGTTTTCCGCCTGGCTCTACGTCTTTCTGAAAGCGCCGGGGACAGAGTGGGACTATGGCCGCACCTTCCTTGTGGCCGCGCTCTGGGCCGCTGTGGCGGCGGTGCTGGCGGCACTGTCCGGCAGCAGGTATATAGCCTTCGGCGGCGCCTTTGTCATCTGCTACTTCCTGGTGATAATCTCCGAGCGGTACTGGCCGGGGCTCTACTGCCTGTACCCCTACGAGTGGCTGGACATGCGCCATACCTGGCCCTTTGGCGGCGCGGGGGTAACGCTGCTGCTTTTGGGGCTGATACTTATGCTTTTTCTCTGCTACTACATTATCCTGAAAGGGAGGATAGAACGTGACTAAGCTCCGGCAGACGGCCATAACCGCCATGGCCTGCTTCGGCAGATGGCGGGGCAGCCCGCAGGTATGGCTCAGCTTCGCCCTGGGGTTCATAGCCTGCTTTCTGCTCTCGCAGAAGGTGGTGGACTTCGCCGCGGAGCAGGACACCCTTTTGCAGCTTTTCGAGCCATTTATCTGGACCTTCGGCGACGCGAATTCCATCCTGCTCATCTCCCTATGCCTTCTGCTGCTCTTTGGGGATATGCCGAACCTTGGCAACGAGGCCCCCTTCTTCCTGGTGCGCACCAGCCGCTTCTGCTGGATGGCCGGGCAGCTTCTGTACCTTACCCTGGCAACCACACTCTTTGTGCTGTTCATACTGGTTTCTACCTGCGTGCTGTGCGGGGCAAGGGCCTTCTCGGGCAATATGTGGAGTGAGACCGCCGCCATCCTGGGCTACTCGAGCATTGGGGAAAGCATCGCCGTGCCGGCCTTTGTAAAGGTGCTGGAGCTGACCTTTCCCTACCAGTGCGCCCTGCACATCTTCGGGCTCATGCTGGGCTATTCCCTGGTGCTCTCGGCGCTGATATTCTTCTTCAACCTCCTTCGGGGCCGCATGGGTATGCTGGCCGGGGCGGCGTTCAGCGGCTTCGGCTTCTTCCTCAGTCCCCAGGTGATAACGGAGTGGTTCCATCTTGGGCCCACAGAGGGCCGCATAGCCAATATCCTGTTCGGCTGGATCTCGCCGCTGAACCACGCCACATACTATATGCACAACTTCGGGTACGACAACCTCCCGCGCCTTGCGGATTCCTACGGCATCTTCGCGGCGGCAGGCCTCGCGGTCTATCTGCTGTCCTTCTGGCGGGTGAGGAAATACCCCTTCAACTTTACCGGGACGGAGCGTTGACAATGGAGCATAAGGGCATCATAGTGGAAAACGTGTACAAATCCTTCGGGAAAGAGACGGTGCTTGAGGACGTGAGCCTTTCGATACCGCCGGGGGAGATAGCCGGGGTGGTGGGCAATAACGGCAGCGGCAAGACCGTCCTGATGAAGTGCATCTGCGGCTTTCTGCGGCCCGACAAGGGCAGCGTCGCCGTAAACGGCATAAGGGTGGGCAGGGACCGGGACTTCCCCCCGAGCCTTGGCATCATCATCGAGACCCCGGGCTTTATACCCAACATGAGCGGCTATAGGAACCTTAAGACCCTTGCCGCCCTTAGGGGCCTCATCGGCAAAAGGGAGATCATGGCGGCGCTGGACCGGGTGGGACTTTCAAAAAGCGCCCGCAAGGCCGTGTCGAAGTATTCCCTTGGTATGCGCCAGCGCCTGGGGATAGCCCAGGCCGTCATGGAGGACCCGGAGGTGCTCATCCTGGACGAACCCTTCAACGGCCTGGATAAGACCACCGCGGAGGACATGCGCGGGCTGCTGCTGGAGCTGCGGGACCGGGGCAAGGCCATACTGCTTGCCAGCCACAACGCCCGGGACATTGAGGAGCTCTGCGGCTGGGTATACGAGATGGACGTGCACAGATCATGACAAAGGGGGAGCGTATGAGGTATATTCTCGCGTTGATGATGGCGGCGCTGTTACTATGCGCCCCATGGGTATGCGCCGCGGCAGAGGATGGGGCGACCCCGCCGCCGGAACAGACCGCCGGGCCCAGCCCGGAGCCCTCCCCCGCGCCCACGGAAAAGGAGCAGGCCCGGCTCTATATCGACAACAGGAACCTGTACGAGCACATGGGCAGGACCTACTCCCAGGGCTATATGCCCGCGGTAAAGGGCGGCGCGGCCACGGTGGTGCTGCCCCTATTGTGCCAGGGGGAGCTGAGGGGCGGGGTCCTGCGGGCCAGGGCCGCCTTTGACGCTGGCGGGCCATTTACGGCGAAGAACTATGAGCAGACGGTGGAGCTGAAAGAGCATAAGGTTAACGGCGGCAAACAGAATGTAGAGGCTTACTGCGCCATATTCACCCTGGAGCTTGAAAAGGGCAGGCTCAACGGCAGTTACCCGGTAACGGTATACGTGTCCGGGACGGATGTCCACGGCACCGAAATACAGCAGGATTTCACCCTGTTTGTAAACATAACCGACGGCAAGGACCCCAACGCAACCCCCACCCCCGAGCCCATCCCCACGCCGGAGCCGGAGCCCCCGGTGGTGCTGGGGCCAAAGGTGTTCGTAGAGTCCTCGACGGCCATATCCCTTGAGGAGGACGGCCAGCCGGGAGTGGTCAACGCCGGGGACCGTATGCGGGTGACGGTCACCCTTGTGAACACCAGCGGCTCCCAGGGCCTTGAGAACATGGCGGTTACGGCGGCCTCCCCCGGAGAGGGCTTTGCCCTTCTGAGCCCGTCGGAGAGCGTCTATATCGGAGAGCTGGCGGCGGGGGGCAGGACAGAGGTCATATATGACTATCAGGTGAGCCCCGAGACCCCCGCCGGGCAGTACGCCATCCCGCTGAGCTTTGATTTCGCCTATAATAAGGGGGAGACCGGCTCCGGCGGCGGCAGCGCCCGGGTGAACATCTCCCAGCCCCTTAAAATGGAGTTCTCCCTGGGCCGTATGCCGGGGGAGGCGGTGGTGTCCGACGTGATAGCCGCGAATATCCAGGCCATCAATCTCAGCCACGCCAAGGCCTATAACGTGCGCGCCACCATAGAGGGGGACGGGCTGCTGCCCTCGGGCACGGCATTTATCGGCGATCTGGAGGGCGGGGCCATGGGGGAGAAGCCCATGGAGATAACCATAACCGGGCTTACGGAAAGCGAGACCCCCTACGGCCCCACGGCAGGTACGGTGACCTATCTCTATGAGGACCGGGACGGCAACGAATTTACAGAGACAGGAAGCTTTACCCTGGACGTAAAGTCCCCCTTTTCCGAAAATAAGACCGCCGCCGGGGATGAGGACGACCCGGGGCAGTTCTGGATAGTGCTGGGCGCTGTGGGCGCGGCGATACTGGGGCTTTCGGCCGCGCTTATCCTGAGGGGGGCAAGGAGGCGCAGGGCATGAGAGACCTGCTGAAACTCCGCAGAAGGAGCGATAAGGTAAAGCTCTCGCTGCTTTTATTCCTCCTGGGAATCATCCTGGCCGGAGACCTGCTTATGGGCGCGGCAGAATACATCATTATGGCCGGGGAGCCGGTGGAATACGTGCTCTCACCGGGCGCGGAGGGCGCGGCGCTGGACGTGAAGATACAGCAAATGCTCCAGCGGGAGAGCGTCATATCCGTAAGCCGCCAGCGGGAATATACCCTGGAGAAGGACGGCGGGGCGGTGACAGCCGCCGAGGTCTCCCCCGAATACCTCAGCGCCTGCTTCGGGCTGGAAGCCGGAGGAGCCGGAACAGAGTTCTTCCTTGGCAAAAGGGCCTTCGCGGCGTTCTGCGGCGCCGGGGTCCAGTCCCCGGCGCGGCTGGTATGCCAGGCGGGGGAGGAGAGCGTCAGCGGCGCGTTTATCCTGGCGGAGAGCCTGCCGGAGGACTTGGCCCTGACAAAGGGCACGTCCCTTACACTGAGCGGCGCACGGTCACTGCGGGTGATGCTCCGGGGCAAGGATTTAAGCGGCGTGGAGACAACCTGGCTCCAGCAAAACGGCTTTACCATAGAGAACCGCGAGGCGCTTACAGAGACCACCCACGAGACACAGTTGCTCCTAGTCAAGCTGCGCTATGGCGGGGCGGCCTGCGCACTGGCGCTGCTGCTGGGGCGGCAGCTCTACAAGGCCGGACGCAGGGAGGCCGGGGACCTATAGCTTCAGCCCCTTGGGAAAGCTCTCCCTGCTCAAAACGTTCCACATATTGTCTATATATCTCAGCGTATAGAACCCCTCATAGTAGTGATAAGCGAACACGCCCTTCGGCGTAAGGTGGTATTTGCCGTCTATCATCTCCACCCACCCCAGCCTTCGCGACAGCCAGAACTCAAAGCCATAGCAGCCCTCAAGGCTGCTGCCGAAGAAATCCCGAAAGCCTTTGGGGTCCACCCAGGTGCTGTAGGCGGTCCAGAACAGGTAGTAAACCATCCTCTGCCGGCGGGTGAACCGCAGGGTCAGGGCCGTGGGCAGCGCTCCCTTGCTGACCCTTTCGGAATATGCCTTGGGAGAGAAGGTGTTTATCTTGAACTGCCCATAGAGCAGCGTGGTGGCCGAGCAGCCGAACCCCAGAAAGTTCTCCCTTGTCATGGAGGAGTAGCTGGCGGAGGGCTCGCTGGAGAAGGTCCAGATAGAGGTGCGGGCGCGGCCAGTCATGTCCATATACTCCGTGATGCGGTCGAGAAGCTCCCGCTTCTCCCTTTTCCCCATGACCGGCAGGGTGCTCTCCGTGTATGAAAACTGGATGAAGGGGTACAGCGCCACATGGTTCGCGCCGCTTTTAAAGGCCAGGTCCACGTCGGCCCTCAGGTCATCGAAGCTCTGCCCGGGCAGGGCGAAGATAAAGTCAAAGGAGACCGTCTCGAAGGGGACCGCCGAGAGGGCATCTCTAAGCTTTTCCGGCGAGACCGGGGCGCGGCCCAGCACGCTCTGATACCTCTCCCCGAAGGACTGTATCCCTATGCTGAGCTTCGTGACCCCGGCCCTTCTCAGAGTCTCAAGAGTTGGTACGGTCACATCCTCCGGGTGCAGCTCCACCCCTATTCCCTGGGTGATGGTAAAATGCCCTTCAAGCGCTGCTATCACCTCATGCAGCCGGTCTGAGAGCAGGGCGGGGGTGCCGCCCCCGAAGTAGAGGCTCGACACGGTCTTCTTCTGGTGCCCGGCAGTCGCCAGCTCTATCTCCGAGAGCAGGCTATGTATATATTCACCGGCCTGTTCCGGGCTGTACGGGTATTTGCAGTAGGGGCAGAAATCGCAGACAGACCGGCAGAAGGGGATGTGCACATACAGGCCCAGCTTTTCGCAGCCGTCATAGGGCAGGCTGCCGTCATACCCGCCGGTAAAGGAGAAGGGCCGGGCCGAGCGGGTCAGCCACATTCTGGTAAGGGTGGTCAAAAGGCTCATATTATCACCTCAGATATACCGAAGGTAGGTGAAAAGCATGTCAAAAAGCACCGGGAGTTTCCCCGAAAACAGCAGGGTATACTCCGCCACGAAGAAGTACCCGCAGCTCTCGCATAGCCCCGGGACCTCTATGCACCGCCCGCAGACGCTCAGCTTTCCGTTTTCCATCACCACGCACTGGCGGCAGGGGGTGGGAAAGGAGTTCCCGATAAGATAGGGAAAGGCGCTTTTCAGGTTGAACACCGGGGCCCCGGCCTTCATCTCCGCGGCTATCGTCTGACAGCACTTGGCCTTTTCCTCCTTGGTCAGGGCCAGCTCCTTAGTATCTGGATAGGGGGTGTGGAAGTTAAAGGACACCGCCCGCACATTGGGGGTCTCCTTCGCAAGCCTGCATACCTCATGGACGGCCCCCTTATTTATCTGGTTTATCGCCATATAAAAGCAGATATTGTCCGCGGCGGCCCGGCTGATATTGTACATTATAAGGTCGAAGGTGTCCCCACGGATGATATTATGCCGCCGCCGGTCCCCGTCCAGGCTTAAAAGTATCAGGTCCGCCTCGGGCAGGTCCAGCGGAAATGTGCCGTTTGTTACCACGTTCACAATGAGAAAGCCCATCCCCTTGGCCTCTATCACCAGGTCCCGAAGGGTCTTCCCGCTGTCCTGCCAGAGAAAGGTCTCGCCGCCGCAGAAAAAGAGGATGCGTATGCCCATGCGGTATAGCTGCTCCATCTCCCCCCCTTATCTGGGAGTACGGCGCTATCCTCGCCAGATGGTTGTTCACCGAGCAGTGCTTACAGTGTAGGTTGCACTTGTCCGTGAGTATTATGGTGCCCAGTATAGGCTCCTGCTTTCGGAAAAGAATAGTCTTAAGGCCAAAGGACGCAAAGCGCATGAAAGCTGACATTTTCACAGCCGGACCCGCCTCCGTTTCGATTAGTCTGGCTCTGATTATAACATATGTCGGCCGCAGCGGCAAGGGCGGCGGAGGACTGTTAAGAAAAAAGTCAAAAAAGCCCTTGACAAACCATATGACGGGTGCTATAATAAACAAGCGCTGGGGCGAGAGCCCGGGCGAAGTGAGCAGGTATGGCGGAATTGGCAGACGCGTATGGTTCAGGTCCATATGAGCGCAAGCTCTTGCAGGTTCAACTCCTGTTACCTGCACCACAGTAAAGGCCTTTATGGTATCGCAAAGATATCGTAAAGGCCTTTGGCTTTATCAAAATTTACCAAAGGGGAGATATGTATGGCTAAAGATAAAAAGATCATCCGGGTGGCCGTTATCGGCGGGGGCGCCGTTGCCCAGCGCAGGCACCTGCCCGAGTATGCGGAGAACCCCAGCGCGCAGATAGCCGGGGTGCTGGATTTTAACACGGACCGTGCAGAAGAGCTTGCGGAAATATACGGCGGCAGGGCCTACGGGTCCCTGGAGGAGGTGCTCTCTGACGGCTCGGTGGACGCGGTAAGCATCTGCACGCCAAACGCCACCCACGCAGAGTACAGCATAAGGGCCCTTGAGGCCGGCAAGCATGTGCTTGTGGAAAAGCCAATGGCTCTGAGCCTTGAGGAAACCAGGGCCATGATGGCGGCCCGGGAGAAGTCGGGAAAGACAATGATGCTTGGCCATAACCAGCGGCTGATAAGGGCCCATACGAAGGCAAAGGAGCTCCTGAAGGCCGGCTCTATCGGCGAGCTGCTGTTCTTCCAGAGCAGCTTCAAGCACCCCGGCCCTGAGACCTGGTCAGCGGACCCCGGGGCGGACACCTGGTTTTTCCGGAAGGACAAGGCAAACTTCGGCGTTATGGGGGACCTTGGGGCCCATAAGATCGACCTGATACGGTATCTTACGGACTCGGAGATAAAGAGCGTCTTTGCCGACATGCGCACCCTTGACAAAAAGTACGCCGACGGCAGCCCCATAGAGCTGGAGGACAACGCCGTGTGCATGTTCAATATGGAGAACGGCCTGCCGGGCATAATGCACTACAGCTGGACCAACTATGGCCGGGAGGACAACTCCACCATAATCTACGGCACCAAAGGCGTGATGAAGATATTCGGCGACTATGCCGACGATATCGTTTTAGAGATGCGCGACGGCATACAGGTGAAGTACACCGTGGGCGGCATCGCCACGAACACCAACCAGACCAAGAGCGGGGTCATCGACGAGTTCATCGCCGCCCTTACAGAGGGCCGGGAGCCCATAGTCACGGCGGTGGACGGCCATAACACCCTGGCCGTTATAGAGACCGCCATGCGCTCCGCCCGGGAGAAGAAATGGCTTGACATAGCGTACTGATTCCGTGCCCTAAAGCCGAAGCCTTGAAAAGTCCGCGCAGCCCTCTATGGCCCGGACCACAGTCTGCAGCCCCTCCTGGTCCTCCTCGTTGAACCGGCCGGTCTCCGGGCTGTCGATGTCCAGCACGCCCACAATTTTACCGCCGCTGCGTATGGGCAGCACTATCTCCGAGCGGGAGGCGCTGTCGCAGGCGATATGTCCGGGAAACCTGTGCACGTCCTCCACCCGGAGCACCCGGCCCTCCCGCACCGCCGCGCCGCATACGCCCTTGCCCACCTCTATCCTGACGCAGGCGGCCCTGCCCTGGAACGGGCCCAGAAGCAGGCTGCCGCCGTCCATAAGGTAGAAGCCCACCCAGTTTATGCGCTCCATACCCTCGTTCAGAACAGCCGAGGCGTTGGACAGCAGGGGGACGAAGTCCCCGCAGGTCCCGGCCAGCGCTTCTATCTGCTTTGCCATAAGCTCATAATCCGGCATTGCTCTCCACCCTCTGTTCCATGTAGTTTTTCAGCACCACCGCGATCTCCGCCCGGGTCATGCTGCTGCCCGGGTCAAAGAGGTTGCCGCTCTTGCCCGATATTATCCCCTTATCCCTGGCCCAGTCCACGGCAGCGGCGGCGTATTCCGAGATGTTCCCCTCGTCGTCAAAGTCCGGCGCGGCCGGAGCCTCGGGTTCACCCTCATAGCGCCAGAGGGTGGCTATGACCTGCTCCCGGGTCACCGGGTCCTTTGCGCCGAAGCGGCCGTCCCCATAGCCCTCCATCACCCCGGCTTCATATGCCCAGACGACGCTTTGGGCATACCACTGCCCGGGACTGACGTCGGTAAATGGGTTCTGGACGGCGGCCTCCGGCTCTCCCGCCACACGGTGCAGGACGCTTGCAAGCATGGACCGGGTCATGGTGCCGCCGGGGCTGAACTGTTTGTCCCCGGTACCGCTCATGAGCCCATTGTCCCGGCAGTACACCACCGAGTCCGTGTACCACTGGCCGTCGGGCACGTCGGTGTAGCCGGACTTATAGACAGCCTCCTCCAGTATCACGCACTGCAGGCCCCGGGACTTGAACACCGACTCGAACTGATAGCGGCTGTAGGTCACCCGCCCGGCCAGAGGGTCGGCGAGGGTCACCGTTGTGGGGGTATAGCCGATAAGCACTGCGCCGTGGTCGTCAGAGGACATGCTCATGTGCTTGCCGGAGGGGGAGTACCAGCTGAATTCCGGATAGCGGTTCACCATGCCGATGGTCACCAGCACCACCACCGGGATGTCCTGCTCCACAAGGGCGTAGAGCTCACTGGGTGAGGAGCCGGTCAGGTCCTTGGCGCGCATACGCACCTTATTGGCCTTGAAGTACCTGTCCGCGGCGGTGCAAAGGGCCGGGGCCCCGCAGATATAGCCCCACTCCGTAAAGGGGTCCCCCACAAAGTAATTGTCCATATCCGGGCCGTAGAGCCTGCCGTCGCTGCCATAATAGAATTCCGGCGAGGCTATGGGCAGATACCGGCCCGCCATGGTGGTCTTGCCCACGTTATACCCATAGTAGTGCATTGCCATGGTGAGGGCGGTGACCTCGCAGCCGGTGGGCAGCTCGGGCATCTGATAGATGACGGGGAAGCCGCTGATGGTGTGGCTGTCCCCCGCCTTGGAGCTGGCCGGAACTCCGGGCTCAGCCAGGGTGCAGACTATGGCCAGCATAAATACGGCAAATCTCTTGGCCTTTCGCATAAATAACTCTCCATTCCCATGTTATATGACAATTATAGCGTAGAGCCCGGAAAATATCAAGTAGAAGGTTGAAACATATATACCTTATATGGTATACTTTATGCAAGAAAGCGGCTTCGCGCGCTTATCCTTCAAAAAGTATGATATGAGAAAAGCTTGTGCCAGTGTGAAAGGAGCGAAAAAGCCTATGCTTATAAGCCAGAAAATGAGAGAGCTCTCGCCGGAGCTGGACCCCCTGCGCCTGGGCACCGGCTGGAGCCCTGAGGACCTCTCAAAGCCCCAGATATTCATCGAGAGCACCTTCGGCGACAGCCACCCGGGCTCCGGCCATCTGGATAAGCTGGTGGAGGCCGCCAGAGAGGGCATAGCCGAGGCCGGGGGCCACGGGGCCCGGTACTTCTGCACGGACATGTGCGACGGCGAGAGCCAGGGCACCGACGGCATCAACTACTCCCTCGCCAGCCGGGAGATGATAGCCAATATGATAGAGATCCAGCAGAGCGCCACCCCCTTCGACGCGGGGGTGTACATCGCCAGCTGCGATAAGGGCCTGCCCGGGAACCTGATGGGCCTTTTAAGGGTGGATATCCCGGCGGTGGTGGTGACCGGCGGCACCATGGCGGCGGGGCCGAAGCTGCTGACTTTGGAGCAGCTTGGCGTGTACTCCGCAAGGTACGAGCGGGGAGAGATAGACGAGAGCGAACTGAACTGGGCCAAGCAGAACGCATGCCCAAGCTGCGGGGCCTGCTCCTTTATCGGCACCGCCTCCACCATGCAGATAATGGCCGAGGCCTTAGGACTGTCCCTTCCCGGCAGCGCCCTGCTGCCCGCCACCAGCCCGGACCTTTTGGAGTACGCCAAAAGCGCCGGAAGGCTGGCTGTGAAGCTGGCCCGGTCAGAGGGCATGAAGCCCTCGGACATAGTGACCATGGAGAGCTTTGAGAACGCCATCCTGGTCCACGCGGCGGTGTCCGGCTCCACGAACTGCCTTCTGCACCTTCCCGCCATCGCCCACGAGCTGGGGCTTGAGATAACCGGCGATACCTTCGACCGGCTGCACAGAGGGGCCCGCTACCTTCTGGACGTGCGCCCGGCCGGGCGCTGGCCGGCGGAGTTCTTCTACTACGCCGGGGGCGTTCCGGCCATAATGGAGGAGATAAAGCCCCACCTGCACCTGGACGCCATGACCGTCACGGGGAAGACCCTGGGCGAGAACCTTGAGGAGCTTAAATCTGGCGGCTTCTACCAGCGCTGTCAGGAGCGGCTGGAGAAGGCCAATGAGAGGCACCACACCAATGTGACCCGGGAGGACGTTATCCGTCCATACGATAAGGCCCTTGGCACCGGCGGCTCCATCGCCATACTAAAGGGCAACCTTGCCCCGGAGGGCGCGGTGATAAAACACACCGCCTGCCCCAGGGAGATGTTCTCCGCCGTTCTCAACGCCCGGCCCTTTGACAGCGAAGAGGAGTGCATAGACGCGGTGCTGCACCACAGGGTGAAGCCCGGGGACGCGGTCTTCATCCGCTATGAGGGGCCAAAGGGCTCGGGTATGCCGGAGATGTTCTATACCTCCGAGGCCATCTCCTCCGATAAGGAGCTGGGAAAGAGCATAGCCCTCATCACCGACGGGCGCTTCTCCGGGGCCTCCACCGGCCCGGTCATCGGCCACTGCAGCCCCGAGGCCCAGGCGGGCGGGCCCATAGCCCTGGTTGAGGAGGGGGACCTGATACGCCTGGACGTAGAGGAGCGCGTACTTGAGATAGTGGGAATAAAGGGGGAGAGAAGGACCCCGGAGGAGATAGACGCGGTACTGAGCGAGAGGAAAAAGCGCTGGAAGCCGAAGTCCGCAAAGTACAGGCGGGGGGTGCTGCGGCTGTTCTCAGAGCTGGCGGCCTCGCCCATGAAGGGCGCGTATCTGGACTATGACAACTTCGACAGAGAATAGAGCAGGGAGGAATACCAATGGACAAACTTAGTCAGGCAATTTCAGAGATAGGCATAGTGCCGGTGATAAAGCTCTCGGACCCGGAGCGGGACGCTGTAAAGCTGGCGAAGGCCCTGTGCGCCGGGGACGTGCCCGTGGCCGAGGTCACCTTCAGGGCCCAGGGAGCCGAGAGGGCCATAAGGCTCATGAAGGATGCCTGTCCCCGGATGATAGTCGGCGCGGGCACGGTCACAAATACGGAGCAGATAGACGCGGCCCTTGAGGCGGGCGGCCAGTTCATAGTTACCCCGGGCTTTGACCCGGAGCTGGTGGAGTACGCCCAGAAAAAGGGCGTGCCCATATACCCCGGCTGCACCACCCCCACGGACTACCACGCGGCCCTGAAGTTCGGGCTGGAGCTTATCAAGTTCTTCCCCGCCGAGCAGTCCGGGGGGCTCCCGAAGATAAAGGCCATGAGCGCGCCCTTCCCCCAGTTCAAGGTGATGCCCACGGGGGGTATCTCCATAAGCAACCTGCGGGAGTATATAAGCTGCCCGGTGATAGCAGCCTGCGGGGGCTCGTACATGGTGACCGCGGAGCTCATCGAGGGGCAGAAGTGGGAGGAGATAACGGAGCTCTGCCGGCTGTCAAGGGAGATAGTCAGGTCGGCCCGGAGCGAAGGATAAAAAAAGGGTACGGACCTATCGCGGGTCCGTACCCTTTTGATATATTCTGTTCAGATTCCCAGCACATCCCTAAGATAAATGCGCGAGACCTCCGCCGAATGGAAGTTGCAGACCTCGGGTATGTCCAGCTCCACGCAGAGCACCCCGTCAAAGCCCACCTCCTCCAGCGCGGCCTTCACCGCCGGGAAGTCCACCGTGCCGTGGCCCAGGGCCCTGAAGGAGGCCATCTTCATCCGGCCCTCGGCCTTACTGAGGGCGTAGGTGTCCACGTCCTTAAGGTGCATATAGGCAATGCGGTCCCCGTACTGCCGGATAAGCGCCGCCGGGTCCATGCCGCCCAGGGTGGTATGGGCCGTGTCAAAGCAGAAGCTGACATATTCGGGCTCGGTATGGGCGGCGAAATAGTCGATATCGCTCTGTGAGAACACGCAGGTGCCGTAGTGGGGGTGGAAGCAGACGGTAACGCCCTTCTCCCTGGCGTACTTTCCAAGGCGGTTGGCTATCTCGCAGATGACGTCTATCATCTGGGGGTCGGTGGGCCGCTCGAAGGGCTCCCCGCCAAAGCCTCCGTGCTGGCAGTTATACCATTTGCCGCCTATCTCCGAAAGGAAGTCCACCTGCTCCATGGCCCGCTTGAGGGAGCCCTCAACGTCCAGGTCGAAGTGGCCGTAGAGGTTCACAAGCTCCACTCCGCAGCCGTCGGCCAGCTTCTTAAGCTCGCCGGGGTCGTCCTTATAGTAGTCCCGGATAAAGGCGAAGTTCTCCACGGTGTCATACCCAAGGAACTTGCACTCCTTGAAGCTCTGCTCAAGCTGTTTCTTGGCGGTCTCCTCGTCGCCGTGTATCCAGGTCCAGCCGGTGTACGCTGCTTTCATAGTAAATTCCTCCTTATTATTCGTCTAAAATGCCGTGCATTGGGTTGTTCTCCATGGGCGCGGTGCGCTCATAGCGGGACTGGATGGGCACATAGGCCTTCTGAGCGCAGGACTTGGAGAAGGCCGTCATTATCTCCAGCACGTGCCGCTGCTGCCGGTAGCTGGCCCTATGCTCCCGGCCGGTGCGAAGGGCCTTGCACATGTCCGCAAGCCCCAGCCCCCGGCTGTTCTCCGGGTAGTCGTACATCAGGGGCATCTCCTTCCAGCCCGCGTAGAAGTCCGGCACCCCGTGGCGCGCAAGGCCCGGGTCCGTCTTAGGAGCGGCCGCGAAGTCCTCTGGCCGCAGCACCAGCACCGGCCCGCCGAAGGTGTTGGGGTCCGGCACCATCATGCTGCCCTTGGTGCCGTAGACCTCGAACCGGGGCTGCACGGTATAGTGCACGTCGAAGGTGGTGAAGACCTGGGCGATGGCCCCGCTCTCAAACTCTATGTTCCCCGAGAGCCAGGTGTCCACATCCACATTGATGGTCTCGCCCCTATGGGGCTCCGAGGTGATGAGCCGCTCTGTAAAGGAGCGCTTGGTCATGCCCATCAACCCCCTGGCCTCTCCCAAAAGCTGCACCAGCGCCGTGATATAGTAGGGCCCCATATCCAGCATGGGCCCGCCGCCCCGCTTATAGTAGAACTCCGGGTCCGGGTGCCAGGTCTCGTGGCCGTGGCAGACCATGGCGCAGCTGGCCCCAACAATATCGCCTATGTACCCGTCGTCGATGAGCCGCCGGGCGGTCTGTATGCCCGCGCCCATAAAGGTGTCCGGCGCGCCGCCCAGCCGAAGGTTTTTCTCCTCCGCCAGGGCTATAAGCTCTCCGGCCTCCTCCATGTCCACCCCCAGGGGCTTCTCCGAGTACACATGCTTGCCGTGCAGCAGCGCCTGCTTCGTGACCTCGAAGTGCTCATAGGGCCGGGTGAGGTTCAAAATCACCTCCACCTCCGGGTCGTTGAAGGCCTCGTACATGTCCTTGTAGATTTTGGGCTCGGGCACATTGGCACCCTTCTCGATGGCCTCCTTCACATAGGCGGCGCCCTTTTCGGCCCTCTCGGGGATAAGGTCGCACACGCCCACAAGCTCCACCTCTCTGAAGGTGTGGGTGATGTTCTGCAAGTAGATGCCGCTGATGGCGCCAACGCCTATCATGGCGGCCTTTACCGGCCTATTCTTCATTCTCTCTCTTCCTTTCTGATTTTGTTATTTTTGCTATTTCGGGCAATTTGGTCCTGACAAACTGAAAGCCGTAAAGGGCAAGTATGATATAGATGGGCACATAGGTGAACAGATACCTTGCCCTGGCTTCAAACAGCAGCTCGAAAAGGGTCAGCCCGATAACGGACAGCAGCATCATGTCCTTCTCGGGAGCTTTCGGGGCGAACAGGGCCAAAACCGCCAGGAAAAGCACCGAAAGCCAGACAATCTGCGCGAAATTCGTCCAGAGCGGGTAATACCTGCCCGGCTCGTCCCCGCCGTAGTACACCCCCCGGAAGAAATCGCAGAAGGGATTGTCCTTCGGCTGGTTCATGCCCGAGAAGAAATAGCCCTCCCCGCCCCAGGCGAAGGTGCCGTCATAGTAGTTGGTAAGGGTCTTCCTGGCCCCGTGCTTCATAAGCCCTATTGGGCCCATCTCCCTTATGCGCTCAAAGGCCCGCTCCATATTCCCCCTGTTGCGCTCTTTGACGCTTGAGAAGGTGTTGGAGTATAGATTGTCCTCGGTGTAATACGCGCCCATGGTCTCGGTGTTGAGCCCCATCATGAAAAAGTGCGCGGCCCCGAAAGCGCCCTCGCGGTCCACCGGGAAGTTCATGCTGCGCACGGCCAGCTTGCAGGATACGAACGACCCCGCAAGCCCAACTATCACCGCGCAGCCCCCGGCGGCAAGCCTTCTCAGGTTCTCCTTTGTAAAGCCCGCTCTCAGCCAGTCGATGGCCTCCGCCATGAGCACGGCGATAAACGCTATCAGCGCCTGGGGCTTTATGCGGTAGCCTATGACCGCCAGCACGGCCATCGAGAGCCAGGGCAGCCACCTGTACCGGCAGCGCTCCCTGTTCACGTAGATGGCGGCGATAGAGAGCGGGAAGGGCAGGGCCATGGAGTCCGAATAGGGCACGGATACCCAGGGGGATATGCCCACAAGGAAAAGGTACAGCGCATATCCCAGTATGACCATGCTCCTGTGTTTAAAGAGCCTGTTGATTACCTGGACCAGCAAAATCCCGCAAAGGGAATTTATCAGGCACTGTATGCAGATAATAAAGAAATACTCCTGCTCGTGCAGGCCCATAAGATGGGCGGCCCTGTAGAAAAGGGAGAAGACCCAGACCAGCATAAGGTTGTTGGGGAACTCCGAGAAGTACCAGCGGATCTTCGAGAGGTACTCCCCATCCCCGTGGGCGATGGCGCTGGCGGTGTTGTTCACGGTGGGCACGTCCCAGGCGGTGCGGAACCAGTATTGTGAGGCGGCGAAGACCTGAAACAGAAAGAGCAGCGCCGTGGCGATAAGCAGGGCCCTTTTTCCCGGGCTCAGCCCCGCCAGCACGGAGCTGTACCTAAACAGCGAGAAGACAAACAAAAGCCCAAAGCCCAGCAGCATAAAGGCCGGCAGGAACTGGGTGGTCAGGTATTTCCTGGAGAAATTGATATGTGACAAGAACAGGCACACAAAAAGACTGCCCCCAAGCATCAGCCCGAAAAGCCACCCCAGGGCCTTTTGCAGCCCTCCGGCGGTCCTCTCCGCCAAACCTTTGTCCATCGCAGGTCAACTCCTTTTTCATTGAACAGACCGTTGGCTTTTCCCTATTTTACCACACTTATTTACCGTTTACAAGAGAAACAGTAAATATGCTTGACAAGCCGTTTCGGCCCTGGTATAATATACCTGCAATCGAAAAACCCATGAGGGAGTAGTAAGCGCGTTTCGCGTGGCAAGTCAACATACCCGGCGTCCCGCCTGGCTTGTCTTAAATAACGAGACTCATGTATGGCCGAAAGCTATACATGCGCTATAACCGTCTTCTTGGGCTCACGTATGGCTTTGGGGCTGTACGTGGGCCCTTTTCGTTTGGAATTAAAAATGAATGAGAGGGAAAAGAAAATGGAACTGGCACTGGTAATTTTTTTGTTCATCGTTGGCATTGTGTTCATCGTCAAGGGCGGCGACTACTTTGTGGATGCGGCCTCCTGGATAGCAGAGGTCAGCGGCATACCGAAGCTGATAATCGGCGCAACGATAGTGAGCCTTGCCACCACGCTGCCGGAGATGCTGGTCTCTGTAATGGCCGCGGCCCAGGGCAAGGTGGACATGGCCATAGGCAACGCCGTGGGCAGCGTGACGGCCAATATCGGTCTTATCATGGCCATCTCGATACTGTGTATGCCCGGCGCGGCCCGGCGAAAGGACTATTTAAGAAAGTCCGTGCTCATGCTCCTGGCGGCCCTGATAGTGGTGGTCTCCGGGTTCATGGGGCAGATGGGGATAGTGATAGCCCTTGTGATGATAGTCATCTTCGCCGTATTCATGACCGACAACGTACTTGAGGCCAAGCGCTCCATGAGCGCCACCCGCACCGACAGCACACGCAGGATAGAGCGGCCCCGGCCGGAGCGCAGGGAGATAATCGTAAACCTTATAAAGTTCGCCGTGGGCACCGTGGGCATCGTCTGGGGCGCGGATCTTCTGGTGGACAACGGCAGCGAGCTGGCCCGCTTTATAGGCATCTCAGAGCGGATAATCGGCGTGACGGTGATAGCCGTGGGCACCTCCCTGCCGGAGCTCATCACCACCATCACCGCCATCGTGAAGAAGGAGTCATCCCTCTCCGTGGGCAATATCCTGGGGGCGAACATCATCGACCTGACGCTTATACTGCCCATCAGCGCCCTGGTCTCCGGCAAGGCCCTGCCCATCGCCCCCACCTCCGCCATGCTGGACCTGCCCGCCTGCCTGCTTGTGGGGGGCGTGGCCATCATACCCACAATATTCACCCAGAAGTTCTCAAGGGTACAGGGGGTGCTGCTGCTGGGGATATATATCGTGTATGTGGGCATGACGTGTATGGCCGTGGGGATGTAAAAAGCACTAAAATTATATTTTTGGAAAAAATCTAATTTACGTGCACGGAATCGGCCCTTTCAGCCGTATTATTGTCAGAACCGTTAAAACGGCAAGAATATCAGGAGGGATTTCACATGAGAAAGTTATTTACAGGACTCGTCACGGCGGCGCTCATACTGAGCTGCATGACCGTAAGCGCTTCGGCAAGGCACGGCCGCTGGGCCATGGACACGGTCTGCGGCGGATTCAGGATAGGCTGCGGTCCGGCCGCCTGTGTGGATCTGGAGAGTGTCAGGTGCCACAGCTGCGTTGACGAGGACGGCGACGGCGTGTGCGACAACTATGACCCCGACCGCTGCCCAGGCAACGGCATAGGCTGCGGCAGCGGCGGGTATGTGGACGCCGACAATGACGGCGTATGCGACAACTATGACCCGGAATACTGCCCCGGCGACGGCACTGGCAACGGCGGCGGTAACGGCTATGGCTGCGGCAGCGGCATGGGTTATGGCAACGGCGGCGGCTATGGCGGCGGCCATCATGGCGGCGGCGGGCACCACGGCGGCAGGCACTGCTGACATATGCGCAGCGAGCAGGAGACGGCTGCGGCAATAGACAGGCACGCCGATATGGTGCGAAGGCTCTGCCTGATACATCTGAAAAACCAGGCCGACTCTGAGGACGTGTTTCAAACGGTATTCATGAAATACGTCCTCAGCTCTGCTGTGTTTGAAAGCGAGGAGCACGAGAAGGCATGGTTCATCAGGGTCACCATCAACGCCTGCCGGGACCTGCTCAGAAGCTTTTTAAGAAGCCGCACGGTCCCCTTGGACGAGCTCATAGACCTGCCGGCGGACGCGCCCTCAGAGTCCCGCGAGGTGCTGGGGGCAGTGCTGGAGCTGCCGGGCAAGTACAGGGACGTGGTGTACCTGCACTATTTCGAGGGCTATACCGCGCCGGAGATAGCCGGGCTCATGAAGAAGAACGTGAACACTGTGTATTCCCTGCTGGCGCGGGCGAAGAAGCTGCTTAAAGAGAGGCTGGGAGGTGACGAGGATGCGTAACAGGCTGCAAACCGCCTTCTCGGGGGTGCACGCCGAGCGGGAGATAAAGGAGAGGACGCTGGAGCGTATCTACGCCCCGGCAAAGCGCGGTAAAAGACGGCCCCTTGCCCTGGCGGCGGCCTGCCTTGCGCTGGTGCTGCTGTGTGTTGGGGGCGGAATGTTCTTCACGCCGGTGTCGGCCATCGGCATAGAGATAAACCCGGCCCTTCAGCTTAAAATAAACCGCTTTGACATAGTCATCGGAGTAAAGGGCCTGAACCAGGACGGCAGGCGTATAGCGGAGAACACCTCAGTGCTGTTCTCCGAATACTCGGAGGCCATAGACACGCTCCTCAACAGCTCAGAGATTAAGGACTATCTTGAGCAGGGCAAGGAGATGGATATATACGTGGACTGCGGCGACGAGCAGCGCTGCACAAGGATGCTTGAGAGGGTCGAGGGCTGCGTGGGCGGCTGCGGAAACGTCACCTGCCACGCGGGCAACGGCCACGGCCACGGAAACGGCCAGCGCCGCCAACAGCGGCACAGGAACTGCCACAAGAACCATCAGAGCGAATAGCTACAATCAGGAAGGAGCACCGCCAATAGGCGGTGCTCCTTCTGTATGCTCAGGCTATCACTTCTCTATGGCCGCCCGGGCCGACATGGCGGCCCTCATGTCCTCGTATATCCTGTCGGAGAACTTGCGGCTCCGGTCATAGGAGTAGAGGCCGTTCTGCTCCTGCTCCACGTCGGTAAGCTGGGTATAGCAAAGGGCGCAGACCGCCGGATTCTCGAGCATGGCCCCGGCAAGGCCCGCAAAGCGCCGCAGCACCTCGTCCTCGCTCTCCGGCCGGTTTCCATAGCCCCAGTTGTTCCCGTCCTTGGGGGCCGGGTTCCACCAGGTGCCGCCGTACTCGCTGACAAAGTATGGCTGGCCCCCGTACTTCTGCCGGTGGGGGAAGGTCTCGTGGGCGGGACCGCCCTCCGCCATTGGGGCCAGCTTCGCCCTGAAGGACTCGGGGTCCTGGTCATAGTCGTGTATGTCGTAGATGTCCGTTATCACGTGGAAGTTGCCGCTGGTGTCTATCACCGGGCGGGTGGGGTCCAGGGCCTTGGTGGCAAGGTAGGTGGCCCGCAGCACCTCGTCGTCCTGCCGCGCGCCGGTATAGGGGTGGTCCCAGGTCTCGTTAAAGGGGCACCAGCCCACTAAAGCCGGGTGGTTGAAGTCCCGCTCCACCGACTCTATCCACTCGGGCAGGAAGTATTCAAGGCCCGCCGGAGTGGAGATATCGCATCCCCAGCTTGCCATCTCGCCCCAGACGATATACCCAAGCCTGTCCGCCCAGTAAAGATACCTCTCTTCAAACACCTTCTGGTGCAGTCTTGCGCCGTTAAAGCCCAGGTCCATGCTGAGCTCTATATCCCTCTTAAGGGCCTCGTCGCTGGGGGCGGTATAAATTCCGTCGGGATAGAAGCCCTGGTCCAGTATCAGCCGCTGGAAGACGGGCCGGCCGTTTATCTCTATGGCCTTCTTGTCCCAGCGTATGCTCCTGAGGCCGAAGTAGCCGTCTATCTTGTCGATTACAGCGCCGCCCTTCTCTATGGCGAGCTCCAGGTCATAGAGGTTCGGCTCCCCCGGGGCCCAGAGGTGCGTCTCGGAAAGCGGCAGCTCAAAGGCCAGCTCAGAGGTCCCGTTGCGCCGGGCGCTGCCCACGGGTCGGCCCTCGAAGGTTGCCGCGGCCTTTAAAGCGCAGCCCTCCGTGCAGCCCTTTACGGACACCTGGAGCGAGACCGAGCCGTTATCCGGCTGGGGATAGACCTTATATGAGACGATATGGGTCTTCGGAAGGAACTCCAGCCAGACCGTCTGCCATATGCCGGTGGTGCGGGTATAGTCGCAGGCGTTGGAGTAGAGCAGATGGGCCTGCTTGCCCTTGGGCTGTCTGCCAGAGCGCACGTCGTCCCGGGCGCAGACCGCTATCACGTTCTCGCCGGGCTGTACATATGCTGTGATGTCAAAGGCGAAGGATGTATAGCCGCCCCTATGGCTGCCAGCCTCTTTGCCGTTGACCCAGACGGTGCACTTATAGTCCGCCGCGCCGAAGCGCAGCATCACGACGCCCCCGGCCTGCTCCGGGGTGATATCTACCTTGCGGCGGTACCATACGGCGGGGATGAAGTCCGTATAGCCTATGCCGGAGAGCTCGCTCTCCGGGCAGAAGGGCACGGTGATGGTCCGGGAGAAGTCTTTCTCCCACTGGCGGCTCTCCATGCCGCTGTCTCCAAAGTCGAACTCGAATTCCCAGCTTCCGTTAAGGTTCAGCCAGCTCTCGGCCCCCCTTGCCATCTGAGGGCGGGGGTATTCGGGACGGGGTATAGACATAAGTTTGCTCCTTTCAAGAGTGAAAAAGTATTGTCAGTTTTCGCGTATTCTATAGCTTACAAAGGCAAATTTTGTGCTGTCCGGGGCCCAGGAGTTCACGTTGATGGTGCCCTGGCCGCCGAATAGCTCGGCCAATATACGGGGCTTGCCGCCGCCGGCGTCCATGAGCCTTAAAGCCACGTGCTTATGGGGCAGGTGCTCCCAGGGCTCCAGGTCCCCTTTATGGTAGGAGAGCATCACCACGTGCCGCCGGTCCGGGGAGATATGGGGGAACCAAGTGTTCCACTCTTCGTCGAAGGTCATCTGGGTCTGCTCAGAGCCGTCGGCCCTCATGCGCCAGGCCTGCATAAGCCCCGAGCGCACGGAGTTGAACCAGATGTACTCGCCGCTGCTGTCGTACTCCGGGCCGTCGTTGAGGCCCGGCGCGTCCGTCAGCCTTTTCTCCTCGCCGCCCTCTACAGGGATGGTATAGATGTCGAACTCCCCGCCCCTTTCGGCGCAGTAGGCCAGGATCTTTCCGTCCGGGGACCAGCCGTGCAGATAGCTGGGGGCCATGGGGGTTATGAGCCTTGGCACCCCGCCCTCTATGGGCACGGTATAGACCCTTGACTGGCCGTCCTCCCTTGTGCCGTGGCTTATGGCTATGCTGCCGCCGTCCGGGGACAGCACGTGGTCGTTATTGCAGCGGGTAACAAAATCCGTGAACACCTCCCGGCTCTCGCCGGTCTCAAGGTCGAAGCGGCAGATGCGCCCATTGCTGTTATAGGTCAGGAACTTTCCGTCCGGGGACCAGTTGGGGGCCTCGATAAGATAGTCAAACTCCTTTAGCACCGTTCGGGTCCCCGCGACTATGTCGAAGACCTCCAGGATGGACTGGTCGTCGTCCCTATACCAGGGGTTAGAGCGGTCCGGGCTTTCTGGCATAAATATCCTCCTCTCAGGGGCATAATGAATTGTACCCATCATACCATAACCGCCGGGCGTTTGCAATGAGAACATCAGATTTGCCCCGGTTTTTCTTGCAAGAAGCCCCAAAAGCTGATATAATAGGACAGACACAAGCTGATATGTTATCTTTAAGGAGAATACCTATGTATTGTGTAAGCTATGGCCCCGCCTTTTCCGGCGGCAGCCTTACCGTGCCCCCAAGCAAGTCCGCCGCCATCCGGGCGCTGCTCTGCGGGGCCCTGTCCCGCCGCACAAGCGGCAGGGAGTGCAGGATAGAGAACCTGTACCCCAGCGACGATATCACGGTCACAAAGCGGGCCGCGGATATAATCTGTGCCGGGGCCGGGGGAGAGGTGGACTGCGGCGAGTCCGGCTCCCTTCTGCGCTTTATAATACCCATCGCCGCCGCCCTTGGGGGCCGCTGGCGCTTTACGGGCCGGGGGCGGCTGCCCGAGCGGCCCATCGGCGTGTATAAGAAGCTGCTGCCCGCCCACGGCGTGAACTTTACCGGCGAGGCCGGGGGCCGGGGCCTGCCCCTTACTATAGACGGCAGGCTTTCCCCGGGAAAATTCAGCCTGCCGGGGAATATCAGCTCCCAGTTCGTCACGGGCCTCTTAATGGCCCTGCCCCTTCTGGAGGGCGACAGCGAGCTGATACTCACCTCGCCCCTGGAGTCCATCGGCTATGTGGACATGACCCTGGAGGTCCTCCGGGATTTCGGCGTTGAGGTTCAGCCCACAGACGGCGGCTGGCGCGTCCCCGGGGGCCAGCGGTATCAAAGGCCCGCCTATCAGGTGGAGGGCGACTGGTCCCAGGCGGCGTTCTTCCTGAATATGGCCGCTCTCTCGCCGGAGGGGGCCATGGTGCACCTTCGGGGCCTGCGCCCCGATTCCCTCCAGGGCGACCGGGCCTGCGTGGAGGTGTTCGGCAGGTTCGGCCTCGACATCCGCTGGGAGGGGGACGAGCTGACCGCCCGGAATCCCCGCGCCGGAGAGCCCTTCGGGGGCCTTAGGGGCCAGACCCTGGACGTGTCGAACATCACCGACATGGTACCGGCGGCATCCGTCTGCGCGGCGCTGAGCCAGGGGGAGACCCGCTTTGAGAACGCGGGACGGCTGCGGCTTAAGGAGAGCGACCGGCTCACGGCCATGTGTCAGGCCATAAACGCCCTTGGGGGCCGTGCCCGGGAGGAGGGCGACGCCCTCATTATCGAGGGGGTCGAGCGCCTTGCCGGGGGCCGGGCCCAGGGCTGCAACGACCACAGGGTGGTGATGGCCCTGGCAGGCGCGGGGCTTCGCAGCGGCGGCCCGGTGGAGGTCACGGACGCCTACAGCATCAACAAGACCTATCCCACATTCTTCGAGGAGTACAGAAGGTTAGGAGGTATCGCCAATGTCTTCCAGCTGGGGTAACAGCGTCAGGATATCCATATTCGGCGGCAGCCATACCGGGGCCATCGGCGTGAATATAGAGGGCCTGCCCGCCGGGGAGAGCGTGGACTGGCCGGAGGTCTTGGCCCAGATGGCCCGCCGGGCCCCCGGCCAGGACAAGACCGCCACCACACGTAAGGAGAGCGACGAGCCAAGGGTGCTCTGCGGGCTCCTGGACGGAGTGACCACAGGCGCGCCACTCTGCGCCGTCATAGAGAACAATAACCAGCGCTCCAAGGACTACAGCCAGCTGAAGGTCCTGCCCCGGCCCGGCCACGCGGACTATACCGCCGAAATAAAGTACGGCGGCCATCAGGACGTGCGGGGAGGCGGGCACTTATCCGGGCGGCTCACGGCCCCCCTGGTGTTCGCGGGATCCGTGGCCCGGCAGATACTCCGGCGGCGGAGGATAATCATCGGCTCCCACGTGCTGAAAGTGGCCGGGGCAAAGATAAACGACCGGCCCTTTGACCCTGTGGGAGCGTCCCCGGAGCTTTTAAGCAGGCTCTCCGGCGAGTATTTCCCGGTCATAGACCCGGCGGCAAGGGAGAGTATGCGCCGCTCTATCGAGGAGGCAAGGCTCAGCCTTGACAGCGTTGGCGGCGTGGTGGAGTGCGCCGTGCTGGGTATGCCAGTGGGCGCCGGGGACCCCATCTTCGACGGTGTGGAGAACCGCGTAGCCTCCATCGTCTTCGGCATACCGGCGGTAAAGGGGGTGGAGTTCGGCGCGGGTTTTAGCGTGGCAGGTATGCGCGGCAGCGAGAACAACGATCCCATGTATATGTCAGAGGACGGCTCCATAAGGACCCGCACAAACCACTCCGGCGGTATTCTCGGCGGCATCTCAAACGGTATGCCCATTATATTCCGGGCGGCCCTAAAGCCCACCCCATCCATAAGCCGGGAGCAGGACACGGTCAACCTGACGGAAAGGGCCGGCACGAAGCTCACCATAACCGGCCGCCACGACCCCTGCGTGGTCCCCAGGGCCGCCCCGGCGGTGGAGGCCGCCGCTGCCGTGGCCGCCTTAGACCTTTTGGCCCAGAGCCGTATGCTATAGGGAGGAATATGTCATGAATGAACAGGAATTTCAGGAAAAGCTGGCGGTAGAGCGCCGGGAGATAGACCGCATAGACAGGGAGCTTCTGCCCCTCTTTTTAGAGCGCATGGGCTGTGTGGAGCGGGTAGGAGAGCTGAAGCGGCAGGCCGGAAAGCCCGTGCACAACGCCGCCCGGGAGCAGGAGATAATCGACCGGGTCAGCCGCCGGGCCGGGGAGCTGGGGGGGAGCGCCGCGGAGCTCTACCGGGCCATAATGGCCATCAGCCGGGACCGGGAGCACAACCTGATGGACGGCGACCCGGACCTTTTAGAGCTGGAGCGGACGGCGGACAGGCAGCTTAAAAGCCCCGCGGGGAGCGTGGTCTGCCAGGGGGTGCGGGGGGCATACTCCCATAAGGCTGCGGAAAGGCTGTTCCCCGGCGGGGATATCGGCTTTGTGCCCGAGTTCAGCGGGGTGTTCGCAAGGGTCGCGGAGGGGGCCCTGGGGGTGGTGCCGGTGGAGAATTCAGCGGCCGGCTCGGTGACCGCCGTGTACGACCTGATACTCAAGTACCGCTTCTTCATCGTGGGCGCCGTGGACATCCGGGTGGAGCACTGCCTTGCCGCCGCAGTGCCCGGGCCGGTCAAAAGGGTGATATCCCACCCCCAGGGCCTGGCCCAGTGCTCGGAGCTCATCTCCGCCCGGGGGC
The DNA here is from genome assembly GCA_910584745.1 of uncultured Eubacteriales bacterium. GTDB lineage: Bacteria > Bacillota > Clostridia > Oscillospirales > Acutalibacteraceae > Acutalibacter. The sequence continues at coordinate 45,708 of CAJUDG010000008.1, forward strand.
TTGAGACCGAGGAGTACAGCAACACCGCCGCCGCCGCCAAGGCCGTGGCGGAGCGCATGGAGCCCGGGCTTGCGGCCATCTGCTCGGAGGACGCCGCGCGGCGCTACGGGCTGAACGTACTTGAGCGGGGGGTCCAGAATGTGCGCAACAATACCACCCGCTTCGTGGCCGTCTCAAGGGAGGCCGTGCTGCCCGGGGACGCCGCAAAGATAAGCCTCTGCTTCTCCCTGCCCCACACCACCGGCTCCCTGCACAGCGTGCTGAGAAGGTTCGCGGGCTCCGGGCTGAATCTTACGAAGATAGAGTCCCGGCCCATTCCGGGCCGCTCCTTCGAGTATGACTTCTATCTTGACTTTACCGGCAATATACACGACCCCGAAACATTAAAGCTTATCTGCGCCCTAAAGGCCGAGCTGCCCAGGTTCTCGTTCTTGGGCAACTACAGCGAGCTTTCCACAGAGGAGGAAGAATAAATGGACATAGAGCTGAAGCCCGTGAAGACCCCGGAGGAGATAGAGCTGCTGTGCCGCCTCGCGAAGGAGGCCTGGGAGCAGGCCTATAACGAATTGCTGGGCCCTGAGCAGGTGGAGTATATGGTGGAGAAATTCCTCTCGCCCCCGGCGGTCAGGGAGCAGATGGCCAATGAGAACTATATGTACTACATAATCTACGGCGAAAAAGAGCCCGGCGGCTTCATAGGCTTCGCCCCCAACTATCAGGGCAAAAACGAGCTCTTTTTAAGCAAGCTCTACCTGCTGCCAAACATGAAGGGCACCGGCGCCGCCCGGGCGGCCTTCCGGCTTGCGGAGAACGAGGCCCGCAGCCGCAGGCTCCCGGCCATACGCCTGACGGTGAACAAGGGCAATACCCACGCCATGGAGGTGTACGGGCACTGGGGCTTCGAGACGGTGGAGAGCGTTGTTACGGATATCGGCGGGGGGTATGTGATGGATGATCATATCATGGTGAAGCGTGTGGGGGAGGCGTAACATCCCCTTCGTCCCTTACAAAGCGGTCGTTCCCGCCGCCTTCAATCACGACATGGTGTCCTGCAAAGCTGCCTGAAAAAACCACTTGCAATACGTCGCGATATGTAGTATAATATATATGATTTATCGTAACGCTGCGCCGGCGTGTTGGAGTTGGCAGACGTGGCGGACTCAAAATCCACTTCGCCGTTTCTTACCACTTTGGCTTAAACCCTTGATTTTATGGGGGTTTTTGAAAACTGAATATGTAACTTGCTTTTAATGTCCC
>CAJUDG010000008.1:47064-161853 GCA_910584745.1 uncultured Eubacteriales bacterium
TCCACGATGTCCCTCCGATTTCTCGGACAGGACATCGGGAGACGACTTAAAATATTAAATGCCGGAATGATGGAATTGGCAGACGTGCTGGACTCAAAATCTACTTCGCCGTTTCTTACCACTTTGGCGTAAACCCTTGATTTTACGGGGGTTTTTGAAAACTGAATATGTAACTTGCTTTTAATGTCCCTCCACGATGTCCCTCCGATTTCTCGGACAGGACATCGGGAGACGACTTAAAATATGAAATGCCGGTGTGTCGGAATTGGCAGACGAGACAGACTCAAAATCTGTTATCCGCAAGGGTGTGTGGGTTCGAGTCCCACCACCGGCACCAGACCTTAACAGCTCGTAAACCCTTGATTTATCGGGGTTTGCGGGCTTTTCTTTATGCTCTGCGCTCTTATGAATCGTCCCTCTCGTATCAGCAAAGTTGCCGTTTTCAGGCTGATTTTCGGAGGGACATTGGAGGGACATAGAGCATTATGCGGAGGGATATACGCCTAAAATTGCATTGGCAGACGCAACCTTTGAGGTAAAATTCAGGTGTGTATAAATGTTAGAGGTGGTGGAAATATCGCTGTGACCTAACCACTCCTGAATTTCTTTCAGGCTGACCCCGTTTGCATACAGCAGGCTTGCGCAACTATGCCGCAAATCGTGGAAACGAATCTTCCGCATATCGTTCTTTTGCAGAATCAACGGAAAATGCTGTGTGATATAGCCGGGTTTCACAAGCTCACCGATTTCGTTGACATAGATATAGTCGGTGTATTTTCTGCAATAAGATTTCCCGCACAGCTTTCGGTTTAGTTCCTGTTCCGCTTTCAGACGGTGCAATAGTTCCTCAAACGGCGGGACAAGCGGTAGGCTGCGGTAGCTGGCCTTTGTCTTTGTCCGATCCTTTTGAATGATCTTGCTTTTGCCGTCTATGGTCGCCTGCGTGACCGTATGGCGAATGGTGATCGTTTTCTTCTTAAAATCAATCGCGTCCCACTTTAAGCCAACCGCTTCACTCCGGCGCAGTCCGTAAAATGCACCGAGGATAACACCAAGCTCTATGGGGTCGCCTTTGACGATTTCAAAAAGACGGTTTAATTCTTCTTCCTCGTAAACGCTGCCGACAAACTTTTCTTTCTTCGGCCGTTCAATGCGATCCGCAGGGTTTGTATCAATCAGACCGAGTTTGAAAGCGTGCTGTAAGGCTTTACGGATATTGGCGTGGCGGTGTATGACCGTGTTTGCGGAAACGCCCCGCACCGTCAATTCGTAGGTGTAGTAATCCTGTATGTGCTTCGGCGTGACCTCGCATAGAGCCAATCCGGGGTGATGTTCCTCGAAATACGGAATGATTTTGCTTTTGATTCCCATTGCATACGCCCCGTAGGTCGTTTCCTCTACATTCTTCTTTGTCATTTCCAGCCAGTCGAGCAGAAAAGCAGTAAAAAGGATTGTCCCAACAGGAGCTTTTCCTGTACTGCGTTCAATGGCTCTTGCTTCTAACTCGGCTTCTTTGGCGGCGCGGGCCTCGGAGAGCATTTTTTCGGCACGCTTTTTGTTTCCCTTTACCGTTAGACCCGTGGATTTGGACGGCGTGTGCCGTTTGCCGTATTCGTCCACATAGTTCAGTACCATATGATAGTACCCGTTTTTTTCTCGCAGATGTCCTGCTACCATAATAAAACCTCCTTTGAATGGTACAGCGTAGATTCATCTGCCATTGACATTTATATTGTAGCAGAAAGAACCTCATAGGCCAAATGTGCAAACGAGGTTTTACGCAGTAGATTTTTCTATCAGTTCCAAGTATTCCAGAATGTTGAACTTCGGGATTCGATAACGGCGACCGACAATAAAACTCTTAATCTTGCCGGATTTCAAAAGCCGATAAGCGGTTTTGTCGCAGATACCTCCGAGCATTTCACACATTTGCTCAACATTGACTACATCGGGATAATCCGTAAATAACAGCTTGTAGGCTGTCTGTGATTCCATAGGCAGCCTCCTTAACGGTTCTTCGGGATAATCTCATAGTCATATCCTTTTCGCTGATTACAATAGGTGCAGGTGTCTTTCTCTGTCTGCTGCGGGTCGATTTTGCGTAAAGAATAAGCGCCTGTACCGTAGAAATTGTCGGCACAAACGCTGCAAAGGCAAAGGATTAACTTTTTTGGCACGCTCTCGATCAGACCGATACTGACTGCCAGAGCATGATTGATACCGTGAATATGCTTTTCGGATAAGTGGCCGATGAAATCCCTCAAGCGGCGTTTATCCACGGTTCGCAGTTGTTCCAAAAGAACGATAGAGGGCAGTTCCAAGCCGTTTTCGGCGTCGATGTAATAATGGGTAGGTAATTTCGGCTTCGCGTCCTTTTTGCTTGTTATAGAAGCGATAATCACCGTAGGGCTGTGCTTGTTGCCGACATTGTTCTGAATGATAACGACGGGACGGCAGCCCTCCTGTTCCGAACCGATCCCTTGTCCCAAATCGGCGTAATACATATCGCCTCGTAAATATGTGTGATTCATAGTGTTATGACCTCCTTTGAATTTTAGGCGGTAATTCGCCTATGTAGAGGTCAAAGGCAGAACAGAATTAAGGTCGGGAAGATACAAACAATTCTCCGTTTCAGTAGACCCGTCCTGCCGCTTGACCTTGTATAAAGAAACAATCCAATTTGTCCTCGACACCCCGGATTGCTGCGGGAAGTCATCAAACGGCTGGCGGCTTGTCAGCTCCACGGGAATCTCACCCCCGGCAGGTTCTCTGTCGGCTGCTCTCATTGCCTACGACGGCTCACGCACGAAAAACGCTTCAACGCTCGGACTGTGACTGAACAGGAGTATCATTGTCCCTATTGCCTGTCGTCGCCATATCGGGAGCCGCCCGATACTCATAGCCGACTGTTAATCGCTCCCTGCGGGAAACGAAAGCCAAAGACCAAATAATCAAAGTAGGTGAAATCTCGTTGCTTTCTTTTCCGCAGATCGTGGCGCAGCCGCTAATGTGGCTTATGCTTTCACAATAGCAATAGGAATGTGTTTGATGAATGGGTATTCAGTTGTCAAAGGACACGCCCATTCACCGCATAAAGCGGAAAACAGGCAGAGAGTTTTCGTATCTCTCTGTCTGTTTCCTCACTAATCAGGGATTGTTCAACCACCTATTCCAAAATTTTTTTCAATCTTTTTTCTGCTGCCGTTATGGATTTTCCAACGGCTTGAAAAGTACACCCCTCCTTGTCTGCGATTTGTGCGTATGTAAGTCCCTTAAAGTAATACAGCACAAGCCGCCGTCTTTGTGTTTCGGGCAGTTGTTCCATAGCTTTATGGAGTGCTTCATACCGCAAGTTGCGAAAAACGGTTTCCTCCACCGATTCGGGGAGCATAGCTGCCCGGTCATATAGAGAACCCTCGGTAAGCTCCGAATGTTCGTAGTGCCTGTCCCATTCATTGAGAATAGAAAGATCGTACAGTTCAAAGCGATTCATTACCTCAAACAGTTCTCTTGTTATCTGAAATTCCTGCCATACGCCTTGTCCGTCCCAAAAGGAAAGAAAATGCTTGTCCTCTTTTTCGGTAAGCGTATAGGGATTGTATTTGTCTTTTCTGCGTTTCGGACGCTTCTCGTCCATAGTCGTTTACCTCCGATCAATCTGAATTTTTTTGAGATTCAGATTGACACGGAGGGCTGCGGCCGCTATGGAATAGCAGGAAACGGCATATTATGACAAACAAAGAACGCACCCACTTTACAGCGGGTGCGTCATTTTGTAGAGGACTGCCATATATTAGTTTGTATGGACTGAATAAGCAAAACGGTGTCGAACAAAAAAATACCGCAATCCCCGTAAGGACTGCGGTATGTATGAATGGATATTTATGTTTTCTGCTGGGTGGCGTTTTGCGCGGTTCAATTTCTCTATATTTCATTTTATCCCTTTTGAGGGGATAAGCCGACAGGCATTTTCAGTTTCCCCTATCCGTTTTGTAGATAAAGGAATTATACTGTATGAAAAGGAGATTTCACCGAGAGATAACCGAGATTACGCCGAGAAATATCGCAAGTTCAGACAATAGGCGAACGCAAAGTGTCATACCAACGCACATTATGGAAAGCCGTTGAAGAAACACTCGAAATATCAACCGAAAAAGGAAAAGCAGTAGCCCGATGAAACAGACTGCTGCTTAAAACCATTTTAATTATACTGAAACCGATACCCGACATCCCGAATACTCTCTATTTGATAAGCGGGGTCTTTGTCGGTATCAATAAGTTTTTTGCGAAGATTACGGACATGAAAACCGATGCTTTCCCGTTCGCCACCCGAAGAAAAATCCCCCCATACCTTTTCATAGATTTGGTCGTAGGTTAGCACACGGTTCTTATTTGCCACCAGCAAACAGAGTATATCATATTCCTTTGCCGTCAATGAAATTTCGCGTCCGTCGCTTATAATCTTCCTGCGAGCCAGATTTATTTCAAGTCCGGGGAATGATATTATCGGCTCGTCACGGAGTTCCCATTTTTCTATGTCGGGGTGGCGTGACAAAAAGGATAAAATATCCTCAAAAGCGGAACTGTCACGCTCGGTCAGTTCTAATATAATGATTTGTCCGATACTATCACCTCCCCGTATTCCTTTTATATCTTATTGTAATAGCGTAGTTTTAAGAGATTTAATGTTAGAATTTATCTGCCAAGGCAGCCGCTTGAGTACAGCCGTCGGTTTTATCAATGTCGCCAACATTGACAACTGCCGGAATCATTACTGTCCCCACCATTTTCCAATTTAACAATTCGGCAGACCGTTCTATTGGAATGCGAACACCATCAAAAACGGATTCATCATTTTCCTCGCAACAGGAAATCAGTGCACATTCTTTACCCGAAATATCAACCTTTGCATTATAGAATGAAAACAGTTTGTCAATTACTGCTTTAATCTGTGACGGAATTGAGTACCAGTAAACAGGCATAGAAAACACGATTGCGTCTGCTTCCTGAATAGCAGGGGCTATGGTGTTAAAATCATCATTAAAAGAGCAGGCTTTCCCTGTCTTAAAACAAGTTTCGCAAGCACGACACCCGCCTACATTCATTGAAGCAATATCAAATCGGGTTATTATATGTCCCTTTTTCTCTGCCGCCTTGATAAAAGCCTCTGTCATGGCAAGACTGTTCCCTTTTTTGCGTGGGCTACCTGTGATTACTACTATTTTTTTGCTCATAAAATTATCCTCCTTTTATTGCGGGATTGACTTTTCCCTTGTAAGATATTATAATTATAGCATGAATGAAATCAAAAGCAAGTACGCACATTTAAGTAATATACTAACATAATGGTTATATACTATCAGAAAGGAAAGTTTAAAATGAGTGAACGCATTATTTCAAATGAATGTTTTAGAAGTACAGGATTCAGTTACACTCTATCACTAATCAGCGGGAAGTATAAAATGACTATATTGTATGTCTTAGCAGAGTTTGGTATTGTCCGATTTAATGAAATGAAAAAATATATAGGAGAAATTTCTTATAAAACATTGAGTTCTACCTTAAAAGAATTGGAGGCAGATAAATTAGTTAATAGGAAAGAATACCCGCAAATCCCACCTAAAGTGGAATATAGTCTTACGGAGCGTGGACAATCGTTGATCCCCATTCTAAATGCAATGTGTTATTGGGGCGAAAGTAACGAGTTATAAGGAAAACAGGCTGAAATCGTTTCGGATTTCAGCCTGTTTGGTTCTTAAGGATAAATTGTATCACTCGCCCATTCGGATATTTTTTACTGTTTTATGCTCTAAAGTGAGATCGGAATAAATCCTTACGCCTCCATTTCCAACAGGTGCCTGTGCCAGTAGCCCAACTTTCACGCTGTCACTTGCCGGTATATTAAAGAATCTCATCATATAAAAATTCACGCCGTCAACAGAGTAGTGAAATGCAAATGAGTTTCCACATCTGCATACTTGAAGCCAAGCTGTATTACTGTCAATATTGCATCCGTTAGCGTCATCGCATTCTCCGTTTCTTGCGACAACACTAACCGCAGCGTGTGTTCCAAAATCTGTCATTTCAAAACACGCTTTTGCCCAATTTTTCATATCCTGCATTACCATAATGGAAGCGGAATCATAAGTATCCTTAAAATCGTGCGACACTTTTACCCGCATTACAAAATCTCCGGAAACTTCGGTGTAATAGAAAGGGGCGTTGCATAAAGATTCCGGCGTAACTCCTTCCTCGCTGATTGAACCGTTGTTAAAGAAAAAATCACTTTGTGCGGGAGCAAACATTTCTATTCTGTTTCCTTCCTCTTTAACTCGTCCTTCGTTTAACCATTTAAAATTCATAATGTAAGTCCTCCTTATGTTTTATTTGTATCTTTTCTTCGCATACCTTTCAGTATGAAAAGCGATATGATAAGTATTAGCGGGAATATGCATCCTGTAAGCATTCCCATTTGTAAATTATTATTTGAGCTTTGGGTGACTGCACCAACAATACTTGGGCCCAGCATTCCGCCCAAATCACCCGACATAGCAAGCAAAGCAAACATTGCAGTTCCTCCCGTCGGAATGCGAGCAGAGCATATACTGATAGCGCCGGGCCACATAATCCCTACTGAAAAACCGCACATAATACAGCCTATCAGGCCTATAATGGGGTTACTTGATACAGAAGCTGCGATATAGCATATCAGGCAAAGACCACCGGAGCCTAACATAAATTTTGTCAAATCCAGTTTTTCACCGTATTTTCCATAAATAACACGGCTTATACCCATAGTTACTGCAAACATACAAGGACCGGCTAAATCTCCAACAGCCTTTGATAATCCCAAAGCCGATTCTGCAAATGCAGAAGCCCATTGCGCCATAGATAGCTCCGAAGCACCTGCGCATATCATTAGGATAATCGCAATCCAAAATAGCGGGATGCGAAGCAAGCTGCTTGTTTTCATTCCTTTTCCATCTTCTGTAATATGTTCAATAGGGCAAGTAGCAAAATTAAAAGCGTTATATATCGGAATCAACGCCCATATGCAAGCAAGCCATTTCCAATTATCCGTTCCGAAAACTGCGAAAAAAATGGTAGATATAAGTATAACGCCTACCGAACCCCAGCAATAAAATGAATGTAACAGGCTCATAGTGGCTTCCTTGTGTTCAAAAGGACAAGCCTCTACAATAGGACTGCAAAGCACTTCAATCAGGCCGCTGCCCAAAGCATAAACAATTACACTTAACATTATGCCTATAAACGGATCGGGCAAAAATTCAGGCAGAAAGGCTAATCCTACAAGACCAGTTGCGGAAAACACCTCTGAAGCTACAACACATTTACGATACCCTATGCGATCTACAAATTGTGCACATAAAACATCCACAACGAGTTGTGCAAGAAAAAACACCCCCGATATAAGGGCGATTTTCCCTAACGGTATATTATAATCATTATGAAATTTCAAAAACAATAGTGGAGCGAAATTAGCTGCGATTGCTTGTGTGATAAATCCTAAATAACAAGCTTTTAATGTTTTTTTATAATTTTTAGCCATATTGACTTTCCTCATTTCCGGCAGTATAATTAAATTATATCGCATTATCTTCTAATGTTAAAGCCACTATTTCACAATTTTATTATACAATATCCTAAAAATGGGGAGAAACCTGATGGAAACAAATGATAAATATAGCAAGATTGTTACAGACGAAACATTAAGAGAAACTATTTATCACGGAAACGAGGAATATCCATTCCAATACTATGAAGAAGATATTTGGCAATTTGACTTCCATTGTGTAGATTGGCATTGGCATTCCGAAGTTGAGTTTGTTTTTGTTGAAAAAGGAACAGCTCAATTTCTTGTAGGGGGCAAAGAATATGTTCTAACTTCGGGAATGGGTATATTTATAAATACGAAAGTTATTCACCGTTTTGAAGCATCAGAAAGTGTCATTATTCCCAATATTGTATTTCTTCCGGATTTGCTATCTTCAAAAGAGAGTATAATATATCGGAAGTATATTTTGCCTATTCTTAATTCAAATATAGATTGTTTAGTATTAGCCCCCAGTGTAAATTGGCAGAATAATATTCTGAATTTACTGCTTTCAGTATTTTCTGCTCAAAAAATAAAAAAATCCCGTGAAATAAAAACCGTAGAGTTACTTTTGAAGCTATGGACTGTTCTATATGAAAATGTGGAGGTAACAGAGGACTGTTCCGTTTCAGAAATATCTGCACGCACCACGGCTCAACTTCAAATCATGATGCAATATATCCATAAAAATTATGTTAAACATATTTCGTTAGATGATATTGCAAAAACGGTATCAATAAGTAAGAGTAGTGCATTAAATATATTTAACAAATACCTGAACACTTCTCCTATAAATTATTTAGTGAATTACCGCCTAAAACGCGCAGCAAAACTTCTTACAAATACAGATAACAGCATTTGTCTGATTGCGCAGGATACCGGTTTTGAAAATGTTGGATATTTCTGTCGTAAATTTAAAGACTTATTCCAACTAACACCGAGCGAATATAGAAAAAAAGGGAATCTCCCTTATTCTAATGTTTAATAAGTATCTATGTAAAGAAAAACAGAGAAACTCCTCTGTTTTTCTTTTGCCCGATTTTAATAGGCAGGCGTACCATACCCATAAATAACGCTGTTGCCAATCGAATAACTGTTTTGCTTGCAGGTGTCGCCGGAATTGCCCTCAACGGTATAAACTGTTCCGTTCTCGACTTTTTCAACGATACCCACATGATCGGTTTCGCCGTCGCCCTCCCAATCAAAGAAAATGATATGACCTGCTGACGGCGTAAAGCTGCCGTCCTGCCAAAGTCCTCTTTCCTTGAACCAGTTAGAGCCTTGAATACAGCCCGCAAATTTCGGAATAATCCCGGCGTCGATATAGCCGCACTCGTTGGCGCACCAAGAAACGAAGCAAGCGCACCATTCTACACGGGAATTAAAGCCGTACCACGACCAGTAGGGCTGACCGCCTACATTGCCGATCTGTGAGAGTGCGACCGTCACAATCTCATCGTCGCCCGTGCCGATACCGTAAAGGACAGCAGACCACATACTGCGGTTTTCGTCGGCAAGAAGCTCGGCAAGCTGTTTTCGCTGGTCGGCGCTGAAATGGTACTGATCTGCCATTTCCTCGGCGGTCTTATGGCTGATAGTGATATACAGATAAGTCCGCGTTACGGTAGTCTTGGTTTCCACAATATTCCCATGGCCGTCGTCGGTTTCGGTAATCACTTCCTCAGTCTTTGTTTCGGTTTGTGAAGATATTTCATTCATCTGCCAAAAAATATCTTTTAGTATCGCTTTCTTGGAATCGTCCATTGTGGCGATCTCCTGCGCATTGTCGGGGTCGGTGGTCGTCTTGACCGCATAGATCGAAAGTACCTCCGGCCAGACAGCGCGGGAGCCGGACATTTCCAGCACATCATAGGAAATATTCGCCTTTGTGGTATCAAGCTGTGTTTGGTAATCGGTATTGATTTCCTGAACGACCGCCTGCATAACCTCGCCGCTTGACGGCAAAGTGGAATAGCACATTTCCGGCATAGGCGGTTCGGCGGGAAGATAGACAGCGCCGCAAGCCTCCATACGCTCGGCAAACTCGCAGATGTGATAGCTTTCCTCTCCGATCTCCGTATGGGTTTCGTCTACAAATCGGCAGTAGGCTTTGATTTGTCTGCCGTCCCTATGGGTAATGATAATACTCCCGCCGTCGGGCAGACGGAAAAGCTCGTTATAATGGCTGTCGATAAAGCGAATCCCTTGCGCCGCCTTTTCCATATGCTGATTGAGAAATTCAGAAACATAGGCATAGCAATAGAAATTGTTATCACCGGGGCTTGGAATGCAGCGCAGAAGATAGGTGTATTTTTCGGTGTCAATCCGATACCCGTATTCACGGCTAAAATTCCCCATAAAACGCCCATCGGGACGGGCGCAGCAGTATTCCAGCATGGAATCCCTGTCAGCCAAGATACCCACCTTGTAAAACTCTTTGATAACGGAATCAAATTCGGCGGCAAATTCGTCCGTCCTATACTGCTTGATCTGATCCTCATAATCGGGATAAAATGTCTTGCCGCCGTTTCCGAACTCTCCGCGCATAAGGGTAATGCAGCCGCTTTGCGTCATAAGCTGATAGCTTTGCGTGTAAGCGTAATCCCGTTCATTCGGGAGCATTTCACGGATATTCAAATTCATTGCGTCTGTCCCTCGCTTTCTGTCATGATAAATTGCCCGAACTCGGTAAAGGCGTACCAATTCGTGCGGTCAAAACGGCTCTCATTGAAACGCCCTTTTGTGAGAACACGCCCTCGTATAAGCTGTTTCAGGGCATAACGGATTTCGTCGTAGGAGAGGAACGGAAAGAACCCCGTCATCATCTGCACCGAGCAGCGAACCCAAACCTTGCCCTCGTGAAGCTGCGGCGACTGCGTGCTTTGTTCCTCAATACAATCCCAAAGGAAACAGGCGAGCACCGCCGCATTGACCCCGTATTTTCTTGCTATGTCTGAATCAAAAAAGTGAACCATAAATAAAGCCTCCTTTTGTTTTTTCGGATATGTAAAAAGCCAGCGTTTCCGCTGGCTTCGGCGGCAATGCCGCCCCGGTCGTTATTTCTTCTTGCCTCTGATTTTAAGGAAAATCAGAGCGCCCACAATGAACACAACCAGTCCGATTGCAACAATAGTCTTTAACTCCATTATTCAGCACCATCCTTTCTGCGTTTCTTCCAGCCAATCACGCCGAGGGTCAAAGCGCCTGCCGCAGAAATGCCGAGCAGGGAGAGCCAAAGAACAGGATTGCTGTCGTCGCCTGTTTTCGGGGTGTCCCTTAACTCATTGTGCATTTCCACTTTTGTAACAGCGCCCTCAAACACGCTTGCCGTCTTATCCGCAGGCAGCACATAGGCGGCAGAAGCGCCGTCCGAAACCTCGGAAACCACATACTCGCCAATGCGGAGATTTTCAATGAGAATTTCGCCGTCCGCATTTGTTTTGAATACTTCGGAATACCCGTTAGGCCCGGTCACACGGAACGAAAATCCCTCAACCTTTTTGTCCGAAGATGTTTTGACGATTTTAAGCGAACCCACCTGCGGGGTATTAACAAAGCCCTTGCCGGCTTCGTTCTCCACGGTGACGGTCTTGCCGTGTTCGGTGATTGCAAAATAGTAAGCGTTTTCGTCGAGATAGAAGCCTGACGGTGCTTTCTGTTCTTTCACGAAATAGCCGCCGTAAATCAGGTCGGGCATTTCATAAACGCCTGTGCCTGTTTCGGTGAGCGTGCCGAGCAGTTCATCGTCTGCGTCAAGCTCCTTGTTGCCGTTGGAATCACGGTAAACGGCAAATTCCGCACCCGTCAACTTGTTATCGGGATAGTCCTTGTCAACCTTTGTGAGCTGCACCGTACCGCGAATCAGCGTGTTTTCGATTTCGACCTCAATTACCGCGCCGTCCTTATCGACCGTCACGGCAAAGGTTTCATCGGACAGCACAAAGCCTGTCGGAGCCTCGATTTCACGGACAAGCCAGTTTCCGTAAGGAACATCGGCAAAAGAAAAACCGCCGTCCTCGGCAGAGGTGGCGGTGAGAATTGCATTATCGGCAGTAAACTCGGTGCAGTCTGCTTTGAACAGACCAATCACAGCGCCGCCGAGAGCGTTTCCGTCCTCGTCCTTTTTCAGACCGTGGATTTCTCCGTAGATCAGGTCGTTGTCAATCAGCTTGCCGTCGTTTGCCCTGATCTCCACAAGGGAGGCGTCCTGTCCGGCGTACTCAAAAACAATCGGGTACTTTTCATCGGAGAGGATATAATGCTCGTCGGTAGAAAGCTCTTTGACATAGAAGCTGCCAAAAGGTAAATCGGTTTTGCATACGGCGTGTCCGTTTTCGTCAACCGAGAGAATTTCAAGCAGACCGTCTGCGGGGATAACCGAGCCGTCTGCTGCGGTCAAATCCTCGGCAGCAAACAGGCCAAAGGTCACGGCGGAGATTTCGCCGTTCATGCCGATTCCGAATTGCTCATTCTGTTCTAAAATCTTGTCAAGCGAAACGGCTGCTTTCTGTCGCTCGTTATAGAAGCTGGCGGCAGTTTCGGTGATCTCGATTTCCTGTCCCGCATAAACAAGCTCGGCAGTGCGGATTTCAGTATTCAGCACCATGCCGTAGGGCGCTTTGACCTCTCGGATTTCATATTTTCCGAGATATAACGGTTTGCTCTCGGCAAGCCCTGTTTCGTCGGTCGTTACGGTATCGACTACCTCTCCGGCAGCATAACGCAGCGTGCCGTCCGGCGTGATAATATCCTCGGCGGCGGTGATTTCATAGACAGCGCCGGGCAAGCCCTGAACCGAGAAAACAGGCTGATATATGCCCTCGGATTCGGTGACAGAGGAAAAGACCTCGCCGCTTTTGTCGATCCTGATAATGCCTTTCTGCGCCATATTCGGCTTGACGACCTCAATCACGGTAACGCCGCCCTCGTCTGTCGAAGCGTCCTGCACGACATCAAAATATACAGGCTCGCTGTTCAGCGTGTAACCGTAAGGGGCGAACACCTCCACCAGCGAATACCCCGAACCGTATTCCAACTTTTCGGGGGTAATCAAAGTACCCTCATCATTGGTGTAGAATGTGTCGATGGTGGTAACTTCGGGATAGGTGAATCTCTGCGTAATCAGGCTGCCGTCCGGGCGGTAAAGCTGAAAACCTGCGCCTGCATACGGAATCGTCTTGCCGGTTTCCGCGTCCACCTTGACGATCTTGATATAGCTTTCAAAATTGCGATTGTTGGCAAGGTAGCGGTAGGTTTGTCCGTTCTTGGCGATATACACATTAAAATCGGGCAGAAGCTCCCGACCGTGCCAACCTTTCACCTGATGAACGGTGTAAATACCGTAAGGCAAATCCTTTGTCTGCGCAAAGCCGTTTTCATCACAGGTGAGATAATCACGCTCGGTATCTTTGGCGGCGTCATAGCTGCCTGCGGATTTCAAGAACACCTCAAATTCAGCCCCGACCTCCGGGGTTTCAAGCTGTGTTTCGCCGTCGTCTGTGTGCTTAATGAGCGCGATATTGCCCTTGATAACCTGCTCGGTCACATCGTTAGCGGTAGAGTTGTATTCTACGGTGTAGTTTTTCGCCTCTGTGCCGATATGGTGCACGGATTCGTCCAGCAAATAGCCTTCGGACGGTGTAATCTCACGCACCGACCAGTCATCGCCGCAGACATAATATTGCGTTGTGAACTGCCCGTTTGCGTCGGTAGTGTAACGGTCGATTAACTGCTCGCTCTTGTAAATGCCGTAAACCGCACCGCCAAGCGTTGCGTCGCCCTGCGCTGTGCCTGCTTCATAGTCGCTTTTGGTAACGGTGACATTCCACTTTTTCAGAATGTTCGTAAAGCTCTTGTTTGTGACCTTGTTCCACTCAACCGCCGCTGTCTGCTTTTCGGGGATAACATAGCGGATTGCGGTGTCGATTTCTTCCAGCGTGTAGCCTGTGCCGATCAGCACATCACGGAAATACGCCTTGCCTGTGCTGTCGGTCACGGCGTATTCATCGATCGCAAGCCCCGAAAGAGATTTTCCGAACAGGTGGAATTTCACGCCCTCGTTTAATCCGTCCTCCGAGGTTTTTGTGACGGTGAGATCGCCGCGCTTCAGAACATTGCTGAAATTCACAGTAGCCACCTGACCGCTGACAACAGTAACACGGCGAACCTCCTGCGGCTCGTATTTGTCGTAGTTCTGTTCGGTCACGGTGTAAACGCCGGGGGTGAGATTATCAATCTGAATCACACCGCCCGCACCTGTCTGAACGGTTTTATTCACGCCGTTGCCCGTAACGGTAAAGGAAATGCCCTCAATCTTGCCGTCCTCGCTGGTCTTAACGATCTTTGCACTGCCATAGCTGACTTTGAGATTCAAATAGCCTTTCACGGGGTCATTGACCGACTGCGCGTAGGTGACGACATCTTGCAGTTTTCCGTTCGGGCCGTACACGCCGTCCGTCCAAGTGATAACGCCGCGCCTTTGGGAATTTTTCTTTTCAGCGGTAATGGTAACGGTATCGCTCGGCGCTGTATCGGCAGTAATCGTCAGCTTGTTTCCGCTTACAGAAAAACGGATTCCCGAAACGCTTGCGGAAAAGGAGTAGTTAGAGAGGACATTGTTTGTGTCGGTGAGTGTGGCGGTATACTTTTCACCGTCCCATTCAAGCTCAATGCTTTTTGCCTTGCCTGCGGATTTCGCAAAGAAACTCGGCACTTTGGAATGGGTCTGCACGCTGGCAGCGATGGAATTGTAGTAGCTCATAATTTGGCTATACAGCGGGTGTCCTGTGCTGATCTGATCGCAGATTGCGTCCTTGCCGCCTGTGCCGACCTTGTTAAAATCGGCGTCGCGCTCTCCAACGACCGTTTCCCAAACTAAAAGCTGCGTGGCAACGGCGTGAGCCAGCTTGTCGCCGCCCTCATTCTGCGAACGCCAAGAGGTCGAAATCGTACCCGTATAGCCGTACTGAAAGATACGGCCGATAAACAGCTTAATATCGTCGGGCGAAATGGTGCTGTTGTAGGACGAGGGGTAATTGTCCCAAAAGTTTTCGCCCTTTTTGGTGAAGCGGTCGCCTGATTCCTGCGGAACGCCGGGTTCAATACAGTAACAGATATTGCCGTCATACGATCCCATAGCGCGGACGGTGGTATAACGGGAGCTTGCCATGTTCCAACCGTTTGCATAGGTGTAGCTGCCGTGTCCCCATTCGCCGCCGTAATTGGCGTCCCCGTCACGGGGAAAGGAAACAAGGCAAACCTCGTCGGTTTCTTCGGCGGCATAGGCGGTCGTACCAATCCCAAACAGGGTGGTAACGCACATCAGCGCCGCCAGAAACAGCGACAAACATTTTTTGATTTTCTGCGTTTTCATTTGAAATCCTCCTTGGAATGAAAAAACGCACCGTGTTTTTTACACAGTGCGTTCATCGTGAAATATTCGGTTTTAATTTAGGTTTAGGCGTAGCCGATATACAAATCGTAGCTCCCGTCGGAGCGTTTCTCCGCCCATATCCAAACATCGGTAATATCTTCGTCCCGGCTGTACCGATTCAGCCTGCTTTGAATATCCCGTTCCAGACAGGAACTAAATGCTCCTGCGGTAATGGGATTGTCCCAACAGTCAACCGCCGAGCTTTCAAGCCGCAAACCGACATTTACCGCGTAGGCTTTGGCATAGTCAATCCAAGTCTGAATATTAAATTCGGGAACGGCAGGTTCATCGGGCGGTGTGATTTTTTGCGGCGGTTCAGTCGGCGCAGGTTCGGGCGTCGGTTTTTCCTCCGCAGGGGGCGGCGTGGGCTGCTGTGTGGGTGATGGTTTCGGTTCGGGGGTAGGCTCAACTGTTTTCGGCGTATCGTTTGGAACGACTGTCTGCGGCAATTGTGTCCCCGGTGCAGGGCTTTGTTCTGCGATAGGCTGTGAAGTTTCAGCCCGCGCCGATTCCGTTTCAGCATTAGCCGTGGCTGTACTGTCAGCGGAACTCTCATTACTTTCCGAAACAGAAGCGGACGAACTTTCTTCCGGCTCGGTTCTGTCGTCAGCCTCGTTTGTCACAACCTCAATGCCCGAACTGTCCTGTATCGTTTGCGGGTGATCTGTATTCGCACAACCCGACAAAGAAACAATCAACGCCGATAAAATGGCGATTCCTATTGCTTTTTTCATAGCGCAAACCTCCTTTGCAGCTTCATTGTACGCATTTTTGCGGATTTCTGCAAAGGTGTGAAATTGCCGCCGTATAACATCTCTTTTTTCGGGCAGTATCAGGTAGTTCTGAGGGGGAGAGGTGTGGAGAGGGGGAACAAGCGAATACCGCCGCACCTTGCCTTATTTTTGGGTATAGTTATCCCTTGTTAGTGAATTTCTACCTTTCCATGCTCTTTTGCCGTTCACGCTTGCGGTATAGCTCCAACGCTTTCACGATAGTATCTTCGATTTTCTGTGCGGGCGTCCCCGGCGCAAAATATTTGCTGATACGCTCTTTCGGCATTTTGAACTGTTCTTTCTGATTCGGCTTTTCCTCCTGCATAATGGAGAGAATCACCTCGTCGGTCAGCTTGCCGTCCTTGCTGAACTCTTTCATTTTGATTGCCTGCGCCAAAGACGGCGTGCAGTCCTCACATTCCATTGTGCTGTACAGGGATTCCTGCTGTTCTTTGGAAAGATAGGAAAGCTCCACGGCGGGACGGAAAGCAATCTTCCCGTCGTCTACCATTTGCAGAACAGGCGGAATAAGCTCGGTCAAACGGATAAAGCGTTGGATTTGTGAACGGCTGTCCGGGCTGTTGGCAGCTAATTCCTCGTTAGAACGAGTACCTTTCAAATTCGGCTCCAGTGGGGCCGAATTTTTGGGTCTGCCTGCTTGCCTTTTCATAGCGTCCAGCTTCATTTTATAGGCAAATGCTTTTTCGGACGGTAAGATCGTTTCCCTTTGCAGGTTACTATCCACCATGATTATGGTAGCTTCATCGTCCGTGAGATTGCGGACGATACAGGGAATCTCCGTCAGTTCAGCCAAAGCAGCAGCAAACTTTCGCCTGTGGCCTGCGACCATTTCATAGCCGCCGCCCTCTTTCGGCCTGACAAGAGCCGGGACTAAAACGCCGTATTTCCGCACGCTATCTACCATTTCAGCCATAGCTTCATCCTGCTTGACCTTGAACGGGTGGTTCGGAAAGTCGGAGATTTCGGCGGGATTCAGCGTTACAACCTTTTCAAGCTGCGATTCCGCACGACTTTCTTCGGTGGAAAACAGGTCATCTAACGGCGTCATTCCTAAATCTCTCGTTTTTGCGCTCAATCTCCAACACCTCCTTTGTCAGCGCGTGATAGGCGGCGGCAACCTTGCCGTTTTTGTCATGGGCGTAAATACTCTTGCCCCTGCCGCTGGTTTCGGCAGCTCTCACGGAAAAGGGTATTTCCGTCCCGAACACACGGATTTTCTCGCCGTAGTGGGCGCGCAGAGAAGCAATGATTTCCTTTGCCTCATTGGTGCGGCTGTCTACCATCGTAAAAAGAATCCCGTCGATTTTCAGCTTGGGATTGATCTGCCGCTTGACCTGTGAAATGGAGTGCATAAGCAAATCCAGACCCTTTGCCGAGAGAAACGACGGCTGCGACGGTATGATAACGCTGTCCGCTGCCGCAAGTGAGTTCAGCGGCATAATACCGAGCGACGGCATACAGTCAATGAGGATATAGTCGTAATGGGGTTTGACCTCACCGAGATATGTCCGCAGCGCCCGTTCACGGTTCATAGCGTTTATGAGCCGGATTTCCATACCCGACAATGTGATATTTGCAGGCAACAAGTCAACGCCCTCGCCGTGGTGCAGAATACCGTGACCGTCGGGGATAGGGTTATCGTCAACCACCGCCTGCATAATGTCCGTAAGGGTAACAGGCAGCTCGTCGGGTTTGGAATAACCGAGGGAGAGCGTCAGAGAAGCCTGTGCGTCTGCGTCGATCAGCAAGACCCGTTTGTTTTCCTGTGCAAGTCCGATTCCGAGATTGGCGGTCGTTGTGGTTTTACCTACGCCGCCTTTTTGGTTCGTCACCGCTATTACTTTACAGTTCGCCATTTTGGGATTTCCTCCTTTACATAGATTTAGCCGCCTGCGGCGTAGCAGACGGCTATGTACGGGTACGAAAAAAGCCATCTGCATTTCTGCAAATGGCTTAAAGGTTAAACCCTCGCTTTGAGCGTCTTACTGTATTTCGCATAATCTTCGCTCAATACATAATCAATCACGCAGGCTTTGGGTATTAGGTATGTACATCTTATGTAGAAGTGTTTGACCTTGTTTGCCCGCATTATTTTTCGGGCTGTGCTGTCACCGATACCACCCAGCATTGTTTGAAATTCGGGCAGAGTGACAACATCAGGATATGAAGCAAAAAGTTTTTCATAGTGTGCGCGTGTTTTCATAGCGATACCTCTTTTTTCTGAAAGTATGTTGTCAATGGCAGAAGAATACGCTATAATATGTTTGTGATTTATGAATCTATTGCGTGTGCTGTTGTGCTCCGTTTTGGAGTAACATCCCTCCGATGTCCCTCCAAAATCCAAAATTCCCGTCAAAATTGAAAAGTGCGGAAATGGCAGACGAAACGGAGCTTTTTTACACATCAGTTTCAAAAGTAGTAGTATTTGCAGGGCTTTTGGTGTCCGTCAACGACCTCCATAGGGGGCTGAGTTCGTTTGTATTCCGTGTGAAGCAAATAACTCAAAATCCAGTGGTAGCGATACCGTGCGGGTTCGACCCCCGCTTCCGGCACCAGACCCTAACAGCTCGTAAACCCTTGATTTATCGGGGGTTGCGGGCTTTTCTTTATGCTCTGCACTCTTATGTATCGTCCATCATACATCAGCAGATTTGCTGTTTTCAGGCTGATTTTAGGAGGGGCATTGGAGGGACATGGAGCGTTAGGTCCGGTCGGTCTTTTTCTCTGTGAAATTTGGCATAAAACTCTCTCATTCCTTTCAGTTAAAAATATTTTCGGGCAAAAGAAAAGGGCCAGGAATTTCTTCCCGCCCGCTCGAATTTCTTTATTCACCTTTTACTTGCCCTGCTCTTTTGCTCAACCACGCCGGTTCGAATCCCGTTTTTGGGGGTGGCATCTCCCAAAACACGGGATTTTTTACGGCCTTTTTTTTGCCCCTTGAACGCCAAAATTCCCCGGAATTCCGGGGAATTTTGGGGGTGGCATCTGTTAAGATGTGTAAACATGGTGGACCATCAGGGACTCGAACCCCGGACCGACCGGTTATGAGCCGGTTGCTCTAACCAACTGAGCTAATGGTCCCCAGTGCTCATATATAATAACACATCCAAACGAAATTGGCAAGTCTTTTTTTAAGAAAGTTTTGCGGAGAAAAATGCGGGCAAACATTTGACAATCCCACAGGATGTGGTATAATAAAAAGACATATTGACTTTGGAGTTGATCTCATTTGGATTTTAACCCTTTTCAGCTGATACAGACCGCCCTTGCGGCGGAGCTTGCAAATCAGGGCTTTAAGGAGCCGGAGCCCCTGGAGGACCCGGAGGGACAGGCGGCTCTGTTTGCCGCAGAGCAGGTGGCTTACAGCCTTTTGTACGACAGGAAGAAAAAGAGCTTTATGCTGCGGTCCACAAACCTTGGGGAGAACGGAAAGCCCGGCGACTGGCGGACCCTGTCCACCTGGCTTTTCGACGCGGATTCCGGCGACCGCTCTGACGCGGAGAGCATTATAAACGACTTTCTGGAGATAATCCGGGGCCCGAAGAGGGTGGAGATGGTCCAGCAGCAGCGCAAGCGCGCCAAGGGCGAGGACCGCAACGTGGACCCCATGTTCTTTATCAACCGGCTGGTGAGCATGTTCCCGGACCTTAAGGAGCCGCTGAACGAGGAGAAGATAGTCTATGGCCGGGTGCGCTATATCACATTTATAAAGAACCATGCCCTGCCGGAGATGGAGTCCCTTCTGCGAGACTATCCCGACAGCGAGCCCGCACATAAGCTCTCGGAGCTTCTGGACGATATGTACAAGAGCGGCGACCTGGACCTTAGGTCTATCGTGACATATGTTGTCATAGACGGCCTGTCCGGGGAGGGCTTTGACAAGCTCTACGCCCTGATGGGGGAGGAGCTTCAGAAGGTGGCCAAGCCCGCCCGCAGGCTTATCGGCAAGAAGATAAAGCCCGAGAAGAAAAAGAAACCGGGCAAGAAGGTGGAGGCAAGGCTTGGCAAATAGGCGGGATTTTCCGCAAAAACAGGCCGCGGGGGCTTGACATCCCCCCATATATATGGTATACTTGCTATACCTCGGAGCAGGGCTTTTATTTTTGCGCCCGCTTTTTGAGGGAGGCAAAGATGTTGGACCTGCGGTCCAAATCTGGACATTGGACCCGACGGTTCAAAATACTTGTACCTGACGGTTCAAGTATCAAAAATAAATGGAGGTGCCGATAAAATGCGAGTGAAGATCGTGCTGGCCTGCACTGAGTGCAAGCAGAGGAACTATCTTACCAAGAAGAACAAGAAAAACGATCCTGACAGGCTGGAGATGAACAAATACTGCCGGTTCTGCCGGAAGCACACCCTGCACAGGGAAACTAAGTAAGGAGCGGGACAGATGGCGGACAATGAGAAGGGCAAGAAGCCCGAGAACAAGCAGAACCCCAAGTCTATCGCCGCTTTCGGCCGCAAGGTCGCGAAGTTCGTGAAGGACTGCAGGGGCGAGATCAAGAAGATAGTATGGCCCACGCCGAAGGCCACGTTCAAGAACACGGGCGTCGTGCTGGTGACCATCATCGTGCTGGGCCTGTTCGTGTTTTTGCTGGACACGGCGTTCATGAACCTTTTGGGGCTCGTGATGAACGTTGCGGCGTAAGGCCGCGGGCTGAGAGATCACTGGAATTTTCACTTTACATTTCACTTTATCTGGAGGGGGATCCATGGCGGACGAAGCAAGATGGTATGTGGTGCATACCTACTCGGGGTATGAGAACAAGGTGGCATCCAACCTGAAGACGACGGTTGAGAACCGCCAGATGGAGGACCTTATACAGGAGATCCGGGTGCCCACGGAGATGGTGACGGAGATCACCGAGGACGGGCGGCGCAAAGAGGTCGAGCGCAAGATATTCCCGGGGTATGTGATAGTGAAGATGGTGATGACGGACGAGAGCTGGTACGCCGTGCGGAACATCCGGGGCTGTACGGGCTTTGTGGGGCCGTCCAGCAAGCCGGTGCCGCTGACGGACCAGGAGGTCGCCAATCTGGGCATTGAGAAGCACGAGATCGAGGTCAGCTATAAGGTGGGCGACACGGTGAGCATCGTGGGCGGCCCCTTAGAGGGCTTTATCGGCGTTGTCGAGGAGCTGGAGCTGGACAAGAACCGCGTGCGGGTGATGGTGTCCATGTTTGGGCGCGACACCCCGGTGGAGCTGGAACTGGACCAGGCGGAGCCGGTTTAAGAGAAGCTTTGAAAGGAGCGGGACGTATGGACGATGCAGAGCGTCTGATTATTCAGAAAGCGATGGCGTATGATTTGCTCCGGCTTCTGGGAAAAGACGACGACAAGACCTACTCTGTAAAGGAGCTCAAAGCTATAATCGACGCATACGTTGAAAACTCCGAAACTTAAAAGTTTCGTCCACCTTTTCAAGAGGTGGTAGAGTTATGCTTCGCATAACTCTTGGTGTGGGACAGAGTCCCACGACCTTGCCGAAGGCACAAAATGCAATCAAGCAAATAAAGGTTTTCCAGAGGAAAACCTTTACGAAAGTGGGAGGTATCAGTAAATTTATCCTGCTGACACCGCTTGCACCACAATATTGGAGGTAATAACACAATGGCACAAAAGGTAACGGGCTTTATAAAGCTCCAGATCCCCGCCGGTAAAGCCACTCCGGCCCCCCCTGTGGGCCCGGCTCTGGGCCAGCACGGCGTGAACATCATGGCGTTCACCAAGGAGTTCAACGAGCGCACCAAGAACGACGTGGGCATGATAATCCCAGTGGTCATCACCGTGTACGCCGACCGCTCCTTCACCTTCATCACCAAGACTCCCCCCGCCGCGGTGCTCATAAAGAAGGCCGCCGGCATTGAGACCGCCTCGGGCGAGCCCAACAAGAAGAAGGTCGCCAAGATCACAAAAGAGCAGGTCCAGAAGATAGCCGAGACCAAGATGCCCGACCTGAACGCGGGCTCTCTTGAGGCCGCAATGAGCATGATAGCCGGCACCGCCCGCAGCATGGGCGTTGAAGTGGCAGACTAAGGGAAGGGGGAAGCGGAAATGAAACATGGTAAGAAGTATAGAGAGAGCGCGAAGCTCATAGACCGTCAGAAGCTGTACGATACCGCCGAGGCCCTGGACCTCTGCGTAAAGACCGGCACCACCAAGTTCGACGAGACCGTTGAGCTGCACGTGAAGCTGGGCGTTGACGGCCGTCACGCCGACCAGCAGGTGCGCGGGGCCGTGGTGCTGCCCAACGGCACCGGCAAGAACGTGCGCGTCCTGGCTATATGCAAGGGCGACAATATAGAGGCCGCCCAGGCCGCCGGAGCCGACTATGTCGGCGCCGAGGAGATGGTGCAGAAGATACAGTCCGAGGGCTGGATGGACTTTGACGTGGTGGTCACCTCCCCCGACATGATGGGCCTTGTGGGCCGGCTGGGCCGCGTACTGGGTCCCAGGGGCCTTATGCCCAACCCCAAGGCGGGCACTGTGACCCCCGACATCGCCAAGGCCGTGCAGGACGCCAAGGCCGGTAAGATAGAGTACCGCCTGGACAAGACCAACATCATCCACTGCCCCATCGGCAAGGTGAGCTTTGGCGTGGAGAAGCTCAGCGAGAACTTTGACACGCTGATGGACGCCATAGTCAAGGCAAAGCCCGCCGCCGCCAAGGGCCAGTATGTGCGCAGCTGCACCGTGGCCGCCACTATGGGGCCTGGGGTGAAGATCAATCCGGCGAAGTTTATCTGATTTGGGCTTGCATTTTTAGGGCGGCCGTGGTATAATAAAGCTGTAAACGGACCCAGTTTATTTTATGCACTAAAGTGCGAACCCCCGGAGGCTAGTCCGGGGGTTCGCTCGTTATTTAGGCTCGCTTGTCGTGGTCATCTCCACCGAGCCATTTGCTTATGTAATTTGCCATTACACTCGCTGTGATGGAGATAAAGAAGGTTAGGACCCAGTCCATTTATATGCACCTCCTTCCTGTTGCCAGGAGGTTCGGCAAGCGTCTACATTATACCATATAATTCGCCGGTTTGCAATGTGGATTGTGGGAAATGGAAAGGCGCTCTCGGTTGGAGAACGTCCTTTTCGGCGGGGCGGAGATATAGGGCGGCCAGTTTGAGGGCCCGGAGAGATTTAAGGGATTTGCAGGGCGGGGGTTGCAATTTGGGAATGAGTGTGATATAATATAGACATAAATCCATTATGTTAAATAGCTGCACCAAAAAGGAACCCCCCGGACTTGCGCTCCGGGGGGTTCCTTTTTGCTATTGTGGCTTACTTGCCGTTGTTCTCGTGCTCTTCAAGCCACTTTGTTAGAACATAAACAACCATGTTAGAGAGAAGAGACACGATAAAGCTCTCCATTATGTTAAACATATCTGCACCTCCCCTCTGTTGCCAGGAGGTTCGGCAAGCAACCACATTATACCATACCATATGCCAAATCACAACATAAACTAACAGGGCAAAAACCTTTGCATTAGGTGTTGACATTCCCCACAACATATGCTATAATATCAAAGCTGTCAGACCAAAGACAGCAGGTGCGCCCGGGGAATCGGGCGCTGAAACGGAGGTTTCCGGCCTGCCGAGGAAAGATTGGCGTTTGATTTTTGGCGCTTTTGCGCCGTTTATCCAGCGTTTTATGCCTTTCCGCGGCCTTTCCCCGGAAAGGCGTTTTCATTTTATACGTTCGGAGGTGAAAGAATTTGCCCAGCGAGAAGATTTTAGAGCAGAAGCAGCAGCAGGTGGCCGAGCTTTGCGAGGCCTTTAAGGCGGCCAACGTGGGCGTGCTGGTGGACTATACCGGCATAAGCGTTGAGAAGGACACGAAGCTGCGCAAGCAGCTCCGCGAGGCTGGCTGCGAGTACAAGGTCGTGAAGAACACCCTGCTGTCCCGCGCCTTTAAGGATGCGGGAATCGATGGCCTGGACGAGGTTTTGAACGGCGCCACGGCCATCGCCTACAGCGATAAGGGCTATACCGAGGCCCCCAAGATCTTCGCCGACTACATCAAGCAGAACCCCACGGGTAAGGTGGCCGTAAAGGGCGGCTTTATTGACGGGGCTGCGGTGGACGCGGCGAGCATCGACCAGCTTGCAAAGCTGCCTCCCAAGGAGGTGCTGGTGGCCCAGGTCCTTGGCGGCCTGAACGGGCCCATCCAGGGCTTTGCCAACGTGTGCAGCGGCGTTATGCGCGGCCTGGTTATCGCGCTGAACGCTATTGCGGAGAAGCAGAGCGCGTAAATCCGCGCGGGATCCTGTTAGACTTACTAAAATACTACTATAAAAATTGGAGGAAATCACAATGTCTGAGAAAGTAACCAACCTGATCGAAGAAGTAAAGGCTCTTACCGTTCTGGAGCTTTCCGAGCTCGTTAAGGCCCTGGAGGAGGAGTTCGGCGTGTCCGCTGCCGCTCCCGCCGCTGTTGCCGTGGCCGCCGCTCCTGCTGGCGACGCTCCCGCCGCCGAGGAGAAGACCGAGTTTGACGTTATCCTGAAGGCCCCCGGCGCCAACAAGATCAACGTCATCAAGATCGTCAAGGAAGTCACCGGCCTGGGCCTGAAGGAGGCCAAGGAGCTGGTTGACGGCGCTCCCAAGGCTGTGAAGGAGGGCATCTCCAAGGACGACGCCGAGGCTCTGAAGACCAAGCTGACCGAGGCTGGCGCTGAGGTTGAGCTGAAGTAAGGAGACCGGTCCAGCGGGTCTTACGCTGGCGAGGGTTTGGGGCGAGGAGCCCCAAGGTCTGTTGCCGACGACGTTGGCCGAAGGCCAAGTCGACGGCGACCTGTGCGCGTGAAGGCCTAAAACCTACTCCCCAAGGTCCGCATAGCGGACACACAGCATATTGTGGTAGGTCGGATGTCAACCACATCCGGCCTGCTTTATTTTACCGTAATTGTGAACATATTGTGAACATTTCAAATTTCACTTGCAATTTCGGAAAGAACGCGCTATAATGTAACCAATTTGTAACACTTGAAATGAAAATGTAATTTTCGATAGACATAATCAAAGGCATGACAGCCGCCAATCGGGCGGCGGGAGGGACATATGGGCAGTAAGGCAAGATTTGCGGTTTCCTTTATCCTGGTGCTGGCGGGCACCCTGATCCTGGTGGCGGCGCTCAGCGCCATGACCCAGGACAGCCCACAGGCGGCCGCTGACAGGTATATGGAGCAGCTGCACAGTACCCAGCAGGCCCAGGAGCTCTCCGCCCCGGCCACAGGCCAGCAGGATGTGTCTTTTCTTGCAAGTCTCGGCGGGTTTCTCGGTATCATCCTCATACCTATCACGGGGTGGCTGATGATGGCCAGGGCCAGACGCAACAGCCAGCGGGCCGAGGAGCGGCGGCGTTCGCGGAAGCACCGGACGGTGTCTCCGGCTTTGAAGTATCGCGTATAAGGGTTTTCGTCCTTTCATATTTTACCTCGAATTGGGCCGGCGTAATTGCCGGCCTGATTTTTTTGCTTTTTTGGCCTCCGGCGGGGAGGGGCGCTGCCCCCTCCACCCCTGCCACTTTTAAAAAAGTGGACAAAATTTTTGCCCGCCTGTGGCGCTGCTCTTGAAAGTTTTTCTTGACTTTTTTCGGGTTTTTTCGTATAGTATAGGGAGTGCGTTTGCATCTGTAAAAGGCCGTGCGTTCAGGAGGTCACGGCCATAAAAGCGGCCCGGTTTACGCTGCTCCGGCCTGCCCCGGTTTCGGGGAGGACCTAAAATCCTTTGCGGGAGGCAGCGGGCGACCGTCCGGGCCGGGTTATGTTGTGAATAACGAAAGACACGCAACTAATTTTTTCGCAAAGGGGATGCACCCAATGAACGATTCTAACCGTACTATCATTTCGCTTAAAGACATCACCGTTTCCTACGACGGCGAGCAGGTGCTTAAAGGCTTTTGCCTTGACATCCGCGACGGCGAGTTCCTGACACTTCTGGGACCCTCCGGCTGCGGCAAGACCACCGTGCTTCGTACCATCGGCGGCTTTATCAGGCCGGACGCGGGTGAGGTCTTTTTTGATGGCGGAAACATCACCGCGCTGCCCCCCCATAAGCGGGAGGTGAACACCATCTTCCAGAAGTATGCTCTGTTCCCGCACCTGAACGTCTATGACAATATAGCCTTCGGCATGAGGCTTAAGGGCAAAAGCGAACGGGAGGTAAAGGACACCGTCCACCGTATGCTCTCGATGGTGAACCTGTCGGGCTATGCCCACAGGGGCATAGGCCAGCTCTCCGGCGGGCAGCAGCAGCGGGTGGCCATGGCGAGGGCCCTTGCAAACGAGCCCAAGGTCCTGCTTTTGGACGAGCCCCTCTCGGCCCTGGACCTGAAGCTTCGCAAGGACATGCAGGTGGAGCTTAAAAAGCTGCAGCAGCAGACGGGGATAACCTTCGTCTTCGTCACCCACGACCAGGAGGAGGCCCTGTCCATGTCGGACCGGGTGGTGGTGATGGACGGCGGCGATATCCAGCAGATAGGCACGCCCACCGACATCTATAACGAGCCGGGCAACGCCTTTGTGGCGGACTTTATCGGCGAGTCCAACATTCTCGACGGCCTGATGGTCCGGGACTTCGAGGTGAAGTTTGCCGGGCAGAGGTTCAAATGCCTTGACAAGGGCTTCGGCGAGAATACCCCCGTGGACGTGGTGATACGTCCCGAGGACATCGACGTGGTGGAGCCGGACTCCACCCATATCACCGGCGAGGTCACAAACGTCACATTTAAGGGGGTCCACTATGAGATAATCGTGGATGTGGCCGGGTTCAAGTGGATGATACAGTCCACGGACTATCGGGCCGTTGGGGACCGGATAGGCCTGTCCCTGACCCCGGACGACATACATGTTATGGCAAAGTCCCAGTATTCCGGCATGTTCGGCGACTACAGTACCTTCTCCGACGAGATGGAGGAGGATATGATGGCCACCGAGGAAGCTGAACAGGAGGGCGGCGAAGATGAAGACTAACTCCAAGCTCCTGTCGGCCCCCTATACCGTGTGGATGACTATCTTTATTATACTGCCCATGGTGCTTGTAGGGTACTTTGCCTTTACAGACAAGCAGGGGAGCTTTACACTTGAGAACATACTAAGCGTGGGCCAGTATTCCAACGTCTTCCTGCGGTCCATCTGGCTGGGGGCCGTGGCCACGGTCATATGCCTGGTGCTGGGGTACCCGCTGGCGTACATAATCGCCAAGCTTCCGGCAAAGCGCCAGAGCGTCATGGTGATGCTGGTGATGCTGCCCATGTGGATGAACTTTCTGCTTAGAACATACGCCTGGATGACCCTTTTGGAGGATAACGGGCTGATAAACGCGGCGCTCTCCGCTGTGGGCCTGCCCAGGGTGCACATGATAAATACCGCGGGGGCCGTGGTGCTGGGGATGGTGTACAACTATATACCATATATGGTGCTTCCCCTTTACAGCGTGCTGACGAAGATAGACGAGAGCGTCATCGAGGCCGCCCAGGACCTTGGGGCCAGCGACAGCAAGGTGTTCCTCAAGGTAGTCGTGCCCATGAGTATGCCCGGGGTCATAAGCGGGGTGACCATGGTGTTCGTGCCCGCCGTGTCCACCTTCATCATCTCAAAGATGTTGGGGGGCGGGGGAAACCTGCTTATCGGCGACCTTATCGACATGCAGTTCCTGGGCAGCGCCTATAACCCCAACCTGGGCTCGGCCATATCCCTGGTGCTGATGGTGATAATCCTTATCTGCATGGGTATCATGAACCAGTTTGACGACGGAGAGGACCAGGGGAAGGGGGGTATAATGCTATGAGCCGTACAGTAGGCAAGCTTTACACCTTCCTGATATTCCTGTTCCTATACGCGCCCATTTTGGTGCTCATCGTCTTCTCCTTCAACGACACCGAGACCGCCAGCCGCACGGTGTTCAGCGGGTTCTCCCTTCGCTGGTACGAGAAGCTTTTTGAGGACCGGCTGATAATGGAGGCACTTAGAAATACGCTGATAATCGCCATCGCCGCGGCGGCGGCCTCAACGGTGCTGGGCACCATGGCGGCCATCGGCATAAACTCCATGAAGCGGCTGCCAAAGCGCGTTATGATGAACATCACCAACTTCCCTATGGTGAACCCGGAGATAGTTACGGGCGTCTCCATGATGCTGCTGTTCGTGTTCGCTGTGGGGGTCTTCGGGGGGCGGAGCCTGGGGATGGGGAGCATTATCGCGGCCCATATCACCTTCTGCCTGCCCTATGTGATACTACAGGTGCTGCCCAAGCTCCGGCAGATGGACCCGGCCCTGTACGAGGCGGCCCAGGACCTGGGCTGCCCGCCGGTGAAGGCCTTTTTCAAGGTGGTGCTGCCGGAGATAATGCCGGGGATCGTCACCGGGATGATAATGGCCTTTACCCTGTCCATCGACGACTTTGTCATAAGCTACTTTACCAGCGGCACCACCCAGACCCTGCCAATCTACATCTACTCAATGACACGGAAAAGGGTCAGCCCGGAGATAAACGCCCTCAGCACGGTGCTCTTTGCGGCGGTGATGGCGCTGCTTATCATCGTCAACGTGCGCACCAGCAGGGCGGAGAAAGGGGGCGAGCGGGGGTGAAAAGGGTTTTTGCTTTACTGCTTGCGCTGGCCCTGATAGCGCCCGGTATCAGGGTCCGGGCTGCGTCGGAGTATGACCCGGACGTGACCATAAACGTCTACAGCTGGGGGGAGTACATCGCCAACGGCACCGACGGCTCCATGGACGTGAACGCGGAGTTCACAGCGCGCACGGGGATAAAGGTGAACTATACCACCTTCGACAGCAACGAGTCGCTGTACTCAAAGCTGGTGGGGGGCGGCGCGGACTATGACGTTATCGTGCCCTCGGACTATATGGTGTCAAGGCTCATAAACGAGGACATGCTGCTGCCCCTGGACTTTGAGAACATCCCAAACTACCAGTACATAGACGGGCAGTTCAGAAGCCCCGGCTATGACCCGGAGAACAGATACTCCGTGCCGTACACCTGGGGCGTGGTGGGGGTGTTCTACAACACCCAGTATATCGACAGCGTGGAGAGCTGGGAGAGCCTTTGGGACGACGAGTACGCCGGGAAGATACTCATGTTCGACAATCCCCGGGACAGCTTCGCCATCGCCCAGTTCATGCTGGGCCAGGACGTGAACACCACGGACCTAGAGGACTGGCGGGCGGCCGCGGACCTTTTAAAGGATCAGAAGCCCCTGGTCCAGGCCTATGTGATGGACCAGATATTCGACAAGATGGAGAGCGGCGAGGCCTGGATAGCGCCATACTACGCCGGGGACGCGGCCATTTTGGTGGACAACTCTGAGGACATCGACTTCGCCGTGCCAAAGGAGGGCACCAACTTCTTCGTGGACGCCATGTGCGTGCCCAAGACCGCCAGCCATAAGCGGGAGGCCGAGGAGTACATAAACTTCCTCTGCGACCCGGAGATAGCCGGGGCCAATATGGACTATGTGGGCTACTCCACCCCGGAGACGGCGGCCAAGGAGTACCTGGACCCGGAGGTGGCCGAGAGCCCCCTGCATTACCCCAGCGAGGAGACCCTGTCAAGGACCCAGATATTCGTGAACCTGCCCGAGGAGACCTCCCGGGAGGTGGACCGGCTCTGGGCCGAGGTGAAGATGGGCGGCCCCGGGGAATCGGCGGTGCTTGTGGCCATAATCCTTGGGTTTCTGGGGGTGTACATAGCCATCATCATCTATAAGCGCCGCAAGAGGAAGAGGGAGCTGGCGTGATACCGTATATTGCATGAACTGACAGGATGTGCTATAATGTGCTTGCTTGCCGAACCGACCTGGCGACAGAAGGGAGGTGAGGTATAGTGAACATAGTGAACGACTTTTTAGTGTCTCTCTTAGCGGGTCTTGTCTGCCACTTTATGATACGGTGGTTTGAGGACCACGGGCACGACGGCAAGTAAGCAAAAAGAAAACCCCCGGACTAGCCCTCCGGGGGTTTTCTTGTGAGTAAGTGAACATAGTGATTACATTTATATTATAGCACGTGTCTCTCCAAAATGCAAGCTTTTATTTCAGAAGTCTCTCGCCGTCGAACACCAGCACTCCCAGGGCGCTGCCGTTTTTGCCGCCATCTAAGAGGTGCTTCTTAAATGCCCGCTGCATACTGGTGTCCTCGGGAAGCTGCGCGGTGGGGCCGTCCGCGGCGGGGCCAAAAACCCGCCAGGCATCGTCAAAGGCGCCGTCGTCTATCTCCAGGATGGTGAAGTCGTCCTGGAAGCTGACGATGTTGGAGGAGCCGGAGAGCACCTTGCGGTACTCGGGGTACAGCAGCCAGGAGTGACAGATGCACACAAGGGGCCCGTCCCCCCGCAGGTCCTTGAAGAAGTCGTAGGCCAGCTTATAGGACTGGAGCCGGGCGTTAAGGTCGAAGGGCTCGCCGCTGGAGGGGATGTGGATATTCAGGAGCTTCTGGCCGGGCCGCAGGGTCACGCCGGCCACCTCACGGGCGGGGTGGTCATAGGTGATGGTCTCATACTCCAGCCGCCCCAGCTTCACGATGTCGCAGCGGTAGAAGATGGGGTACCAGAACTGGACAAAGGTGCCGAAGACCCCCTTGTTCTGCATACACTCCACGGTCTTATAGCGCAGGTCGGCGAAGGTGTCGAAGAAGACCTGCTCGCTGATACCGGCGGCTATGTAGTCCCTATGGGCCCGCTCGGCGGCGAAGGCCAGGAACAGGCCCCAGACCGTGTGGGGGCTCACGCCGGAGGCCCCGGCCATCTCGTCGATAAGGGGGGTCACAAGGCCGATGTCGAAGTCGTTCTCATAGAAGAAGTCGATGGAGCCGTCCATGGCCGCCGGGTCCAGCTTATCCGCGTCCCGCTCGTACGCGTCCCTGGCCTCCTGGGGGAAGCCGGTGCGCTCCATCAGCAGCTGTAAAAAGTCTCTGTTCATTTTGTACCTCCTAGTTTTTCTGTGTCGAGAATAATGGTCACGGGGCCGTCGTTCTCCACCGGCACCCGCATGTCCGCGCCGAACTCCCCGGTCACCACCGGGACCCCCAGCCCCCGCAGCCGGTCCGCGAAGCAGAGGAACAGCTCCCGGGCCCGGTCAGGGGGCGCGGCCTGGTCGAAGGAGGGCCTGCGGCCCTTCTTGCAGTCGGTGCCCAGGGTGAAGTTGGGGATGAGCAGCACCTGCCCGCCTGTGTCCGTAACGGAGAGGTTCATCTTGTCCTGGCTGTCGGAGAAGATGCGCAGGCCGCTGAGCTTTCCGGCAAGTATATCGGCTTCACGCTCCGTGTCGCCCTTGAGCACCCCAAGGAACACGGCAAGGCCCGGGCCGATGGAGCGGGTCTCGCCGCCGTTTATTGTGACAGAAGCGGACAGGGCCCGCTGAACTACCGCGCGCATGATATGCACCCCCAGATAAAGATTATATATAGTCTAGCACAAAAAGGGGAAAAGGTAAAGGGAAAGATTTTTATGGGGGGCTTTTTGACTTGCAACTTCGGGGGGATTTTGCTATAATATGAAAAAATCACCCGGGAAAGGGGCGGCAGTATGATATATGAGATAAGCAATAAGTTTTTCACCGCGAGGATAGACAGCCTTGGGGCGCAGCTCGTATCCCTGAAGGGCTGCGGGGGACACGAGTACCTGTGGGTTGGGGACCCGGAATACTGGCGGGAGCACGCGCCGGTGCTGTTCCCGATCGTGGGGGCCCTTAGGGAGAACCGCACGCGGATAGACGGCCAGTGGTACGAGATGACCCGCCACGGCTTTGCAAAGCGCATGGAGTTCGCCTTAAAGGAGCAGGGGGAGGACTATCTGGCCCTGTCCCTGGAGGCCAGCGGGGAGACAAGGGCCGTGTACCCCTTCGACTTTACATTTATCGTCACCTATACCCTTACGGACGAGGGCATAAGCACCCGCTTTACCGTGAAAAATATCGGGGAGCGGCCCATGCCCTACTCGGTGGGCGGGCACCCGGGCTTTAACCTGCCGGTGGACGAGGAGGCGGAGTTTGAGGACTATACCGTCCAGTTC
Source organism: uncultured Eubacteriales bacterium (assembly GCA_910584745.1). Taxonomy (GTDB): domain Bacteria; phylum Bacillota; class Clostridia; order Oscillospirales; family Acutalibacteraceae; genus Acutalibacter. The sequence continues at coordinate 78,933 of CAJUDG010000008.1, forward strand.
AGGCAGAACGAGTGCCAGGACTGCCCGGTGATAGACCTTGGGACCGGGCTTATCGATGGGGAGCGTAAAGGGTTTCACCTTGACGGCAAGGAGATACCTTTACAGCACTCCCTGTTCTATCAGGACGCGCTGGTGTTCGAGCACCTGAACTCCCAGACGGTGCGGATAGTGAACAAGAAGACCGGAAAGGGCATAGAGATGGACTTTGCCGGGTTCCCCATGCTGGGGATATGGTCGGCGGTAAACGATGGGCCCTATGTGTGCCTGGAGCCCTGGACCGGCTGCGCCACCCTGAGCACCGAGGGGGACGAGTTCAGAGAGAAGAAGGGCATGAGGGAGCTGGCCCCCGGGGACCAGACGGAGCACAGCTTTACCGTGCGGGTGCTGGGCCATGACAACGGCTGGAAGCAGCTGCAAAAGGACGTTTACAGGAACAAGGTGGACCACGGCTTCAATGTGACGGACGTGAACCTGGAGTTCTGCTATCTCTACGGTGAACTGGCCGAGGCCCACGCCGCATGGCGCACCAGGGACCAGGGCCTGGGGGAGGAGCTGGCGGACGTGGCCATATACCTTCTGGGGCTCAGCGAGATACTGGGCTATGACCTGGACGAGGAGGTCAGGAAGAAGATGGCCGTGAATAAAAAGCGCCGGTATGAGAACGTGGACGGCGTGCTGCGGCGGCTTGAGGACTGAGCATGGGTGTAAAGCTTATCGCCTTTGACCTGGACGGCACGGCCATTGTAAAGCATAAATACTTGCCGGAAGCCAACCGCGCTGCCCTGCTGGAGGCCCATGAGCTTGGGGCCATACTTGTGCCCGCCACCGGGAGAATGAGGGACTTCCTGCCGGAGTGTGTAAGGGAGCTGCCCATAGGGTACGCCATTACCTCCAACGGCGGGACGGTGTACGATATGGGCACGGGCCGTGCCGTTATAGAGAACCTGATACCAAACGCGACCGCCCGGAGGGTGCAGGAGATACTGGACGGCTACGATGTGTACCTGGAGTATTACTCCGGGGGCGGGGCAATTACCCGTCGGGACATGCCGGGCAGGGCCAGGGGCCACTTCGGGCTGCCGGAGAGCAAGTGGCATTTTGTGGATGGCAAGGAGTATCGCTTTACAGACGATTTCAGCCGTATGCTGGCCGAAACCGGGCTCTGTCCGGAGAAGATAAACCTGCCGTATCTGCCGGAGGGGCTGCGGGGGGAGATATGGGAGCGGCTGTCGGCGGTGGAAGGGCTGCGGCTCACGTCCTCCATACCCGACAATATCGAGATAAACAGCGCTGAAGCCCATAAGGGCGGGGCGCTGAGGGAGCTCTGCGGGCGGCTGGGTATTGGCATGGGGGAGGTCATGGCGCTGGGGGATAATGGGAATGACGTGACCATGCTGAGGGCTGCGGGGGTGTCTGCGGCCATGGGGGATGGGAGCGAGGACGCGAAAGCGGCGGCAACTTTCGTTACCGCCGCCCATGATGATTGTGGGTTGGCTAAAGCAATAAAGGACGCGGTCAAGGGGCGTTAGGCCCCTTGCGGGGGTTTGGGGCGAGGAGCCCCAAGATGTAAAGCCGAAGGCTTTACAATGATTTCATAGGCTCTCCCCACTTAGCCAGCTCTTTGCCGAAGAAGTTAACGTATGTCTCCTCGGCAACCGTGCTCACCGCCTGAGACAGCTTCATCCGCTCGATAACCGGCACGGACTTGTCACAAAGCCGCTCGTCGATGGTGACATTCACCACCTCGCAGAGGAACAGAGTGCAGGCCTCCTCGGGGTTCGAGGGCTGAGTCAAGGCCATCTCCTTTACAACCTTAAGCTCAAAGCTCACCGGGCTCTCGGCTATGGTGGGCACATTCAGCGCCTGTCCGCGCTCAACCGTGGGCAGGCGCTTCATCTTGTCCGGGGTCCCCCTGCCGTTGACACAGCCGTAGTAGTCCGCCAGGGGCAGCAGAGGCTCGGTGACAAGGTTTGCCGAGAACATGCCGGTCTTGCGTATCAGGTCCTTGGTGCGCTTCTCGCCGCCAATGCAGGCCATGACACTGAGGGTGCCGTCACCCTCGCCTGTCTCGCACCAGCCGTACCAGCAGAACAGGCCGAAGTGGGGGGTCACGCCGTCCTCCTCGTAGTTACCGTAGAGGTAGAGGGTCTGGGGGCAGAAATTGTTGCTTATCTCGCCTTTTATCTTTGCCATTTTAAGTTCTCCTTTTGTGTATGTAAAGGAGGACAGGTTTACAGCAGCTCCTGCAGGTTCGCCAGCACCCGGTCCAGCAGCGCGTCCAGGGCGTCGGCGTCCGCCTGGGTCATGCCCTGATAGAACAGGCTGTTCATCCTCTCTGACACCTGGTCATACTTCTCCTCCAGCCCCCGGGCCCTGGGGGTCAGCTTGACTATGACCTGCCTGCCGTCCTGCTGGCCGGGGCAGCGGGTGACGAGCCCCGAGGCCTCCATGCGGGAGAGCATGGCCGTCAGGGTGCTCTTGGCAAGGCCGGTCTCACGGACCAGCTTTGCGATGGGCACGCCGTCCTCCTGCCAGAGCACGTAGAGTATGCGCCCCTGGGGGCCGTTGAACTCCTCGACGCCGCTCTCTGTCAGCAGCCGCTGGAACACCCGCCCCTGCAGCTGCTTTATCTGGGATATGAGAAAACCTGTACGGGTCTGCATAGGCCCTCCTTTCCTGGATATAGTACCATATAAAACTAATCTTGTCAAGTACTATATAGAACTTTCTTCCTTTTGGACCGCCCATACAATTATATACCGCGGCCGGGTCCCGCGCAAGGGCGCACATAAAACATTTTGGGGCATAGTATAAGGTAGAATCCCAAAAGGAGGAGATATCATGCCAGAAATGGAAGGCATCCGCGAGCCCATGGGCCGGGATTGCTTTAGTGAGACGGTCTGTATCGACGCGATGAGGATATATGATTCCTGCAGCGATAAAGACTGTCTTGAGGACATACGTGTGCTGTTCCCCGCGGCGCGGCAGCCAATAATCGACAGCGCCGCCAGCGTGCGATTGAAGGACGTCAGCGTTATCACCGTGTACCTGGACCTTCAGCCCATACCCTTCAACCGGGGCTTCTACTCGGTGGATATGACCTTCTTCTTCGATGTGGCCGTGGAGCTGTTCAGCGGGTCCGCGGCGGGGCCCACGCAGATAAGCGGCGTGGCGGTTTTCAACAAGAAGGTGGTGCTCTACGGCAGCGAGGGCAATGTGAAGGTGTTCTCCTCTGACGCCTCGGCGGACGACGTGAACATCATCGGCGACTCCCGGGCGCTGCCCACGGCCTATGTCCAGGTGGCGGACCCTGTGGCATTGTCGGCTAAGCTCTGCGGCGGCGGGTGCAGCTGCGAGCCCTACTACCGCATACCCGACGCCATCAGCCAGCTCTACGGCGGGGACCTGGACCCGGCCCCCCAGCGCAACAACGTGTACGTGACCATTGGCCTTTTCACCATTGTGCAGATAGTGCGCAGCGTGCCCATGACCGTACCGGCCAGCGAGTTCTGCGTGCCGGAGAAGGAGTGCGTGCCCACCAGCGACAACCCCTGCGAGCTCTTCAGGCGCATAGACTTCCCCGTGGGCGAGTTCTTCCCGCCCAGGGCCGGGGACTGCGATTGCGGCTGCTCTGCAGATAGAGCTCGCTGAAGCGAGCTCTATCTGCCCGAGTTTTGCTTTGCAAAACTCTTGGCGGGTGATTTTCAGGGATAGGGTAAAGCCCCCCGGAGGGTACATTCTCCGGGGGCTTTGCCTGGCTGCTTTGGCGAAGGGAATCCTCCGGTTATACCGGGGGATTTTTATTTCGTGCTAACGGTTGCGAAATCCAAGTTTCTATAGTATAATAGCACTGAATGAAAAAATGAAACGAGTTGATACCCATGAGCAAAAAGCTTCAGCTTGCGGTGGTCTTCGGCGGGCAGTCCTCTGAGCATGAGGTCTCGCTGATGTCGGCCGCTTCGATACTTGAGAACCTGGACCGGGATAAGTACGACATACACCAGCTGGGCATAACCAAGGAGGGCCGCTGGCTTCTGTACGGGGGACCGGCGGAGGGCCTTTCGGACGGCAGGTGGCTTCGGGAATCCGTCCCGGCCTTTCTGGCCCCGGACCCCACTGTGCACGGCATTGTCGCGCTTGGGGGCGGGGGCGCGAGGGTGATACCCATAGACTGCGTGTTCCCGGCGCTGCACGGCAAAAACGGCGAGGACGGCTCTATACAGGGGCTGTTTGAGATGTCCGGCATACCATATGTGGGGTGCCGGGTGACCAGCTCCGCCGTGTGCATGGATAAGGCCATAACCCACACGTTACTGTCAAATACGGACATAAACCAGGCCCACTACCTTTGGTTCTACGCCGACAGGTATAGGGCCAATAAAGACGTGGTGCTCAATAAGATACAGGCAAGGCTGGACTTCCCGGTGTTCGTAAAGCCCGCAAACGCGGGCTCCTCCGTGGGGGTCAGCAGGGCGGAGCGCCCCGAGGACCTGCCCGCCGCCATAGAGAAGGCCGCCGCCGAGGACGGCAAGATAGTGGTGGAGCAGGGCATAGACGGCCAGGAGGTGGAGGTGGCCGTGCTGGGCACAAGGCCCGGGGCAGAGGCCTCCTGCGTGGGGGAGATAGGGGCCTCGGCCCAGTTCTACGACTATGACGACAAGTATATAAACGGCACCAGCCAGCTCTTTATCCCCGCGAGGCTGCCGGAGGACGTGGCCGAAAAGGTGCGGGAAACCGCCGTGAAGGCCTATAGGCTCTTGGGCTGCACGGGCCTTGCCCGGGTGGACTTCTTTGTCACCCATAAGGAACGGCAGGTGGTGCTCAACGAGATAAACACCCTGCCGGGCTTTACCTCCATCAGCATGTACCCGAAGCTCTGGATGCACGGCGGCATGAGCTATGGGGGGCTTTTGGATAAGCTCATAGAGCTGGCTTTGGAGGAGGCGGGGAATGGATAACCGTCCTATCGGGGTCTTCGACTCGGGGCTTGGGGGCCTTACCGCCGTGAAGGAGCTTGAGAAGGTGCTGCCCGGGGAGAGCCTTGTGTACTTCGGGGATACGGGCCGGGTGCCCTACGGCACCAAGGGCCGGGAGGTCATCCGGCGCTATGCAAGGCAGGATATGGACTTCCTTTTAAGGCACGGTGTAAAGGCGGTGCTGGCCGCCTGCGGAACGGTGAGCTCGGCAGCGGCGGATATCGGCGCGGGGCTCCCGGTGCCGTATTTTGACGTGGTGGCTCCGACGGCCCGGGCGGCGGTGCGGGCCACGGAGAACCGGCGCATAGGGGTGCTGGGCACCAGCGCCACCATACACAGCGGCTCGTATGTAAAGGCCATCGGCGAGCTGGACGGCTCCATAGAGGTATTCCCGGAGGCCTGTCCGCTGTTCGTGCCCCTTGTGGAGAACGGATGTATCTCCCCGGAGGACGAGCTGGTGCGCATAGTGGTGGGGCGGTATCTCTCGCCCATGCGCGGGGCCGGGGTGGACACGGTGATACTGGGCTGCACCCATTACCCGCTTCTGAGCAGGGCCATTGAACAGGTGATGGGGGCCAAAGTGACGCTTATAAACAGCGGCAGGGAGGCGGCCCACGCCCTGGCGGCGGCCCTGGAGGAGACAGGGGGGCTCTGCGCCCCCGGCACAAAACGGCGCGCGGAGTTCTACGTCACCGACGCGCCGGAGAATTTCTCCACCGTGGCGGAGCTTTTCCTGGGCCACAGTGTGGAGGGGACAAGGGTGGACATGACCTTCGACTGACAGCCGAAAGGAGGACGCGCATGAAAGAGGACTACGCCATAACCATCAAAGGCCGGCAGGTATACGGAGACGAGGACCAGGGGGAGGTATGCCTCTCGGCCCTGGGGACCTATAAGCAGAAGGACGGCGCGCGGTTCATACTCTATAAGGAGTACGACGAGGAGGACGCGAGGGCCTATCGCACGGCGCTTCTAAAGGTGGAGCCGGGCATGGTGACCATGAGCCGCTCGGGCTCCTCCACCCGGCTGATACTTGAAAAGGGCCGGCGGCACCTGTGCCTTTACGACACCGGCTTCGGTTCGCTGACGGTGGGCATATACACAAGCCAGCTGGACGTGGACCTTGACGATTCCGGCGGGACGCTGGAGATAACCTATACCCTGGACGTGGACTCTAACTTGTCCAGCCAGAACCAGCTGCATATAACGGTAAACCCTGTGCCTGTGCTGTAAAAAGTTGCGCGGTCAAGGGGCGTTAGGCCCCTTGCGGGTTCTTAGGGCAGAGCCCTAAGCCGCCGGAGGCCATAAATATACTCAATACAAAAGACGTTAAACATGAAAGGAACGATAAATTATGTCTCAGCTTGTAGAAACAGCGCGGCAGCAGCTGCGCGGGGCGGTGCTCTCCGCCATAGAGGGGGCCATAGCCGCCGGTGAGCTGCCCGAGGCTCCGATACCCGACTTCGCCCTGGAGGTGCCCGGGGACCGGGCACACGGGGACTGGGCCTGCAACGCGGCCATGGCCGGGGCCAGGGCCTTCCACGCGGCCCCCAGGAAGATAGCCGAGGCCATCACGGCCCGGCTGGACCTTGAGGGCACATACTTCACCAAATGCGAGATAGCCGGGCCCGGCTTTCTGAACTTCACCTATGACCCGGGCTTTTACGGACAGGTGCTCATGGACATTGAGCGGCTGGGCCATGAGTACGGCAAAAGCGATATGGGGGGTGGAAAGCGGGTGTTGGTGGAGTACGTCTCCGCGAACCCCACCGGGCCCATGCACATCGGCAACGCCCGGGGCGGCGTGCTTGGGGACGCGCTGTCCGCGGTGCTGGAGGCGGCGGGCTATGAGGTGGAGCGGGAGTTCTACGTCAACGACGCGGGCAATCAGGTGAACCGTTACGGCCTGTCCATCGAGGCCAGGTATATGCAGCATTTTAAGCCGGACTTCCCCTTCCCGGAGGACGGCTATAAGGGCAGGGACGTGACCGCCAACGCCGAGGCCTTTATTGAGGAGCACGGCGACGAATACGTGGACAAGGACCCCGAGGAGCGCCGCCGGGCCCTTATAGGCTTCGCCATCCCCCGGAACATCCAGGGGCTCCACGACGACCTTCTGCGCTATCGGGTGGAGTATGACACGTGGTTCCACGAGTCGGGCCTGCACGAGAGCGGCGCGGTGGACCGGGTGGTGGAGCTCATGGGGGAGAAGGGCCTGACTTATGAGAAGGAGGGGGCCACGTGGTTTAAGGGCAGCGACTTCGGGTCCGAGGACTTCGTGCTGGTGCGCTCCAACGGGGTGCCCACGTATGTTGTGCCGGACATCGCCTATCACTACAACAAGCTGGTGACAAGGAACTTCGACACGGCCATAAACGTGCTGGGCGCGGACCACCACGGCTATGTGCCGCGCCTGAAGGCAGCCATAGCCGCCCTGGGCATAGACCCGGAGCGCCTTAAGGTGGTGCTCATGCAGATGGTGACCCTTATGCGCGACGGCAAGCCCGAGAAGATGAGCAAGCGCAGCGGCGAGGCCATCACCATGGCGAACCTTTTGGAGGAGGTGCCGGTGGACGCGGCCCGGTTCCTCTTTAACTCCTATGAGCCCAACACCCGCATAGACTTCGACCTTGACCTGGCGGTGAAGGAGGACTCACAGAACCCGGTGTACTACGTCCAGTACGCCCACGCGCGGATATGCAGCATTCTCCGCAACCTTGCCGAGGACGGCATTACCCCCAGGCCCTGCACAAAAGAGGAGCTGGCCCTGCTGACGGCCCCGGAGGAGATAGAGCTTATAAGGCTGCTCTCCAACTTCACCGACGAGATAACCGGGGCGGCCAAGGCCATGGACCCCGCCAGGATAACCCGGTACGTGCTGAACGTGGGCACGCTGTTCCACAAGTTCTACAATGCCTGCCGGGTGAAGGGCGTTGAGCCGGAGCTGACGGCGGCAAGGCTCAGCCTGTGCACGGCGGCGAAGACGGTGCTCGAGAACGGGCTGGCGCTGTTTAAGGTAAGCGCGCCGGAGAGGATGTAAGGACGCGAGTCAAGTCGACTTCGCTTTGCGAAGTCGCAGAGTTTGCTTTGCAAACTCTTGTGCGTCTAGGCACCTTGCGGGTTCTTAGGGCAGAGCCCGCGAGTTCACGAAGTGAACTCGGCCGCCGGAGGCCATAATTGCTAAACAAGAAACCCGCAGGTTTTATCCTGCGGGTCTTTGTATTCTTAGTTATATTAGCCGGGCTCTCTTATTTAGAGGTATATGTCTTATGGACCAGCTCGGTGCCGTCGGCCTTGGCATAGATGACCTCTATCTTTACAGCGTCCTGGGTCACTACGCTCTTGACGGAGTCAGCGATGCCCTCAAAGGTAGTGGTAAAGGCATCGGCGTTTATCTGCTCCTCAAGGGCCGCGGTAAGGGCCTCCTCGTCAACGCCCTCCATGGCGCTGTCGGTAAAGACAAACTTGTAGATAAGGCTGTCGTCGGCGGAATCCAGGGAGATCTCCATCTTGTCCTGGCTGCCGACCGTCTGCTCGATGGCCGCGCTGATGGTGTCCCTGTTGTCCTCAAGGAACTCCGTGACGGTGGCATACGTGCCGGCGGCAGAAGAGCTCTCGGAGCTCTCGGAGCTATCCGGCGTGGATTCAGGGGCGGGCTCGGGAGTTGCCTCGGCGGAGGATTCGGAGGACGAACTGGAAGAGGACCCAGAAGAGGACTCGGAGGACGACCCGGACTTGGAATCGCCGCCGCAGGCCACAAGGGAGAGCACCATCATAAGCGCCATGACCGCGGACAGGACGCGTAAAACTGTCTTATTCATGTATTATCAACCTTTCCGGTTATTTTTATTTTTATCTTATTATTTATCTGAACTTACTTCTTTGTGTATTCCTTGCTGGCAAGCTCGGTGCCGTCGGCCTTGGCGTAGACCACCTTGACCTTCACGCTGTCGGCCTTGACCACCTCAGAGACGGAACCGGCGATGTTCTGGAAGGTGGAGGCGAACTCCTCGCCCTCCATGTTGGAGGCCAGGGCGGCCTTCAGGGTCTCCTCGTCGGTGGAGGCCAGGGCCTCGTCGCTGAACTTGAAGTTGTAGATCAGGGTGTCCTCGGTGCCCTCAAGGGTAACGGATATGGAGTCGTCGGTGAGCATGGCGGAGATGGACTTGTCAAGCTCGGCCTTGGTGTCGGGGTCCTCCAGGAAGGCCTTGACAGTGGCGAACTTGCCGCCGCCGCAGGCGGTAAGAGAGACCACCATCACAAGGACCAGGAGGACAGAGAGTGCGCGCAGAACATTCTTTTTCATGTACTATCACCTTTCTTGAAAAAAAGTTTTATGATACGGCCCATGTCTTTATAAGCCAATGAGCATTATACATCTATATGCGCGCGAAGTCAATATTTTCAATAAAGCAATATATTACAAATTTCTTACTTGTCCCCGGGCGCCGGCCCGGTGCTGGCCCGGAGGACAAGGCTTGCGGGCAGCTCATAGCGCAGCCAGGGCTCCTCGCCCAGCTCTTTGAGCCGTATAAGGTTCTCAAGCATGAGCACGCACTGGCGGCCCATCAGCTGCGGGGAGTTGTGGACGGTGGTGATGTTGGGCTCTATGGCCGTGCACATGGCCCCGTCGTCAAAGCCCACCACGGATATGTCCCCGGGCACGCTGAGCCCCATCTGCTGCAGGGCCTTTATGGCGCGCCAAGCCTGCCGGTCGTTCTCGCAGACCAGGGCCGTGGGCAGGCTCCTGGCGCTTTTGAAGTCGCCGGTCAGGCGGGTGTAGTCCAGAAGGCCCAGCTCCTGCCCGGCGGAGAAGAAGTCCTCCTCCCGGCACGTAAGGCCGAAGTCCTTGAGGGCCTCTCTGAAGCAGCGGCGGCGCTCCAGGTTCAAAAGGGTCTCCCAGCCGCTGGAGACGTAGCCTATGCGCCTGTGGCCAAGGGTGTGGAGATGGTGCACAGCGCGGCGCATACCCTGCTGGTTGCTGATGCACACGGACGGCGGCTGCCAGCTCAATGTGGTATAGGTGTCCATGAACACGCAGGGCACCGGTAGGGCCCGGACCATACCGGCTATCTGCTCGTTTACGGTGCAGGGGTGCACGATTATCCCCGCGATGTTCCCCGCCCGGCGCAGCTGCTCCTCCACGGTGGCCTTCTTATACCGGCCCGCGTGGAGCATGATAAGGCAGTAGTCATGGTCCCAGGCCTCGGCCTCTATCCCCTCCAATACACCGGAGAAGAAGTTATAGGGGTCGTTCATGTCCTCAAGATAGTCGTGCTCATGGTATATGACATAGGCGATGGACCTGCAGGCGCAGCCGCCCTCTGCGGGCCACGGCTTCTGTGCGGGAGGAGCCCCGGGGGCCGCGCCCTCCCGGCAGGAGTCGGAGAGCATCTTCTCGCAGCCCAGCTCCTGTATCTGCTGCAAAAGGGACGCGCGCAGGGCGTCGCTGATGCCGGGCTTATTGTTCAGCACCAGTGAAATGGTCGCGGGGGAGACCCCCAGCTTTTTGGCAAGGTCTTTTGCTTTCATGTGAAAAACACCACCAGCGTTTTTATAAACTCTTTATAAAGTATTATAAACCATGGGCGTGAAAAAAGCAATACCAAATTTGGGCAAAAAAGCCGCTCCCACTTGACAAGGAGAGGGGGAGCGGTTATAATAGTCACAGATGGGGCGTTGCCGCAAGCGGTTCACCCAGATTTTGGTTTAATTATTTCTTAAAACCGTCACTGGTCAGAGTGGCGGTTTTGCTTTTTACTTTCCTTTTTCTGCTGCTCGGTTTGAAACAGTTTCACAGTCACTGTTATGCCGAACACTTTAAAAGTAATCGTAATAGGCATTGAGCACTCACCTCCCTCCTTATAGAAGTTAGGAAAGCGAAACACCCCCTTTCAGGGATGGGCCAACCGCCTGCCGTTATGTAGGCAACGCCTTGAGCATATTATATACGCTGTGGGAGTTTATGTCAACAAAAATTTGTTCTTGACAAAAGCTGGAACATCGGATAGAATTAGTACGAAAAATGAAGAGCAGGGGAGCGTGACGTTCATGAAGCGGAGCTTCATGAAGTCACCGAGTTTTGCGAAGCAAAACTCTTTGACGTGGACTGCGACGTTTTTACGCCTGCGGTGCACTGTCCGAGAGAACTCGGTTACGCTGAGAGGAGCCAAGAGCTTAAACCCTATGAACCTGAGGCGGATAATACCGACGGAGGAAGCATCTCATTTTCCCAAGCTTATTGTAATATTTTGGGAGCTTCTGCGCCGTTTCGGAAATTTTTCCGGGCGGCGCTTTTCATTTTTCAAAAATAATCTTTTTGAGAAAGGGAAATGCTAAATGAACGAAAACAGTCAGACACGCTCGAAAAACGTCAGAAACCTGGTGCTTGCCGGGGTGCTCATCGCCCTTGGCACGGCGCTGTCCTTTGTGAAGGTGTTCGACCTGCCATACGGCGGGTCCATAACCCTTTGCAGTATGCTGCCGGTGATGCTCTTTGCCTACAGGTCCGGGATAAAGTGGGGCCTTGGGGCCGGGTTCACCTTCAGCGTCTTGCAGCTCTTATTCGGCCTGGACGCATTGAAGGGCATATCCGGGGCCACGGTGGCGGGGTCCATCATCCTCGACTATCTGCTGGCTTTCACGGTGCTGGGCCTTGCCGGAATATTCCGGGGGAGGATAAAGAACGACCCGGCGGCCTTTACCCTTGGGTGCCTTGCGGCGGGGCTTCTGCGGTATGTCTGCTCGTTCCTGTCGGGGTGGATACTCTGGGGGGAGTTTGCGGATGTGAACTTCTCTCCCGTGCTTGCGGGGATGAGCGGCCAGCAGCTTGCCTGCTGCTATTCGCTGGTGTATAACGGCAGCTATATGATACCCGAGATACTGGTGACCTGTATAGCAGCCTTTGTTGTAATGCAGTTCCTGGGCAGGTTTATTTTGAAGGATTGAGTCTTCGCGCTTGCTTTCCCGGGGAAATTCTGGTATGATTTAGGGGCCGGATAAATGAGGAAGGAGTTGACCCTTATGCCGGGAAAGCACCACGCCAGTGAACGTCCGAGCCCCTGGCTCATTATAGGGATAGTGATAGTTTTAGCCGGGCTTCTGGCCGCGGGCATACTGCTTGTGCGGGAGTTCGGCCCGGGGGGTAAGGAGCCGGAGCCCAAGGGGCCGGAGGTCTCTGACCCGAGCCCCCTGCCTATACAGACAAAGGCAACGCCCGTGCCGGAGAACACACCAACACCATCGCCCACCCCGGAGCCTACGCCCACACCGGCCCCCATACCCGACAACGGCGAGGACGGCTATCTCTCGGAGGGGATATACATCTGGAACGACATGGCCTTCGAGCTGTTCTATGGCTATGACGAGGCCTCGGACCCCTATGCCCAGGCCATCGACGGCTTTGCAAGAGACCTGCCGGGGGACGTGAAGGTATACAATATGATAGTGCCCAACCACAGCGAGTACGGCCTGCCGGAGCGGCTTAGGGACAGCATGGGCTGCAACTCCCAGCGGGACAATATCCGCTATATCTACGGCACCTATAAGTACGCCAAGGGGGTGGACGTGTGCGGCACCCTGGACCAACATAAGGGGGAGTATATCTACTTCAACACCGACACCCACTGGACGGCCAGGGGGGCGTACTACGCATATGAGGAGTTCTGTAAGGCGGCGGACGTCCCCTGCTCGGCGCTGGAGCAGTTCGGCATGACGGCCCATGAGCGGGACTTTTACGGCTATCTTGCGGAGATGACCGGGGAGGACTGCCTGTACAGTAACCCGGACCATGTGGAGACCTTCGAGCCGGGCTATCCCTATACCGCCGGGGTGAGCTATGACGGCTATGACTTTACGGAGCTGGAGGGGGTAAACAGCGGGGACGCGTCCATGGGATACAGCATGTTCCTGTGGGGGGACCAGCCCTGCGTGCGCATAAAGAACGAGAACTCGTATATGAACCGGAAGCTCGCGGTGGTGAAGGAATCATATGGCAACGCAATCGGGGCCTTTATGGGGGCCAGCTTTGACGAGGTGTACATGATCGACTTTAGGAGCTTTGAGGGGAGCCTGCCGGAGCTGGTGCAGGAGCACGGCATAACGGACGTGCTGTTTCTGAACAGCGCGGTGGCGGCGAACACCTATGAGAGGGTGGAGGATTTGAGAACTCTGTTCCCCGAAGGATAACGAAAAAGTTTCGTCAACCTTTTCAAAGGTTGTGGGGGTGGAGGGGGCAAAGCCCCTCCCTGCCAGCGGCTGTAAATGTAATAAAACAAAAAAACACGGCAATACTAACCCCTGTCCGACAATCAAAAAGTATAGGGGGGCATTTGCCATGAGAAACAGACTTGAATGTACCGTGACCGCCTGCCGCCATAACGACCACAACCTGTGCGACCTGCCGGGCATAAAGGTGGAGGGCCCCGGCGCGCGGGAGAGCCGCCAGACCTGCTGCGAGTCCTTCGAGCCCAGGAACGGGGGCGAGAACAGCCTCTGCTCATCCTGCGGGTGCGCCAGCACCGAGACCGCCATCGACTGCAAGGCCAAGAACTGCACCTATAACAACGACTGCCGGTGCGAGGCCGAGTGTGTGTGCGTAGGCTGTTCTTGCGGCGACGTGGCAGGGAAGTCCGGCACCGAGTGCTGCACCTTCCGCGAGAGGTAAAAGCCGGTAAAAAAAAGAGAACGCCGGGCCCATGGAGGGTCCGGCGTTAACTTTTTAGATATCCAGCTTCATGTCGCCGTCCTTGACCCAGCCTATCTTTCTCAAGATCAGGTCAAAGGCAAGGGCAAGTATGGCCGGCAGGACTATACTTATAAGTATCAGCCCCAGCCAGTCCGTGCCGGTTATCCCGGCCTTTGCCCCGGTGGCCACGTCGTTTACCCAGCCGGAGTATACGCCGATCTGTCCAACAAGCCCGCAGGTGCCCATGCCCGAGGCCACGCCCCCCGAGGGGTCGTTCATCTCAAGGCCGAACAGGCAGGTGGCGATAGGGCCGGTGACCGCCGCCGCCAAAGTTGGCGCTATCCATATGCGGGGATTTTTGACGATGTTGGGGACCTGGAGCATGGAGGTGCCAAGGCCCTGGGCCACAAGGCCCCCCCAGCGGTTCTCTCTGAAGCTTATGACCGCGAAGCCCACCATCTGGGCGCAGCACCCGGCCACCGCCGCGCCGCCCGCAAGGCCCGTGAGCCCGAAGGCCGCACATAGTGCCGCCGAGGAGATGGGCAGGGTCAGGGCTATGCCCACCAGCACCGAGACGATTATGCCCATCCAGAAGGGCTGTAAGACCGTGGCGTCCTTGATGAGCTGGCCGAAGGCCGTGGCCACGGAGCCCACCGCCGGGGCTATCAGATACGCAAGGGCCGTGCCGCTGCCGATGGTGACGATGGGGGTCACCAGGATGTCGACAGGGGTCTTCTTGCTGACAAGCTTGCCAAGCTGGGCGGCGATTATCGCCATTATCAGCACCGCAAGGGGCCCGCCGCCCCCGCCAAGGCTGTTTGCCGCCGTGCCCGCCGCCGTCAGCGAGAACAGCACCAGGGGCGGCGCTTTAAGCGCGTAGCCGATGGCCACGGCCATTGCGGGGCCGGACATGGACTTTGCGAAATTGCCCACCTCCACTAAGACCGGCAGGCCGAACTGGGTGCCCAGGGTGGAGATTATGGTGCCCACCAAGAGGGACGCGAACAGGCCCTGGGCCATGGCGCTCATGGCGTCCACAAGGTAGAGCTGTACATACTTTTTCACCCGCTCCCAGACTGTGGCGGGGGCGGGGATTTGGTTTGGTTCCTTTGCCAAAATAGGTTCTCCTTTCGATGTAAGCCTGGCCGAAAGGAGCGCCGCCGGGGGTTCACCACAGGAGCGCCCCATCGGCAAAATGTATGCGGAAAATCTATATTGACTATGTTGCCCGGGCAGAGCAGCCGCCTCGCCTTGGGAGAGCGCCGCCGGAGGTCTTCCGGCCTGATGGTCGTCCCCCTGGGCTGCGGCGGTTCCCGCCGTGTCCGGGCCGTGTTGGGTTTCGATATTATTATAGCGATTATCGGGCGTTTGTCAAGGGGGTGGATCCAAGAGAAAAATATTTGACAGATCCTGGCGGCTCTGGTACAATGGAGACAGCCCCAAAAGGGGCGGGGCGCTGCGATAAGTGTCGGCGGTTTGGCGATACCCTCCGAAAGGAGGTGAGCCTTTATGCCAGTTACCATTACATTTCATATCTGTGGGATCACTGTGTCGATCAAATTGACCATGCCCAAGAAAAAGGTAACAGAGCAAAACCGCCACTCGGCAAAGTGACGGTTTTGTAAAACATAACAATTCCAAAACTGACGCCAAACCGCTTACATCGCAGCGCCCTCTTTGTCTTTATTATACCACGCGCAAACAGTATTTGTCAAGGGCAGCCTGAGGGATCAGACCACGCCCTGAGCTATCATAGCGTCCGCGACCTTCACAAAGCCCGCGATGTTCGCGCCCACCACGTAGTTCTTGGGGTGGCCGTACTTCTCGGCGGCAGCGTCGGCGCTGGCAAAAATATTCTCCATAATGCCCTTGAGCTTCGCGTCCACCTCCTCGAAGGTCCAGGAGAGCCGCTGGCTGTTCTGGCTCA
Source organism: uncultured Eubacteriales bacterium (assembly GCA_910584745.1). Lineage (GTDB taxonomy): Bacteria > Bacillota > Clostridia > Oscillospirales > Acutalibacteraceae > Acutalibacter. The sequence goes on from CAJUDG010000008.1 coordinate 94,522, forward strand.
TCTCCAGGGCGGAGGTGGCAACACCGCCGGCGTTTGCGGCCTTGCCGGGGGCAAAGAGCACGCCAGCCTGCTGGAGGGCCTCGGTAGCCTCGAGGGTGGTGGGCATATTCGCGCCCTCGGCCACGGCTATGCAGCCGTTGGCGATGAGAGCTTTCGCGTCCTCAAGGTCCAGCTCGTTCTGGGTGGCGCAGGGCAGAGCTACGTCGCACTTGACGGACCATACGCCCCGGCCCTCGTGGTACTCGGAGTTGGGTCTATAGTTCTTGTACTCGGTCAGGCGCTGGCGCTTGACCTCTTTTATCTCCTTGATGGCGGCAAGGTCGATGCCCTCGGGGTCGTAGACCCAGCCGGTGGAGTCGGACATGGTGACGGGCTTCGCGCCAAGCTGATAGGCCTTCTCGGCGGCATAAATTGCCACGTTGCCCGCGCCGGATATCACAACGGTCTTGCCCGCAAGGTCGTGGCCGTTCTTCTTGAGCATGGCGGCGGTGAAGTAGAGGAGCCCGTAGCCCGTGGCCTCGGTGCGGGCCAGAGACCCGCCGTAGTTCAGGCCCTTGCCGGTGAGCACGCCCTCGAAGGAGTTCCTGAGGCGCTTGTACTGGCCGAACATGTAGCCTATCTCCCGGGCACCGGTGCCGATGTCACCGGCGGGCACGTCGGTGTCCGCGCCGATGTGGCGGAAGAGCTCGGTCATGAAGCTCTGGCAGAAGGCCATGACCTCCCGGTCGGACTTGCCCTTGGGGTCGAAGTCAGAGCCGCCCTTGCCGCCGCCGATGGGCAGGCCGGTAAGAGAATTCTTGAAAATCTGCTCGAAGCCAAGGAACTTGATAACGCCCAGGTTCACGCTGGGGTGCAGGCGCAGGCCGCCCTTATAGGGGCCTATGGCGGAGTTGAACTGGACCCTGAAGCCCCGGTTCACCTGGACCTTGCCATTGTCGTCCACCCAGGGCACCCGGAAGATTATCTGCCGCTCAGGCTCGGTGATGCGCTCTAAGATGCCGTTCTCCTGGTACTTGGGCTCGGCGTTAATCACGGGCTCCAGGGAGGTGAGGACCTCGGTGGCGGCCTGGATGAACTCGGGCTCAGACGCGTTCTTCTTCTTTAAAAGCTCCAGCTGTTCGCTAACATAAGACATTTGGCAATCCCTCCAAAATGCAAGTTTATTTTTCTATCCTGCAAAATCTGTTCCTATATTACCACAGTTCTCCGGATTTTACAAGGGGTATTTTAAGAAAAAATCCGCAGGCTTACAGAAAGGGGGCCGTGAAAATGCAAAAAAACCGTGAACAGGGCGAAAGCGGCTTGACAGCGGCGGCCGGTTGTAATAAAATAACAGCGTATGGGTAAAAAACCAGTTTTGGAAGGAGCGACCTGCCAATGAGCCATAGAGACGTGTACGAGTCCCCCCTGTCCGCAAGGTACGCGGGCCGGGAGATGAAATACCTTTTCTCCCCTGATATGAAGTTCCGCACCTGGCGCAGGCTGTGGATAGCCCTGGCCGAGGCCGAGCATGAGCTGGGCCTGCCGGTGACAGCGGAGCAGGTGGAGGAGCTGAAGAGCCACGCGGATGACATCAACTACGAGGTTGCGGAGGCCCGGGAGAAGGAGGTCCGCCACGACGTTATGAGCCACGTGTACGCCTATGGCCAGCAGTGCCCGAAGGCGGCGGGGATAATACATCTTGGTGCCACGTCCTGTTATGTGGGGGACAATACGGACATAATTATTATGACCGAGGCCTTAAAGCTTATCCGGGACAAGCTGGTGGCGGTGCTGCGGGTCCTCTCGAAATTCGCCGGGGAGCACGCGGGCCTGCCCACCCTCGCCTTTACCCACTTCCAGCCCGCCCAGCCCACCACCGTGGGAAAGCGGGCGGCCCTGTGGATACAGGACCTGCTTCTGGACCTGGAGGACGTTGAGCACCAGCTATCTAAGGCAAAGCTGCTGGGGTCGAAGGGCACCACGGGGACCCAGGCCAGCTTCCTGGAGCTTTTTGAGGGAAATCACCAAAAAGTGAAGGAGCTGGACAAGAAAATTGCAGAAAAGCTGGGGTACGGGGAGTGCTTCGCGGTGTCGGGGCAGACGTATTCACGCAAGCTTGACAGTCAAATGCTGAACATTTTGTCGGGTATAGCACAGAGCGCCGCCAAGTTCTCAAACGACATCCGGCTCTTGCAGCACCTTAAAGAGGTGGAGGAGCCCTTTGAGAAGGGGCAGATCGGCTCGAGCGCCATGGCCTATAAGCGCAACCCAATGCGCACGGAGCGTATCGCGTCGCTTTCAAGGTACGTGATGGTGGACGCATTGAACCCGGCGCTTACAGAGGCGGGCCAGTGGTTCGAGCGGACCCTGGACGATTCGGCAAACAAGCGGCTCTCTGTGCCGGAGGCCTTCTTAGCCGTGGACGGAATACTGACATTGTATGCCAACGTGGCCGACGGTTTAGTGGTCTACCCCAAGGTCATCGAGCAGCACCTATTGAAGGAGCTGCCCTTCATGGCCACGGAGAACATCATGATGGACGCGGTGAAGCGGGGCGGCGACAGGCAGCAGCTGCACGAGGCCATCCGGGTGCACTCCATGGCGGCGGCCAGGGTCATAAAGGAGCAGGGCGGCGAGAACGACCTATTGGAGCGCATAGCCGGGGACCCCATGTTCGGGGTGACATTGGAGGAGCTGCGGGAGATACTGAAGCCGGAGAAGTACGTGGGCCGTGCCCCGGAGCAGACCCGGGAGTTCCTGGACGAGGTGTTGGGGCCGGTGCTTGAGCGCTACCGCGACATTGAGAGCAGTTCTGCCGAAGTGACGGTTTAAGTATAAATAGGATAAAGGGAAAAGTTTTTGAAAGGTTTTAGGAAAACTTTTTTCAAAAAGTTTTCCTAAGAAAGGTTGAGAGCAATGGTAAAAGCGATAGTAGGAGCCTGCTGGGGCGACGAGGGCAAGGGGAAGATAACGGACGTTCTGGCGGAGGATTCGGATATAGTCATACGCTTTCAGGGCGGGTCCAACGCGGGGCACACCATAATAAACGAGTACGGCAGGTTTGCGCTGCACCAGCTGCCGTCGGGAGTGTTCAGGCAGAATATCACCAATATCATCGGCAACGGCGTGGCGTTCTCGGTGGAGAATTTCGTCAAGGAGATGCAGTATATCAGGGACGGCGGCGTGCCGGAGCCCAAGATACTGATATCAGAGCGCTGTCAGGTGCTCATGCCGTACCATAAGGAGCTGGACGGCCTTGAGGAGGCGCGGCTTGCCGACAAGGCCTTCGGGTCCACTAAGTCGGGGATAGCGCCCTTCTATTCCGATAAGTACGCGAAGATTGGCTTTCAGATAAGCGACCTCTTTGACGATAAGGACGCTGTCTATGAGCGCATAGACCATGTGCTGGGGCTCAAGAACGTGCTGTATACCCAGCTCTACCATAGGGAGCCCCTTGACAGGGACGATATCTATAATAAGCTCATGGAGTATAGGGAGATAGTGGCCCCATATGTTGCGGACACCACCACCCTGCTCTACAACGCTGTGAAGGAGGGCAAGACCATCCTTCTGGAGGGCCAGCTGGGCTCCCTCCGGGACCCGGACATGGGCATATACCCCATGACCACCTCCTCGTCGCCCCTGGCGGGCTTCGGCGCGGTGGGCGCGGGCGGCATACCCCCATACGCCATCGGGAAGATATACTGCGTGGTAAAGGCCTATTCCAGCGCCGTGGGAGCCGGGGAGTTCGTCTCCGAGATATTCGGGGACGAGGCCGAGGAGCTTAGAAAGCGCGGCGGCGATAAGGGCGAGTACGGCGCCACCACCGGCCGCCCCCGGCAGGTGGGCTGGCTGGACCTGGTTGCCGCACGGTACGGCTGCATGGTCCAGGGGGCCACGGACGTGGCCCTGACGGTGCTGGACGCTTTAGGGTATCTTGACGAGATACCCGTCTGTGTGGCCTATGAGCTGGACGGAAAGCGCATAGACAGTTTCCCGCCCACGGCGAAGCTCAAGCGCTGCAAGCCCATCCTGGAGAAGCTGCCCGGGTGGAAGTGCGACATAAAGGGCATAAAGAGGTACGAGGACCTGCCGGAGAACGCCAGAAGGTATGTGGAGTTCGCGGAAAAGCACCTGGGGGTGCCGGTGACCATGGTGTCCAACGGGCCCGCCAGGGAGGATATAATGTATAGGTAAGCTGTGATAGGAAGGGAAAACAGTCTGGGGCGCTGGGCTGTTTTTTCTTGGAGTATTTTTAAAGCCTACGGCGGCACAGGTCGCCGCCTACGGCAAGACCTTGGGGCTCTCGCCCCAAACCCTAGCAAGCTTAAGGCCAGCTTGACCGGCCAAGTATTGGAGGAATTATTATGTGTGGTATAGTAGGTTACATTGGTGAGGAGCAGGCAGCTCCCGTGCTGCTGGAAGGGCTATCAAAGCTCGAGTACCGGGGCTACGACTCGGCAGGCGTGGCGGTGTACAACGACACCGGCCTGCACGTGGTGAAGTCCAAGGGGAGGCTTTCGGTCCTGGAGGGCATACTGGACAATGGGGAGAAGCTGCCCGGCACCGTGGGTATAGGCCACACCCGCTGGGCCACCCACGGCGCGCCCTCGGATGTGAACTCCCACCCCCAGGTCAGCGACGGCGGGCTCTTCGCCGTGGTCCATAACGGCATAATCGAGAACTATATGCAGCTAAAGGCCCACCTCATGCGCCGGGGAGTGGAGTTCGTCTCCGACACCGACACCGAGGTTGTGGCCCAGATGTTGGAGCACTACTATCGGGGCGACGTGCTGGAGGCCATCCGGCAGGTCACCCATAGGGTAGAGGGCAGCTACGCCCTGGGGATAATCTGCGCCGACTGCCCGGAGAAGGTCTTTGCCGTTCGGAAGGACAGCCCGCTGATAGTGGGGCTCGCCAAAGGCCGGAACTTTATCGCCTCGGACGTGACGGCCATTCTGGCCCATACCCGGGAGATAGTGCGCCTTCGTGACAGGGAGATAGCCGTGCTGACCCGGGAAGGGGCCAGCTTCTACGACGAGGAGCTGGAACCCCTTGAGAAGCCCGTCGAGACCGTGGAGTGGGACGTGGCCGCCGCGGAGAAGGGCGGCTATGAGCACTTCATGATGAAGGAGATCTGCGAGCAGCCCGAAGCCCTTCGCAAGACCATCTCCCCGAGAATTAAAGAGGGCCGGATAGTTCTGGACGATTTAAAGCTGACAAAAGCTGATATCGAGAACATCAGCCGCGTGTACATCGTGGCCTGCGGTACCTCGTACCATGTGGGGGCCGTGGCGAAGTACGCCTTTGAGAAGCTTCTGCGTATGCCCATAGAGACGGACGTGGCCTCGGAGTTCCGCTATCGGGACCCCATACTGGACGAGAGGACCCTGGTCATAATTATCAGCCAGTCCGGCGAGACCGCCGACACCCTGGCCGCCCTGAGAGAGGCCAAGCGGCAGGGGGCCCGCACCCTGGCCATTGTGAACGTGGTGGGCAGCACCATCGCCAATGAGGCCGGCGATGTGCTCTACACCTGGGCCGGGCCCGAGATAGCCGTGGCTTCCACCAAGGCCTACAGCACCCAGCTGGCGGTGATATACCTTATCGCCCTGCATATGGCCCGGGAGCTGGGGACCGTGCCCGAAGGGGAGCTTGCGGGGTATGTGGAGTGCCTTGAGAGGCTGCCGGAGCTGGCAGAGACGGCGCTCAGTGATAAGGAGACCATACAGTATTTTGCGTCACAATACTTTAATGCAAAGGATATGTACTTTATCGGCAGGAACGTGGACTATGCCGCGTCGTTGGAGGCCTCTTTGAAGCTGAAAGAAATATCATACATTCATTCCGAGGCCTATACCGGCGGGGAGCTGAAGCACGGTCCCATCTCCCTTATCGAGGAGGGCACCCTGGTGATAGCCATCTGCACCTGCGGGCGGCTGTTCGGCAAAATGGCGGCAAATATCCGGGAGGTCAAGGCCCGGGGGGCGGTGGTGCTGGGGCTTTGCACCGAGGAGTTCGCCGGGGAGATGAAGGGGGTCGCGGACTGGCAGTTCTGCGTGCCCAAGACCCCGGACTTCATGCTGCCGTCAATGAGTATTCTGCCATTGCAGCTCTTTGCCTACTATGTGGCGTCAATGAAGGGCTGTGACATCGATAAGCCCAGGAACCTGGCAAAATCCGTCACGGTGGAATAAGAAGACCGAAGGGGGATGTTGAAATGAGAGGGCAGGCCGAACGGCTTCTTAACGTCAAAATGTTCGTCCTGGACATGGACGGCACCATATATCTTGGGGACCGGCTGTTTCCGTACACCAAGGGCTTTCTCCGGGCCGTGGAGGAATCCGGGCGGGAATACTGCTTTTTTACCAATAACAGCTCTAAAAACCGTGCCGCGTACCTTGAAAAGCTGCGCAAAATGGGCATAATAGTTCCCCCGGAGAAAATGCTCGTCTCGAACCAGGTGATACTGAGATGGCTCGGCGGGAACCGCCCGGGAAAGCGCGCCTATGTGGTGGGCACGGAGCCCCTTATGGAGGACTTCCGGCTGGCGGGGATAGAGCTTGACGATAGGGCCCCGGACTATGTGGTGCTGGGCTTTGACACCGGGCTGACCTATGATAAAATCAGCAAAGCCTGCCATTTTATCCGCAACGGCGCGGAGGTCTTCGGGGTGAACCCGGACCTTAACTGCCCGGTGGAGGGCGGCTTTATCCCGGACTGCGGGTCCATCGCGGCACTGGTGAGGGCCTCCACTGGGGTGCAGTGCGAGTTCTTCGGCAAGCCCTCCCGGCACACGCTGGACTATATATTGGAGCAGAGCGGCTATGGGCCCCAAGAAGTTGCGGTGGTGGGGGATAGGCTCTACACCGATATAGCCGTGGCGGCGGGCACGGATGTGACCTCCATACTTGTGATGAGCGGGGAGACCACCGAAGAAATGCTGGCAAATTCTGATATAAAGCCCGACATAATCGCGGAAAACGTGGGCGAGGTCGGGGAATATCTGCGCGAAAAGCGGTGAAAATAGCCCTATAGTAAATTCGGAACGAACTTACTGTTAAGGAGGGCGTTTATGGAGTATTTCAACGCGTTTTGGGTGGGCGGGGCCATATGCCTTGTGGGCCAGCTTCTCATTGACCTGACCAAGCTGACCCCCGCCCGGATAATGGTCACATATGTCACGGTGGGCGTGCTTTTGGGGGCCCTGGGGCTCTATGGCCCGGTGGTGGACTATGCCGGGGCCGGGGCCACGGTGCCGCTGTGCGGGTTTGGCTGGGCCCTGTCCGAGGGCGTGCGCAAGGCCGTGATAGAGCAGGGGTTCCTGGGGGCCTTCACCGGGGGCCTGACCGCCGGGGCCGCGGGGACCACTGCGGCGGTGTTCTTCGGGTATCTTGCCGCGCTGGTGGCGAAGCCCAGGGATAAGTCATAAGAAAAAGCCTCCGGGGTTGCCGGGGGCTTTTTGCGTGCAAGGGAAAAAGTTTTGTCCACTTTTACAAAAGTGGTGGGGGGTGGGGCAAAGCCCCACGACCTTATGCGGGCAAAACGCAACGCGTTTGCCCGCCCACCCGCCCCAGGATTTTTTATAGGGGCTTCGCCCCTATAAATCCCAAGGGCAAAGGGCTTTTATGGCAGCTGATTCCCCGCCGCCAGATACAGCGCATACCAATCCTCTCTGGACAGCTCCACATCGCAGGCGCTGCAAATGTCCCTCAGCCGCTCGGCGTTTGTGCTGCCGGAGATGACCTGCATCCCCGCCGGGTGCCGCAGTATCCAGGCCGTAGCCATGGCCTGCTCGCTGGCCCCATACTTCTTCGAGAGCTCCGTAAGTTTTGCGTTCAGCTCCGGGAACTTCTCATTCCCCAGGAAAACCCCCTCGAAGAAGCCGTACTGGAAGGGGGACCAAGCTTGTACGGTAAGCCCGTGCAGGCGGCAGTAGTCCAGAATCTCGCCGTCCCGGTCGGGAGAGCCGGAAAACTCCGTGTTGGCGCAGATGGCGTGGTCTATCATGCCCGTGTGCATAAGGCCGAATTGCAGCTGGTTCGCCACAAGCTTCTGCCGAAGGCCCGACTGCAAGAGGTCCGTCTGCCGGGCGTTGAAGTTGCTTACGCCGAAGCGCTTCACCTTCCCTGCGGCCTCCAGCCGGTCAAAGGCCTCGCCAACCTCCTCGGGCTCCATAAGAGCGTCGGGCCGGTGCAGCAGCAGCACGTCAAGGCAGTCCACGTTAAGGCGGCTCAAAATGCCGTCAACGCTCTCTAAAATATGCTCCTTAGAGAAGTCGTACATACCCTTCCTTATGCCGCACTTGCTCTGGACGACCATCTTCTCCCGCAGGCCGGGCTCCTCCCCGAGCACCTGCCCGAAGGTCGCCTCGCACTCGCCGCCGCCGTAGATGTCGGCGTGGTCGAAGAAGTTCACCCCGCAGTCCAGGGCCGTGTGGATGAACCGGGACAGCTCCCCCTGGGAGAGGGCAGAAATGCGCATACAACCAACAGCGACAGCGGAGGCCCGTACCCCCGCGCCGCCCAAGTCAACATATTTCATAGGTACCTCCTGTCTGTCACTGGATGGAACAGTCCAGATAGTGCTCCAGCTCCTCCTCATCCCTCTTGTGGTCCAGATACATCATCAGGGCCGTGACCGAGGCCGCCACGGCGGCGATGGCAGTGATAAGGCCGATAAAAAGCGCCAGTTTGGTTCCCTTTTTCATTGAGCGGACACCTCCAAAAAACCAGATATGAATAATTGCTATAACTATTATAATACCCAAACAGCCGGGAAAAGTCAAGGCATTTTTGGGAAAAGGGCAAAGAAAAAAGGCCCGGCGGCCCATCGGGCCCCAAGCCTAGCTCCCCGCTGCTTAAAGAGAACCCATTATCAGAGCCCTCTTACGCCCCGGCGCGCAGCTTCTTGTCAAGAGCGGCCTTCCGGTGGGCGGCGTTGTTCTTATGGATAATGCCCTTCGCGGCGGCCTGGTCGATCTTCTTGACGGCGGCGCGGACGGCGGCCTCTTTATCACCGGCATTGCTTTCGATAGCGGCGTTGGCCTTCTTTATCTGCGTCTTCAGGGCGGAATTCAGGGCCTTGTTCTGCAGGGTCTTTGTGGCGATGACCTTAACGCGCTTCTTGGCGGATTTGATGTTTGGCAAGCGTAACACCTCCTTACCCATCTTTCATACTAGAGGTTATGATAACACAATCTGTGGGAAAATGCAAGTGTTTTTTCATGTGGACGCGCAAAGTGTTGGGCAAAAGAAAGTATTTGACTAAAAACGGCGGATGGTGTAGAATATATATGCCCATAAAATGGGTGAGAGGACCTGACGAACAGAATATTGAGAACGGTGGACGGTTGACCTTACCCGGTACACAGCACGACATACGCAAGACCTTGTTGCGAATCTTGTGGAAAGGGGGGTCTCGCTTATGACAGCTTACGAGACTATGGCGATCATGATGATGGTACTTCACATCGTCGTTGACCTACTTATAGCACTCAATAGCGAAAAAAAGTAACCGCCCCCAAGCCAAGGATAGCGGTTACTTTACGCTAAAATCTGGCCAGCCGTCCGAAATATGATGTTCGTACAGGGCCTCTCTTTACTTATATTATAACCGGGACCCTTTGTAATGTCAAGTCTGTGCTGCCGAAAATTATGACAGAATTGTAAACTGTAAAAAAATGTGAAAAAGCCCCTTGACTTTTCCTGACCATGTGGTTAGAATATAGTTAGCACTTGAGAGAGCCGAGTGCTAAAATTCAGAGAAAGCTGTTTTATTTTGGCTGTAAAAGGCCGAATCAGCGCCGCCCCGGGGCGCGGAAAAGCCGGGGAGAAAGGAAACGGTGTTTTATATGAAGATCAAACCCCTTTTGGACAGAGTGCTCATCAAGACGGAGGACGCGGAGGAGACCACAAAGAGCGGGATAGTGCTGGCGGCAAAGAGCGTTGAGAAGCCGCAGATAGCGCGGGTCATCGCGGTGGGTCCTGGCGGCGAGGTGGACGGCAAGGAGATAAAGATGTACCTTAAAGAGGGTGACAGGGTCATCTCCGCCAAGTACAGCGGCACCGAGGTGAAGGTGGACGGCGAGGAGTACACTATTGTAAAGCAGAGCGACATCCTGGCGGTCGTGGAGTAACCTGACGGCGAGCGAAAGTTAAAGTTTTCGTCCACCTTTTTCAAAAGGTGGTGGGGGTGGAGGGGGTGAAGCCCCTCCCCGCCGGAGGCCTTAAATGTACTGGGGGTACTTAGGGGCAAAGCCCCTGAGCCGCCGGAGGCCAAAATGCACTAAATAATTATATATAATAAATAGAAGGGACAGATTATCATGGCAAAGAAAATCGTGTACGGTGAGGACGCCCGCAAGGCGCTCTTAGAGGGCGTAAACCAGCTGGCCGACACCGTCAAAATAACCCTGGGCCCCAAGGGCCGCAACGTGGTGCTGGACAAGAAGTTCGGCGCGCCCCTTATCACCAACGACGGCGTGACCATCGCCAAGGAGATAGAGCTTGAGGACGCGTATGAGAACATGGGCGCCCAGCTGGTAAAGGAAGTCGCCACCAAGACCAACGACGTGGCCGGCGACGGCACCACCACTGCCACACTGCTGGCCCAGGCGCTGGTACGCGAGGGCATGAAGAACGTCACCGCCGGGGCCAACCCCATGGTGCTCCGCAAGGGCGTGCAGAAGGCCACCGAGGCCGCCGTTGAGGCCATCGTGAAGAACAGCCAGAAGGTCAGCGGCACCAAGGACATCGCAAGGGTCGCCGCCGTGTCCTCCAGCAGCGACGAGATAGGCCAGCTCATCGCCGACGCTATGGAGAAGGTCACCGCCGACGGCGTTATCACCGTGGAGGAGAGTAAGACCGCCGAGACCTACAGCGAGGTCGTGGAGGGCATGATGTTCGACCGGGGCTACGTGACCCCCTACATGGCTACTGATACCGACAAGATGGTGGCCGAGCTTGACGACCCATATATCCTGATCACCGACAAGAAGATCTCCAATATCCAGGAGATACTGCCCCTTCTGGAGCAGATAGTCCAGGGCGGCAAGAAGCTCTTGATAATCGCAGAGGACATCGAGGGCGAGGCCCTGACCACCCTTATCCTGAACAGGCTTCGCGGCACCTTCGTGTGCGTGGCCGTCAAGGCTCCCGGCTTCGGCGACCGCAGGAAGGAGATGCTGGTGGATATCGCCACCCTGACCGGCGGGCAGGTCATTTCTGAGGAGGTGGGCCTTGACCTTAAGGACACCACCATCGACCAGCTGGGCCGCGCCCGCCAGGTGAAGGTGGACAAGGAGAACACCATCATCGTGGACGGCGCAGGCGACTCCGCCGCCATCAAGGGCCGCGTGGGCCAGATCCGCAGCCAGATAGAGACCACCACCTCCGAGTTCGACAGGGAGAAGCTCCAGGAGCGCCTGGCGAAGCTGGCCGGCGGCGTGGCCGTCATCAAGGTGGGCGCCGCTACCGAGATAGAGATGAAGGAGAAGAAGCTGCGCATTGAGGACGCTCTGGCCGCCACAAAGGCCGCCGTTGAGGAGGGCATCGTGGCCGGCGGCGGCACCGCCCTTATCGACGCCATCCCCGCCGTGAAGGCATACGTTGACTCTGCCGAGGGCGACGAGAAGACCGGCGCCGCCATAGTCCTCAAGGCCCTTGAGGAGCCCGTGCGCCAGATAGCCGCCAACGCCGGTATAGAGGGCTCCGTCATCGTGGAGCAGCTCAAGCGCGACCAGAAGGTGGGCCAGGGCTACAACGCCCTGACCGGCGAGTTCCAGGATATGATAGAGGCCGGTATCGTCGACCCCACAAAGGTCACCCGCTCCGCTTTGCAGAACGCCTCCTCTGTGGCCGCCACCATCCTGACCACCGAGTCCCTGGTTGCGGACATCAAGGAGCCCACTCCTCCCGCGGCCCCTGCGCCGGATATGGGCGGGATGTACTAAGAGCCGGTAGAAGCTGAATAGATAGGACCGAAGGCCGGGACCCAAGGGATTGGGTTTCGGCCTTTTTGTGTGTCCGGGGGGATTGACATGGGGAAGGGAGGAGAAGTATAATATTGGCATGAGAGGGGGACAAAGTAATGGATAAAGAAATGCTGGAGGCTTTAGGACGGATGCTGGAGCCGGTAAAGGGCCAGATGGACAAGATAATTATTCACATGGACAATGAGTTTGCCCAGGTGAAGGAGCGCATGGACCATATGGAAGAAGGCATGAAGCAGATGGATTCCCGCCTGAACCACATGACGGCTAGCATGAAGCTGATGGAGTCCCGCATGGAGAAGATGGAGGGCCGCATGGGACGCATGGAGGACGATATCGCCATCCTGCGGGAGGACTGCGACATCACCCGGGCGGCGGCCAACGAGCTGATCGACTGGACCGGTGAGATAAACCAGGCGGTGGGCTTCCCCCTTCCGAAGCTCGGCGAGAAAATATCATAGCATTACCCCCGGGACCGGCCTTGTTTGGGCCGGCCCTTTTTATTTCATTTCTCCGCTTGCTATTCCCCAAATAGTGTAGTACAATTAGGCAAAGACGCTGAATCATGAAAGGAGCGATAGAATGAAACTGAAATACCTGGGCACCGCCGCGGCGGAGGCCGTGCCCGCGCCATTTTGCGGGTGCGAGGTCTGCGAGAGGGCCAGGGAGCGGGGCGGCAGGAACGTGCGCACACGCAGTCAGGCCCTTCTGGACGGGCGGCTGCTCATAGACTTTCCGGCGGACACGTATCTGCACGCCCTGAGAGAGGGGCTGAGGCTCTATGAGATAGGCTCATGCATCGTCACACACTGCCACAGCGACCATCTCTACCCCGGCGACCTCTGGTGCCTGATAAGCTACGCCGCCCATAAGAAGGAGCGGCCCTTTAACCTGTACGGCACCGGGGCGGTCTTACGGATGGCGAGGGAGCAGTGCGAGGATATAGAGCAGATAATCAGGGAGGGCGGGCTATGCCTTCACGAGATACGCCCCTTCGAGCCCTTTGAGGCCGAGGGCTACAGGGTCACGGCCCTTAAGGCCGACCACGGCGCGCCGGAGTCGGTGGTGTACGCCATTGAGGGGCAGGACGGCAGGGCCATGCTCTATGCCCACGACACCGGGCTGCTGCCGGAGGAGAGCATGGAGTATCTTAAAGAGAGCGGCCTTAGGTTCAGGCTCATCTCCTACGACTGCACCAACGGACTTTTGGAGCAGGGCGAGCGCAACCATATGGGGCTTAAGGCCGACGTGAAGCTGCGGGACATGCTCAGAGAGATCGGGGCCGTGGGAGAGGGCTGCGTGCACGTGGTGAACCACTTTTCCCATAACGGCGGCGGGGCCGGGTATGACGAGATGGCCCCGGCGGCTGAGGGCAAGGGATTCATTGCTTCATTTGACGGCATGGAAATCGAGTTTTAAAGTAAAGGAGCGTCACTATGAAATTCACAAGAGGCTACTGGCTGAATAAGCCCGGGGTCGAAAATTACGACTGCGTACAGATACGCGAGATAAGGGCGGAGGACGGACGCGTGTACCTATACAGCGTGCCGTACCCCCAGGACGAGCGGGGCATGGGCGGGCCGGTGCTGGAGATGGTCATAAGCTCCCCGGGGCCGGACATCATCAGGACCGAGGCCTGGCACTTTATGGGCAGCGCCAAAAAGGTGCCGGAGTTCGAGCTGGACATTAGGGAGACCCCACTTGAGACCGAGGAGTTCGAGGGGGGCATAAGGGTAAAAAGCGGGGACACGAGCCTTGAGATAACCTGCCGCCCGGCGGGCTTCACCTACTACTATAAGGGCAAAAAGCTGACAAATGTGGGCGATAAGTTCGGCCACAGCATGATAAGCTATATGCACACCCCGGAGGGCCCATTTATGCGCGCCCAGCTGGACCTGGACATCGGGGAGAAGATATACGGCCTTGGCGAGCGGTTCACGCCCTTTGTGAAGAACGGCCAGGTGGTGGACCTCTGGCAGGAGGACGGGGGGACCTGCTCGGAGATATCCTATAAGAACATCCCCTTCTATCTGACCAACCGGGGCTATGGGGTGTTCGTGAACTCGTCGGGGCCGGTGAGCTATGAGCTGTGCTCGGAGGTGGTGACCCGGGCCCAGTTCTCCGTGCCCGGGGAGAAGCTGGACTTTATGATTATCGGCGGCGGGGACCCGAAGACTGTGCTGCATAATTATACGGCCCTGACAGGCCGCCCGGCGCTGCCGCCGGCGTGGACCTTTGGGCTGTGGCTCAGTACCTCCTTCACCACAAACTACGACGAGGACACCGTCAATGAGTTCGTGAACGGCATGAGCGAGAGGGATATCCCCCTGCACGTGTTCCACTTCGACTGCTACTGGATGGCAGAGAACGAGTGGTGCAACTTCACCTTTGACCCCAAGATGTTCAAGGACGCCCCGGGTATGCTCAAGCGGCTGAAGGAGCGGGGGCTGAAGATATGCGTGTGGATAAACTCGTATATCGGCCAGAAATCGCCCCTTTTCAAGGAGGCCATGGAGAAGGGCTATCTGTTGAAGCGGCCAAACGGCGACGTCTGGCAGTGGGACCTCTGGCAGGCGGGCATGGGCCTGGTGGACTTCACGAACCCGGGGGCGTGGAAGTGGTATCAGCAGAAGCTTCGGACATTACTTGACATGGGAGTGGACTGCTTCAAGACCGATTTCGGCGAGCGGATACCCACGGACTGCGTGTACTTTGACGGCAGCGACCCGGAGCTTATGCATAATTATTACACGTATCTGTATAATAAATGCGTCTTCGAGCTTTTGGAGGAGTATAAGGGGAAGGGTGAAGCCTGTCTGTTTGCCCGCAGCGCCACCGCCGGGGGGCAGAAGTTCCCGGTGCACTGGGGCGGGGACTGCTCCTCCAACTACCTGTCCATGAGCGAGTCTCTGCGGGCGGGGCTGTCGCTGACCTGTTCGGGGTTCGGGTTCTGGAGCCACGACATCAGCGGGTTCGAGGGCACGGCCCCGGCGGATGTGTACAAGCGCTGGGCGGCGTTCGGGCTGCTGTCCACCCACTCGCGGCTGCACGGGTCCAACTCGTACCGGGTGCCGTGGCTGTTCGACGAGGAGTCGGTGGACGTGGTGCGCAGGTTCACCAAGCTAAAGTGCGCCTTAATGCCCTACCTCTATACCAAGGCGGTGGAGGCACACGAGACCGGCGTGCCCATGATGAGGGCCATGGTGCTGGAGTTCCCGCAAGATATTGCGTGCGGGGAGCTGGACAGACAATATATGCTGGGGGAGAGCCTGATGGTGGCCCCGGTGTTCACTAAATCCGGGGACGTGGATTACTACCTGCCGGAGGGCCGGTGGACGAACCTGCTGACCGGGGAGAGCACGGACGGAGGCAGGTGGGTCCATGAGGTGCACGACTTTATGAGCTTGCCGCTGATGGTCAGGGAGAACAGCATTGTACCGATCGGGAACAACTATGATGATGTGGAGTATGACTACTCCAAGGGGCTGACGCTGTATCTGGGTGAGATCACCGGGGAGGCGCGGTGCGATGTGGTTGACATGCGCGGCCAGAGGTTCCTGACGGTGACGGCCAGGAATGAGGGCGGCAGAGTGACCGTCCACTTTGAGGGGAAGGCTGAGAATGTCAGGGTTGTGTACGGAGGGAAAGAGGCTGCGGTTTCCCCCGACCTCAATGATGTAATAATTTGACCGGTCAAGCTGGTCTTAAGCTTGCGCGGGGTTTGGGGGCGAGGAGCCCCCAAGGTCTTGCGCGAAAGCGCCAAAAACTACTAAAGAAAAATAAGCCTGTGTGGGCCGAGCCCACACAGGCTTTACTCTTTCACAACGCTGACTCTCTCAATACCGTAGTACCGATAAATATCTATGACATTCCCTGTCAGCACCTCCCCCGGCACAGCAGGCGCTACCGCGGGCGGGCAGCTTGCTGAGAGCCCCGCCAGTACGCGCCCGGCGGCGGCTTCAAGGGGCAGGACCTCCGTGGGCGAGAAAAGCGCCTGACGGAGGGTCATGGCCCTGGGCGGCGGCGAGAGCTCCAGGGCCGGCCCGGCCAGCGGCGGGCGGGGAGCCAGGGCTGAGAGGGCCGACAAAAGCAGCTCCAGGGATTCCGGCGGGGTCTCCGGGGCGGGCATGAGCACCAGATAGTCCGGGTCCGCATACTCCGGGTGTATGCCGTGGGAAACCAGGTGCCGGGATATCTCCTGGCCTGTGAAGCCCATGGGACGGGAATCAAGGGTCAGCTTCAGGGGCTCGTCCCCAATAAAGCGCCAGCCCTCTCCGGCCAGGAATCCCCTGAGCTCCGAGAGAAACCCGACGGTATAATCCAGGTTCTCCGGGTAGCTGCTGGCAAGGTACTGGTTGCAGAGGTCCAGGGATTGCAGTATCAGGTACGAGGGGCTGGTGGAGCCGAACAGGGCCATGGCCTCCCGGGCGCGCTCTCTGAACAGGGCCGGAGCGTCCCTTGAGACGTGCAGATACCCCCCGCCGGTGAGGACGGGCAGGGTCTTGTGGGCGCTGTCACAGCAGAGGTCGGCCCCCAGGTCCATGGGGTGACAGGGCTCCGGCAGAAAGCGCAGGTATGCCCCGTGGGCATTGTCCACCAGCAGGGGCACGCCGTGGCTATGGGCCACAGCCGCCAGGGCGGCGACGTCCAGGGTATTGCCCAGATAGTCGGGGCTGGTGACGTAGACCGCGGCGGCCTCCGGGCAGTCCATGAGGGCACGCTCAAGGCCGTCAGGGCTTATATCGCAGCGGCAAAGACTGTAGCCGGGGCCCTCGGGGTAGAGCCAGCGGATATCCGCGTCCAGAAGGGCGGCGGCGGTCAGGAAGGACTTGTGGGCGTTGCGCCCGGCGATCAGCTTTAGGGGGCCGGGCTTTGAGAGCGCCGCAAGGTGCACCATGGCCCGGACGCTCTGGGAGGAGCCGCCGGTGGAGTAGAGGGTGGCCCCGGAGCCAAAGAGCTCGGTGGCGTTCTGTTCGCTCTCCATTATAATGCTCTGGGGGTCGTAGAGGTTGTCCGCGCCGTCTATCTCGGTGAGGTCATAGGGCTCGCAGCCAAGGAAGGGGGTCCCTTTGTGGCCGGGCATGTGCAGGCGGTGGGGGGTGGAGGTTATGTAGGTTTGGATGAAGTCGTAGATTGGTGTTTTCATAGTATATTTTAGGCCTTCAGGCGCACAGGGCGCGCCTTACGGCAGGACCTTGGGGCTCCGCCCCAAACCCCGCAAGCTTAAGACCAGCTTGACCGGTCACGTTTCGGCCTCCGCAGCCTTCAGCATGATGGCACACTCCATACGCTTCCTAAACAACTCGCACCCCGCCTCATACACCCCGCCTATGCTCCCCGCAGCGTGGTACGCATTAGCCGCGCACCCCCCCGAGCAGTAGAGCTTCGCCCAGCAGTCCCTACACTCCGGCCTAGAGTACACGTTACATTCCCGGAACTCCTCCTGCACCGCCGTATTGGCAACGCCCCCAAACACATCCCCCAGCCTATACTTCTCATCCCCCACAAACTGGTGGCATGGGTACAGGTCCCCCCAGGGGGTCACGGCCATATACTCCGTCCCCGACCCGCAGCCGGACACCCGCTTATATATGCAGGGCCCGCCCTCCAGGTCTATCATATAGTGGTAGAAGGTAAAGGGCTTCCCCGCCCTCCTGCGCTCCAGCATGAGCGCCGCCAGCTTCTCGTACTGCTCCATCACTATGGCCCGGTCCTCCGCGGTCAGCGCCGAGGGGTCCTCCGGGGCGCAGACCACCGGCTCCATACTGAGCTCTGTAAAGCCCAGGTCCAGCATGGTCTTTATGTCCTCCAGAAAGTCCGGGTTATGGTGGGTGAAGGTGCCGCGCATGTAATACTGCTTATTGCCCCGGGCCTTCACAAGCCGCTGGAACTTGGGCACGATACCCTCCCAGCTGCCCCGGCCGTTATAGTCCACCCGGAAACGGTCGTGGACCTCCTTCCTGCCGTCCAGGCTTAAGACAACGTTTGACATCTCCTTATTGGCGAAGTCTATCACGTCGTCGTCTATCAGCACCCCGTTAGTGGTCAGGGTGAAGCGGAAATTCTTTCCGGCCTCCTTCTCGATGGAGCGGGCGTACTTCACCAGGTCCTTCACCACCTGCCAGTTCATCAGGGGCTCGCCGCCGAAGAAGTCCACCTCCAGGTTCCTGCGGGACCCCGAGTGCTCCACGAGGAAGTCCAGGGCCCTTTTTCCCACGTCAAAGCTCATTAGCCCCCGCTCGCCGTGGAACTTGCCCTGGCTTGCGAAGCAGTAGGAGCAGTTCAGGTTGCAGGTGTGGGCCACGTGCAGGCAGAGGGCCTTTATGACGCCGCCGCTCCTGGCCTTAAGGTCCCCGGAGATGGGCTCGAAGCTGTCCGGGGAAAAGAGCTTGCCGGACCTTTCAAGCTCTCCTATCTGCTCTAGGCAGCCCTCTATCTCCGCCCGTGTGAGCTCCGGGCGGTCCTTATACTTTTCGAGTATCCTCTGGCAGATCTCTTCTTTGGGCAGGTCCTTGTACATGGCTATCATGTCATACGCCGCCTCGTCCACAACGTGCACGGAGCCCGAGCAGGTGTCAAGGACCATGTTATAGCCCAAAAGCTTGTATTGGTGTACCATTGTCAGCTCTCCCTATAAATTCAGCATAAAAAAGTGCCGCCGTGTTAGGGCGGCACCGAAACCTTTAGATATTACTCCTGGGTTTTGTTCTCGCACTCCTGGTTCGCTATCCCGCAGCTGGTCTTGCACGCGGACTGGCAGGAGGTCTGGCACTCGCCGCAGCCGCCGTTCTTGGCGCTCTCGCACAGGTCGCGGGTCTTCAGGGTCTTGATAAACTCCATGGGTATTCCCTCCGTTCAAGTTGAGATTTTCTCTATTTTAGCACAGGCGTATGGCTTTGTCAATGGTGACAGCCGGAATTGTGGTGGCCGGAGTTGTGATGGCTGCCGGAGCCCCCGTGCCAGTGGTCGTCGCAGTCATAGTCGCAGTGCTCGCAGTCGTAGCTGAGAATGGCCCCGGTGCAGGCGTCTATCTCCAGCTCGTACTCCGCCCAGTCGTAGACCAGCTCCACCTCGTATATCCAGCAGCCGTGCTCATGGTCCAGCTTCAGCTTGGTGATATGCTGGGCCGTGGCCCCGGGCACCCTTTTCAGGGCGATGTCCCTGGCCTTGGCCTGGGAGATGGTGGTGGCAGTTGAGCCGCCGGAGGGAGGCGTGGGCGTTGGGTCCGGCGTGGGGGCGGGGGAGGGGGTGGGTTTGGTATTGGGTCCGCTGAAGCTGTCCGCGTCGGTGACCTCGTCGTCATCATCGCTGCCGTTCAGGGTGACGGTGTTGGTGGCGCTGTCCCAGCCCACGGCCTTGCCCATTATCTCGCCGATGGCGCGGATGGGCAGGTAGATGGAGCCATTGCACAGCAGGGGGTACACCCGCTTGCCGGCCCCGTCAAGGAACACCCGGGTCTCGCCGTCCACCACCACGGTAAAGCCCTCCTGGATGGTGGCCTTTACAGCCGCGGCGCTGGGGTTTGCGTCGGGGGCGCCGACGGTGGGCGGGGTGGTGCGCTCGCCAGCCAGGGTGGCGGTCTTGGTGGAGCTGTTCCAGTCCACGTTCCTGCCCATTATCTCGCCTATGGCCCGCAGGGGCAGATAGGTGGAGCCGTTATAGAGCACGGGGTGGGCCTGCTGGCCGGTGACGTGGTAGAACGCGGTCCGCTGGCCGTCGATAAGGATGGTCACGTCCGGGCGCAGCCGGGCGGTGACGGCGGTGGCAGCCTGGGCCCCGGGGGCCGGCAGGAGCGCCGCGCACACGAAAAGGGCCAGGGCCATGGCGAATGCGGAGAGTTTCTTTGTCATTGGTGATTCCACTCCTTAAGAGAAGATATGATTCTACACTATATTATATCATGTCTTTGGGGAATGTCAAGAGGGAAGGGGGTCCAGGGGGACAGGTTCCCCTGGCAGGGGTCCGGGGGCGGAGCCCCTGGGGGTCGTACTTTTCATCGCCGCTTTCCACCCAAAGCAGAAAATCCAGCACCTGCGAATCGTTCAACCCCAGCTTTCTAAGGCCCAAAATCAACCGGCAGACTTCCCGCTCATTCACTGCCCCATCTCCTTTTGCAGCTCCGCCATAGTCTTCACGATCTCCATCCTGACGGACTTAAGCTCCAGCCCGGTCTGTGCGGCGAAGAACCGCAGATAGAAGTTCCCGGAGAAGCCCATGACGTTGAACTCCACGGTCTCCCAGTCGCGCTGGGCCCCGGTAAGGGTGGCCGTGCCCAGAAGATTCCGGTCCTGGAAGACGGACAGGGGCAGCTGGGACACGTCGTTATTGTCGGTGGAGCGCAGTATAAGGGTCAGCTTATATAGCCCCTGCTCGTGGATGGACACGCCGAAGCGGGTGTTGTCGCCCTTGCTCATGCCGATAAGGGACACGTCGAAGTCCAGGGTATTGTCCCCGCCGGTCTGGACGTAGAACATCTCGGCGGAGTCGCCATCATCCAGAGAGGGGGCTTCATCCAGAGCCTTGTCAAGCTCGGTCTCTATG
Source organism: uncultured Eubacteriales bacterium (assembly GCA_910584745.1). Lineage (GTDB taxonomy): Bacteria > Bacillota > Clostridia > Oscillospirales > Acutalibacteraceae > Acutalibacter. The sequence goes on from CAJUDG010000008.1 coordinate 115,037, forward strand.
CCGCGCATACGGAGCATTGCCGGGGATTGCAGGAGGAAATTGCAGATATTTTTGGCGCTGCGGAGGTATTCGGAGCGGTCCACAGTACCCTTTTCAAGACCCTCGGCGGAGTTGTCGTGCATGGCGTTGCTCTCGGAATCCGGCACCACCATGAACAGGTCGTTCTGGGCCCGGACCATGGCGGCGGTGTTGGTGCGCTCGCCCTCTTTGCCCTCGTCGTTGGACTTTGCCCACCAGTCGGTCATGACCATGCCCTCATAGCCCCACTGGCCGTGGAGGATGGTGGTGAGAAGGTCGTAGTTGCTGGCGGACCAGAGGCCGTTGATGGGGTTATAGCTGGTCATGATGGACCGGGCCTTGCCCCACTTTACAGCAAGCTCGAAGGCTTTGAGGTATATTTCCCGCATGGCCCGCTCGGAGACCACAGCCTCCACATCATGGCGGTGGAACTCCTGGCTGTTGCAGGCGAAGTGCTTTATAGTTCCGGTGACGCCGTACTTCTGCATGGCGGTGAGCTGGGCGGCGGCCATGTGCCCGGTGAGCAGGGGGTCCTCGGAGAAGTATTCAAAGTTGCGGCCATTGAGGGGGTGGCGGTGGATGTTTATGCCGGGGCCCAGAAGGGTGTCGACCTTGTTCTTCCTGAGCTCAAGGCCCTCGTACTCGTAGAGCTCTTCTACCAGCTCCGGGTCGAAGGAGCAGGCCATCAGGGTGCCGTTGGGCATGGCAAAGGCGTGGGTGCCGCAGTCCATGCGTATGCCGCTGGGACCGTCGGCGCAGCAGCCGGTGGGGATGCCGAAATCAAGAAGGCGCTTTGTGACCCCGCCGAAGGCTCCCGCCGTGCCGGGGGTGACCTTGGGGGAGCACATGCCCTCGCCCCGGACTATGCAGCAGAGGTCATCGTCGGTGAGCTGGGCTAAGAATTCGTCCATACTGACCTTGCCCTCGGCAACGTCGGCGAGCTTATAGCCCTTATCCCCGGTGCAGGGAGCGGCCTTCACCAGCTTCCCGCTGCGGCGGTCCATGGGGGCTACTGTGCGCAGGGGCGCGGGCTCGTATGCTTTAGTATACACGCCGCCCTCGGGAGCGCCGGGGCGCAGGCGGTCGAAGGGGGTCACGGGGGCGCAGGCCTCCTCAAGCTGCTCCACAACGGTCTCCTCTAAAGTGACCGAGCCGACTTTCTTGGCCGAGCGCACGTCGGTGCCTATATAGAAGGTATACTCGCCGCCCTCAAGCACCCAGGCGGACTTGTGGCCGGTCACGCCGCTGTCGTCGTAGCTGGCAAGCTGGGCGAAGGGTACGGTAAAGCTAAAAGTCTCGGTCTCTCCGGGGGCCAGTTCCTTTGTCTTGCCAAAGGCACACAGGGAGCGGGCGGGCTGGCCAAGCCTGCCCTGGGGAGCCTCAACATAGACCTGCACGACCTCGCGGCCCGGGCGTGAGCCGGTGTTCGTCACTTCGGCCTCCATGCTGGCCTGGGCGGCGGTCACGCCGATGCCGGTGTGCTTCACGTCGAAGGTGGTGTACGTCAGCCCGAAGCCGAAGGGGTACAGCACCTTCTCAGGGGCGAAGGTCTCGAAGTACCGGTAGCCCACATAGATATCCTCGGGGTAGAGGTTGCGGCTCTCGCTGCCGAAGTGTTCCGCGGCGGGATAGTCGCTGATGTCACGGGCTATGGTGTCGGAGAGCCTGCCGCCGGGGGCCTGTTTGCCGGTGAGCACGTCGGCCACAGCCAGACCGCCCTCCTGGCCCCCCTGCCAGACGTACATGACCGCCCCGGGCCTATAGTCCTCCACCCACTTCATGTCCAGGGTGCCGCCGGTGTTGAGGACCACGGCAACCTTCTCGAATTTACCACAGACGGCCTTAAGCATATCCCGCTCGGCCTGGGCCAGCAGATAGCTGCCCTCGACGGCGGAGCTGTCCTTGTCCTCGCCAGCCGTGCGGCCCAGTATCACCACCGCCGCGTCATTGCGCCCAGCGGCGGCGCTGACCGTCTCCTCCGTAAGGGGCATCTCCTCCTGATACCAGGGCTCGTTGGCCCAGCCCTGGCCCACATCGAAGGGGTGGTCCACTATCCAGGCCTCATACTCGGCCTTGAGCGCGGCGTCCACCGTCACCGCGCCGGAGAGCTCAAGGCCCTCGGTTATGCTTGGCACGTGGCCGGTGTTCACAAGGCCGCCGGAGCCGGTGCCGGACTTGTAGTAGTTGAACTGGCTGCGGCCGAACACCGCCACTTTAGCGCCCTCGCTAAAGGGCAGCACCGGGCCGTCGTTGCGAAGGAGCACGCAGCCCTCTGCCGCCGTCCTGCGGGCAAGGGCCGAGTATGCGCTGGGGTCAAAGGTTTTCATAAAATTACCGCCTTTCGTTGATGAAATTATACAACAATATTATAACATAGCGGCGGCGAATTAGCAAGAAGTTTGTATAGGCATGGCGGCGAATTATGTTGACAAACCGCGAAGCATACACTATAATGAAAACAAGCCCCCTATGCGCTACATATAGTTAACACGGTTCAAAAGAGGTATCTTACCTCTTTTGAACTAGGCGGCGCAGCCGCCGTGCTTGAAAAACGGTATATACCGTTTTTCAAGTGTGTTTACTATATAGCACGATGAGGGGGTTGGGACTGCCAATTTGGCCAAGCTGGCGAGAGCCGGTATTGGGGCGGTATGGCTCTACTTCCGGAAGGGGGTGAGAGCTCAATGCCTATAACTCTGACGTTTCATTTTCGTGGCATCACGATCAGCATAAAACTGTCGATTGCCAAGAGCGTAAAGAGCGAAAAGCAAAACCGCCACTCTGCAAAGTGACGGCTTTTGTGAAATAATAAAGTAACAGAAACCTGAATCCAAGTGGAGCCAGCCGTGTGACTTCGCAAGAAGTCATTGGCAGTCCCTCTACTTGATATTATAGCGGCGCCAGCCCGATTTGTCAAGGGCCAGCGCCGCAATTTTGCGCCCGCGCACAAAATTACACAAAATATACCCCTGAGAGGGGCAATATCTGTGAATGAAAGAAAATTCATATTTTACCCTTGACAATGTATATTTATGCGGTTATAATGTATGACGTACTCAAAACAATCAAAAACAGAAAGAAGTGCGTTATTTATGAAGATGAAGAAGATACTGGCCCTTATCCTGGCCCTCTGCCTTATCGTCACGGCGGCAGCGGCCTGCGGCGGGGACAGCGGCAAGGGCGGCGGCAAGCTTAAGGTTGCCACAAGCCCGGACTTTGCCCCCATGGCCTTTGTGGACACCAGCAAGCAGGGCCAGGAGCAGTATGTAGGCTTTGACATCATGCTGGCCAATTATATAGCCGACGAGATGGGCAAGGAGCTTGAGATAATGCCCATGAGCTTTGACGCGTGCACCACCGCCGTCAGCACCGGCACGGTGGACATGGCCATTTCCGGCTTCTCCTGGAAGCAGGACCGGGAGGACAACTTCAACCTCTCTGACTTCTACTATCCCGGGGACAACGAGAGCGACCAGGTGGTGATCGTGCGCAAGGAGGACGAGGGCAAGTACACAAAGCCCGAGGATTTCGCCGGGATGAAGGTGGGGGCCCAGACCAGCTCTTTACAGGAGTCCCTCTGCCAGGAGCAGCTGCCCGACTGCGAGATAGTGGTGGTGGGGGACCTTGGCACCGGCCTCTTGCAGCTTAAGAAGGGCGACTTCGACGCCATGGCCGTGGCAAAGGGCCAGGCGGACGTGTTCATGTCCAACGACGACGGCGTGGCCCTTTCCGGCTTCCAGTTCGAGGTGGACCCCAAGTACACCGCCAACGTCATCGTGATGAAGAAGGGCGCGGACGACCTGACAAAACAGGTCAACGAGATACTTAAGAAGGCCTATGACTCCGGGGTGTACGGCCAGTGGTACGACGAGGCCAAGGAGCTGGCCATGAGCGCCACAGCCGAGGAGGTCACCATGCCCGACGAGCCCTCCGGCGCTGATGAGGGCGGCGAAGGGGGCGAGCCCTCCACCCAGGAAGAGTAAAGATCACAAGTATTTTCATGATTGATTGTCCTTTCTAAAGTGCCGTACCCGCCCGGTTTTCGGGGCGGGTACGGGCATATTACAGGAAAAAATTAGTGGAGGGAGCAAGGGAATGGATCTGTCGCAGATTGGACCGAATATAGTGAAGATCTTACAGCAGTATTGGCAGGTATTTTTACTGGAGGGGGTGGCGAACACCCTGAAGCTGACGGCGATAGCGGTGCTGTTCGGCGTTATCCTGGGCACGCTTGTGGCCATGGCGAAGATGTGCCGCTTTAAGGTGGTGCGGTTCTTTATCGGGGTGTACATCGAGGTCATAAGGGGCACGCCCATACTTTTGCAGCTTTACATATTCTACTTCGTGCTGCCCCAGCTTCTGCCCTTTCTGGCGCTGTCGCCCTTCATGTGGGTGGCGCTGGCGCTGTGCATAAACTCCTCGGCCTATGTGTCCGAGGTGATCAGGGCGGGCATACAGGCCGTGGACAAGGGCCAGACCGAGGCGGCCAGAAGCCTTGGCCTTTCCGGGCGGCAGACCATGACCCGGATAGTGCTGCCCCAGGCGGTGCGGAATATTTTACCGGCCCTTGGCAACGAGTTCATCATGATGTTGAAGGAGACCTCCCTTGCGTCCACGTTCTTCCTGGGGGACCTGATGACCTCGTACCTGCTGGTGGGCGGGGCCACGTACCTGAGGTTCGAGGCGCTTATCATAGTGGGCGTGATATATCTCTGCCTGACCTTCCCCTTGAGCAAGGTCGTGGCGGCATTCGAGAGGAGGATGGCACGTGGAACAGCGGACTGAGCTTATAAAGACGGTGGACCTTCATAAGAGCTTTGGCAAATTGCAGGTTTTGAAGGGCGTGTCGGAGACCATACACTCCGGCGAGGTGGTGTCGGTCATCGGGCCCTCGGGCGGCGGCAAGAGCACCTTTCTCAGGTGCCTTAACATGCTTGAGACCCCGGAGAAGGGGCAGATATTCTTCGAGGGCGTGGAGATAACCGGCAAGAAGGTGGACATCGACCTGCACCGGCAGAAGATGGGGATGGTGTTCCAGCACTTCAATGTGTTCCCCCATCTTAGCGTGAAAAGAAATATCACTCTTGCGCCGACGCTGGTAAAGGGCATGAGCGCGGAGGACGCGGACAGGAAGGCCATGGAGCTTTTGGAGCGGGTGGGCCTTTCGGACAAAGCGGACGTCATGCCGGGGAAGCTGTCCGGCGGGCAGAAGCAGCGGCTTGCGATAGTGCGGGCGCTGGCCATGGAGCCGGACGTTATGCTGTTTGACGAGCCCACGAGCGCACTGGACCCGGAGATGGTGGGCGAGGTGCTGGAGGTCATAAAGGGGCTGGTCGAGACGGGGATGACCAGCGTCATTGTGACCCATGAGATGGGGTTTGCCAGGGAGGTGTCGGACCGGGTGCTGTTTATGGCCGAGGGGGTCATAATGGAGTCGGGGGAGCCGGACGAGCTGTTTAATCACCCGAAAAACCCGAGGTTGCAGGACTTTTTGGGGAAGGTACTTTAAGGAGGTTATTTTATGACGAAGTCAGAGGTATACAAGCTGCTGGACGAAAAGCAGCAGCTATTCTTCGACACGGCTGACAGGATATGGGGCGACCCGGAGCTGTCGCTGTCGGAGCACAACGCGGCGAAACTGTACGAGGAGCTGCTCTCGGAGCTGGGATTTGAGGTCGAGCACGCGGTGGCGGGGATAGAGACGGCCTTTGCGGGGAAGTTCGGCAGTGGCAAGCCGGTGATAGGGATTCTCGGCGAGTACGACGCGCTGGCGGGACTTAGCCAGAAGGCCGGGGCGCTTGAGCCTTGCGAGGAGGTCGAGGGGGGCCATGGCCACGGCTGCGGGCACCACATGCTGGGCGCGGGGAGCTTGGCGGCGGCGTGGGCCGTGAAGGAGTACCTTGCGGCCACCGGCGAGAGCGGCACAGTCATTTATTACGGCTGCCCGGGCGAGGAGGGCGGCGCCGGCAAGGCGTTTATGGCCCGGGAGGGGCTGTTCTACGGCCTGGACGCGGCGCTGACGTGGCACCCGGGGACGGCCAACGAGATATTTACCGGCACAAACAACACCAGTATGCAGGTGGAGTACACCTTTAACGGCGTGGCGGCGCACGCGGCGGGGAACCCCCATATGGGCCGCAGCGCCCTGGACGCGGTGGAGCTGATGAACCTGGGGGTGCAGTTTCTGAGGGAGCATATACCGGGTACGGACTGCCTGCACTATGCCATCACCAATACCGGGGGGATATCCCCAAATGTTGTGCAGAGCAAGGCGACGGTGCTCTATATGGTGCGGTCCAATAATGTGCCCAACAATAAGAAGCTCTTAGCCCGGGTGGACAATATAGCCAAGGGCGCGGCGCTGATGACCGACACCACCTTTACCCGGCGGTTCATCGACGGCACGGCTGATCTGCTGCCCAACGAGGTGCTGGAGCGGGCATTATATGCCAATATGGAGGCGATACCCCTGCCGGAGTACACCAGGGAGGAGCGGGAATTTGCCGCGGCCCTGGACGCGACCTGCCCCAAGGAGGACGGGGAGCTGCCGGGGATGGGGGCGAAGTATGACCCGGAGATACGCAGGAAGGTGATGGAGCTGTCTGACGGCGGGAACGCCACACTCAACGACTTCCTGTGCCCGTTCTTCCACAGCGACAAGCAGCAGCCGGGGTCCACGGACGTGGGGGATGTGAGCTGGCAGACCCCTACGGCGCAGATAAGCACGGCGACATGGCCCGCGCATTCGCCGGGGCATAGCTGGCAGAATGTGAGCTCGGGGAAGACGGGGGTGGCACATAAGGGGACGCTGTACGCGGCGAAGGTGCTGGCGGGGACGGCCATTGACCTTATTACCACGCCGGAGCTTTTGGAGAGGGCCAAAGCTGAGTTTAAGGTGACGGCGGCGAAGGGGTATGACTGCCCGATCGAGGCGGACGCGGTGCCGGTGCCGGTTGAGGAAATGCTGTAAAGGGACGCGGTCAAGGTGCGTTAGGCACCTTGCAGGGTTTGGGGCAGCGCCCCAAGGTCTTGCGCAGGGCGAAGCCCTGTAGAGGTATATCTTGTGAAGATTGACAGATTGATAGGAATATTATCTATACTGCTACAGCGGGAAAAGGTCACAGCGCCTTTTCTCGCTGATACTTTCGAGGTCTCCCGGCGCACCATAAGCCGGGACATAGAAGCCCTCTGCCGGGCGGGCATACCCATCAGTACCGCCCAGGGCGCGGGGGGCGGGCTGTCCATCATGAGCGGCTATAGGGTGGACAAGGCCCTTCTGACCTCGTCGGACATGCAGGCCATACTGGCGGGGCTCAGAAGCCTTGACAGCGTCAGCGGCACCAATCAGTACGCCCGGCTGATGGAGAAGCTGGCCGGGCCGGGGCTCATGGCCCGGGAGGGCTCGCTGCTGATAGATCTGGCCTCATGGTACAAGGGGCCGCTGTCGGAGAAGCTGGGGGTCCTTCAGGGGGCCATCGGCGAATCAAGGCTTGCGGGCTTCTGCTACTATGCCCCGGGCGGGGAGAGCAGGCGGGTGATAGAGCCCTACTACATCGTCTTCCGCTGGGGGAGCTGGTACGTGTGGGGGTACTGCCTTGAGCGGGGGGACTATAGGCTGTTCAAGCTGAACCGCATGACCGGGCTTGAGCTTATGGAGGGCTTTATCCCCAGGGACGCGCCCTATCCCGATTTGAGCGATGAGCGGGTATTTCCCGGGAATTACCGGGTGGAGGCCGTGGTGCCGAAGGAGTACAAGTGGCGGCTGGTGGAGGAGTACGGCGAACACTGCTTTACGGTGGAGCCCGACGGCCGGTGCAGGGCGAGTATAGACTTTACGAACCTTCACAGCGCCGTGGACTGGCTTTTGGAGTTTCGTGGGGACGCGGAGCTTGTCGGCCCGCCGGAGGTCCGGGAGGAGCTCCTGAAAATGGGCAGAAAAATTCTTGATATGTATGGGGAAACATGACATACAGCTGTCATGTTTGGGGGTGTATAATCGGGGTAAAATACATCCCATTGGAGGTACAAAATGGACGTAAATAAGGCGAAGAAGTTTATTATCGAGCACGCAAGGCCCATGGAGCTGGCGGAGTACCGCTGCATATTCGAGGGCGGGAGTAAACAGGCCGTGGTGGAGGAGCTGAGAAAATTCCAGAACCCAGACGGCGGCTTCGGCAACGCTTTAGAGCCGGACAACTGGAACCCCAACTCCACCCCCATCACCACCAACGACGCGATTATTCACCTCTACCAATGCGGGGCGCTGGGAGAGGACAGGGAGATGGTGGAGGGCATCGCCCGGTGGCTCAAAAGCGGGGACGGCTTTGATGAGGGCCAGCAGCGCTGGCGCTTCGCGGTGGAGTGCTCTAAGGAGCACCCCCACGCCATATGGTGGGAGCCCGGCGACGGCAAAGAGAGCTGGAACCCGACGGTGTCCCTGGCGGCGTTCCTCTGCTGTGTGGACGGCGGGGAGCGCTGGAAGGGGCTTGTGCGGGAGGCCTTTGACTGGCTGGAGAGCGCAGAGGAGATCGGCAGCGACGAGGTGAAGTGCTTTATCCTGGCCCATGAGCTGCTGAGCTGGTACGGCGCGCTGGACGTTATCGACATGGATAAGGGCCGGGAGGCCGTGAAGCGGGCCGTGGGCCTTGCCGTCTGCCATGAGGTGGAGAAGTACGGCGTGGAGTACGTGGCCGGGCCCTCGGCCTTCTTCCACGGCGAAAGCCCCTATGTGCCCGAGGGCATTGAGGAACTGGTAAAAGCCGACCTTGCCGCCATAGACAAGCTCCAGATGGAGGACGGCGGGTTTGACATTACCTGGCAGTGGTATACTCCCTATGAGCAGGAGTATAAGCAGGCGAGGGACTGGTGGCGGCCCAGGGTGACTATGGAGAAGCTGGGGTTTTACCTGACGTTTAAGGGAGGGGAACAAAAGTGAAGCTTGTGCCCACGATAAATTTCGGCGGGAACTGCCGGGAGGCCATCCATACCTATGAAAAGGCCTTTGGCGGCAGGATAAACTGCCTGATAACGTACGGCGAGGCGGACGACCCGGCGTATAACCCGCGGCTGAAGGAGGGCCAGAGGGAGTATATCTACCACTCTGAACTGCTGCTGGGCGGGGAGAGGATAATCATGGCGGGCCATATCGACATAGAGTTCCAGACCTGCTATTCCAACTTCCTGACCGTGATGATGGACACAAAGGAGGAGGTACAGAGGGCGTATGAGGTGATGAAAGAGGGCAGCCGCACCATATACCCCATGGAAGCCACGCCCTACAGCTCCTGCCGGGTGGTTTTCGTGGACAGGTTCGGCATACGGTGGGGCATCATGACCGAGCAGACAGAGAGATAGCCCAAAGGGCCGGTTTTGCGCGGGACCGGGCTTGACAAACTGCCGGGGATGGTGTATAATAAACCCAGAAAAAGAGACGGAGCCCGCCGATAGACGGCTGGCCCGGTAAAGTTACTTTTATTTAAACGAAGCAACCGTTCCGGCCCTGGAACGGTTGCTTACTTTTTGTGATTTATGCTATCACACACGCTTATCGTGGTCAGCACGAGCATGAACAGCTCAATGACCAGGTGCAGTATCTGATAGTCACTCATTAAGCTCGCCTCCTTTACAATAGATTCCCTTGTGGGGTTTCTATGTAATCAGAGGTTTCAGGTCCTCCGTAAAGGGCCAAACCGTCCACCGTTTCTGGCGGAACTCCTTACCGACATAATACCAGATATTTCCGGGAAATGCAACAGCTTTCTCTCTGTATACGCAAAATCTATCCCCCCGAGGACCGTGCTGTTTGGGCTTGCCAGACGGCGCGGTTTTTGTTATAATGTAGCAAACTGACAAAAAGGAGCACCCCCATGAAACCCTTCGATTCCATCCCCGCAAGGCTTCTCTCGGCCCGGGAACTGACCCCAGGTATATTCGACTTCACTCTAAGCTGCCCGGAGCTGGCCGCCAAAGCCGTCCCCGGCCAATTCGCGCAGATACTGGTCCCCGGCCACACCCTGCGCCGCCCCATCTCCATCTGCGGCATAGACCAGGAGGCGGGCGCGCTGCGCTTCGTCTTCCAGGTCCGGGGCCAGGGCACCGAGGCCCTCTCCCGATCTAAGCCCGGCGATACGATAGACATTCTGGCCCCCCTGGGCAAGGGCTTTCCCATCGACAAAACAAAGCGCACCCTGCTTATGGGCGGCGGCATAGGCGTGCCGCCCCTGCTGGCCGCAGCAAAGGAGCTGGGCGGGAACGCCGTGGCCGTGCTGGGCTTCCGCAATAAGGAGCTGGTCATCCTTGAGGAGGACTTTAAAAGTACCGGCGCGAAGGTGCTTGTGGCCACCGACGACGGCTCTTACGGCTGTCACGGCCTTGTGACGGAGCTTGCGGCGGGCGAGGACTTCCAGGTGCTCATGGCCTGCGGGCCGGGGCCCATGCTCAGGGGCGCGAAGGCCCTTGCGGAGGACCGGGGGGCCGAGGGCTATTTGTCCCTTGAGCAGCGGATGGCCTGCGGGGTGGGGGCGTGCCTTGGGTGCGCCGTGGCCCTTACGGACGAGAGCGGCCGGGAGTATTTCGGCCATGTGTGCAAGGACGGCCCGGTATTCCCAATGGGCATGGTGAAGGAGGTATAATATATGGCAGGTCTAGACGTGAACATAGCCGGGGTGGACTTCAAGAACCCCGTGATAGCCGCCTCGGGCACCTTCGGCTTTGGGCGGGAGTACGCAGAGCTCTACCCCCTCTCGGAGCTGGGGGGCATAAGCTGCAAGGGCACCACCCTCCACGAGCGCCCCGGCAACCCGCCGCCCCGGGTCACCGAGACCCCCGGGGGTATGCTGAACGCCGTGGGGCTGCAAAACCCCGGGGTGGAGCACTTCATAAAGGAGGACCTGCCCTGGCTCTCCGAACAGGGCACGAGAATTATCGCCAACGTGGCCGGGAGCAGTATTGAGGACTACTGCAAGACCGCAGAAATGCTCAACGACACGGCCATAGATATGGTGGAGCTGAACATTTCATGCCCCAACGTGAAGGAGGGCGGGGTGCAGTTCGGGGTCACGGCGGCGGGCGTGGAGGGCATAACCAGGGCCGTCCGGGAACGGTGCAGGAAGCCACTGATGGTGAAGCTCTCCCCCAACGTCACGGACATCACCGAGATGGCCCTGGCCGCCGAGAGCGGCGGCGCGGACGCGCTGTCACTCATCAACACCCTGACCGGTATGCGCATCGACATCAACTCCCGCCGCCCGATTATACGCAACAATACCGGGGGCCTCTCGGGCCCGGCGGTGCTGCCGGTGGCAATACGCATGGTCTGGCAGACGGCGCAGAAGGTGAAGCTGCCCATAGTGGGCCTTGGGGGCATTTCCACCCCCGAGGACGCGGTGGAAATGCTCCTGGCCGGGGCCAGCGCCATACAGGTGGGCACGGCGATATTCACGGACCCCTACGCGCCCATAAAGATAAGGGACGGCTTACTGGAGTTCATGGAGAAGAACGGCGTAAAGAGCGTAAAGGAGCTTACAGGAGGTATCAAGCCATGGTGACAAAAATTTACCTTATCAGGCACTGCCAGTCCATGGGCAACATCGAGCACAAGTTCCAGGGGCAGTATGACGCGGACGTGAGCCCGGCGGGGGAGAAGCAGCTTGAGCTTCTGGGGCTGCGCTTTCGCAACGAGCATATCGACGCCATCTACACAAGCCCGCTGAAAAGGGCCAGGGCCACGGCGGAGGCCATCGCCAAGTACCATGATATGGAGCCCATAGCCGAGCCCGGGCTTATCGAGATAGACTGCGGCAGGATGGAGAACCTGCTGCTGACCGATGTGGCGAGGCTGTTCCCGGAGGTGGCCCTGAACTGGGACAGGAGCCCGGACCTGTGCGAGTTCCCCGGGGGCGAGACCATGAGGGAGGTGTACGACCGGGTGAACGCCGCCTTGGACAGGATAATCGCGGAGAACCCTGGAAAGACCGTGGTGATAACCACCCACGGCGGGGCCCTTCGGAACCTGTACGCCCGGATACAGTACGGCGAGCCCATAGGCATACGAAAGAGCGAGGTCTTCGGGAACACCGGGGTCAGCACCCTGATAGCGGAAAACGGCGGGCTGCGGTTCGAGAGCATAAACGACCTTTCCCACCTGCCCGAGAATATGCGCAGGCCGCCCACAAACTTTTCATTTGATAAACTTAAGGAGGAGAACATAATATGATTATAATGTCTGTAGATCTGGGCCGCTCGAGGACGGGGCTGGCCGTATGCGACGCGACCGAGACCCTGTCAAGGCCCGTGACCGTCCTACACCAGAAGGACATGGACATGCTCTGCCTGCAGGTATCCCGGGTGGCCGCCACACTGCGGGCCGGGATAATCGTGATGGGGCTGCCGGTGAACATGGACGGCACCGAGGGCGAGAGCGCCAGATTCGCCCGGGAGATGGGCGCGAGGATAGGGGAAATGAGCGGCGTGCCCGTGGAGTTCGTGGACGAGCGGGGCACCACCATAACCGCCAACCGGCTGCTGAACGATTCCAACACCCGGGGCAAAAAGCGCAGGGCAAAGCTGGACGGCATTGCGGCCTCGGTGATACTGGAGGACTTTCTGATGCGCAGGAGGAACGAGGCGGAGAGGGAGCGGCAGGAGCAGGAGGAGGACCCCGAAGGGGACGAAAACGCGCCCGAATAATCCCGCCGCAATTTGGAATAATACCGCCATATAATAGAAAGGCGGGATTTTATGTGCAGCAATAAGCGCAAGATAGTCCTTGTGGGCACGGGGATGGTGGGCATGAGCTTTGCCTATTCGGCCCTGAACAGGGGGCTATGCGACATTCTGGTGCTGGTGGACGTGGACAAAAAGCGGGCCATGGGCGAGGCCATGGACCTGAACCACGGCCTTGCCTTTGCGGGCAGCAGCATGAAGATATACGCCGGGGACTATCAGGACTGCGCGGACGCGGACATGGTGGTCATATGCGCCGGTGTCAGCCAGAAGCCGGGGGAGTCGAGGCTTGAGCTCCTGCAGCGCAACGCGGCGGTGTTCGGGTCCATTATCGGGCCGGTGGTGCGCTCTGGGTTCGGGGGCGTGTTCCTGGTGGCCACGAACCCGGTGGACATCATGACCCGGGTCACATACGAGCTGTCGGGCTTTAACCCCAACAGGGTCTTCGGCAGCGGCACCACCCTGGACACGGCGCGGCTGCGGTATCTTCTGGGGGAGTATTTCTCCGTGGACCCCAGGAACATGCACGCCTATGTCATCGGCGAGCACGGCGACAGCGAGTTTGTCCCCTGGAGCCAGGCCATGATAGCCACAAAGCCGGTGACGGACGTGTGCGGAGACTCCGGGGGCCGGTACAGGATGGAGGAGGTGGAGCGGCTTAGCACGGAGGTGCGGGACGCGGCCCAGCGGATAATCGAGGCCAAGCGGGCCACCTACTACGGCATAGGCATGGCGATGGTGAGGATAGCCCGGGCGGTGCTCTCTGACGAGAACTCGGTGCTGACGGTGTCGGCAAGATTATGGGGAGAGTACGGCCGCAAGGGGGTATATGCGGGGGTGCCCTGCATAGTGAACCGAAACGGCGTTGACCGGGTGCTGGAGCTGGGGCTTACAGAGGAGGAGCAGGGGAAGTTTGACGCGTCCTGCGATATCCTTGAGGAGAGCTATGGGGGGCTGGAGCTATAGGGGCGGGGTATTCTTGTGCCCCCGGGCGGCCGGTATACAAAAGGTTGGGAATTTTTCAATACTCCCCGGGAAACCGGGGATTTCTTATTGACAAACGCCCTGCTTTAGTGTATAATCAGCAAGTGTAAAGAAGATACCTTTACAGAGGGAGTAAAGAGGGAGAAAGGAAGGGAGTCCGGGATGCCCAAGGATTTGAGGGTCTCTATCCTGCTGGATTTTTACGGAGAGATACTGACCGGGACCCAGCGGGAGACGGTGGACGCCTATTATAACCAGGACATGTCGCTGTCGGAGATAGCTGACGACAGGGGGATAAGCCGCCAGGGGGTCCGGGACGCGATAAAGCGGGCGGAGCAGCAGCTTATAGAGATGGAGGAGAAGCTGGGGCTGGTGAAGAGGTTTCAGGATGTGCAGAGGGCGCTGGAGGAGATATGCGACTGTGCGCTGGAGATACAGGAGCTGAACGCGGAGAACGGCGGCGTGGAGGACATTGACCGGGACGCGCAGAGCATACTGGAGTATGCCCAGGAGATAGCGGATAAGGACTAGCAGACGGCGCGAAAGGTAAAAGTTTTGTCCACTTTTTCAAAAGTGGTAGGGTCCAGGGGCAAAGCCCATGGCCGCCGGAGGCTGGGGGGTCTCGGGGGCGACTTCGCAAAGCGAATGTCAGAAGCCCCAGAGCCGCCGGAGGCCGTAAATGTGCTGAGAGAAAAAAGAGGTGAGCAATCATGCCATTTGAAGGTTTAGCGGAAAAGCTGAGCAACTCATTCAAAAAGCTGAGGAGCAAGGGCAAGCTCTCAGAGGGCGACGTAAAGGAAGCCATGCGCGAGGTTCGCCTGGCGCTTCTGGAAGCCGACGTAAACTATAAGGTGGCAAAGGAGCTTACCGGGAAGATAACCGAGCGGGCCGTGGGCGAGGAGGTCATGGAGAGCCTGACCCCGGCGCAGATGGTGATAAAGATAGTCAACGAGGAGCTGACCGCATTGATGGGCGGCACAGGGGAGCGCTTAAAGAGCCCGGCGCACCCTCCGGCCATAATCATGCTGTGCGGCCTGCAGGGCGCGGGCAAAACCACACACGCGGCGAAGCTTGCGTATATGTTGAAGTCCCAGGGCCATAGGCCGCTGCTGGCGGCCTGCGACGTGTACAGACCGGCGGCCATAAAGCAGCTGCAGGTCATGGGCGAGAAGGCCGGGGCCCCGGTGTTCGAGCGGGGGACCCAGGACCCGGTGGAGACGGCCAAGGAGGCTCTAAGGCACGCCAAGGACTATGGGCACGACTACCTATTGATAGACACCGCCGGACGGCTGCAGATAGACGAGGAGCTGATGGACGAGCTGCGGCGGATGAAGGAGGCCGTGAATCCCACGGACATCCTGCTGACGGTGGACGCCATGATAGGCCAGGAGTCGGTGAACGTGGCGAAGACCTTTGACGAGCTGCTGGACATCACAGGCGTTATCCTGACAAAGCTTGACGGCGATACCAGGGGCGGCGCGGCGCTGTCCATCAAGGCCGTGACCGGCAAGCCCATAAAGTTTGCGGGCTCCGGCGAGAAGCTCCAGGGGCTTGAGGTGTTCCACCCGGACAGGATGGCCAGCAGGATACTGGGCATGGGCGACGTGCTGAGCCTTATCGAGGAGGCCGAGCAGCGGCTGGACGAGAAGGCTGCGGAGCGCACCGCCCAGCGGATGATGCAGAATAAGCTTGACTTGAACGACATGCTTGAGCAGTTCCAGCAGGTGAAGAAGATGGGGCCCATAAAGGGCATTTTGCAGAAGCTGCCGGGGATAGGCGGCAAGCTGGACGACGTGGACATAGACGACAGGATAATGGACCGCACGGCGGCAATAATACTGTCGATGACCCCCTATGAACGCTCACATCCCGAGGAGCTGAACGCCAGCAGGAAGCGGCGGATAGCGGCGGGCTGCGGCCAGAAGGTAGAGGACGTGAACAGGCTCTTAAATCAGTTCAGGCAGACCCAGAAGCTGATGAAGCAGTTTGGCGGCAAGAAGGGCCGGAAGCTGATGAAGGGCATGGGCGGTATGGGCGGCGGTATGCCGTTTTAGGGGGCAGTAAGGATAGGTTTTATGAAGAGGTATTTTACAAGCTGCCCGGAGAGTATCGACGAGGGCAGGCTGTTCGGATTCAAGTCCTGGCAGGAGCACGTGGCCGGGGTCTCGTCGCCGCTGGCGGCGGTGACAGGGTATAAGAGCAACGGAAGGAGCAACCTTACCATGCAGTCCTGGTGCGCGGTGCACGGGGACCGGGTGGTGTTCGCAAGCGTTGAGCGGGGGAGCCATATGTACGGCGTCCTCAGAGAGCGGGGGGAGGTCGTGGTTAACTTCCCTGGGGCGGAGAGCTTCAACTGGTGCATGAGGAGCATAGAGCATAACGGCTGGGACGAGGACGAGATAGAGGCCTCGGACCTGAGGGCCGAGAGGGCCCGACAGGTGGACGCGCCGGAGATAGGGGAGTGCCCCTTAAGCCTTGAGTGCAGGCTTCTCTGGGAGCACGAGGCGGGGACGGGGAGAGGCTTGGGCCGGAGGTTGGCGTTATTGAGAGCCTGGGTTCCTATGACAGATTACCGGAGTGAATAAACGCACAATCTGTGCTTAAAAGCACAAGGTGCTTTATTATATAAATTTTAACATAAATCTTTGGAGGTAGTAAAAATGGCAGTAAAGATCAGACTGCGCCGGATGGGCGCGAAGAAGAATCCCTTTTACCGTATCGTGGTGGCGGATTCCAGGTTTCCGCGGGACGGGCGCTTCATTGAGGAGATAGGGTACTATAACCCCATGGAGGAGCCCAGCGTGGTGAAGCTGGACCCGGAGAAGGCCAAGAAGTGGATGGAGAACGGGGCCCAGCCCACTGATACGGTGAGGGATCTGTTCAAGAAGCACGGCGTTATCTAAGGGCGCCGGGCGGGTAAAACTGACGTAAGGAAGGTGAGAAAATGCAGGAGCTTTTAAAGGCGATAGCCTCTGGGCTGGTAGAGCGGCCGGAGGAGGTCAGCGTTAGCAGCGAGGAGAACGAGAACGGGGTGACCGTGTATCATCTGCACGTGGCGGAGGAGGACATGGGCCGTGTTATCGGGAAGCAGGGGCGCATAGCGAAGGCCATCCGCGTGGTGATGAGAGCGGCGGCGACCCGGAACGATATGAAGGTCATGGTCGAGATAGACTGAGAGTAAGGGGGCGCAGGCGCGCCCTTTTTTCTTAGTGCTGAGCGAAGCGAAGGTTAAAAGTTTTTGAAGGGTTCCAGGGGAACTTTTTTCAAAAAGTTCCCCTGGGGAGAGGGGCGAAGCCCCGATAAACAGCGCAAGGAGCAACCATGAAACAATACCTAGAAGCAGGCAAAATAGTGCGCACGCACGGAGTGCGGGGCGAGCTGGTAATGGAAGTCTGGGCGGACAGCCCGGAGTTTGTGGCGAAGGTGAAAGAACTTTACTTCGACGAAGGGGGCCAGCACCCGGCAGGGCTAAAGTCCAGCAGGCCCCATAAGGGGCGGCTGCTATTGACATTAGCGGGAGTAGACACAGTGGAGCAGGGCGACCGGCTCCGGGGCCGGGTGCTGTACCTGAATAGGGATGACGTAGCGCTCCCCGAAGGCCGTTACTTCCTGGAGGACCTTATAGGCCTTCGGGCCGTAGACGGCAATACCGGGCGGGAGTACGGCAGGATAGCCGAGGTGATAACCGCCCCGGCCAATAACGTCTATAGGATAGTCGACGGCGAGGGCAGGGACTACCTGTACCCGGCGGTGGAGCAGATGATAAAGCGCACGGACATACCGGGCGGGGTCATAGAGCTTCTGCCCATACCGGGCATATTCGACGGCGAGGGGGAAGAGGCCTAGTGCGTATCGACATTATCACCCTGTTCCCGGAGATGTTCCCAATGGTCCTTGAGAACAGCATAGTGGGAAGGGCCCGGAAAAGGGGCCATTTGCAGGTAGTCTGTCACCAGCTTAGGGACTTCTCCCCTGACCGGCGGGGCCGGGTGGACGACACGGTCTTCGGCGGGGGGAAGGGTATGCTGCTCTGCGCGGAGCCCTTTGCCCGGGGTCTGGACGCCATAAAAGAGCACCTTGGGGCCATGCCGCATATCATATATATGTCCCCCCGGGGCCGGGTGCTCTCACAGCGGAAGGCCCGGGAGCTGGCGGAAATGCCGGGGCTTATTTTGCTCTGCGGGCATTATGAGGGGGTGGACCAGCGGCTTTTGGACGAGTACGGGGTGGAAGAAATTTCCATCGGGGACTATGTGCTTACCGGGGGCGAGCTGCCCGCCATGATACTGACGGACGCGGTAAGCCGTATGCTGCCCGGGGTGCTGTCGGAGGAGGCCTGTTTTGAGGAGGAAAGCCACTATAGGGGGCTTTTGGAGTACCATCAGTACACAAGACCTGAGGTCTGGCGGGGCCGCGAGGTGCCCGGGGTGCTGCTGTCGGGGCACCACGGGAACATAGAGAAGTGGCGGCGGGAAACGTCAATAGCTGTAACCCGGAGCAACAGGCCGGATCTGTATGATGCATATTTCTGTAAGTAGAGTGAAAAAAAGTTTCAAAAGATTTGTTCAAACTGTACAGTCAATGATTGAATATAAATTTTTCCTTGGTCAACTGCCCAAAAATGCAAATAACTTGTTGACGGCAGGGGAAAATGTGGGTATAATTAGCGTAGTTTTTCGGGACCTCGTCCAAGAGGACCGGGGTCTTTGGGGTCCAATTTCAAAATTCTGTAGGAGAGTGAATGTACATGTGCGCAAAGGAAGTTCTGGTTCAGAATCAGGTCGGTCTTCACGCCCGCCCCGCCACTTTCTTTATCCAGAAGGCTAATGAGTTCAAGTCTTCTATCTGGGTAGAGAAAGAGGAGCGCCGGGTAAACGCGAAATCCCTTCTGGGCGTTTTGAGCCTGGGGATAGTGGGCGGAGTGACCATCCGCATTATTGCCGACGGAGCCGACGAGCAGGAGGCCGTCGACGCGCTGGTGGCCCTGGTGAATTCCGGGTTCGCCGAGTAAGGCTGTAAGTTTTGGGGCACCGCTTTAATCAGCGGTGCTTTTTTCTTGAAGTATTTTTGAAGTATTTTTTAGGCCTGCGTGCGCACAGGGCGCGCACTACGGCAAGACCTTGGGGCTCCGCGCCCCAAACCCCCCGCAAGCTTAAGGCCAGCTTGACCGGCCGACTTTTTTGGAGGTGACAGCATGGACGAAAGAGAAGCAAAACGTAAGGAGCTGCGCCAAAAGGCCATGCAGCTGCCCCTGACCCCCGGGGTGTACATCATGCACGACAGCTCCGGGGAGATAATATATATCGGGAAGGCCAAGGCCCTTAAGAACCGCGTCAGCCAGTATTTCGGCTCTGAGAGGAACCACGACGCCAAGGTCCGCCGGATGGTGTCAAACGTGGACTGGTTTGAGTACATCCTCACCGACAGCGAGTTCGAGGCCCTGGTCCTTGAGAGCAGCCTTATAAAGCAGCACCAGCCCAAGTACAACATCCTCCTTAAGGACGACAAGGGCTACTGTTATATAAGGGTCAGCGGCGGGGACTGGCCCCGGCTCTCGGCGGTGCTGCAAAAGGAGGAGGACGGCGCAAAGTATATCGGGCCGTATCTGAGCTTCTGGTCCATCAGGGAGACCGTGGACGCGGCAAGAAAGATATTCAAGCTGCCCGACTGCAACAAGAAGTTCCCAAGGGACATCGGCAAGTCCCGGCCCTGCCTTAACTTCTACATCGACCAGTGCTGCGCCCCCTGCCGTGGCAAGGTCAGCGGCGAGGACTATAACGAGGCCTTTCAGCAGGCCCTGGACTTTGTAAAGGGCGGCAGCGGCACCTCTGTGCGGGAGCTGACAAAGCGCATGGAGCAGGCCGCCGAGGACCTGGACTTCGAGCTGGCGGCGAGACTGCGGGACAGGATAAACGCCATACAGAAGCTGCGGGACCGGCAGAAGGTGGTGGAGAGCAAGGTCCCCGAGCAGGACGTGATAGCCCTGGCCCAGGGGGAGAGCCAGACCGCGTTCGAGGTGTTCCGCTTCACCGGGGGCAAGCTCACCGACCGGGAGAGCTTTCTCACCGAGGGCACCGGCAGCGACCCCGAGGCCCGCTCTGAGTTCCTGCGGCAGTATTACGCCATACGGGACCGCATACCCCCGGTGGTGACCCTGGACGGCCCCTGCGACGGCCAGGACCTTACGGCCCGATGGTTGACTGAGCGAAGGGGCAAAACCGTGCGCATAAACGTGCCCCAGAAGGGCAGCCAGAAGCAGCTTGTGGAGATGTGCCATAATAACGCCGCCGAGTACCTTGCCCAGCAGTCGGGTCTCAGCGGAAGGGACGCGTCGGCTCTGGACGAGCTGCGGCGGCTTCTGGGCCTTGAGAAGACCCCGGCCTATATCGAGTGCTACGACATCTCCAACCTACAGGGGGGCGAGAACGTGGCGGGGATGGTGGTCTTTGAGAACGGCAGGCCGCTGAAGGCCGCGTACAGGCGCTTCAGGATAAAGAACGTGGAGGGCCAGGACGATTACGGTTCCATGCGGGAGGTGATAGAGCGGCGCTTTAACGAGTACCGGGAGAAGCGGCAGGAGGGGGACGATACGGGCTTTGGCCGCCTGCCGGACCTGATACTGCTGGACGGCGGCAGGGGGCACGTGAACGCGGTGCAGCCGGTGCTGGACGGCATGGGGATAGCCGTGCCGCTGTACGGCCTTGTGAAGGACGATAAGCACCGCACCCGGGCTATAGCCGTGTCCGGGGGGGAGATAGGCATTACCTCCACCAGGAAGGCATTTACGCTGCTCTCTACCATACAGGACGAGGTGCACAGGTTCGCCATAGGGTATCATAGGCAGCAGAGGAAGAAGGCCGCTATATCCAGCACGCTGCTGGGGATAGAGGGCGTGGGGCCCCAAAGGGCGAAGGCGCTTTTGAAGCATTTCAAGACCGTGGCGGCGGTGGGGGAGGCGGAGCTTGAGGAGTTGGAGAGGGCTCCGGGGATGACGAAGCCGGCGGCGCGTAGGGTTTTTGACTATTTCCATGGGGAAAATGCCGGGGAGTAGTTGACATTTTGGGCGAGAAATGGCATAATAACGAAGATAGTATAATAAAGTAAGGGTAAAAGTTTCGTCAACCTTTTCAAAGGTTGCAGGGTGTGGGACAGAGTCCCACGACCTTAGGGAGTTGTGTATGAGAATCATAGCAGGAGAGCGCCGGGGGAAGGTGCTGCTGTCCCCGGAGGGGACGGATGTGCGGCCCACGACGAACATGGTGAAGGAATCCGTCTTTAATATACTACAGTTCGGCATAGAGGGCCGCCGGTTCCTGGACCTGTTCGCGGGGAGCGGGCAGATGGGCCTTGAGGCGCTGAGCCGGGGAGCGAGAGAGGCCGTGTTTGTGGACAGCAGCCGGGATTCCATCCGGGTGATAGAGAAGAACATCGCCGCCGCAGGCTTCAAGGACCGTGCGAAGGTCGTGGGCGCGGACTTCGCTGGGTATCTTCGGGCCGGGCGCGAGACCTTCGACATCGCGTTCATCGACCCGCCGTACCGGGACGGGCTCATGGAGCGGGCCTTGGAGCTTGCGGCCATGAGGATGGCTCCCGGCGGCGTGATACTCTGCGAGCACGGCAGCCGCGAGGAGCTGCCGGAGAGCACGGCGGGGGGATTTGTAAAGCGGAAGGTCTATAGGTACGGCAAGACAGCCGTGACGGCCTATAGGGCCGGGGAGCGGGAGGATAAGGATGGAGATACTTGAGGGTATGGCCGCGTTCTTCGAGCGGCGGCTGGAGGATTATGACAGCCATATGCTCCGGGACATCGAGGGGGCCGCTGAGTTCTATAGGTTCACGGCGTCGCTGCTGCCCAAGGGGCCGGGGCTGCTGCTGGACCTGGGCTGCGGCACGGGGCTTGAGCTTGAGGAGTATTTCAGGCAGGGCGGCGGGGCCGGTATAGTGGGCGTGGACCTGTCGGAGGGTATGCTCTCAGAGCTTAAGAGAAAGCTGCCGGACAGGGACCTGAAGCTTATCGCGGGCTCGTACTTTGACGTGCCCCTGGGCCAGGAGCGGTTTGACGGTGCGGTGTCCGTGGAGTCCCTGCACCACTTCACCTATGAGGAAAAGCTGGGGCTCTATAAAAAGCTGCTGGCGGCATTGAAGCCCGGCGGGTGCTTTGTGCTGACGGACTACTTCGCCGAATCCCCGGAGCACGAAAAGTTCTACTTTGCGGAGCTTGCCCGGATGAAGGGGGAGCAGGGCCTCCCAGAGGGCTTCTACCACTACGACACGCCGCTGACGGTGGAGCATGAGACGCAGGCGCTATTGGAGGCGGGCTTTACCGAGGTGGAGCGCCTGAACGGCTGGGAGGCGAACCATACTATTATCGCCCGGAAAAAACTATAGAGCGAGGTGTTAGCCAATGACTGAACACATGACCACGGCCATCTGCCCGGGCAGCTTCGACCCGGTGACCCTGGGCCATCTTGACATTATAAGCCGGGCAAGCAAGATATTCGACAGGATAATCGTGGCGGTGCCCGTGAACCCGGACAAGCGCTACAGCTTCACCGTGGAGGAGCGGCTTGAGATGCTTAAAAGGGTCTGTGAAAAGGCGGGGCTTCATAACGTGGAGTGCGACCGGGTGGAGGGCCTTCTTGCGGACTACGCCAGAGAGCGGGGGGCCGCGGTGGTGATAAAGGGCCTGAGGGCTTTGACGGACTTTGAGTACGAGTTCCAGCAGGCCCTGACCAATAAGAAGCTGAACCCGAGCCTTGAGACCATGTTCCTCTCTACCAGCGCGGAGCACATGTTTTTAAGCTCCTCCATGGTAAAGCAGGTGGCGGGCTTCGGGGGGGACATCTCCCACTTCGTGCCCGGGTGCATATTGGGGACCATAAGCGAAAGGCTCTGCGCAAAATAACGTGTAAAGGGAAAGGAAACGGATAAAATGAGCAACAATCAGGCTACCATTGAAGACCTTATCGACGAGATGTACGACGTGCTGGACAAGGGCTGGAAAATGCCCCTTTCCTCCGGCAAGGTGCTGGTGGACAGCGAGGAGATACGCGCTATCCTTGACGATATCCGGGACGTTTTCCCCGAGGAGATAAACCAGGCCAAGACCATCGTGGCCGACCACGCCCAGATAATCAACGAGGCAAAGCGCGAGGGCGACAACATCATCCAGGCCGCCGAGGAGCGGGCCAAGGCCCTCGTCTCCCAGGAGGAGGTGGTCTTAAAGGCCCAGCAGCGGGCCAACGAGATACTCACCCAGGCCCAGGCCCAGTCCAGAGAGACCAAGAAGGCCTGTAACGAGTATGTGGAGGAGATAATGCGCCGCACGGACGAATCCATATCCGAAAGCCTTACCGAGCTTCGCAAAACACGGCAGAATATCAAGGCCTCGCAGAGAACTTCACAAATGTAAACCGGATTTTTTATGCATGATAGCCAAACAGAATACAGTAATAATTTTCCCCTTGCCAAATGGTGCAAGGGGAATTTTTGTTCCCACAATATAGGGTCGAAGGTACGTTCTAAGCCTTGATTTCCCTGGGGGAAACAAGATTTTGCGGTTGCATTTGGGGGGCGATTAGGGTATAATAAATGCAGTCAGGTGGGGCAAAGTGGTGGAAAGTGGGGCGAAATGCTATGCTAACAGGTGAATATCAGCACAGCATGGACCCCAAGGGCCGGGTCACAGTGCCCGCCCGCTTTCGGGAGGAGCTGGGGGAGCGGTTCTATGTGATGATAGGGGCCGACGGCTGCCTGAACCTTCTATCGGAGGAGCAGGTGGAGATAGCCACCGCCAGGATAAAGGAGCTGCCGCCAAAGCAGGCGAAGCTGCTTTTACGCAAGACCTTCGGCCAGGCGGCGGAGGTGGAGCCGGACCGGCAGGGGCGCATACTCATCCCGGAGAAGCTGCGGGAGCACGCGGGCCTTACAAAGGACGTGACGCTGGTGGGCGCGTCCACCAGGGCGGAGCTTTGGGACACAGAGCGCTGGCAGGCCTATAACGACGCACAGAGCCCCGAGGACGTTGAGGAGCTCATGAACCTGATAATCTTCTAAATTTGGTAGACATAATTTATTATAGCATAAAAGGGGGCGGGGCGCAATGGATTTTCTGCATAAGCCCGTCCTGTTCAGAGAGACCATAGAGGCCCTTGCCATCGCGCCGGGGGGCGGGTACATCGACGGCACCCTTGGGGGCGGCGGGCACTCAGAGGCCATACTCAGGGCCCTTGATGGAGAGGGGAGGCTCCTGGGGATAGACCAGGACCCGGACGCTATACGTGCCGCCACAGAGCGGCTGGGGGGGTTTGAGAACTTTACGGCGGTCAGAGGGAACTTTCGGGATATAGCCCGGCTTGCCCGGGAGAACGGCATGGAGGGGGCCCGGGGAGTGCTTCTTGACGTCGGGGTGTCCTCCTACCAGCTTGACGCGCCGGAGCGGGGCTTCTCATACCACCACGACGCGCCATTGGATATGCGCATGAGCCGTGAGGGGACAAGCGCCTATGACCTTGTGAACGGCCTCTCAATGGAGGAGCTGCGGGACATAATATGGCGCTTCGGCGAGGATAAGAGCGCCGGAAGGATAGCGGCGGGGATAGTGAGGGCCCGGGAGCAGGGGCAAATAGAGACCACCGGGCAGCTTGCGGAGATAGTAAAGAGCTCGGTGCCCGCGGCGGTGAGAAGGGCCGAGGGCCACCCGGCAAGGCGGACCTTCCAGGCGCTGAGGATAGCGGTCAACGGCGAGCTTGACGCCCTTTCAGAGGGGCTTGAGGGAGCCATGGAGATACTGGGGCCGGGGGGACGGCTGGCGGTGATCACCTTCCACTCTTTGGAGGACAGGATAGTAAAGCGAAGGATGGCCGAATACTGCAAGGGCTGCACATGCCCGCCGGACTTCCCGGTGTGCGTCTGCGGCAAAAAGCCCAGGGGGCGGCTGGTGATAAAGGGGGGGCTAGGGCCCTCGGAGGAGGAGCTTGCGGAGAACCCCAGGGCCAGGAGCGCGAGGCTGAGAGTATTGGAGAAACTGTAGTTTCTTTGGATGTTGTATCTTTTGGGTGAGTGAAAATAGAGCGGGCCGATGGGGTCCGGCAGGGAGGACAAAATGGCAAACCGAGCGGAAGCGTATGACCTTTCATACTTTGAGGATATCAGCTCTAACGGGGCGCTTATAGACGACTATGCCTATGAGCTTCCGCAGATAGAAGAACCTCAGGTAGAGGAACAGCCGGAACGAAAAGTAGTTGAGTTACCCCGGCGCAGGGAGCGCCAGCGGCAGCGGGAGGAGACGAAGCCGAAGCTGCGGCGCAACGCCCTGAGGATAGCCAAGTACATGATGGTGATAGGGCTGGTGACCGGGGTGAGCATAGGGGCGCTTGTAAGCGAGGTGCAGCTGACGGAGATAAACGAGATGATAAACGAGACCAGGAATGACCTTGAGGAGGCCAAGAGCCTTGAGGTGCAGCTGACCATGCAGGCGGCGCAGAAGATGACGGACGCGCAGGTGGAGGAGTATGCCCGGGGGGAGCTGGGGATGGGGAAGCTGAGCTCGTCCCAGGTGGTGTATCTGCATGTGGCGCAGCAGGACAGGGGCACGGTGGTGCAGGAGACTGGCGGGGGGTCGTGGCTTGAGAGAGTGTGGGCAACGGTGCGCGGGTGGTTCGCGTAGCGACGAGCCCGGTCCAGCCGACATTGGCCTACGGCCAAGTCGCAGAGTTTGCTTTGCAAACTCTGGGCCTGACGCTGGCGAGGTTTGGGGCGGACTTCGCGAAGCGAACGTCCAGAGCCCCAAGGTCTTGCGCATAAGCGCCAGCTTGCGCGAATAAAAATAAGAAGAAGCAGAACGCAAACGAGGGCCAAACCCGATTTGGCTCTCGCTTTTCTAAAAAAACCGGGGAGGCGCGTATGGCAAAAGGCACCACAGAAAAAATAAGGAAGAAGGCCCTGGGCCTGATGTACGCCCTGCTGATAGCGGGCTTCGGCGCGGCGGCCATAAGCCTTGTGCACTGGCAGCTCGTAGAGGGCGAACAGCTGAAATCCGCCGCCATGGAGCAGAGCCTGAGAAGCACGGGCCTGCCCGCCATGCGGGGCACCATCTACGACGCCACGGGCACAAAGGTCCTGGCCCAGAGCGCCAGTGTCTGGACCGTGGTTCTCGAGCCCCACTACCTCAGCGACAACGACAACCTGAGACGTATAGTCGCAAACGGCCTCTCGGAAATACTCGGCCTTGACGCCATGGACCTCTACGAGCGCACAGGGGAGGCGGGCTCCTACTACGACGTGGTGGAGCGCAAGGTGGAGACCGAGGTGCGGGACAGGATAGTGGAGCTTATGAACCAGAACGAGATAAGCAACGGCATACGCCTTATCCCCGACTATAAGCGGTACTACCCCTACGGCACGGTGGCCTCCAACGTCCTGGGCTTCACCGGCAACGACAATAACGGCCTTGGGGGGCTTGAACTCTACTATGAGGAGGAGCTCTCCGGCAGCGCGGGGCGGCTTGTGGCGGCGAAGAACGCCTTCGGCACGGATATGCCCTTTGAGTACGAGCAGATAGTGGAGGCCCAGGACGGCTATGACCTGGTGCTGACCATCGACGAGACCGTGCAGAGCGTCCTTGAAAAGTACCTTCAGGAGGGCATAGAGAAGTTCATGATAAAAAACGGCGCGGTGGCGGTGATGATGGACGTGGACACCGGGGGCATACTGGGCCTTGCCACGCACCCGAACTTCGACCCCAACGACCCCTTGACCATACAGGACCAGAACCTTTTAAAGGAGATAGAGAAGCTGCCCGAGGGCGACGAGCGAAAGGAGGCCGTGGCCAACGCCCAGTATACCCAGTGGCGCAACAAGGGGGTGTCGGACCTCTATTATCCGGGCTCGGTGTACAAGATGTGCACGGGGTCCATGGGCATAGAGGAGGGGGTCATCACCGAGGAGAGCCTCTATACCTGCAAGGGCTATGAGAAGATAGAGGGCATGAAGGACTCCATACACTGCTGGAACCACGACGGCCACGGCACCACTACCTTCAGAGAGGGGCTCTGCAACTCCTGCAACCCGTGGTTCATGTACATCGCCGGAGAGCTGGGGGCGGACGTGTTCTGCCGCTACAGAGAGGCCTTCGGCTTTGAGGACAGCACCGGCATAGACCTGCCCGGCGAGGCCGACAGCCTTCTGCACGCCAGGGAGGACATGGGCGAGGTGGAGCTGAAGATAGAGGCCTTCGGCCAGAACTTCAGTATAACCCCCATCCAGATGATAACGGCCAGCGCCGCCGTTGCCAACGGCGGGTATCTCGTGCGGCCCCACGTGGTGGACAGGATAGTGGATAAAGAGGGCAACATCGTAAAGAGCGCCGACAAGAGCTACCGCCGCCAGGTGATATCCGAGAGCACCAGCGCCACCCTCTGCGACATACTCCGGCAGAACGTGGCCTCGGGCACGGCCAGGGGCGGCTATGTCTCGGGCTATAGGGTCTGCGGCAAGACCGGCACCTCCGAGAAGGTGGATAAGCATAACCAGGACCTTATAAAGGACCCCAACGCCCGGATGACCTATATCGCCTCCTACTGCGGCTTCGCCCCGGCGGAGGACCCGAAGTACGCGCTTCTCGTCTTCTTCGACGAGCCGGACGACCTGAACAACGGCGGCTATACCGCGGGCAACGCCATCGCCGGGCCCATCTTCTCGGCCATCATGCAGGAGCTGCTGCCGTATCTCGGCGTGGAGGTCATGTACTCCGAGGACGAGTACGACGAGCAGCGGGACACCGTCTCGCCCAGCGTGGCGGGCAAGACCCTTGAGGAGGCCCTTGAGGAGATAGAGGAGGCCGGGCTCGAGTACGATATTGTGGGCAGCGAGGAATCCCACAAGAAGGTGACCGAGCAGATACCCGAGGGCGGGGCCTCCGTGCCCAAGGACGGCAAGGTGGTGCTGTACACATCGGGCTATGACGTGAACAATACCATGACGCAGGTGCCGGACTTCTTCCAGATGGACCTTGCCAACGCCGTGTTCGAGGCGGCCATGAACGACCTGCAGGTCACCATAAACGGCAGCCGGGACGACGACGCGGTGGTCATGCTCCAGGGCATAGAGCCCGGGGAGAAGGTGAAGAAGGGCACGGTGATAACCCTGACCTTCGGCAGCAAGGTGAATACGGACGTGTCCGTGATACTGGACTAAAACACAAAAAATCGGGGAGGATGTAAGGATGAACATCACATGGCTGCTGATAACGGCCCTTGGGGGCTTCGGAGTGACGGCGGTGCTGGGCTTCTGGCTGATACCGCTTCTGCACAGGCTGAAATTCGGCCAGACCATTCGGGAGATAGGCCCCAAATGGCACAAGAACAAACAGGGCACGCCCACAATGGGGGGCATAATGTTCATTTCCGGCATAGCAGTTTCGGCGCTCCTCTGCGTGCCAATGTACTACGCCCAGGCGGGCCGGGAGACCCCTCTCATGCTCTCCCGGGTCTTCGGGGGCCTTGGGATGGCCGTGGGCTTTGGTGCCATCGGCTTTATGGACGACTTTATAAGCATTATGAAAAAGCGGAACCTGGGGCTGACCGAAAAGCAGAAGCTGGCCCTACAGTTCCTGGTGGCCGGGGCGTACCTTCTGTCCATGCGCCTTGCCGGGGACGACACCGCCACGGTCATCCCCTTCTTCGGCAGCTTTGACCTGGGGCTTCTGTACTACCCCCTGGCGGCCATACTTATCGTGGGCCTTACGAACGCCGTGAACTTCACCGACGGCATAGACGGCCTTTGCGGCAGCGTCAGCATGTTCGTTTTCGCGGCACTGGGCGTGTCGGCGGGGATACTCAATATGGCGGGGCTTACCCTGCTGTCGGCGGCGTCGGCGGCGGCGTGCCTGGGCTTTCTCATCTGGAACTTCCACCCGGCGAAGGTCTTTATGGGCGACACCGGGTCCCTGTTCCTGGGTGGCATGGCGGCGGCCCTCTGCTTTGGGATCGATATGCCCATACTGCTGCTGCCCCTGGGGCTGATATACTGGGCGGAGATACTCTCCGTTGTGATACAGGTCACATACTTCAAGCGCACCGGCGGCAAGCGGCTTTTCAAGATGTCGCCCATACACCACCACTTTGAGATGTGCGGCTGGAGCGAGTACAAGATATGCGGGGTCTTCTCCGCTGTGACGGTCCTTGGGGGACTTATAGCCGTGCTCTGCGTATTGTACGGGGTCTGACTGCACAGAATAAAGCAAAAAGGGAAGGAGGCTGCCTATGCCATCAGGAACAGCCCGGGCCGGGACAGCCCGCGGTCTACAGAGGGTGCCCGCAAGGAACCATGAGGAGCCCAGAAGCACCCCCCCAAAGCGCCGGCGCAGGCGCAAAATAAAGTACCAGCTTTTCAGCCTGGGCGAGGGGCTCGACATGCCCCTGTTCGTGTTTATAATGGTGCTGCTGGCCATCGGCCTTGTGATGCTCTTCTCCGCCAGCTACGCGGACAGCTACTACAGGGAGAACAACAGCTACTACTATATCGTGCGCCAGGGGGGCTTCGCCATAGCGGGGGTCATAGCCATGCTGTTCATCTCCGCCTTCGACTATCACAACTTCCACAGGCTGACCCTCCCCATAGCGGGGGTGACTATCCTCATGCTCCTGGCGGTGCTGCTCTTTGGCCGGGTGCTGCACATCAAAGAAATAGCTCCCGCCGAGGGCGAGGCCGTGAGGTGGCTGAACATCGGCCCGGTACAGTTCCAGCCCTCGGAGGTGGCAAAATTTGCCATCATACTGATGTTCGCGGACATGATATCCCGCTGGGAGGACAGGATGGACCAGTTCATGTTCGGGGTGCTGCCCTTCGGGGTGGTGCTGGGGGTGTTCGCGCTGCTGGTGTTTTTGGAGAACCATATGTCCGGCACGCTGATAATCGGTATGCTGGGGGCCATGATGATGTTCGTCGGCGGCACAAAGCCCCGCTGGCTGGTGCTGGGCGCGCTGGTCCTTCTCGGCCTTTTGGTGCTCTATATGACCCGGGGCGGCGGCGAGGACGGCGGCCCCTATCAGATGGGCCGCATAGAGGTCTGGCTGGACCCCCTGGAGGAGAACGACGCCACCTGGCAGACGCGGCAGTCCCTTTACGCCATAGGTTCCGGCGGGCTTTTCGGCGTGGGGCTTGGGCAGTCGCGGCAGAAGTATATGTACCTGCCCGCGCCACAGAACGACTTTATCTTCGCGGTCGTCTGCGAGGAGCTGGGGCTTGTGGGGGCGCTGGTCATCATGATACTCTTTGCGCTGCTGGTATGGCGTGGGGTGCATATCTCGCTGCACGCGAAGGATAAGTTCGGGATGATGCTGGGGCTTGGGATGACCTTGCAGATAGGTTTGCAGGCGGCGCTGAATATATGCGTGGTGACGAATACCGTGCCGAACACGGGCATAAGCCTGCCGTTTTTCAGCTATGGGGGCACGTCGCTCCTAATGCTGTTGGGGGAGATGGGAATCCTGCTGAATATATCCAGAAGCGCCAACGTAGAAAAAACTTGACCGGTCCAGCCGGTCTTAGGCTGGCGGGGGTGTGGGGCGCGGAGCCCCGCGACCTTGCCGAAAGGAGCGTTTCTGTGCTCCTGAAGGCACCAAATGAGGGGAGAGAATAAAGAATGAGGCTGCTATTCACCGGCGGCGGCACCGCCGGACACATAAACCCGGCGCTGGCCGTGGCGGGGTATTTCAAGGAGAAAGAGCCCGAGACAGAGATACTGTACGTGGGAAACCGGGGCGGCATGGAGGAAAAGCTTGTGCCCCAGGCGGGGTATCAGATGGCCTTTATCACCATCTCCGGCTTTCAGCGCAGCATGAGCCCGAAAAACATCGTCAAGAACCTGCGCACGATAGAGCGCATCTTCACCGCCACCATGGAGACCAAAAAGATAATAAAGGACTTCGCCCCGGACGTGTGCGTGGGCACAGGGGGCTATGTCAGCGGCCCGGTGATACGCGAGGCGGCAAAGCTTCGGGTGCCCTGCGTGATACACGAATCCAACGCCTATCCGGGGGTCACGACAAAGCTCCTGTCAAAGCAGGTGCACACGGTCATGCTGGCCGTGCCGGACGCCAGGAAATACTTTGACCCCGGCGTGCGCACTGTGGTCACCGGCAACCCGGTGCGGGGCGAGGTGCTGAAGATAAGCCGGGAGGAGGCAAGGCGCGAGCTGGGCCTTGACGAGCGGCCCATGGTGCTGTCCTTCGGCGGCAGCCTTGGGGCGGCAATGCTGAACCGGGCGGCGGCGTATATGCTCGCTGAAAGCGCCAAGACCGGCAGGTATCAGCACATCCACGGCTATGGCCAGAACGACCCGCTGTTTCTGGAGGAGCTGACGGAGTACGGCCTGGACCTCTCTGAAAACCCCCAGATAAGGGTGCTGGACTATATCCACAACATGCCCACCTGCCTTGCGGCGGCGGACCTTGTGATAAGCCGGGCGGGGGCCATGACCCTGTCGGAGATAGAGGCAAAGGGCAAGGCTTCGATACTTATACCCTCGCCCAACGTGGCGGAGAACCACCAGTTCCACAACGCCATGGCCCTTGTGAAGCGGGGCGCGGGAGATATCCTTGAGGAGAAGGACCTCTCGGGCGAAGCTCTGTGGAAAAGGGTGGAGAAGCTGATGTCGGACCCGGAGCGCCTGAGGGGGCTTGGGGAAAACGCCCGGAAGATGGACATACTGGACGCGAACCGGCGTATCTATGACGTGATAAAAGAGGCCTACAGATCGAAAGGAAGGTAAGGGATGGACTATGAAATCGTGCTCCTGCGGGAGCGCCCGGAGCTTGTGCCGGAGGCCGCGGAGTGGTTCGGGCACTGCTTCGGTGTGCCGGAGAGCGCCTATCTTGAGAGCATGGAGGAGATGTTGGAGGGCAGGGGCACTGTGCCGCAGTGGTACGTTGCTGTGGACGGCGGCGCTATTATCGCGGGCATGGGGGTCATCGAGAACGACTTTCATGAGAGGAAGGACCTTAGGCCCAACGTCTGCGCCGTGTATACGGACGAGCCCTATAGGGGCCGGGGGATAGCGAGGGCGCTGATTGGTACGGTCTGTCAGGATATGGCAGGAATGGGGATAGATACCCTGTACCTTGTGACGGACCATACAGGGCTATACGAGCGGTACGGCTGGGAGTTTTACTGCATGGTGCAGGGGGACGACGGGCCGGAGAGGATGTACGCGCATAGGATGGAGGAGACATAATGGAAGTGAGAAAATGCACCTTAGAGGACCTGGACCGGCTGGCCCTGTGGTCCATGCAGGCCGAGGTGGACATGCGGGAGGGCTCGCCCTGGGGGGACCCAGAGGAGAGCCAGGAGCTCCTCGGGGACAAGCGGGACATTATGAAGCTTCGGCTTTCCGGGGATGAATTTGACGTGTACGAGTTCATCGAGGAGGGCACGCCCGTGGGCATGACCACGGTGGAGCGGGCCCGCCGCTATCCCGGGGTGAGCGTGGAGAGCTTTTTCATATGCCGGGAGCACCGGCGCAAAGGCTGCGGCACCAGGGCCCTGCGGGCCCTTATGGAGCACCTGGGCGAGACGGCCATAGACCTGGACGTGTACAGGTGGAACGAGCGGGCCATCGCCTTCTATAAAAGCTTCGGCTTTCGGGAGATATTCCTGCACATGAACTTCGGCACATAAAATTCCGAAAGTCATAAGATATCATAGCTAACATAATCGAGGTGTTACCTATGATGATAATCGACGGACCCGCAAGGCTTTCGGGGGAGCTTTCAGTCCAGGGGGCCAAGAACAGCACCCTGCCGCTTTTGGCCGGGGCGCTCTTGTGCAAGGGCCAGACGGTGCTGCACAACTGCCCGGAGCTATCGGACGTGGAGACGGCGGTGGAGATACTGCGGCACCTGGGCTGCGTGTGCAGGCGGGAGGGCCACGACCTTATCGTGGACAGCTCCGTTACCTGCCACGAGATACCCGAGGAGCTTATGCGGCGCATGCGCTCGTCCATCGTGTTTCTGGGGGCCATACTCAGCCGCTGCGGCGAGGCGCGTCTCTGTTCTCCCGGGGGCTGCGAGCTGGGGCCCAGGCCCATCGACCTGCATATCTCCTCCTTAAAGCGCCTGGGGGTCCAGGTGAAGGAGCAGGGGGGCTGGCTTGAGTGCTCGGCCCCGGGGGGGATAAACGGGGCCTATGTGTCCTTATCCTTCCCCAGCGTCGGGGCCACGGAGAACATTATCTTAGCCGCCGTCTGCGGCAGCGGCACCACCATCATCGCCAACGCCGCCAGAGAGCCGGAGATATCGGACCTGTGCGAATACCTCAACCGCTGCGGCGGGAGGATATACGGCGCGGGGGAGAGCTGCATAATCATCGACGGCGTGAAGGAGCTCTATGGCTGTGAGCACCGGGTGATGCCGGACAGGATAGCCGCCGTCACCTATATGGCAGCGGCGGCGGTGACCGGGGGCAATATCACCCTTCGGGACGTGGACAATACCCATATCCTGCCAATGCTGTCGCCCTTTGAGGAGAGCGGCTGCGAGATACGGCAGCTTGGGGGCAGCCTTAACATCGCGGCCCCAAGGCGGCTGTCGGCGGTGAAGCATATCCGCACAATGCCCTATCCGGGGTTTCCCACGGACGCCCAGCCGGTGGTGATGAGCATGGCGGCGGTGGGCGAGGGGACCAGCGTGTTTGTGGAGAACATATTTGAGAACCGATACCGGCATACGGAAGGGCTCTGCCATATGGGGGCCAAAATTAAGGTAGAGGGGAAGGTGGCTGTGGTTGAGGGGGTCCCTGAGCTCTCGGGGGCGGCGGTGGAGGCTATGGACCTTAGGGGCGGGGCGGCGCTGATAGTGGCGGGGCTCTGTGCCAGGGGGAGCACGCGGGTGCGTGGGATGGAGTATGTTAAGCGGGGTTATGAGGGGATAGAGGAGAAGCTTGCGTCGTTGGGCGCAAGGGTAAAAGTTTTTGAGGGTCGTATGACTTCATAGATGAAGTCGGGGACTTTTTTCAAAAAGTCCCCTGACGAAAGGGGGGGAACGCAGTGAGCGCCAAAAGAAAGCCAGCGCGGGAGCGCGGGGGCTTTGAGGACATCAGATCCACATCCACAGGAATGCAGTCAAGGCCCGAGTGGTTCGCGGAGGCAAGGCCCACCGCGACCGAAGCGGCGCGCCAGCGCCAAGCTGAGCGAAAGGCGCAGCGAGCGGACCCCCACGCCAGAAAGAAGAAGAAAGCAAAACCGGCAAAAGCCAGCGCCAATACCAGCACAAGCAGTACCAGGGGAAACCCGCGCCCAGGCTCAAGCCAGCGCCCCCGTCCACAGGAACGCGGGAGACCTAACGAACGCAGGCAACCCGCCGAACGCCCCAGAAAGAAGCCCATGAGCCTTTTAAAGCGGCGGGTGCTGATAGTGCTGGTGCTGCTGATGATGCTTCTGGGCACGGGCTTCCTGGTGGAATCGCTGCTGCTGCGGGTGACCACGGTGCAGATAAGCGGGGACCAGGTGTACGCCGAGGAGGAGATACTGAAGATATGCGGCTTCAAGACCGGCGACAACCTGCTGCTCATCCCCGCCGGGGACCGGGAGAAAAAGCTGCAAAGGGAGCTGCCCTATATCTATAGGGCCAGGATAACCCGGAAGATACCCGGCACGGTGAACATAGACATAACCGCCGCCAAGGCCGTGTGCTGCATACAGGGCGGGACCGAGTGGTACGTGGTGGGCGCGGGGGGCAAGGTCCTTGAGACCGGCCAGAGCCCGAAGGAGGGCCTTATGCAGGTGATAGGCGTGTCCCCAAAGCCGGGCAAGACCGGCGAGCCGTTGGAGCTTGAGAACGAGGCGGCGGCGGAGGTGTTCGCTGAGCTTGCCGAGACCATGGGAAAGCTCAGCGAGGACGAGCGGAATCCCGCCGGGGAGTTCACCAAGATGGACCTCTCGGACCTGTACAATATAAGGCTCTGGTATCAGGACCGGGTGGAGTGCCGGATGGGGGGCGCGGGGCAGCTTGAGTATAAGCTGCGGTGGGCCTACGGCAACCTTACCAACACCGAGCAGGGCATAAAGCCCGAGGAGAGCGGCGTGCTGGACCTTTCATATTTGCCCACAAAGAAGCGCTCGTACTTCACCCCCTCTGAGGGCAGCGCCGCCGCGGCCCCCACTCCGGGCCCCGACGGCATAGTGCCCGAGGCACCGGACCCCACGCCGGAGCCCGGCCGGGGCGGGGACATACCCAACGCGCCCTTTACCGGCTGACCCATATATATTGTGCCTATGGGCCGGGCGGGGCGTACTCGGAAGAAAAAAACACGGTTTTTCAAGGTTTTTTACAAGTTTGACCTTGCAATTTCCCCGGAAAAGTGTTAAATTATATTTTGTGATACTAAGTTGACGTAATCCGGCGACGGAGGAGACCATATGGCAGCCGGACGTATAAAGCTAAAGAAAGAGAAATGAAGGGTGGAAGCGAAAATGCCTTTTGAAGTTGACAATCTGCTGAACGAGACCCCACAGACCATCAAGGTGGTGGGAGTTGGCGGCGGCGGCGGCAACGCCGTGAACCGCATAGCCTCCGCCGGGGTGCGCAGCGTGGAGCTGGTGTGCATGAACACCGACAAGCAGGCCTTACAGCGCAGCCAGGCCTCTATAAAGGTGCAGCTTGGCGAGAAGCTGACAAACGGCCGGGGCGCGGGCTCAAAGCCCGAGGTGGGCGAGAAGGCCGCCGAGGAGAGCAGGGAGGTTATCCTCCAGACCCTTAAGGACGCGGACATGGTGTTTATCACCGCCGGAATGGGCGGCGGCACCGGCACGGGTGCTGCCCCCATGGTGGCGAAGATAGCAAGGGAGCAGGGCGCCCTTACGGTGGGCATAGTCACAAAGCCCTTCGCCTTCGAGGGCAAGCGCAGGATGGAGCAGGCCGAGCAGGGCATAGCCCAGCTTCGGGAGCACGTGGATTCCCTGGTGGTGATACCCAACGAGCGCTTGAAGCTTGTTTCCGACGAGCGGATAACCTTGGCCAACGCCTTCCAGGTGGCGGACGACGTGCTGCGCCAGGGCGTGCAGAGCATATCGGACCTGATACAGCTGCCGGGCATAGTGAACCTGGACTTTGAGGACGTGAAGTCCGTCATGCAGGACGCGGGCTACGCCCACATGGGCGTGGGCCACGGCAAGGGCAAGGACAAGGCGGAGCAGGCGGCCATGGCGGCCATCTCAAGCCCCCTCTTAGAGACCAAGATAGCCGGGGCCAGGGGCGTTATCATCAACATAACCTCCAGCGCGGACATCGCCCTTGACGAGATAGACACGGCCTCGCAGATAGTCACAGAGCGGGCCCATGAGAACGCCAACATAATCTGGGGCGCGACCTTTGACGAGAACATGCAGGACGAGATGGTGGTGACGGTCATCGCCACGGGCTTTGAGGGCATGAACGGCGAGAAGCGCCCGGTGCTGGATATCGACCTTGACGAGGACTTT
This sequence comes from uncultured Eubacteriales bacterium, assembly GCA_910584745.1. Lineage (GTDB taxonomy): Bacteria > Bacillota > Clostridia > Oscillospirales > Acutalibacteraceae > Acutalibacter. The sequence continues at coordinate 151,239 of CAJUDG010000008.1, forward strand.
CTAAGCCCCAACCCGGTGAACAGCACTGAGAGCCGCAGCAAGGCCGACAGCCATATCATTTCCAGCCGGGGCCCGGGCAACGCGGGGACCACCGTGCGCAGCACATCCAGCTACCGCAACCCGGAGACGACAAAGGTTGACCCGGCGGTGATAGACGACGACGACACCTTTACGGACATCATGTCCATATTCAACAGGAAGTAAGAGGGACAGAATATGACAAAGATAACAGGCGTACACCATATAGCGGTGTTCCCGACAGCAGATAAGTATCAGGAGACCGTGAAGTTTTATACGGAGCTGCTGGGCTTTCCCATCAAGGACAGCTGGGGCGACGAGAAGACCCCCTGCCTGATGGTGTCCTGCGGGGACAATTCCTGCATGGAGATAATACCCAGCGAGACTGAGCACGGGAAGGACGGACCGTTGGTTCACGTGGCTTTCTGGTGCGGGGATGGTTTGGATGAGATAGTGGAGGACGTGCGCAAGGCCGGATATACGGTGAGGGTGGAGCCCCAGGATTTGGAGCTCTGCGGGAAGCCGATACGCAACGCGTTCTTTTATGGGCCGCTGGGGGAGGAGATCGAGCTGTTCTGGGTGAAGTGATATCACACTATGAGAGATATCCCCAGAATTTACGGCGAGCAGTACGGCCCCGAGGCGGGGCCCTGGAATCTTTCGCTGGAGAGCAAGTATCTGGAATACGCCATAACCCGGTTCTTTGAGGAGAATTTCACCCTGGCAGAGGGCGCGAGGGCCTGCAACGTGGGCATCGGCGCGGGGTACTGGGACAGGTATCTGAGCTACAGGCCGGAGATATCCGAGCTTGTAAGCGTTGATATTGACCCGGACATCTGCGCGGATTTTAAGGCCTGTCTTGAGAACGAGGGCAACCCGAACCCGGTGACAGTGCTGCCGAAGGACGTGATGGACTGCGGGGAGCTTCGGGGGCGGTTCGACCTTGTGACGATGATAGGGAGCACAATGCGGGAGGCCGGGAAGTTTTCGGCGGTGCTTTTGCAGGGATTCAGCTTTCTGAAGCCCGGGGGGCAGTTCTACTACCAGTCGCTTTATGACGGCGGCGGCGAGAAGGCCGTGGTGGAGAGGCTCTGCGCCGAAAGGGGCATGAGGGTTGAGCGGTATGAGCGGGATGACAGCTACGGACGCACAGCGGTTTACTGGAAGCTGACGGCGGAATAACGAGACCGGTCCAGCGGGTCTTACGCTGGCGCGGGTGTGGGGCGCGGAGCCCCACGACCTTGCCGTAATGCGCGACCTGTGCGCATGAAGGCTTTAAACATAACCAAAACAATTAAGCGGTTCCGGCACTGGTGCCGGGACCGCTTACTATACCAAAGGAGGACCACCCATGCCAATCCCAGGAACACCCCAGCCCCAGCACATACAGCTGACCGAAACCTACCGCCTGCGCCGGTACGACGGCCATTACGAGCTGGCGCTGCCGGGCTATCAGGACCCGGCGGTCTACGAGAACTCCGAGGGTATCTTCGACAAGGACAAGATACCCGACCTTGAGTATGTGCGCAGAATGTTCACATACCTTGACAAAAACGGCGAGCTCTACTTTATCGAGGCCCTGGAGAACGGCGGGTACGTCCCCATCGGCGATGTGACAGTAAAAGACGAGAACCCGCCCCTTGCCATCTGGCGGGGGGAGTACCGGGGGCGCGGGCTGGGCACGCTGGTGATGGGGGCGGTCATGGAGCGGCTGAGAGAGCTGGGCTATACGAAAATACACGGCTCAACCGTGTACAAGTGGAACGAGAGCTCCCTGAAAATGCACCAGAGGCTGGGCTTCAGGGTGGTGCGGGAGACTGAAAGGGAGTATTACCTTGACCTTGAGCTATGAGAAGGAGATGTCAGATATGGACGAGATAAGGCTAAACACATCGGAGCTGAAAGACCGCGCCAGGGACCTGCGGGCGGGCCAGCGGGTGCTGCTCTCGGGCACGGCCTATACCAGCCGGGACGCGGCCCATAAGCGCATAACGGAAATGCTGGACCGTGGCGAGACCCCGCCCTACCCCTTGGACGGCGCGGCCATCTACTACGCCGGGCCCACCCCCGCGCCGGAGGGTATGCCCATCGGCTCCTGCGGGCCCACCACCAGCGCGCGGATGGACCCCTACGCCCCGCGGTTTCTGGATTTGGGGCTTCGGTGCATGATAGGCAAGGGGGGCCGCTCCAAGGAAGTGGTGGAGGCCATGAAGCGAAACGGGGCCGTGTACCTCTGCGCCATCGGCGGGGCGGGGGCCCTGGCGGCAAAGTGCATCACCGGGTGCGAAGTGATAGCTTTCGAGGACCTGGGCTGCGAATCGGTGAAGAAGCTGACATTAAAGGACTTCCCGCTGATAGTGGGCATTGACAGCCTTGGGGGGAGCATACTGCAATGAAGGAGATGTCGCGGGAGAAACAGGGCAGTCTCGCCGGGGCCGTGGGCATTGGCGTGAATATCCTGCTGTTTGTGATAAAGCTTTTGGCCGGGCTGCTCTCGGGCAGCGTGGCTATAATGGCCGACGCGGTGAACAACCTGACGGATTCCGGGTCCTCCATCATCATGCTGGTGGGCTTCCGGCTCTCGGCCAAGCCCGCCGATCGGGAGCACCCCTTCGGCCACGCCAGGATAGAGTACCTCTGCGGGGTGATAGTGTCCTTCATCGTGCTGTTCCTGGGCCTGGAGCTGGGGCGCACCTCCTTTATGAAAATACTCTCGCCGGAGAGGGCGGAGTTCGGGCCCGTGGCCCTGGGGGTGCTTGTAATATCCATACTCATCAAGCTCTGGCTCTGCCTGTTCTATACCAGAGTGGGCAAAAGGATAGACAGCCAGAGTTTACTCGCCACGGCCAGCGACAGCCGCAACGACGTCATATCCACCCTTGTGGTGCTGCTGGGGGCGCTGATCACCCGGCTTACGAGCCTTGACCTGGACGGCTTTCTGGGCCTGATGGTGGCGGCATTTATCATCGTCTCCGGGGTGAAGCTCATCATGGAGACCGCCGACCCACTGCTGGGCCCCGCACCCAAAAAGGAGCTGGTCCAGGGCATATACGAGAAGATACGGAGCTATGAGGGCATAATCGGCATACATGACCTGACCGTCCACAGCTACGGCCAGGGCCGCACCTTCGCAAGCGTCCACTGCGAGGTCCCCGCCGAGGAGGACATACTCATAAGCCACGACCTTATCGACAACATCGAGCGGGACTTTCTGGAGCAGGAGGGTATTCATCTGGTGATACACCTGGACCCGGTGATAACCTGCGACGAGAAGGCCAACGCCCTGCACGAGGCCGTCCTCTCTAAGGTGAAAGAGCTCTACCCCCAGAGCGCCATCCACGACTTCCGGGTGGTCTGGGGCGTGACCCACTCCAACGTGCTGTTCGACGTGGCGGTGCCCTTCTCCGTCGCGGACAGCGACCAGCAGGTGAAGGAGCAGGTCTCACGGGCCGTGGAGGGCCTGGACCCAACTTACCGGGCCGTGCTGGCGGTGGACAGGGTGGGGGTCGTCAACGAGCTGGAGGGGTGACAGGCGTTTGACATAAGTTCCCTGTTGTGCTAAAATAAAGGTAAGACGTTGTCGTATAACGGCGGTTAGCCCCCCGAAAGGGGTGGTTCACTATCCCTAAGTCATAACGAGGGGAGGTGAAGCTTATGGGAAAGGTATTAAAGTACATAATAGCCATTCTGTTTTGGCTTGCGGTGCTGATATACCTGGCACCAAAAGTTTGTTAGCCGCCCGGCTACACCCCGAGCGGCTAACTTGATTAGCTCGTATTAAATTCTGGGGCCAACCGCCATACGGCAGCGTCCCTTTGTGTCTATATTATACCCCGGGCACGGCAGAATGTCAAGCCCGGATTTCGTTTGACATAAGTTTCCTGTTGTGCTAAAATAAAGGTAAGACGTTGTCGTATAACGGCGGTTAAGCCCCCCCGGAAGGGGGTGATTCACTATCCCAACTTTAACGAGATGGGAGGTGAAGCTTATGGGAAAGGTATTAAAGTACATAATAGCCATACTTTTTTGGCTTGCGGTGCTGATATACCTGGCACCAAAAGTTTGTTAGCCGCCCGGTGCGCACCCGAGCGGCTAGCGTAAATCTCTAGCTGTTATTCTGGGGCCAGCCGCCATACGGCAGCGTCCCTTTGTGTCTATATTATACCCCGGGCGCGGCAGAATGTCAAGCCCGGATTTCGTTTGACATAAGTCTCCTGTTGTGCTAAAATAAAGGTAAGACGTTGTCGTATCAAGGCGGTTAAGCCCCCCGGAAGGGGGTGATTCACTATCCCAACTTTGATAAAGATGGGAGGTGAAACTTATGGGAAAGGTATTAAGGTACATAATAGCCATTCTGTTTTGGCTTGCGGTGCTGATATACCTGGCACCAAAAGTTTGTTAGCCGCCCGGTGCACCCCGAGCGGCTAACTTTAAATAGTTAGTATAATTGGGGCCAACCGCCATACGGCAACGTCCCTTTATATCTCTATTATACCCCCACACCCCCCAAATGTCAACCCCCCTCGATCTCCGTCCCCGGATAATAATACCCCAATATCTCCCGATACCCCGCCCCGGCCTTTGCCATGAACACCGCCCCGGCCTGACTGAGCCCCACGCCGTGGCCCCAGCCCCGGACGGTGAACCGCAGGCCGCTGTCAGTGGGCTCGAAGGTGAAGGCGGCGCTTCTGAGCCCCAGTGCGGCCCTGACCTCCTGGCCGGTGAACTCCTTACCCCCTGCCGTCACGGACAGCGCCGTGCCCGAGGGGGTGTACTCCGCGAAGCAGTCCTCCGGGTCAAAGTTTTCGACCCCCAGGGCGCTCTCCAGCTCCTCTATACTGAACTGGGCAAAGCTCAAATAGCCGTCGCTGAACATGTCCCCGGGGCTTGCCACGGCCCGCAGATAGGGGTGCTCCTTATCGGCGTCCTCGGCCCAGACGTTCTCCACGCTCTCGGTGCTGCCCGGGGAGATGGCAAAATATGAAGCCAGTATCAGCTCCCCATCGTATGTAAGGGTCTGGCCGCAGACCTCGTCCACCACGCCCTCCAGTATCTGCCGGTACTCCTCATAGTCCTCGCCCCAGCGCTCCCGCATGACCTCCTCGGGCACGTATACCAGCCATTTCCCGCTGTCGCAGGGTATCTCCCCGCCGCCCTCCCTCATGCGGCTGTAGTAGGTATAGGCGGCCACGGCCTGGGCCTTCAGCGCCTCAACGGGGGCGTGAAGGTCCATCTCGCAGGCCAGGTCTGATATGAGGAACTCCCGGCCGCTTACGGTCAGGGTCTTGTCCGTGGCGGAATCGTATAGGGTGAAGCTGTCTGTCTCCGGCGGCACGGCGGGTGCGGCGGTGGGCTCCGGCGGGGGAGAGGCCCCGGAGCTCTCGGGCTCCGGCACCTTTGCGATAGCACCCGGTCCCGGGGCGATGGAGCTTGGCCCGGGGGCATAATGGTAGATAAGCGGGGGCAGAAAGGTTATCACAAGGTAGAACGCGAGAAACCAGAGGGAAAGGCTCTTGGCGGTATGGGGGCTTGTCTTTTTCATTTTGGGCTCCTTTTTCATCCAGAATTTTTGTTGAATCAGCCGGTTTTGCATAACATAATGCCGAAACCTGCAAAACCGCTTGACTTGTCCACGTTAAAGGGGTAATATAGTAAAAGAGATGAAAGAGAGGTAAGCTTGCTATGCAGAGACTGAACAAAGAGAGCCCCGAGAGCACCACCGTCTCCGAGCTCTGTGAGGAATACAGAAGGAACAACTCCATCAGCCGCAGGGAGTTTGAGCGCTTCGACGTAAAGCGGGGCCTTCGCAACGCCGACGGCACCGGAGTCATGGCGGGGCTTACCCACGTGTGCAACGTCCACGGCTACCTGATCGACGACGGCGACAAGGTCCCGGACAGGGGCAGGCTCACCTACCGGGGCATAGACATCGGGGACATCGTAAGCGGCTGCGCGGCCGAGGGGCGCTTCGGCTTTGAGGAGGTTGCGTGGCTGCTGATATTCGGCGCGCTGCCGGACCAGCGGCAGTATAAGCGCATGTGCGACCTATTATACGACAACCGGGAGCTGCCCGAATACTTCCCCGAGGACATGATAATCAAGGCCCCCTCTAAGAACATCATGAATAAGCTGGCCCGCTCGGTGATGGCCCTCTACTCCTACGACGACGACCCCGAGGACCCCTCGCTCGAGAACAATATGCGCCAGAGCATATCTTTAATAGCGCGTATGCCCTCCATAATGGCCTACGCGTATCAGGTGAAGCGCCGTCACTTTGACAAGGAGAGCATGTTCTTCCACCCATACGAGCCCGGCCAGTGCACCGCCGAGGCCATCTTAAACGCCCTGCGCCCGGACCGGCAGTTTTCGAAGGAGGAGGCGGAGCTTCTGGACCTGTGTATGGTGCTCCACGCCGAGCACGGCGGCGGCAACAACTCCACCTTCACCACCCGGGTGCTGACCTCGGCGGGCACGGACATCTACTCGGCCATCGGCGCGGCGGTGGGGTCCCTTAAGGGCTACAGGCACGGCGGCGCGAACCACCGGGTCAAGAGCATGATGACCGAGATAATGGAGAACGTGAAAAACTGGGCCGACGAGGATGAGGTGGGGGCGTACCTTGAAAAGATACTTAGGTGCGAGGCCCACGACGGCAGCGGCCTAATCTACGGCGTTGGCCACGCCATCTACACCCTCTCCGACCCCCGGGCGGTCATCCTCAAGGAGAAGGCCAGGACCCTGGCAAGGGCCAAGGGCTACACGGACCGGCTGGCCCTCTACGAGACTGTGGAGCGCCTAGCGCCCAGGGCCTTCCTGAAGGTCACAGGCAACGAGAAGGTCATCTGCGCCAACGTGGACTTCTACTCGGGCCTTGTATACGAAATGCTCGGCATACCCGAGGACCTCTACACCCCCATGTTCGCCGTGTCGCGCATAGCGGGCTGGTGCGCCCACCGCATAGAGGAGCTGACCACCGGCGGCCGCATAATGCGCCCGGCCTACCGCGCCCTGCCGGTGAAGCAGAGGTACGTGCCCTTCTCAGAGAGGAAGGTACGGTAAATAAATACTGCCGCCGGGGAGAAAATATGCGCCGGATGGGGGTTGCATTTTTGGGGGATGGGTGGTATAATATATCCAGACGCAATCCATAAAGTTCACCACAATGAGAAACCCCGGAGAGTATCAGTCTCCGGGATTTCTTTTGGACACATTTGGGCTTACTCCACCCACTTACTTGAGATAACGGTATAGCAAATACAAAGTATTTGCTATTAGCCACATTGCAGACAAGGTATGTAGTTATGCCTGCCGCGACCGTCACCATGAAAGATAAGACACAGCTCATGGCCCTTCACCACCTCTCCGCTTTGGGAGTAACCTATTGGGTGAAAGCACCAGTATTATACCAGTTTCGACAGGTTCTGTCAACGGTGCCGGGCGGGCAGGCTTGAAAATGTGCGGAATAGGGGTTGCAATTTCTAGGAGTAGGTGGTATAATATAGACATACGTAATCCATAAGGTTCACCACAAAAGAGAAACCCCGGAGAGGCTAGTCTCCGGGATTTCTTTTGTGCACTTGCGGGCTTACCTCACCCGTTTACAAATGCCGGTCAAGCCACTTGCAAAGAAAATATGTAGTAATCTCTGCCGCGACCGTCATCAAGAAAGATAATACGTAATCCAAGGCCCTTCACCACCTCTCCGCTTTGGGAGTACCTTATGGGTGAAAGCACCAGTATTATACCAGTTTCGGCATGTTCTGTCAACGGTGCCGGGCTGACAGGCTTGAAAATGTGCGGAATAGGGGTTGCAATTTCTGGGAGTAGGTGGTATAATATACCCAGACACAGTTCATAAAGTTCACCACAATGAGAAACCCCGGAGAGGCTCATCTCCGGGATTTCTTTTGAACACTTTTGGCTTACCTCACCCATTTAAAGGTAACGGTCAAGCCATTTGCAGACAAGATATGTAGTTATGCCTGCCGCAACCGTCACCAGGAAAGATAAGACACAGCTCATGGCCTTTCACCACCTCTCCGCTTTGGGAGTAACCTATTGGGTGAAAGCAACAATATTATACCAGCTTCGACAGATTCTGTCAACGGTGCCGGGCTGACAGGCTTGAAAATGTGCGGAATAGGGGTTGCAATTTCTAGGAGCAGGTGGTATAATACAAGGGTATACAGGTCATAAAGTTCACCACAAAAGAGAAATCCCAGAGACCGTGAATCTCCGGGATTTCTTTTGTGCATTTTTGGGCTTGGAAATTCCCCAAAAGTGTGCTATAATAATCCGTAACCTAAAAAAGGGGGACCGATAGCATGGATAAATTCAAGCTAAAGATAAACACCGGGCTGAAGCTGGTGGTATGGGGGGTGCCGCTGGGGCTGACGCTGCGGCTTCTGCAGCTGAACCTCTTCTTCGACTTCGACACCGGCTTCTATACCGACGGCGGCGTTACCGCGTGGCTGAGCCTGCTGCTTCCGGCGGCGCTGGCGGGGGCGGGGGCCTGGTGTTTCTATAGGAACGCCGGGGCCTTTGTGCCCAGGGACCGGGGCATAGCCCGGGGGCCGGGGATATTCGCCGGGTTCTCCGGGGGAGTGCTGCTGGTGGTGGGCTGCTGTATGCTCAAGGACCACTTGAGCCGCTCGGCCACGGGCTTCTCGGAGTACGAGACCACCGTGAACACCGGCCTGCACCTGACCCTTGCGGCGCTCTCCATAGTCATGGGCCTGCTGCAAAGCGTGCTGGCCGCGGGCCTGTGCATGGGCCGGGACCCCTTTAAAAAGGCCCCGCTTCTGTACCTGCCCGCCGTGGCCTGGGGCATGGCGGAGCTGGTGGCGGTGTACGTGTTCTACGCCCGGTCCTCGTCCCTTTCGGAGAACATCTTCTCCCTGCTGGGCACGGGGCTAATGCTCCTGGCGCTCTTCTACATCTCTGCGGCCCTCTCCGGCGCGGGGGAGCCCCGGGCCCTTATGCGCCTGTTCATCTTCGGGGGGTTCTCCGCGGTGCTGGTGATACCCTACGACCTCTCGAACATAGTCCTCGCCCTGCGGGGGATGACCTACTTCGGCGAGTTCCCCGCCGTCTACGCCATGGGCCGCCTGTCGGTGTGCATGTTCATCCTGTCGTTCATGCTCAGCGCCTACCGCACCGGCGTGGACAAAAGCCTGGACGGCGCGGGGGAATAAGGGCTTGACATTTTGCCGTGCCCGAGGTATAATATAGATACAAAGGGACGCTGCCGTATGGCGGTCAGCCCCAAGTTTTATACAGACTAAACTATGTTAGCCGCTCGGGTGATGGCCGGGCGGCTAACAAACTTTTGGGGCTAAGTACATAATTACCACGAGGGCAATCAGTACGCAAACTGCAAAACGCAGCAGTTTGTTCCCCATAAGCCTCACCTCCCATCTTTATCAAAGTTGGGAAAGTGACCACCCCCTTCCGGGGGGCTAACCGCCTATATACGACAACGTCTTACCATTATTTTAGCATACCGTTGGACTTATGTCAATCAAAATCCGGGCTTGACATTCTTCCGCGCTCGGGGTATAATATAGATACAAAAAGGGACGTTGCCGTATGGCGGTCAGCCCCAGGTTTTGTAACATATGACTATGTTAGCCGCTCGGGTGCAGGCCGGGCGGCTAACAAACTTTTGGGGCTAAGTACATGATCACCGCGAGGGCAATCAGTACGCAAACTGCAAAACGCAGCAGCTTGGCTCCCATCAGCCTCACCTCCCATCTTTATCAAAGTTGGGATAGTGAATCACCCCCTTCCGGGGGGCTTAACCGCCGTAATACGACAACGTCTTACCATTATTTTAGCATACTGTTGGACTTATGTCAAACAAAATCCGGGCTTGACATTCTGCCGTGCCCGGGGTATAATATAGATACAAAGGGGACGTTGCCGTATGGCGGTTGCCCGATAATCTAACTAACTTTTAAGTTAGCCGCTCGGGTGTTGGCCGGGCGGCTAACAAACTTTTGGTGCCAGGTATATCAGCACCGCAAGCCAAAAGAGTATGGCTATTATGTACCTTAATACCTTTCCCATCAGCCTCACCTCCCATCTTTAATAAAGTGGGAAAGTGACCACCCCCTTTCGGGGGGCTAACCGCCTTGATACGACAACGTCTTACCATTATTTTATCATACTGTGGAACTTATGTCAAACAAAATCCGGGGTTGACAATTTGGGAGACCCGGGGTATAATATAGATACAAAGGGACGCTGCCGTATGGCGGTCAGCCCCAGAATTGCTAACTATTTCATGTTAGCCGCTCGGGTGATGGCCGGGCGGCTAACAAACTTTTGGGGCTAAGTACATAATTACCACGAGGGCAATCAGTACGCAAACTGCAAAACGCAGTAGCTTGGCTCCCATCAGCCTCACCTCCCCTCGTTATGACTTAGGGATAGTGAATCACCCCCTTCCGGGGGGCTTAACCGCCGTAATACGACAACGTCCTACCATTATTTTAGCATACCGTTGGACTTATGTCAAACAAAAAGGAGTGTCCAAAAGGGAGATATTATGATATAATGAGGGAGTATGAGAAAGAGAACAGAAGAGGCATGGAAA
>CAJUDG010000009.1 GCA_910584745.1 uncultured Eubacteriales bacterium
TCCTGTCCCTTTTTCTCTCTTTGACTTCCTTTAACTCTGCGTTTGGACACTCCCCTTTGCGTCATGCAGCTTGACTTTACGCGAAAAAGAGGCTATACTATATATTATATAATACAGAACGCAGGGAGAAAGAATGGGATATATTTCAGAGCTTAGAAAATTCGTAGGGCACAGGCCCATTATGGTGACCGCCGCTATGTGCATCCTTTTTGATGAGGATAAGGGGCTTTTGATGGAGGAGCGTAGCGATAACGGGATGTGGTGCGTGCCTGGCGGTGCTATTGAACTGGGGGAAGCCCTTGAGCAGGCATTGGCCCGGGAGGTGAGAGAGGAGACCTCTCTGAAAATCAGCAGCCCACAGCTTTTTGACGTGCAGGCAAGCGTGCACATGGTTTATCCCAATCAAGACGAAGTGTATTACACAGATGTAGTTTACATCGTGGAAAACTTTACCGGTGAACCAAAGCCTGACGCGGAGAGCACAGAGCTTCGATGGTTCAGAATCGACGAACTACCGGAAAGTATCATGCCCACTCAGATTGGATATATCAAGAGATTTATCAGTGAGAGGAAGGGCGCTGCGGACGGGATTTGACATCCGCCCTATTCTGCGCTATTATAATACTGTACATCGGAGGACAAACGCTAACAGGAAACGTAAGGTCCGGATAAGATGACAGGCTGGAACGCCTGCTCCTTATCCGGACCTTTTTTGATAGGAGGAAAATTTGACGAGAAAAGAGATGCCGTTTGTGTGGGGGCCATCCTTTCGCCGCTGCTGAGGTTCACGGAGCCTGTGCTGCTGGCGCTATTTCCGCAATCAATGTACAGCACGGCGGACCTGCTGGTGATGAGACAATTCGGCTCTCCGGCAGCCAGGCGATGATGACCGTGACCTCCATTATTACTGGGTTATCCATGGGCGCCACTGTCCTTCTAGGGCAGAAGCTGGATCAGGGATGCCGGGATGAGACCGGGGATTTGCCTTCGGTGGGAGCTTTCTGTATGAGCGTTGCTGGCGCTGACATCGCTATTGTTGCCGCCCAGGGCCATCAGCTGAGCGTGTCCTTCCTGGCCATCACAGTCGTCAACAGCCTGGAAGTGGTGGCCTCGGCGGGGGTTGGCGTTGCAGAGCGGCTATTCGGCGCGAGGCAAAAAGAGAGGGCCAGACGCTCCCTGCTTTACGGTATCGGTTCGTCGTTCTGCTTCGCAGGCTATTTCAATGGCTGCGACAAGATCACCTTTGTCATGATCCAGGGTGTCATCAGGGCCTTCTGCATATGCATACCGGTCTCCCTCGCCATGAGCCGCTTGTAGCCCATATCCCTGCTCCTGGTGGCGTGTTGTCCCTGGGACACTGCCTACTCCTGTCAAGAGAGACCGTGTCACCCCAGCTGGCTCAGCCCCTTGAGCCCCAGGTCTCTCATTCTCGTACAATAGTCGTCGCTGCGTTTCTTAATATCATCCTGATAGACCTCTAGCTCCGGCATGGACACAGCGAAAAAGTCATACCCAACCTTATCAAAAATATGCCTCTCGCCAAAGATTATTAGCTGGTGAAATGATTTCTTCGCCTGTGCCTCCATACCAAGGGCTAGATAAGCCAGCCCCTGATAGTAAATATAATCCGACGGCTGGTCGTTATAGTACCGCACCGGTTCGGGTATCTGCGATCCCTCAGTAGCCTTAGTGAAATACTCAACGGCTTCCTCCTCTCGATGGAGCCCCCGGCAGGCAAGGCCCATCACATAGTAGGCGCGGTTGTCCGGCACATTCTCAAGCTTCCCCTCGCCCAGGTTGCCCGGGTACGACAGGGTTCGCTCCGCGTACCTAAACGCCCGCTCCAGGGCCTCCGGGCTGCCGTCGTCCAGCTCACGCTGGGCAAGCCCGAACAGCGCCTCCTTATACTCCCCGGCGACCTTGCCCTCGCCGCCCTCCCAGACGTGGAAGGTGTAGCTCTCCAAACGCTCCAGGGCCTCCTCATACCGCCCAACAGCGTTCAAAAGCGATACAAAGCTCAGCATCAGAGCATAGCGGTCGGGGAGCAGCTCCCTATGCTTCTCCAGGGCCGCAAGCCTCTCGGCGGCGGGCACATCTAAGCGCTTCCAGAGCTGGTCTTGCTCCAAAAGGAACCGGCTGTTGCCCGGCTCCAGGCGGCAGGCCTCGGCGATCTCCCCGGCGGCAAGTCTCCTGTCACCGTGGTTGTAGTAGGCGATGGACAGGCACCTGTGGGCCGGGGCTAGCCCCGGATTCTGGGCGACGGCAGCCCGCCAATGGCTGACAGCGTCCTCATACTGCTTCTTGTCATAATATAACTCGCCCAGGTAGTAGTGGGCCATGGGTGCGCTCTCCAAAAGCTCGACGGCATAGTCCAGGATAAGCCGCTCCTCCACTCGGTTGGGGAAGCAGAGGTCCGGGGACAGGGACTCCCCAAGCCTGGCCTTTTCAAGTGCGAGCTCCCTGTTACCCATGCGCCCATAGGCGTAGGCCAGGCCGTAATACTTCATGGGGCTCCCCTCCGGGCAGCGCTCCAGCACCTCGGCCATGTCCTCATAGAACCCAAAGCCCATCAGCTCCACGGCCAGATTGAGATAGTTTTCAACTCTGCCGCCCATGGCCCTCTCAAGCTCAGCGGCGCTTGCCGCCCGATACAGCACGCCGAAATACAGCGGGTCTATCTCCAGGGACTCCCTGAGAAGCGCCTCAAGCTCCCTTTCACGCCCCGGCAGCTTCGCCAGTACCCCAGCCCTCAGTGCCCGGGCCTTCATGTTGTGCCATCCCCGGTGCAGGCTCTCCAGGGTGAACTCAAGAGCGCTCGCAAGCTCGCCCCTCTTTGCGCATATACACGCCAGATGGTAGTAGGCCGTGCCAGCCGTCTCTCCGCTCCAGGTGGCCTTGAATAGGGCGTCGTAGGCCTTGTCCAGCTCCCCCAGAAGCTCATTGGCTACTCCCAGGTTGAAGTAGGCCTCGCCGCTGTAGGGGTTGGGGTTGCGCCAAGTCTGCTTCTCTATGGCCGCCTGGAAATAGGGAATACTCTCCGCTATCTTCGCGTTTCTCAACAGGAGCAGTCCATATGCGTTGTTCAGCCTAATGTCCGTTGGGTCCCGGCGCAGGCCCTCTAAGTAGTAGTCGGCAGGTGAAAATGTGGCGTGGCGGTACTGCTCCAGGTGCTGTCCGGCGAGGTAGAGCTCCTCCAGCGAGCCTATCTTACCCGGCTCTGGCAGGGCCTGTGCGGGCTCTGGAATTGGCCGGTTCTCCTTTTTGTACTCCTTATATTCGCACAAAACGTGCCCATTTGCATCGTGAACCGTCACTTTATAGTCGTGTAAGCCCTCAATTTTGTCCTCAAACGCGCTCTCCGGGGAGAGGTCAACCGTCTGACGGTAGACTTCACTGCCTCCAGCGGTGGCAACGATAGTCGCGCCCTTATACACTCCACTGGCGTATACCCGGAGCGTTGCGCCTTCCACGCCCAGCACCACGTCTTTCGTAGCGTTAGCCACTCTGCCCACGGCTTTGTATGGCATGAAATACTGCACAAAGTTCTTCTCCTCCTGGGGCCGGAGCCACGTGAAGTCGGGCTGATTGTCGCAGTACACGCCGGTCATCAGCTCGATATAGGGGCCGTCCTCGTCAGTGAGGTTTTTGTCCCAGATCTTGCCGAAGTCCCCACAGCCCCAGGTCCACTGCTTTTTGCCCGGGCTTACATGGTGGTCGGCCACGTGCAGGAGGCCTGCGCCCCGGTCCTCGTCGTAGTTGCCCACAAAATCAAAATCTGAGTGCGCCGCCATGTAGGATGTGGGCACTTTGATATTTTTGTACCGGGAGATGTCCACTCCGGCAGAATAGTCGGCCTTGTAATACTCCCCGGTGGCGATGGGGAAGGTGGAGACCGCGCGCTTGCCGTGGTCCATGACGGCGTTCACGTCCGGGGGGAACACCGAGAAGGTATGCTCGTTCACGGCCACTGCGGGGTTCGCCCACCAGAGAAAGGTCTGGGGCTGGTCGGTGGGGTTAAAGAGTTTGCCTTTTATCTCGATGTATGCCCTGCCGGGATAGAGGGTGATGGAAGCGTTTCCCTTTGTGCCGTTGATGCGGTCGGTCTCGCCCACGGTCACGGTGGCCGAGCCGTCCGGGTGCTCCGTCAGGGAGTAATCCACCGGCATAAACGTGCTGGGCCTATGATGCTGGGGCCAGTTGAACTCAATGCCTCCCGACACCCATGGCCCTGCCAGTCCCACCAGCGCGGGCTTTATCACGTGGTTATAGTACACGAAATCGTAGCCATTGGTCTTGTCGTAGGCCCGCTGTATTCTGCCGCCCAGTTCTGGGAGAACCATCACGTAGAGGTATTCGTTCTCTAAAATAACGGCTTTATAGTCTGCGTCTACTTTCTCGTCGCTGAGCCTCTCGCAGATGGGCACAGGGTAGACCTTGCCTGTGCTGCCCTGATAGGCCCGCTTCTCGATGAAGATGGGATTTTTTTCGTATTCCCCGGTGGGGTAAGTGGGGATGGTAACAGTTTTTTCGTATGCGATTACTTTGCTCATGAGAGGCGCTCCTTTTTATAGTTGTATCTCATAGACCGGTTTCACTCGGACGCTTATAAGCTCCGCCAAAGAGGACTCCACGGTCTCATTTCTAGCTGCCATGGCGGATTCCACATTTACCGACGCTCCTTTGCGTAAGGGGGATATCTTCAGCACAAGGGGCTGCTCCAGATCCTGGCGGTGCTCCAGAAGACCTATCTCCCAGGTGTCGCCGTTTGAGAAGTTGTCGCTGATCATCACATTGTTCAGGAACAGCTGGCCGATGTCACCCAGGTAGTCAATTTGAAGCCGGGCGTCTTTCAACCCCTCAAGAGGATTTTCCGGCAGACAGATCCTATAGTGCTGATCCGACTGCGGGCATACCACCACGGGCACCGCCAGTTCCCTGATGTTCACGTCATAGGCTCCAAATACACTTTCAAACCTTTCCACTGGCTTTGCGGTGTCAGATTGAGAGAGCAGATCTTTTGGGTAGGTGAGCACCGTATTATTGGCGCTGAGGGTCTCCAGCCTGAGCCCTCCGAACTCATCCTCCAGAAGCGCCTCGTCTGTAAACAGGAGTGCGCCGTTTCTTAGCAGATAGAGGGAATTGGCAAGCTCCCGGCTGATAAGGAGGATATCGATCTCTTTGCCGTCCTTCTTCACTGTGAGCATACCGGGCTTGCTCTGCCAGCTTCCTTCTACGATGGCGGTTTCCTCGAATTTGAAATCGGCGGTCATGCCATCGGGCACAAGGAACACGTATGTTACCCGGCCGTCTATCACTGTGCGCAGCACCGGCTGGGCCGTGGCCTGCCTGAGGGTGATGCCGTCCAGAGTGAGGTTAAATGGCAGTATGGCGTTTTCCTCCGGGGCAAGAGATACATCAAACTCATATTCCCCGGCTTTTGTCTTTATTACAACCTTCTCGTCCTTTCGCTCCGTCAAGGTAAGGTGATCCTGGAAGTTGTTGAGGAACAGGAACCCACCGTTGCCGTCCGTGCGCACGGCAAAACGCAGGGGTTCAGTATCCCTGGGATCGATCTCCGAAGCGCCATTTGGCAGAACGGTTTCCATAGGGGCCAGTATCCCGGCGAAGGTCTGGGTGAATAGATGGAGTGCCTTCAGCCGCTTGTAGGATTCCCGTACCTGGCCAAACTCGCCAAGAGCCGCCTGATAGTCGTAGGAGAGCTTTGGGACCTGGGCCTCGTTCATGTAAGTGCCCAGCTTGCCGATTGGGTTGGTGCCGCCGTGGAACATGTAGTAGCCTAAGAAGTTGCAGCCCGAGGCAAGCTTTATGTTGGCAAGGGCATCCACGCTCTTACAGGGGTACACGAAGCGGTAATAGTAGCAGCACTGCATACCCGCGCCCATCTCACAGCAGGCGTAGGGCCTTGAGGAGGGCTTATACTCCGGAGTAAAGTCGTCAGCCCATTTCGCACCGTCGTGGTGGTAGTCCTCATAGATAAATTCCTCGGTGGCTGGGTGCTCGCCCCGCTGGTGGTAAAAGAGCCACGGACGGTAGGCGTAGCCGCCCCAAAGGGGCAGTATCCTCTCAGAATAGGCGGCGCCGCCCCAGGCTGTGCCGGTGAAGAAGGCAGGGGTAAGACCGCAGTCTAGGGCTATCTCCCGAAGGGCGAGCAAATACTTTTCCCCGTCCTTTCCGTGGGGTATCCATTCGTTGGATATGCCGGTGGTCATCTCCCATATGGCAGAGCTGTGCATGTACTCGTTGTCAAGCTGTACGCCGATTATGGGCCCGCCATCCTTGTAAAAGAGCCCACGCACCTGCCGGCCTATCTGCTTATAGAGCCGCTTTGTGCAGGCGAGAAAGCCCTCGTCCAGGCTGCGCACCTCGAAGGGTTTGCTGTAGAGCCAGTCGGGCAGTCCGCCATTTCTCGCCTCGCCGTGGTCGAATGGGCCCACCCGGAGGATGACGTATAGCCCGTGCCTCTGGCAGAGAGATACGAAGTGCCGCAGATCCCGCCGTCCGGTGAAGTCGAAGCAGCCCTCCCCCTCCTCGATGTGGTTCCAAAAGAGATATGTGGATACGATGTTCACGCCGCCAAGACGCATTTTAACCAGCTCGTCCTCCCAGCGCTCCGGGTCCATGCGGCTGTAGTGGAACTCGCCGGAGATGGCGAACCATGGGGCTCCAGACTTTTCTATGTAGTAGCTGTTTATTTCAAGTTTTTCGCCGGATTTTGACGTGCCGGTGAAGTCCCCGCCAAGGGCGTATATGGGGTGAGAGGTATAGTGGGTCAAATCAAGATCGTAGCGCATGGATGTTATGGCCTCCCGATATATTATTTGCTCAAGTTCTGGAGAGAGTGTACACCATTTTTCCCTGCTTTGCAAGAATATTTCTTGCTTGGCTATTGAGAAAAATTGCTCTCAAAGCTTCCCATTTCGGTATGTAAATCCCGCAGGGGATCTGTGCCCTCCTTTATGTCGTCCAGCATGAAATAGGCGCGTGGCTTGAAGGCCGCTTTGGCTTGCGCAGTCTTTCCGGTCCGGTGCAGCGCCAGGCAGTAATAGTAACTAAGCCGGTCGTTCCCCTGGATATCACGGGGCAGCTTTTTATAGGCCAAAATTATCTCCTCATAGCCGCCCCCAAGAGCCAGGAGCCTAAGCCCTTCCTTGGCGTATGACAGGTCGCCGCCGCGCAGCTTTAGTCCCCGCCCCATAAAGAGGTTGGCCAGCGCATTGTCCCCAGTCATCAGGTAAAGAGAGGCAAGTGCGTGACAGATCCAGGGGTTTTCGGAGAGCTTCACCGCGCGCAGTAGCAGCTTTTCTGCTTTCACAAGCTTCTCCTTCCAGACACAGTAGACGCCCATCTGGTAAAAAGCGTACCAGTTATCTTTGTCGGCGCTCTGGGAGCTCTGCTCCAGGCGCTTAAACAGGAGCCGGTCGCAGATAAAATCCAGAGGTTTTTCACTGGGGCAGACCTCCGGCAGATGTCCCTCGTCCAGATACCGAATCCAGAAGTCTACAGCTTTATTCCCTCCAGGATATTCCAGGTGGGAGGAGAGGGGCTTTTCGTCCTGCTCGTTTCTCAACCTGCCGCAGAGACGTCCGTAGCCCTGACCATCAAAGACCAGCTTTCCCTTCTGCTTCGTAAAGGCGTGGGGTTCCTCAAGGCGGGAAAAGGATGTGCCGCAAAGGTTCCGCACAAGGCTTGTAAGTTTTTCTTCCAGCAGCTCATAAGGCTGCCGAACGCAGGCGGGCTCCACGTCTATGGTTGTAAAGATTTCAGACCACTCCCAGCTGGTATTTGGGGCCATGGGGATACACCCATACTGCGTTTTCCCAAGACCGCCCTGCAGCTCTATGTAGGGCCCGGCATTTTCCGTCAGGAACCGCTGCCATCGTTTTGCGTTTTCATCGTGTCCCCAGGAAAAGAGCTTATGGCTACGCATCCTCTCTGAGGCTATGTGCAAAAAACCATATCCGTCTCTGGCAAGGTTCGCAATGTAGCTGGGATTGCCTCTCTCCTGGTCAAAAAAGTAGTCTATCATCTCGTCCGTGTTTTCGTAGAAACTTATATCTTTTCCGTTCACTATGGGTATTGAGGTCTTGACCACATCCTGCCCGCCGCTGGCATAGGCCTCCTTCGCCGGCACAACCAGCCTCCCGTCGGGATATTCCGGCACGGCGATAGTGCTCCACCAGTACATGGGAACCACATTTTTCCCACTGTTCGAAATGCGCATCCGGCACTGCAGAGAGGACGTCCGGCCATCCAGCCAGAAATCCATCTGATACTCCACCCCGCGAACCCTCTCATAATCGTACATTCTAAGAATCGGAGTCCCATCATCCGCGGTGAGCTCGGCCGCATAGATTGGTGCGGTAGTAAAAGGCGAATGGCCTATCATGGATATGTTCCACTCCGCACCGCCACTGAACCATGCGTTGCGCAAGGCAAGGTTGCTAAAGCGCAACACATCGTTTGTGTAGATAATATCACGGTTCCTTTTTTTGTCTCGGAGACTCCAAAGCCGCCCACCCAGCTCCGGAAGAAATACGGCGCGCATGGCTTCGTTCTCTAAAATCGCGGCCTTATACCGGACGGGCTCCAGCTTTCTTCCATAGGCATTGAACTGCGTATATGGATAAGCGCTGCGCAGCGCGCCGTAGCCCTCGTAGATTTCCTGTTCGTCGTCTAGGAAGAAGCGGTTCTTGTTCTGAAAATTGCCGCTGCCAACCAGGTCGGGCACTCCGGCCGGTTCCGGCAGAGGGCTGCCCATTATTTCTATATAGTCAAATGTCAGTTTGCTTTTAATATATATCCCTCCCAAACGGGTCTTGCAAAACGGCAGCCTTTACAAAACATAAAGAGGCTGCCATTATGCGGACGGTAATATTGGAATACTTTCTTAGCCCTTGACCGAGCCAATAGTGACGCCCTGTATGAAGAACCTCTGGACAAAGGGGAATGCCAGGATAATTGGGCCGGTGACCACAACGGTGAGCGCTAATTTTAAGGTCTGTGTCGGCAGCGTCATGGTATTCAGTATTTCACCGGAGACGGCGTGTGACGCTATCAGCTTCTTATATGCCTCAATGTTGTTAACCTGCTGGTATAGAAAATATTGCAGCGGGTACATAGTGTCGTCCTTTATGTAGAGCATGGCGTTATACCAGTCATTCCAGTATGCTAGGGCAATGAACAGCCCAACTGTAGCCAATGCCGGTTTTATCAGCGGGATTACAATCTGGATAAGAATACGCAACTCGCCGCAGCCGTCGATTTTAGCCGCCTCAACGAGGGAATCCGGCAGGGACGAAATATAGCTTTTCATCACCAGCAGATTATAGACGGAGAAAAGCAGAGGCAGCAAAAGCGCGGCGTAGGTGTTGTTCAGATTCAACGTCTTTGTATACAGCACGTAGGTGGGTACCAGACCACCGTTAAATAGTGTGGTGAAGAAAAAGAAGAATGAGAACCCGTTTCTCCAGGTAAACTCTTTTCTCGTTAGCACATAGGCCGTCATGGTCTGGAAGAATAGGCCCAAAAATGTGCCCACAATAGTCAAGCCGATTGTGGTCAGATAGGCGCGAAACACCACCATCGGATCCTTAAACACGGTCTTATAGGCTTCCAGGGAGAACTCCTGAGGGAAAATGGAGAAGCCGTTGTTCACGATAGCTGTTTCCGATGAAAATGAGCCTGAGATCACCATAACGAAGGGGATAAGGCATAACAGCGCAATTACGGAGCAGAAGACGTAGGCGGCTATGTTCAGGGCAAGCTTATCCCCGCTGCGTATCTTTGTACTTGTGGAAGTCACTGCATTCATTGTATTCTCCCCCTTAGAACAGTGTGTAATCCCTGTCGTAAACGCTGACCAGCTTGTTGGCCAGCAGCACCGTGATAAAGCACATCACAGACTGCATGAACCCAATGGCCGAGGACATCCCAAAATCGTTGCTTGTGATAAGAGCCCTGAAAGCCAGCGTGTCGATAACATCGGTATAGCCATATAGCAGGCCGTTATTTCCCACCAGATTGTAGAACATATCAAAGTTACCCTTAAAAATTCCTCCAATGCTCAAAAGGAAAAGAATAATGACCGTAGGCATAATAGAGGGTATGGTGACGTGGAAAATGCGCTGGAACACGTTCGCTCCGTCAATGGCAGCAGCGTCATAGACCGATGTGTCAATACCCATGATCGCCGCAAGGTACATGACCGAGCCGTAGCCTATCCCTTTCCATATGTTGAAGAACAGCAGGATCCACGGCCATTTCGCCGGCTGAGAATAGAAGGGTATCTTCTCCCCGCCCATCGCGGTGATAAGGCGGTTGACTATTCCATAGTCGGAGCTGAATATGTTAAAAGCCATGACGCCGACGATGACCCACGAAATGAAGTAAGGCAGGAACATCATGGACTGGCTGACCTTCCGGAACATCCTGCCCTTGATCTCTGTCAGGAATACAGCCACTGCAATTTGAAATGCAGTGCCGACAACGATAAACAGGATATTATACAGCACAGTGTTCCGAATGACAGTTCCAGCTTGACCAGACCTGAAGAAGAACTTGAAGTTCTCGATGCCATTCCATTTGCTGCCCCAGATGCCGCCGGCATATGTGTACTTTTTAAAAGCAAGCACGACGCCCGCCATGGGGTAGTAACTGAAGATAAGAGTATAAATGACCGCCGGCGAGAGCATGAGAAGAAACACCTTGTATCTTCGTAGCTTTTCAAAAAAGCTCTTTTTCTTTGTTCCATCTTTATTTTCCTTTAATGCATCCATACTGCTTGCGCCTCCAATAGCTTTATCAATTTCTTGAACTTAAAACTCATTTTATATCTCAATAATCCTAATGTCACTAACAAATTTTGCGCACCGATTGAGATTCTTTGCGATTGCATTTTTACGCTCCAAAACCTGCCGTGAGGACCGTTATATTCAGCCTTTAGTTTTTTTGCGAAGCGTTTGAGAAAATCTGCTATTTACCCCAAAACTATTGAAAAAGTCTCGGCCCCTTGATATAGTTGAGATGATCTCAACAATGGAGGAGGTTTAAAATGAGCACACATATACAGGGAATGGACAACTTGAATCCAATGCAAGGTTCGTTTCCATCTGGGGAAATTGCAGGGGCGCCATATGTGCAGTTTCAGGGGAAGGTCAAGCTCTCAGCCAAAAGGCCTGATCAGTCCAGAGTGATGGACCCGTCGGAGACTGCCGCAACCAAGGGAAAGTTCTGGAAGCGCACAAACCTGCGGCCTATCCCCGCATCGGACAGCCGCCTTCGTGAGCTGTCCCTTTCCCTGGACGGAGAGTGGGAGCTATGTGCCGACGGAAGCTCCTGGGAAAAAGTTCCTGTCCCTGGGGAACTGTTCGCCCTGGGTTATGACATTCCTCCCGGGGACTGGGTGACCTACAGGACGGCTTTTATTATACCGGAGGACTGGGAGGGAAGAAGCGTTTTCCTGCGGTTTGGAATGGTCTGGAAATACGTGGAAGTCATTGTAAACGGTGAAAGGGTGGGGGTGCATAAGGGTGCCTTCACTACCTTTGACTGTGACATTACCAGCGTGGTAGAGCCCGGTCAGCAGGCCCAGCTGATGGTGCGCTGCGCCCACTCGGAAAGCCGGGAGGGAAGGGAGGGATATCCTGGGAATATAGGGATAATTGACGGTGTTACACTGTACAGCCTGCCGGCGGAGCATTTGACGCACCTATCCTACTCTACGGCTCTTGACGATGCTTACACCAACGCTGAGCTGAAGCTGGACGTGGAATATTCCGGCGTGGGTGAGAACTTGCAGGTCTCCCTGATCGATCCAGATCAAAAAGAGGTCAATCTTGCAGAAAACTCTTTTCCTGTTTCAGACGGCAGAGCTGCAATCTCTATACCGGTCGCCGTGCCCTTAAAGTGGGATGCGGAGCATCCCAACCTTTACCTTCTGCGCGTAGAATTTAGCGGCCTTAACTATGAAATGAGCATCGGATTCCGCACGGCAGAGCGGAAAGGGGACGAGCTCTATATCAATGGGGTAAAGACCAAACTTCGTGGGGCGGCCCTTTACGGAGAAGACCCGATCCTCGGCCGGGTCTTCTCAAAAGAGCAGCTTGAGAGGATAGTTACCGCGGCAAAATGGGCAAATATCAACTTTCTACGATCCTCTGCCTATCCGGAGCGGGCGGCACTGTATGAGCTCTGCGACAGGTACGGTATTTATGTGGAGGAATGTATGCCGATGAACTTCCTCCGGGGGACCTGGGACAGCAGATTTGACCAGAAGGTGCGCCCACTGTCAAATCTCCCGGCCTATGAGGATGATTTTCTCCAGCAGACGGCGGAGGTGATAGAACGGGACAGGAACCATCCGTCCATTATCATATGGGAGTACGGAAACGAATCTGACTGGGGCATGAACTTCAAGTCCGTTCTGGAGTATATGGCGGTGGAAGATCCCACAAGGCTGACCGCCGGTACATGGGATAATCGGTCTACGTCTCTCGCCTCATACCACTACCCCCAATGCGACGAGCTTATCTCCGGGGCGGCACTTTATGACGAGTATGCCCATCTCGCCACCCACGCTCTGGAAACCATACGGAGAGACCCGGGCATTCGCAATGCCTGGGGTGAATCTGTCCGGCGTGGCTGGGAGGCTATATATTCCTCCTCCGGCACAGTGGGCGCGGCTATTTTCGCAATGGGGGACATGCTTTTGTACCGTCCTGGGGGAGACATATTTGGATGGCAGTACGGGCAGTGGGGACTTTTGGACTCGTGGCTGAGAGATAAGCCCGAGCTATGGCTGACAAAAAAGGCGTACTCCCCAGTTAAGCTCCCGGACTGCGAAATCAAGAAACCTCATAATGGATTTCCATTGGCTGTCCCGGTTCAGAACCGCTTCAACAATACCAATCTTTCAGAGGTCAGCTTTGAATGGAAACACCTTTCCCGGCAAGGGGAGGTGCTGGACAGCGGGGCAGCCTGCGGGCCCGATACCGCTCCAGGGTTCCATGGCGCGTTGATACTTCCCGCCGGAGAATATCAGGCCGGTGACCAGGTCGAGATCCTAGTGAAAGACGAGTTGGGAGGGGATATAGACAAATATCAGCTAGACATCAAAGACAGCGCCGCGTGTCCACAGGCACCAGCATATGCAGGGGATAAGTCTGTTAGGCTTAATTGGAGCGGAGACGAGCTTACCGTCTACGGCGAGCGCTTCAGTATGACGTTCTCAAGGAGCCTGGGCCTTTTGAAAACAGCGGCGTATGATGGAAAGGAGCTGCTCTGCGGTGGGCCGTATCTAAATTTGTACGGCGCATATTATAAGGGCAGCGTATTCCAGAACGACCAGTATGGGGAGTTCGGCATAGTGCCCAGCGGATTTGCCTGTTCAGGCTTTGACGCCCAAGAGCAAAATGGTGAGGCGCGTATCACTATTTCAGGATCGTATCCTGGAGGAAGTCATACTGATGCTTGGGGATTCTCCTATCAGTTTGACCCTGTATCTGTACAGTTCGATATCCACATTTCAGGCGGTGGCAAGGTCAGAACAGAGTTTACGATTGAAAACCCACCGCAGACTTTCCTATACGAGGTTGGCGTGTCATATCTTCTGCCCCAGGATATGACGGAGATACGCTGGAAGAAAAAATCCGTCTACTCAGGGTATCCCGAAGACCATATCGGCAGGCCGGAGGGCAGCGCGTTTTTGCATAGGTCAGAGGATGCTGACGTCTACCGCGAAAAGCCCGCATGGCGCTGGAGTCAGGATGAGACTAATTTCCCACTCTACGGCAGCGAGGATCGGGGCGGCCATGGCACTAACGATTTTATCGCCACAAGAGAGGACGTCTATTTTTATTCCTGCCTTACACCGGGGGACAGCCGCCGTGTCAGGGTGGAATCGGACGGAGCATCTCTCGCTGTAAGAACCTGCCCCGCATTCAATGAAGACCCGAAGCTGCCGGCATCGCTGAAGCTTTCCATGAACACCGAGCTCTACTATGACCTGGGTGGCGGCTCCAGTGCGATAGTCAAGAGCGGCGACGGATATCTCGGCAACTATGTGAAGCCGGAGGTGCTGCTCAATGGGCCGTATACAGCAGAAGTTGCTTTCCACCTCACAGATGAAGAAGACAAAATTAAACAAAAGGAGTCTTAATAATGCTAAAATGGTACTCTCCCTTCCCAAACCAAAATATTACCGACATCGCTCTGCACTACATCTTTGAAGCCGACACTAAGGCGGGCGGATACACACTGTATGCTTCCCAGTCGGAGGACTTCCGGCAGGCAAGAGAGTTTACATTCCCCCAGACCCCGGACTGTCTGGATGCCTACTATATCCCTATGGACGAGGAGCTGCTGGCCGAGGGCAGGTGGTATCTCAAGGCCGTTTCCGATACCGGCATGGAGACGGAGGTACTGACCGTTACAGTGAACTGCGATCACTCCAAGGCACCGCTGCGCAGGCCAATATCGCCGGAAAACCCGCTGATAGTTATTCACGACAATTCCTCCGACTACCGCCCCGGTGCCCACTATGAGGTGCTGCCGGAGGATCTGAAGCCCTATTTCTCTACCTGGAGCAGGTTTTCCCTGCATTCCAGGGAGGATCAGCTTGCAGAGTTTGAAAAGCATGAGAAGATTGGCTACCCCTGGTCCTATCCCGCCATATTCCACGGGGAGGTTCGGAACAACCACTATTTCGTCCCCTCCCTTTGCCTGCTGGAGTATATTCTCCAAAATGCCAAGCACTTGACCTGCGTAGAGGGTATGGAGATGTATATGGGCGTCCGGCCAGACGACGATTACCAGGTTTGGATGTATAACCGCATCATTAAGCTCTGCGGAAAATACGGGTACTACTTCTGCCATATCGACGGCAACCGGGACGAACATGACTATCCCGCCATTATCAAGCGGTCGGTCTATATGGAGACCCTAAAGGAGTATGCAGACTATGTGGTGATGGTCTTCAAGCAAAACCACTCCAATTCCTCTTATTCCAGTTACGCCGCCATACTTGGCGCACTGATAGGCGGGGCCGCGAAGAATATCGGCATCCAGATGGAGAACTGGTACTGGAACGACGCCGGTTTCCGGGACGAGGTAGGCCGCTGCTACGGCTACCTCCAGGGCAACGAGATGCAGATGCCGGAAGTCTTTTCCTCTCAGATGCTGATTCCGGGTATATCCATGGGCGCGTGCTTCTATATGATGGAGGGCGGCGGATGGGTCATCCAGAAGAAGGGAAATGACGACTATGAGCTTACCCCCCATGGGGTTACAGCTCTGTCAATGTTCCGCGCTGTTATCAAGCACAAGCTTATCCCGACCTATGAGGATGCGCTAAAAAATGTCCATGCAGCGATTGACATGAAGGGCAGCTGGGAAGACTGGGGAGATACATGGACCGGAGGCATAATGCGTACTGCGTTCCAGAACCTTTACGGCATAACCCATGAGAGGGAGATACTCCCGCGACAGATGCGGTATTTCTTCCTCCCGGTGGTGACCAATGAACCCTCTGCTTTCTCACATCTTACCACGGTGCAGCTTGAGGACATCAAAACGCCAGACGATATGAACAGGGCGCTTAACCCCCTCTACCCCAAGTGGTTCGATGGGAACGCCTACGTTACCTGCTCGGGCGGAAACTACTGTATTATGAACAGTCAGGAAAACTTTGACGAGAGCCAGTATTTCCGGGTGCCGGTAAAGTCAAGGGATGGCTCCCCTTCCCCCGTGGCTCTTATAGAGGGCTCCATCGGCCTTTGGCAGTACATCTTTGCTTACAGCGAAAACGGGCAGACCTGGCTGCACTGCAACGCGAGAAAGGATTCGATTCTGACATTCTATCTTTCCATGGCTGAGGGCTTTACTCCCCATATCGTTTCCTCCAATAAGAATATCACCTGCACCGAAGATCTTTCAACAGGCCTATACAAGGTGACGGTGACTGGCACAAACCTCCCGGCGGAGCTGGTGCTATGCAGGGAGGAGGATGCGCCCCTGGCGCTCACTGAGCCCATCGACTATGAATTTGACAGTTCAGACTTTCTTTCCGACCATAAGCCGTCCGCTATGTCAGCCGGAGAGCAGGGCGCGCCCACCCTTAACTGCCTTGCCAATATGGCCTACGGAAGGCTGCCCATTGATATGGGCTCCATGCGTTATTCTCACGGAATTAGTATGCCCAGGGGAAGCAGTATAACCTTTGACCTGGATGGTAAATACCACAGTCTCTCCTTTGTGCTGGGATTCGATATCGACGTCTGGATCCCCATAATACTGAAGAAAAGGGAGATAGTCTGGGACCGCTATGATAAAGATATAAAAATTTCTTTCCGCGCTTACGGTGACGGTAGGCTTCTATATGAGTCCCCGGTCATGACCAGCACGGATTACCGGGAGGCGCTGGAGCTGGATGTGTCTGGCGTACAGAAGCTGTCTTTTGCCGTAGAAGGAACAGTAGAGGGAGGGCCGTTATGGTGCGCCATTACAGGTACGCCTGACAGATACCTTGTGGATCCAAAAACCCTGGACGTGCCCCCGGCGGATGTCTACCTTGACTTAGGAAACCCGATTCTGAAGTAAGCACAAATTACAGTGAGTAATAAAGCGAAGCCCGCCGGTTAATATGACCGGCGGGCTTCGTCTATCAAAAATATGTTTAGGAGGACAGCTTCATTTCATAAACCGGCTGAAGCCTTACAGATGAAAGATTACCTACATAAGCGTCCGCAAGCTCTATTCTTGCGGCCATTGTCGATTCCACGTTCACGTTTGCCCCCTCCCTGAGCGGAGCGATATACAGCGTGAGTTTTTCGGCTTTCAGGCTTTCCTCATACTCACGCAGTCCAATTTCCCAGGTGGCGCCGTTAAAGAAGTTATCGCTTATCATGACCCCATTGATAAAGGCGTGACCGATATCGCCCATATAATCTATTTGCAGGCGCACGTCTTTGAGGCCGTCCATCATACCCTCCGGCAACTCCACCGTGAACCGGCTCCCGCCTACCTGCTCGACCTTACAGCTCAGCTCTCTCTTGTCAACACCGGCTTCGTATACACCCAGTACGCCGCAGTCTTCCTGCCGCGTGCAGCCGTGATACCGAGCGAGATAATCCGCCGGATAGCATTGCAGCGTCAGGCAGTTTTCAGTGCTCTCCAGCCGTATATCACCGTTATCTGCCATGACGGCGGCGTCTGAGAAGACAAGCGCGTCCTCCCCAATGAGAAACATCTTATTGGCAAGCTCCCGGCTGATCACCATAACATTGACTGTTTTGCCGCTCTTTTCAACCGTAAAAGATGATATCTCACCGGAAGGGAAAATATATTCTGCGCAACCAGTTTCATTTATGACAGCTCCGCGCTCAAACGTGAAAGAGGCGGTCATCCCATCGGGCATCATAAAAACATAGATGGCTCCTTCACTTCGGTCCAAAACAGTAATTGGCTGGGCAGTGGCCCGAATTAAATCTATTCCCTGCATATCAAAATGGAAGGGCAGTATGGCGTTTTCGTCATCGGCAATATCAAAAGTGAAAGACAGATCTTCATCGGGCAGTCTGACAGTAATATTTTCGTTTTTCCTTGCGGGCATTTGGCGGTGATCCTGGAAATTATCCACAAACAGGAACCCGCTTCTGCCGTCTGTTCGTACCGCGAAGCGCAGAGTGCTGAGATCCTCCGGGGTGACCGCCGAGGCGCTCTCCGGGAGCTCGGTCTTCATCCCGCAGAGGGCTTTGCCAAAAGTCCTGCAAAAATAGTGTATACTTTTCAGCCTGCTGTAGGACTCCCTTATTTGGCCGTACTCTCCAAGCGCAGCCTGATAGTCGTAGGATATCTTTGGCACCTGTCCCTCGTTTAGGAAAGCGCCATGCTTTCCAAGGGGGTTGGAGCCGCCCTGAAACATGTAATAGCCCAAAAAGTTGCAGCCGGAGGCAAGCTGGATATTGGCCATGGCGTCCACGCTTTTGTACGGCAGTTGGAAGCGGTAGTAATAGCTGCACATCATGCCACCACCCATCTCGCAGCAGGCATATGGGCGGCTCTCGGCAGGATAGCGCATCTTAAAGGACTCCTGTGGGGATTCATTATTGTGATAATCCCTGTACAGGTACTCCTTACTGGCAGGGTGCTCGCCGCTGTGGGAATAGAACAGCCAGGGCATATAGGCATAGCAGCCCCATAGTGGGAAGATAGAGTCGGGCACTGGGGAGCCCCATGCCGTCATGGTAAAAAAGGCGGGAGTAATGCCACATTCCAGCGCTAGCTCGCGCAGCTTTAACGGGTATTCCTCGCCCTCATGCCCACCGTGGATCCACTCATTGGATATGCCGGTGGTCATCTCCCAGGGGGCGGAGGAGGCCATATACTCGTTGTCTAGCTGCACGCCTATAATGGGGCCGTTGTCCTTGAAGAACAGGCCCTGAAGCTGCTGGGATATTTCAGTATAGAGCCGTTTAGTGTAGTGCATAAACCCTTCGCTGGTGGTGCGCACATCAAAGGGCTTTCCATACAGCCAGTCCGGCAGGCCGCCGTTGCGCACCTCTCCATGGTCGAAGGGGCCGATGCGCACGATGACATAGAGGCCGTGCTTATGGCAGAGCTCAACGAATTTTCGTAGATTCCTGCGTCCAGAGAAGTCAAAAACGCCTTCTTCTTCCTCAATATGGTTCCAGAACACGTAGGTGGCCACTACATTGAGCCCGCACATCTTCATCTTGATAAGCTCGTCCTCCCAGCGGGTGTCGGACATTCTGCTGAAATGGAACTCGCCGCTGATGATAAAGCAGGGCTCTCCGTTCTTTTCCAGAAAATAATTGTTGAAGGCAAGTTGGTCTCCGTCCTTATTTGTGTCCCTGAAATCTTCTCCCAGGGGATAGATCTTCTTGTTTTCAAACCTGGTCAAATCTATTTGGTAATTCATTTATATGCGTCCTTTCTCTAATTTACAGGAATGTCCCCTCTTTGTCTAAGAGAGGACATTCTTGAAGCGTTATATCAATTTTTTGCTTTGGTTCAGCTGTGCTCAGCGATAAAGCTCTCCACCTGTTTCTTTGCCTCAGTAATAATATCCTGCATACCGGCAGCATCCAGCGCGGACTTATATTCCGCAATGGCAGCGTCCACATCCTCTACAAGTCCGTTCATAAGAGGCAGTAGATATGTGTTCTTCACGGCGTCTACAGCGGCGCACTGGGTGGCCACAGGCTCCTGGTCAAAGGTAAAGCAATTAAGAATGTGGTTTGTGGCAGATCGAGATTTATAAGACTGGTCGATGGCCTCCTGCTGAAGGTCTATCTCAGTGGGATTTTCATTGGCAGGCAGCCGCTCAATATTGGAGTTCGTCCAGCCCCAGTAGTTACTGGGATTATATGGAGTATCGGTCACCTTATAATGTGTGTCCCCTACAGCGACCCAGTGTTTCCCCTCTATGCCGAACTGAGCCAGATCCTGTACCTCGGGATTTGTGGCGAACTGGTTAATAGCCATGATCGACCGTTCTATATTCTTGCTCTTTGCGTTGATGGCAACGCCGTTTTGCAGATGGGAGGTATTGAAGAATGGCTTATCGCTGGCTATATCATAGAGCCCCACCTGCCACTCGGGATTATTCTTTGCGGCGGTGTTGCCGTGTATCTGGCAGGTGCCTGTGTTCCAGATCAAAGACGCCGCGCGCCCAGCCAGGAAACCGTCCTGCCTCTCCTGGGTCGAGTTCATCACGTCTGAAGACCACGCACCCATATCGGCCAGCTTCTTCATCTCTCTGCAGTATTCCACAAAGGGCTCCCATTCCAGCGCGTAGGTAATATCCACATCATCTAAGTCCGCAAAATTGTAGAGCAAAAGCTGACTGTCACAGGGCGTTCCCGCCAAAGCGTAGTACCCGAGACTTTCAAACATCAGCCAATAGATATTAACGCCGCCCTCGCCGCAAGCATACATACCGTCCTTAGCGCAGTCCTCATAGAATGACAACAAAGTTTCGTAGCTGTCCATCTTCTCGTACCCATACTTCGTGAGCAGGTCGCCCCTGATTGCCAGGGTGTTGCGTCGGGCCTGGGCCTTATTCCAGGGAAGCATATAGATATTCCCCTTTATCTTGACTTGATCCCAGGCTTCCGTTGGCCACTCTTTCCAGATATCCGGGGCATAGGTGCTTATCATTTCCTCAGAGAGAGGGGCGAGCCCACCCAGGGAAACCGTCTGCTCATAGTGTCCCCACTGGGATGCGGTGTAGATTATGTCAAACTCCTCGTTTCCGGAAAAGAGCAGGGAATACTTCGTATCATGCTCTGCCCAGGAGAGGTACTTGGGGGTGACCGTGGCATTTATCTTTTCCTTCAGTATCTCATTGATCTTGCCGTACACTTCGTCCACTTCCGTGGGCGTGTCACCTATAAGGTACATAATCAGTTCAACCGGCTCAAGCTCCTCGTTCCCGGGCTCCGAGGCCTCCGAACTCTCCGGTTGGCTGGAGGAGTCCGAGCTGCCCGCCGAAACTTCTGACGAACTGCTCTGGCTGCTCTCTGACTGCTGCTGGCAGCCCGCAAATATGGCTATCAGCATGACCATCACAAGAAATAATGAAACTGTCTTTCGCACTTACGACCATTCCTTTCCATTGTTAAATATTTTACTCCGCAGAATTTGCCGCGACAAATTCATCTATTTGTCTTTGCAGTTCGTCCATAACGTCCTGCATTCCGGCCGCATCAAGTGCGTTTTTGTACTCCGCGATGGTGGCGTCAACGTCATCAACCAGGCCATTTGTAAGGGGTCCAAGGTAGGTGGCCTTGACCGCGTCAATAGCCGCGCACTGGGTAGCAACGCTTTCCTGATTGAAGCTGAATCCATCCAGCAGATGGGGCTGGCTTCTATGCTCAAGGAAATACTCGTTGAGCTCATCGGCCTTTATGTCCACCGGCGTGGGGTTGTCCGGCTCGGACTTGCGCATGATATCCAGATTCCTCCATCCCCAGAAGTTGCTGGCGGAGTAGGGGGTGTCGGTTAGCTGATAGCCCTGGTCACCCTTTTTTGTCCAATGCTGCCCTTCAATGCCTAACTGGGCCAAGTCCTGGATCTCCGGGTTGGTGGCAAACTCGTTGTACACCATCAGCGCTCGCTCCAGCTTCTTAGAGTTGGCGTTAAAGGACATACCGGCGTTGGCATAGCTTGTCATGCGGAAGGGCACGTTCGGTCGGATGTCATAGAGATTTACGTCCCAGCTGGGGTCATTCCCATTGGCTTCGTCGGCCTTAAGCTTGAGGGCGCCCACATTATGGCAGGCGGCGGCGCTGCGCCCGGTTATAAGACCGTCCTGTTCGCCTGTATCGTTGAGAACGTCGGAAGACCACGCGCCCATATCGGCAAGCTCCTTCATATCCTTGCAGTAGTTGATGAATGGCTCCCACTCCAGAATGTTCTCAAATTTGAAATTGGTGGGATTGGCATAGTTGTAGACCAGAAGATGTCCGTCGCTGGGAGTGCCGTTTATGATGTAGTAGCCTTCGTTCTCATAAATCAACCAGTGGAGCGCAGCGCCGCCTCCGGAGAAGCCATACATCTTGTCCTTGGCACAGTCCTTCAAGAAGCTTATGAACTTGTCATAGCTGTCCATTTCTTCATAACCGTACTTTTTAAGCAAATCTCCGCGGATGGCCAGCACATTGGAATTGCACTCCACAAAATTTGCGGGTATCATGTAGATGGAGCCGTTAATGGTGACCTGATTCCAGGCCTCCTTGGGCAGGGTATTCCAAACGTCCGGCGCATAAGTCTGTATCATCTCCTCGCTAAGGGCTGCGTACCCGCCTAGAGCGGCGGTCTGCTCGAAATGGCCCCAGCCGGTGGCAGAGAATATCATGTCAAAGTCCTCGTTTCCAGAGAACAGAAGGGAATACTTTGTGCCATGCTCTGTCCAGGAGAGCCACTCCACATTTACGGTGGTATTGAGCTTTTCCTTAAGGATCTCGTTGATTTTCGCGTAGACAGCATCACCCTCGGTGGGGGTGTCGCCAATCAGGTACATAGTGAGTTCCATAGGTTCCAGTTCTGCGGAACCGCCTTCCTGAGAGCCGTCTGAAGCTGTGGACGAATCCGCCGCCTTGGAAGACGATTCTTTAGGAGTGGACGACTCCGAAGGCCTGCTTTGGCAGCCAGTGAGCATTATGAGATTGAACACCAGCACCAAAGCAAATAATTTCTTCGTCACTTTCATGATATTTTCCTCCTTAAATTTTGAAAACTGCTTTCCTTTTACCTATTTTGCGGGGAATAGCAGGTAAAAACTATAATAATCATACCGCTCTGCAACCTCGCTGTCATTACGATTTTCTGCTGAGCCATTGAGATTTTTTGTGCAGACCTATGTATTTTTGAGAGGAAATAGAGAAAACTGAGCCTGCGATGTTTTGCATATCTGGCAAAACAGTTGTTCAAGCTTTGACATACTTGCTATCTGATTGAGAAAAAATGCGAAACAATAGAGGAAATTTGCTTTATGGGCAGTTACCATTGATTTATTAGTGGGGAAAATATATACTGTTAACAGTTGAAGTGAGAGGAGAGTATTTTCATGCGCTGTTTTGATATGCTGGTCAAGTTGTACGAGTTGCCGGATTTCCATGTGCCTGAACCGAAGTTGTCTGAGGTGGGAATCCGTATCTTCCGCCCCATGCCCAGCGACAAGGACAGAATAGCTAGCTTTGTCGGCGATAATTTCAGCGTGGTGTGGAAAAATGAGTTTGAAAAGGCCATGACGAACACCCCGGTATCATGCTTTATAGCGGCTGACTCGAATGGTAAGCTGATAGGCTTTTCATGTTATGATGCAAGCTACCGGAACTTTTTCGGACCAATCGGCGTGCTTGATGAATATAGGGGGAAGCATATTGGACAGGAGCTTCTGCGATATGCCCTCTATGCCATGAGGGAAGTGGGCTATGGGTACGCAATTATCGGCTGGAGCGGGGAAATAAATGAGCCATTCTACCGCAAGGGCTGCGGCGCGGTGGAGATACCGGGATCTTTCCCGGGGATATACAAAAATTCCCTGCCGGAGGGGGAGGGGTGAGTTTTATGGCGTTTGAGCTGGAAATGAATGCGGTAAGCTCACTGGAAAAGGTTTTCCCGGATTCCGGGCCTGCGGACGCCTTCAAATCATCGTCTGCCCTACAGGGAGAGACATTTTCCTTTCAAATAGCATACCGTGCGCCCAGCCTTGTAAAACGCCTTCATGCACACGTGAAGGCAGGGAAACTTCCTGCGGAGCCATCCCTGTTTCGGGTAGGGCTTGTTCCGTCTGAGCTGCCAGGGTATGGCGACGAAGATGATTTTGTACTGAAAACAACACCTGGCCTATACCCCGACCCCCTTTTCCCCTTGACTGATACAGATGAGCTTTATGCCTATCCTGACCAATGGAGGGCGCTTTTCTGTGAGGTGTATGTCCTGGAAGGGGCGGAGCCGGGAATATACCCTATATACATCTGCCTGAGTGGCCGGGATGACTCGACCTTTGGGTATCAAAAGGAGTGGCACGGGGAAGTTTGCTTCACTCTGACAGTTTTACCCGCAAAGCTCCCAAAGTTGGATATCCCGCACACTGAATGGTTTTTTACCGACTGTATTGCAACCTATTATAAGATGGAGGTCTTCTCTGAAGCTTGGTGGTCAATGGTTGGCAAATACATTGAGAATGCAGTTTCCCATGGGATAAACACGATCCTTACGCCGCTGTTCACACCTCCCCTAGAGACCGCCGTTGGCGCTGAACGGGAAACTGTACAGTTGGTATCGGTCACAAAAACCGGTAGCCGCTACGATTTCGGCTTTGAAAAGCTTGAACGGTGGATCAAGCTCTGCCTGGAGTGCGGGGTAGAATATTTTGAAATGCCTCACCTTTTTACCCAGTGGGGGGCGGAGTTTACGCCTAAAATCCTTGTGGAAGAAAACGGGCAGGAGAAAAAACTGTTTGGCTGGCATATTCGGTCGGACAGCGGGGCCTACCACGCTTTTCTGGAGCAATTCCTGCCTGCGGTGGTTTCGCTGATAAACAGATATGTGGAGAAAGACCACGTGTTTTTCCATATCTCAGATGAGCCCTCAGAAGCCCATGCACCGCAGTATGAAGACCTGTCAAGGTTTGTGGCAGGATTAGTTGATGGCTGTCTGATGATTGATGCTATGTCGTCGCTGGAGGTATACAGAAAATCCTACATTTCAGCACCTGTAGCCGCCATTGACGAAATAGCTCCGTTTATAGACGATGGAATTGAAAACTTATGGGCGTATTATGCTTGTTTGCAAAACAAAAGCTATATCACAAACCGTTTCTTTTGCTTTCCCTCCAACCGAAACCGCATCCTTGGCATACAGCTCTACAAATATAAGCTTTGCGGGTTCCTTCAGTGGGGATATAATCATTGGTATTCGGGACTTTCAGTGAAGGAAATTGACCCATTCAGGACAACAGATGCAGACGCCTGTTTCCCCTCGGGGGACGCTTTCCTTGTCTATCCTGGAAGGGAGGGACCAGTCAATTCCCTGCGGATCGCTGTTTTAAGGGAGGCGTTCCAGGATATGATGGCACTAAGGCTATTGGAAACCTTCGTGGGCAGAGCCAAAACTATTGGAGTTCTGGAGGAGGGAATACCGCCCATTACGTTTACCGACTATCCCCATGAGACAAAGTGGCTGCTGGATGCAAGGGAGCGCGTCAACACGGTTATCGCGGATCAGGTGTGCAAAAGAAAAAAGGGTAGGACGATTCTGTACCCGTTTTTATAGGAGCTAACACCATGAAATCAGTGGAATACAAGGTTGCAAAGATTTCAGACTATTTTGTCTACAACCCCAGCAAAACAGCACAGAAGATGTTTCTGTACCCTCTTGTGTGCGGCTTGTTCACCTATGAGCCCGGCTATAAACTGATGCGCAGCTCTTATGACAGCTTTCTCCTGATGTATATTCAAAACGGTACGATGATTTTAAACTGCGGCGACAAGCCGCAAACAGTCGGGAAGAACAGCTTTGTCCTTCTCGACTGTTATAAGCCCCATGGGTATTCCACGGAGACCGGTTATGAGTGCCTGTGGCTGCACTTTGACGGGGTTCTGGCAAGAGATTATTATGAGGCCATCGTATCCCAGCTTGGGAATGTCTTTTCCATGCAGGATCCCTTCGCCGTGTGCCGCAAGCTCTCCGCTATCCTGAAAATCTTTCTGGATAATAAGACTGTTCGGGAGCTGCTCTTGTCAAAATATATCACGGATATCCTCACCGAACTGCTCCTGTTCAACCCGGACAAGAGCCTGGGAAAGGGCTACGCGGATATGGCAGAGCAGGTCATCACCTATATCAACGAGCATTCTTCTGAGGACATTTCCGTAGAGCGGCTGGCCGAAATGTCCGGGCTGAGCCCATACTATTTTATCCGTGTCTTCAAGAAGGAGACCGGCTACACTCCCCACGAATACCTGATAAACCGCCGTATGGCATCGGCACGCTACCTTCTGAAATGCACCGCCCTTTCCATCAAGGAAATCTGCTTCAACACCGGTTTTTCCAGTGAGAGTGTTTTCTGTAATGCCTTCAAAAAGCAGCACAATATGACCCCCCAGGCCTACCGCGAGAGCGGGAGCCTCGGTGAGAAGATATCGCTGTAATCATATCAAAATATAGAGAAAGGTTTGAGTAAAATGGGATTTGACCTTCCAGTTTCAGAATTGTTCCAGTACCAGGGCAGAAACCCAAAGCCGAAGGATTTTGACGCTTATTGGGAGCGCGGGTTAAAAGAGATAGAACGTATTGACCCTCAAGTGCAGCTGACGCCCGCATACCCCCATCCGGCCATGGACTGCTATGACCTCACCTTTACCAGTACGGGAAACGCCAGAATATATGCGAAGTATGTTATTCCAAAGGCCATAGACTGCCCTGTGCCCGCAGTCTTCCAGTTCCACGGCTACACTGGAGCCTCCGGTGACTGGTGCGGCCTGTTCCAGATTGCCGCCGCGGGATATGCCGTGGCGGCGCTGGATGTGCGCGGACAGGGCGGCAGGAGCGAGGACACCGGCGGCGTGAAGGGAAACACCTATCACGGACAGATCATCCGCGGACTGGACGACGAAGACCCTGACAAGCTGCTGTTCCGCAATATTTTTCTGGATACTGCCCTGCTGGTAAAAATCGTATCGGGCTTTGAAGCGGTTGATTCCAAACATCTGGCCGTGCTGGGTGGAAGCCAAGGGGGCGGCCTCTCCTTAGCCTGCGCAGCTCTTTCTCAAATTAAGCTGGCTGCTGTCTGCTACCCATTCCTCAGCGACTATCAGCGTGTGTGGGAGATGGGCCTTGCGGTGGACGCTTACCTGGAACTGAAGGAGTATTTCCGGAACTTTGACCCGGCCCATGCTCGGGAGGAGGAGATATTCACAAAGCTCGGCTACATAGACGTGCAGCACCTTGCAGGCCGTATCACTGGGGATGTCCATATGTATACTGGGCTGATGGATACTGTCTGTCCGCCTTCTACGCAGTTTGCAGCTTTCAATAAGATTAAGTCGCCTAAAAAGGTACAGCTTTATCCGGATTTCGGGCATGAGGGGGCTCCGGGGATGATGGACGATATCGTATCTTGGTTTGCCGAAAAGCTATGATATATTAAATAGAATAACAAATGGTAGCCTTAGGTCAGGTGATATAAACGCAATTACAAATAGTTTGAAATTGGCCATAACCTCTCTGCGCAGCTATTACTCAGTAAAATGGATTTTTAAGGAGAAACTGACTATGTCTGAAGAAATAGAAATGGGTCTGACCGGGGAAGATATCAAAAAGCGTAATGAACTTTCCGGTATCATCGGGTTATTCCAGACCATGGGTGACAACACCGCCGACCCGCGGGCCATCGCTGAAAGTGAGGACGGCAGGCTTATTGAGGAGTGTATGTCTGTGATGTCTATGGGTGAGGATTCTTCCGATAGCAGGGCGTACTGGGCAAACTACGAGAAGGGCCTTCGCAAGGAAGTCCACGGCGAGGGCCTGCAAAAGTGGGCCAACTATGTCCCTCTGGCTGCGGAAAAGGAGCCGGAGCGGAAATTTCCCCTTATCTTTTGCCTGCATAGTGCCCACAAGCCCATCCAGCTGACGGAGAGCTACGGCATAATGTAGGTTGCCGCCAGAGAGGAGTGCATCGTCATCGCCCCGGAGAACGAGAACTGGGACAATATTGAGCGCTTGCTGAATTGGGCTAAGGAAAATCTGCCGGTGAACGAGGGGCGCGTGTACTCTATTGGCTATAGCTTCGGCGGCTTCATGTCCAGCAGGAACGTGTTGGCCCACCCGGAGCTGTTCGCGGGAGTCGGCATGGGCGGTATGCTCTTTGCGGGCAAGACCCCAGCCCATGACCTGGACGGACACTGGTATGAGGCCTATGAGCTGACGGAGGGGATGCTGCAAAAAAGCGGAGAGGCTGGGTGTCCCCGCCGCGTTGTTTATGGGTGAAAATGAGATGCTTCAGCTGTTGCCTCTGTGGAAGAACCCCGATGGCGAGGTGCGGGATGGCGCTATCCCTCTGCTAAACGAAGATAAGCAACGGGCTTTTAACAACTTCCGCCGGGCAGGGCAATGCAGACCTGCTACGTTCCTCAGCGAGGGCGAAAGCGGTGAGGAAGTGGCCGAACACATTGGCGTGAATTTCGAGCGCACAGAGGTGCGGGAGTATCACGGCCGCAGATATTTTATTGGCGACAGCGTGAAGCCGGAGGGCGAGTGCCTTTTCCGTACTATAGCCTGCGAAAAAATGGTGCACTGGCCTACGGTGATGTTCTCGGAACTTGTGTGGGAGCATTTCGGGAGGTTTGCGAGGGACGTGGAAAGCGGGGGCTTGATTTCACTTTGCTAAGTTTGACTGCAAAGGAATCCGTAGAAACCCCAAAAAGAAGGACTGGCAGTTTTTGGCATTTTATGTCATTCACACAATTCTTTCCGTCCTCTCGGTGGCCCGGTGTTCTTTGCATTTTCCGGCCTTTTTTAATGTCCTTAGGTGTATATCGCTAATATGGTTTCTAATATTATCTTCCGGCAAAAAGATTCTGCAGAAAAGCGTCCGCCAAAGGCAACCACAATTCAAAATTGAGATACCGCCCTTCACCGTACAAAAGCTTAATTCTCGCCTGCCCGTGTGGGGCCTCGGTGAAAGAGTGAGCCTCAATCTGCACCCCATGCTTGAGTCGATTCAACAAAACGAAACCCTGATGCCCCCTCTCCCGGGAATCCGGCATATTCTCATGCGGCCAAAGATATGCACGAGAGCAGGTATTTTCCAACGGTCTGATACTGTCCAGGATTTATCTCAACGGGGTGAATCCCCCCTGTTTCCAGAGAAAACTCCATCTGTTCGATGTCTCTTGCCATCAAGGCAAGCTGTATCGTTTTGTCAATGGGGTTAGCTGA
The DNA here is from genome assembly GCA_910584745.1 of uncultured Eubacteriales bacterium. Classification (GTDB taxonomy): domain Bacteria; phylum Bacillota; class Clostridia; order Oscillospirales; family Acutalibacteraceae; genus Acutalibacter. The sequence continues at coordinate 28,486 of CAJUDG010000009.1, forward strand.
AGCAGTCTTAAAAGATGGGTATGACCCTGTTATTTTTGGCCCAAAGGGCTTGCGGACAGGCTCCATCCGCTTCATAACTGCTTCTCTATTTTACCAATCCGGTATTTTTCCCTCTTTTTGCTTCCCTATCCGCTCGAATGGAGCCATATTATCTACCGATCATGTGAACTTTGACAGCCTTCGATACTCCACCGGCGTGCTCCCCGTACTTCTCTTGAAACGGGCAACGAAATAGGATGCAGAGTTATACCCAGATTTGACTGCCACAAGGGCAACGGGCATCGAAGTGTCAACCAGCAAAGTCTTAACCGGCTTTAACCGTTCGGAACTGATATAGTCGGTAATAGAAACTCCAAGTTCATCGATAAACAAATGGGACAAGCGGCTTTCGCAGATATGCGCCGCCTTAGCGATCTCCAGGCGGGTAAGTTCGCTATACGCCAGATGGTCGGCAATGTAGACCTGCGCCAGAGCCACTACGTCCTCAGTAGGAGCGAGGGCCCGGCTGCCAGGTATGACAAGTCCAAGATCTATCCCGTGGTTTTTGTCAGCCACGACGGTGGGGGCTGTGAGAACGAATGGTACTCCCAGGGCGGGATTGACAATATTATGGACAACCTGATTGCCGCCCATAAGACCCAAGAGGTTTTACATACCAATATCTGGTTATAGCGAGAACCTCCGCTTATTAAAAATTCACAAGGGTGACAGGGTGTTGGAAAGCCTTTACGTGGCAACTGGCTTCTTTCAATAATAATTTTATTTAGCCCACCAACTCAAATACACCCCAATGCCCCTCTGAGTTTGACCAAATTGTAAGGAGGCAGGCACGAAACGAGTTATTTAAAATAGTATTTACCCTCAAGAGGCGATATTTACCTAAAAAAATTTCATAATCGGTAAGCCTGAGCAAATATTTCGGTTGCAAGAATCGCCTCCAAGCTGTGTGATATAGTTTGGAGGCGATAGTATGTTAAAATCATTTTCTCTCTATTTACACACTATGGGGAAATCCCCCGGCACAGTTTCAGTTTACAGCCAAAACATCTCGCAGTATCTCCGGTGGTGCGAGGAGACATTTGGCGAGCGCCCAACCCAGCTCTACCGCGCCAACGTGCTGGAGTACATCTCCTATATGCGCAACATCAAGGGCTACAACCCCAAGACGATCAACCATCACCTGTCCTCTCTACGGAGCTACAACGACTGGCTTATAGAGTCCGGACAGCAGATGGACACCGTCATACTGAAGAACGACTTCATGAAAATCCAGTTACAGTACGCCAGCCCCAGCACCGTCACAAAGAAGGACGTGGAAGCTTTTCGCCAGCGGCTCCTGGAGAGCGGCAGTAAACGCGACTACGCTATCGTTACCCTGTTCGCCTACTCCGGTATCCGGCGGAGTGAATGCGCCGGCCTCAAGCTAGACCAAGTTGACCTGACAGTAAAAGAGATTCGCGTCATCGGCAAGGGCGACAAGCAGCGGTTAGTCTACATCAATGATAAAATCGTGTATGCTTTGCGGGAGTACCTGAAGGAGCGCAACTCCAACAGCTCTTATTTCTTTGTCAGCCGCCAAAGCGAGAAACTGACACCATCCAGAATCAACCAGATTTTCAATCGGTACTCGGATATCATCACGCCGAAGACCCTACGACACTTCTTTTGCGGCAATGCTCTGGAAAATGGCTACTCTATTCATGAGGTAGCGAACCAAGCCGGGCATAGTAATGTGCAGACCACACTGATTTATGCCAACCCTACTGCCCAGGCCATGAAAGACAAGGCCAACAAGCTGTGAGGAGGTGCGCATGAAAAAACTGATTCTTATTGTAGCAGCGCTCATTCTTCTTACAGTTGCCGGTGTGGCAGCGTGGCAGGTTTATGTGCCCGTCCACGAGGACAACGTGAGTGTCAACGCCTATGAGGACTTGCGGCAGTTCGTGCGAATCCCTGTGCTTGACCCGACCATCCAGCCGGACACATCAAGTTCACCAGATTTTACCCCTACCCCATCCTTTGAGCCCGAACCGACTCTCCCGCCTACTCCGCAAGTTGACTTCGAGTCCCTCCGGGCAGTCAACCTGGAAATCGTGGCATGGCTCTCTATCGACGGCACTACTATCGACTACCCTGTGGCCCAGCATAGTGACAACGACTACTACCTACACCACCTGTTCACCGGCGAGTGGAACAGCTCCGGCTGCCTGTTCATGGACTGCAAAAACCATGCTGACATCTCAGACCGGCATACCATTATATATGGGCACCACATGGACAACGGCACCATGTTCCAAAACCTGATGTACTACAAAGAACAGTCTTTCTATGACGAGCACCCGACCGCCCAGCTTTTTACGCCGGGCGGCACCTATACCGTGGAGTTCTTTGCTGGGTATGTTACCAGTGTAGATGGGGACGCATGGAAACTGGATTTTGCGACGGATGCAGAGTTTGAGGATTGGATAGAGAACGCAAAAGAAAAATCCCTGTTTAAGAGTTCTGCGGCGCCAACGGCAGAGGATAAACTTGTGACTCTCTCTACCTGCAGCTATGAGTTCTATAACGCAAGATTTGTGCTGCTTGGCATATTAACGCCTGAAGTTAGCAACTAAAATCAGTTGCCAATTCGGGGGATATATGCTACGATTTAGAGGACAGAACAGGAGGGGCTACTATGAGCAACACAATGGAGTACAAGGGATATGTAGGCAGCGTAGAGTTTTCAGAGGAGGACGGCGTTTTCTTCGGAAAGGTCATGGGCATCCGCGCAATGGTTTCATATGAGGGCGAAAATGCCCATGATTTAGTGGAAGATTTTCACAGCGCGGTGGACAACTATTTGGAAACGTGCGCTGCCGAGGGGGTCGAACCCGAAAAGGCGTACAAAGGCAGCTTCAATGTCCGCATTTCCCCGGAGCTCCATAAGCAGGCGGCAATCACTGCGGCGGCAAGGCAGATGTCCCTGAACAGCTTTGTTGAGAGCTCTATCGCTCAGGCTGTGCGGGCGGGTTATTGACTGACATTTGCTCTTGAATTTTGAAGAGAAATCTGCTATACTATCTTTACAGTATCAAGTTTGAAATTCAATCAAACACAGTTTCCGAGTTACTGAGCGTCTGAAAGTTTCCGTTGCTTTCAGGCGCTTTTTTGCGTTCAGCCGGATAAACCGGCATAAATGAATATCTAGCCCACCCAGGGAAAAAGGCAAGCAGAGAGGTAATCTTTGTTCGCCTTTTTCTATATCAAAAAAAGAAAAGAGGTAACCAAAATGAAATCACCACAAGACTCATTGATACTGACGTATATTGGCGACGATTCCTGGTCACGTCCAGTATACAGAGACCAATTTCAGCACCTTTGGAAAGACACAGACTGCGGCAGGCACGATGTTCCATCGCTCTACTCATCTGTGAACGATGAATTTGACGGAGAGCCGTATATGCCCATACAGCAGGATTTCGTTCTCGTTGGTGCTAAAAAAAGTGAAGACAAGCGCTTTCAGTACATGATGCTGGACAGGCTCAGATGCGACTGCAATTATTACCTGGGATATGGAAACAGGAACGAAAAAATCTTGTGGGGCGGCACTCCCCAAGAGCACATCGAGTGCATGAAGAAACGGTGGAAGGACTTCGCTGACAATGAGAAGCCGGAATGGCTAACTTGGGAGCAGATTCTGGAGTATGAACGGCAGATGTGTACGACTCCAGACAAAACGTGAAGCATGTTTCTTCCCCCGCTGAGAGTATAAAAGGCGCACACAGCAAACCAGAACCGATTGCGATAAAACTCGTGCAAACTATTGAAATCCTCGTGCAAATAGCATATACTATATGTATCAGTCGAAAGGAGATGGTCATATGGCTGGTACAACAACAAATATCAGCATTCGCATGGACGCTGACTTGAAGGCGCAGGCAGACGCTCTGTTTGCGGAACTTGGCATGAATCTTTCTACCGCCTTTAATATCTTTGTCCGGCAGTCGCTGCGGGAGGGCAGGATACCCTTTGACATTTCTCTGAATCAGCCCAACCAAGAGACCATTGCTGCCATGCTGGAGGCGGAAAGGATCGCAAAAGACCCATCCGTAAAGGGATATACGGATTTGGATGAGTTGTTTGCGGATCTGCGCTCATGAGAAAAACGAAGTATATTGTCAAGGTCACGACTCAGTTTAGGAAAGACTACAAAATGGCCCTGAGACGCAATCTTAATATCGGATTGCTGGAGGAAGTGGTCGCTATTCTGTCTATGGGCGGCCCCTTGCCTGAGAAAAACCGGGATCATAGCCTATCCGGAAACTGGGCTGGCTACCGGGAATGCCATATCTTACCGGACTGGCTTCTGGTATATCGCATCGAAAACGATGTTCTTGTGTTGACATTATCTCGAACAGGAACACACAGCGACCTGTTTGGGAAATAGTTCTTTAATCGGGTATCCGGCTTATCATTTAAGCAAGCACAAATAATCCAATTTACAAAAAGTGTCTGACGAGTAAATACTTCACGTTGTGAAGTATACACCTCCAGGCGCTTTTTCTATTTCAACAAAACAGAGGAGAGTACTAAAATGAAAATAATCAATGACCGCTGCCCGCTGTACGACGAATGCGGGCGGAAGAAATGCGAGTACCAATTCAGAGAGCTGGATTGCCCCTACTATTGGGCCAATGCCCGCCCAGACGCGGAGATTCCTGACCAGGAGACAATTCGGTATGAAAAGCATGACTGATTACCACCAGATAATCGCCACAGTATTGACGGAGATTGCTGAATCCACTAGGCCCGAGCGTGTGAGGCTCCTGCAATCCGCTGCTTTGGCTAAACTGGAAATGACCCTTAACCGATATGCAGAGCGCTGCTATGACCCCGCTCTACTGTGCGCAATCGCAAGTAAGAAAGCCCGCTGGATCACAGAGGCAACCACTAAAAAGGATATCCAGTCCATTCTGAATCCTCCCGCTCCCCGGTATGACGGAAACAAGTTCTATCCGGACAAATATATGCCACCCGAGGAGGAGGCGATCCGCTGGAGTGAAACCTCACTGCGTGCGCCCCTCAATGAAGCCGGATTCAAGCGGTACATGGAGGTGTTCCAGCAGGTGTTTCATAAATCAGCAGAGGAGATCCTGAGTGGAAAACGATAATTTCTCAAGATTACCCTTGCCTTTTCCAGCAAAAGCTGGTATACTAAATATACAGTATCAAGTTTGACATTCGAGCAAACACAGTTTCCGAGTTACAGAGCGCCTGAAAGTTTCCGTTACTTTCAGGCGCTTTTTGCGTTTCTGCCGGGGAATCCGGCGCAAAAGTTAATATGGCTCCCCGGAGGGGGCAACAAAAGCGTACATGGGTAAAACCGTGTGCGCTTTTTTCATTCATAGATTGGAGCAAGCCATAACAGCTCCTGCCAACTTTTATCCGGGGAGAAGTCCCCATCACATAATTTTATTGAAAAGGAGTGCTTACATGGACGACATTCAATCCAAAATCGACCAAATGCGCGGCCTTATCGCCACCATCAAACAGGCAGACATCGCCTACTTCCGGGACGACCGCTCCATCATGTCCGACCGGGACTATGACGTGGCGGTTGACCTGCTGAAAAATCTGGAGCAGAACACCGGTATCATTCTCTCCGACTCTCCCACCCAGAAGGTTCCGGGCGAGATACTGGAGAGCCTTGTTGAGGTGCGACACACTCGACCCATGCTATCGGCTGACAAGACCAAGTCTGTAGAAGACTTGGTGAGGTTTGCCAGCGGCCGGGACGTGGTAATGTCCTGGAAACTGGACGGCCTGACCCTGGTACTCCGCTACGACGGCGGCGAACTCCAGCAGGCCATCACCCGGGGCCGGGAGGGCATCGTCGGCGAGGACGTGACCCATACGGTACGCACGTTCCTGAATGTACCCCTAACCGTGCCCACAAAAGAGCCTTTCGAGGTCCGCGGCGAGGGCGTTATCTCCTGGGAGAACTTCAAGAAAATCAACGACAGCCTTGAGGAGCCCTACACCCATCCGCGTAATCTGGCGGCGGGCAGTGTCCGCAAACTGGACCCGGCAGAATCCAAAAAGAGACTGCTGGAGTTCAAGGCTTTCGACCTGGTGACGGATTTAACTTTCCCGACCAAGATTGAGCAGCTGGACTTCCTCGCCGGGAACGGCTTTGAGGTAGTGCCTCATACGCTCCTGCACGAACCTGACACGTGGGCCGTCAACCTCGCGGTGACGGACATGAACCCCGCGAACTTCGAGTACCCGGTAGACGGCCTCATCATGGAGTACAACGACACCGCCTACGGAAAGAGCCTGGGCGCGACCGGGCACCACGAAAACCGCCTGATTGCCCTCAAGTGGAAGGACGAGCTGTACACCACCAAGTTCCTCGGCGTGGAGCTTGCCACCACCAGAACTGGTATGGTAAGCATCACCGGTCTGTTCGAGCCCGTGGAAATGGACGGTGCGACCGTCAGCCGGGCCTATCCTGCTGCACATTTTCAAGAACATTTCAAAATTTTCTCTCTGAGAGGGGAAAGTCTCTGAAATCTCAGTTGTTTTTATAGGATGAAAGGCAATTTCCCCATGCCACGAACCTTGACAACTTCACAGTCTGACCTGGTACATATCCCTGCAGACGAGCGGCTATCCACCAGTGTGGCAAGCTGGCCAAGAGTACATATGAGATGGTGGCACTATCTCAACGCGACGACACTCGCATGGATATGGGAGAACCGACCACTCCATAGTCCGTTAGCCACGGACGCCGGGGAAGATATTTTTTGATTTTTCCGTTGCAAAACAAAACTTCCGAAGGTGAAATCTCATCAGAAAGCGATTACACCACGGGCAAGCAGACCATAATGAACTATGAGGTGATATCATGAACATGACAGTTATACGCTATATCAATAACGAACCCTACAGGGGAGAAAAGCTGCCCGCCATTGAAGTGGAGAATCCTGGCGTAGTCATGGTGCTGAAGGATTTGCAGCACCGGCTCCTGGATGCGCCGAAGCAGGATTCCAAGAACCGACCGGATGGAAAGCTATCCCATTGATTTTCCCCCGGGTAAATGGTATACTGGAGATGCCTTGCAGAGGGCATTTCCGGAAAGGAGAAGATGTGACAAGCAAGCCAAATCAAGAGTTAGAAACCCGCTTTCGTGTGCTATACATCCGTGTTTCCACGGAGGCACAGGCGGAGGAGGGCTATTCCATCGGGGCACAGCAGGAACGACTAGAAGCCTATTGCCGTGCCATGGGATGGACGAATTATCAACTCTATATCGACCCGGGATTTTCCGGGAGCAACCTGAACCGCCCCAAAATGCAGCAGCTGATCGCGGACGTGCAGGAGGGAAAGGTGTGCGCGGTGGTGGTTTATAAGCTAGACCGCCTTTCCCGCAGTCAGAAGGATACCCTGTACTTGATTGAGGACATCTTTATCCCCAATGACGTGGCTTTTGTATCTCTCAACGAGAACATCGATACCGGCACGCCCTATGGCCGGGCCATGATAGGTATACTGTCCGCTTTCGCCCAGCTGGAGCGGGAAAATATCTACCAGCGTACCCGCATGGGTATGCTGGAGAGGGTGAAGCAGGGCTACTGGATGGGCGGCGGGGGTATTCCTTATGGGTACGACTACGACCGAAACCAAGGTATCTTGGTGCCAAACCCACAGCAGGCCGAACAGGTGCGCAAGATGTACGACCTCTATCTGAAGGGCTACTCCGCGCAAAAAATCGCCAATATGCTGGGGCTTCGCTATGATAAAATCGTTACCCAGATACTGACCCGAAAGAGCAACACCGGCGTGATCTGCTATAAGGGCGAGGAGTACCCGGGACTGCACGAGCCGATCATCTCTGAGGAGATCTACAACCTGACCCAGATCAAAATGCGGGAGCGCTCTGAAAAGAGCCGGGTACCCACCAAAGGCACCCACCTGCTGGCGGGACTTGTGCACTGCGGAGAGTGCGGCGCACGTATGCGGTATGTGAAGTGGGGCAAGAACGGCTACAAGCTGTACTGCTACTCCAAAGACAACTCCAAGCCCCATATGAAACGCGCCGATTCCTGTGACTCGGAGCCTTGCTGGGCTGACCAGATAGAGGACTTGGTGATACAAGACCTGTTCAGCATCTCGGCAAATCTGGAACAGTCAACTAAAGATGATGGAGCTCCATCGGTCAACCCCCTCCATGAGCTGGAAAGCCAAATCGCCCAGACCGAGGCCAAGGTCAAGCGCCTGTACAACCTCTACGCCATAGACGGCAACGATATGCTTCTGGACACCATAGAGGAGAACAAGCGCCAGCTGGCCCTGCTCCGGGAGCAGCTTATCATGGAGGAGGAGACCCGCACCCGGGCCAAGCATATCGACCTGGTTCGGGAGCGGGTAGTCAGTATCCGCTCAGCCTGGGATATGCTGAGTATGCAGGAGCGCCAGACCGTGCTGCGGGACTGCATTGACCGCATTATCATTCACAAGAACAAGGTGGAGATATTCTACACCTTCTTAAAGGACAAAGGAAAGGCAGGGACAGCCAAATATGTCGCGTAAAAGCTGTTCTTTGCCGCAAAATATAGTTTTTCCCCAAGGTACTCTCATGCCCATGATAATCGGCGAAGTCCGGCGCTTTCTCCGGGACAACAATTCCGTGCGGGTCAGCCGCTCCATGCGGGACACGGCCTATAAGGCCATACAGTGCAAGGAGCGCCTTACCGCCAAGAACGGCCGGGAGCCCACAGTGGAGGAGATGGCCCAGGAGCTTGGGATAAAGCGCGAGGACGTGGTGGTGGCCCTGGAGGCCATCGTGGAGCCGGTGTCCCTCTACGAGCCCACCTTCTCCGACGGCGGGGACCCGGTGTATATCATGGACCAGGTGGGCGGCAGCGACGACCAGGACTGGCTGGAGGAGATAGCCATAAAGCAGGCCATCGGGGGCCTTTCAGAGCGGGAGAAGCGCATACTCTCCATGCGCTTTCTGGACGGCAGGACCCAGATGGAGGTGGCGGGGCTTGTGGGCATCTCCCAGGCCCAGGTGTCAAGGCTTGAGAAGGGGGCCCTTGGGAAGATAAAGGCAGAGATAAGGGCTTAACTTTAGGACAATATATGCCGATATACTTCATATAAGCATATTGGAGGTATCGGCATGAACATAAAAATAGAGGGCGGCAGGCCGGTCTTTTACGGCGAGCCGGTGAAGGTGAACTACACCGATGTTACCGGGGGAGAGGACATGACGGTAAACGGCCAGACCGTGAAGCGGGCGACCGGGAACAGGACCGAGTACACCCTCTCAGCCGATGAGATGAATGCCATCGGCTGGACAATAGACGGCTCTGTGCACCAGCCCCACTGGAAGCAGCTTGAGAACGTGAAGGACACTTTCTTCCGGGGCGCGGGGTACAGCGGGAAGATATCTGAGGATATCCAGAGCATGAAAAGCTCCATGGAGAGCCTTGCCGACGGCTTCTTCGATGGGGAAGTGACCGAGAGCCAGCTTGCGGACAAATTCCAGGCCCTGGCCGAAAAGTTTATCGGTATCTGCAAGGAAAAGCAGTACCCATTCCCCATGCTCACCGGCATGGACGAGGCGGCTATGTCCTTCGCCTATGACTGCTTTCGGGGGGCCATACTGAAGTCCGCCGTGCAGCATAACAACGCCGAGGGCAAGGAGCTTGCCTCCAAGAATAACCGTGGCTGGCACTACTATAACGCCGACTACTATTATAAGAGCGAGAGCGCCATCGGGGCCATAACCGAAAGGGTCAAGGGCATGGCAGAAGACCGGGGCTTTAGGGAATTCGAGATACCCGACTATAAGGCCATCGGCAGGAACAGCCTTTATAATTTCAACTCCGCCGTCTCCGGCGAGAGCGACTATATCCCCGGCGGCCTGCGGGCCGTGGAGGAGAAGTGGATACTGGACTTTGACGCGGTGCCCCCCGAGGATTTCAAGTGGTTCTTTGAGGAGGAGGGCAGCAGCGAAGACGTGTTCATGAGCGGGGACGGAGAGGACCTGCCCCGGCCCAAGTCCAGGGTCTGGGCCATGTACAAGGATCTGCTGGCCTCCAACAGCTTTGATTTCAGCCTTGGCCGGGACCTGCCCTCGGACGTGAAGAATCTGGGGGATCTGCTGCAGTTCGGGGCCGGGCTTAAGAGCGGGATCGCCGTGGTCAATAAGTATCTGCGGAACTTCCAGGCGGCCCCAAGCGGGTATTTTGCCGATAAGGCGTGGAGCGAGAGCCAGCGGCGGGCCGAGAGCGGCTGGGACGCCAAGGCGTGAAACCTAAGGCGCTAAAAGCGTTTCCAGCTCCTCGAAAAACTCCGGGGGGCCGTAGTGCCAGACGTTGTCAATAAGCAGGCGTTTTTCCTCGACCGCTATTGCCAGCGTATCGCCGGGCGAAAGAAACATCTTGGCCGGTGTTCTTTTAAAAATTTTTATAAATCGCGCGTCCATAGGGAATAAATACTCCCTATCATCCGGCCCGGGGCTCCATATGGTATAGCGGAAAGAATTTAAAAGATCTGTCCACTTCTTTATGGCTTCCGGGTCTTCAACATACTTGTGCTGCGGACCATCAGGGCTCTCTTTAACGCCTATATCTATGGTTTCGATCTGTGCCGGATCCAGGTCGAAAAGCTTTCCCGAAAAGGGCTCGTATGTGAGGAAGAAGGAATCCCGGCGGGGAAGCAGGTATTGCTCATAAATGTACTTCCCGGCAAATATACAGCATATAAGGAGCGCTAATGCCGCCGTTAGAAAGACTATGGGCTTCTTTGATTTAGGATGTGTTTTCATATTTTTATTATACTGTATTTGTCGGCAAAACGCAATAGAATAGTAAATGACAGGAGAAACATATATGAACATAACCCCTATCGCAAGCAACATAAATAACCTGGGCCCCAGCTCAAAGCCTGCCATCTCTGAGCAGGCCATAGAGAACCTTGAGGCCAGCATCAAAGAGCACCGCTTCGACTCCTTCCAGCCGGGGGAGGACCATGGGATAAGGCGGCTTGAGGAGATAGACGATGAGCTGCTGGGGAAGGTGCTTGGAAAGCCGCAGCTCTCCACCACCTTCACTAATAGCCAGGTCTCTGAAAAGGCCAGGGAGCTGTCAAAGCTTATGGACGAGCGGGACGACGCCATTCGGTCCCAGCTTAAAGAGTTCAGCCTGACTATCAGCCGGGACCAGCTTGCGGGGCACTTCGGGGAGGTGGCCAGGAAGATAGACGAAGCCTTTTCTGAGGGCTCCATCACCCGGCAGGAGTATGACGACCTGAATGAAGGGTTTAAAAAGTACACCGAGACCGTCACCGCCCGGGAGGAGCGCAGGGCCGCCGCCCATGAGGTCCTCAGGAAGAACGCCAAGGCCATGGACGCCATGATGGGAAGGGGCGCGTCTCAAAAGGAGATGGAGGAGTTCGCCAAGTGGAACCGGGAGACATTCGAGGACCGGGTAAAGGAGCTCGTAAAAAAGAGCGAGGAGTATGACCGCGGCCTTATGGCGGCGCTTATAGAGCGGGTGCGCGGGGGCGAGGATATATTTAAGCCGGATAAGGAGAAGGGGGAGCCGTGATAATGAAGCGGATAACCGTTCTGGGCGCCGGGACCTGGGGAACGGCCCTGGCGAGGATGCTCTCGAATACCGGCAGCAGGGTCACCGTCTGGTCAGCCCTTGACAGCGAGGTGCGGACCCTCTCAGAGACCCGGGCCCACCCGAACCTTCCCGGGGTGGAGCTGCCGAAGGAGCTCATCTTCACCGGCAGCATGGAGGAGGCCTGCCAGGAGCCGGACCTGCTGCTGTTCGCGGTGCCCTCGCCATATGTGCGCGAGACCGCCAAAAAGGCCGCGCCCTATATCGCCCCGGGCCAGCTCATAGCCGACGCGGCAAAGGGCATAGAGGCCGGGACGCTGCTGACGATGACCGGGGTCATAGCCGACGAGCTCAGCAAGGCAGGGGCGGGGCCCGCAAGGCTCGTGGCCCTCTCCGGCCCCACCCACGCCGAGGAGGTGGCAAGGGACATGCCCACCACTATCGTCTCCGCAAGCCCGGACCTGGAGGCGGCAAGAGAGGTCCAGGACCTGTGCATGAACACCTGCATGAGGGTGTATACGAACCCGGATATCAAGGGGGTGGAGCTCTGCGGTGCGGTGAAGAACGTGATAGCCCTGGCCTCGGGCATCTCTCTTGGGCTGGGCTATGGCGACAACACAAAGGCCGCCATAATCACCCGGGGCCTTGCGGAGATCACCCGGCTGGGCTGCGCCATGGGCTGCGACCGGGGGACCTTTACGGGCCTTGGGGGCATAGGGGACCTGATAGTCACCGCCACCAGCGTGCACAGCCGCAATAACCGCTGCGGCCAGCTCATAGGCGGGGGGCTCTCTCCACAGGAGGCCGTTGAGCGCACCGGCATGGTGGTGGAGGGCCTTCACGCCCTGCCCGCGGTGCTGGAGCTCTCCAGGCGGTATCAGGTGGAGATGCCCATCGTGGAGGCCGTGGAGGCCATAATCCACGGGGGAGTTTCGCCGGAGAGCGCCGTGCGGGAGCTGATGTCCAGGGACAGGAAGGATGAGTAGGAGTGTCCAAATCAAACATTTTATGATAGAATAAGAGAGATATGAGAAGAGGAAAAGAAACTGAATGGAAAAAATGCCCGTACTGCGGGAAGAGAGAAAACCAAATAAAAGTAGGACGCAATCCGTCGGGGACCCAGAGCTGCAAGTGTAAGGAGTGCGGCAAAGTATACACGATAGACCCGAAACACAGGGCGTATCCGGAGGAAGTGAGAAAGCAGGCAATGAAAACATACTTCTCGGGAGTCAGCGGACGAGGGGTAGGAAAGATATATGGCATGAACAAGTCCAATGTGATGAATTGGATAAAAAAAGAGCGCGAGAAATGATGTGGAAAAGTGGAAAGCCTCGGGCCATCTGGAGACGGCAGAACTGGATGAATTGTACTGGTTTCTTGAGCGCAAGCCCCACACAGAGACCCGGGAGAATATCTACATCATGATGATGGTGAGCCGGGAACCAAGACAAATTGTGGGTCATAGAGTGAGCACGGACAAATCCTCGCCAACGATCCAGTCGATGGTGGATTCTGCCCCGGAGGCAAAGAAATACTGTACAGATGGGTACTTTGGGTATCTGGATGTGGTCTTTCCGGGAAAACACATCTTCAATATCCACAACAAAAACGACACCTTCACCGTAGAGGGCGTCAACGCTGATTTACGCCATTATATCCCGACTCTGGCCCGCCGCAGCAGGTGCTTTCCACGCAAGCTGGAGAATCTTCAAGCTGTTTTGAACGTTTTTGTTCGCGCTTATAATCGCTTTGGAGCTCAAAAGGCACGCTTTCGTGCCCGCCGGCCTCACTCTTTGCCTCCCTTTTCGCTTATTGATTTCCTTTAACTGTCTGTTTGGACACTCCCAGGATGAGTCAGGGTGTTGACAAAGGGGCCACAATTTGGTACAATATTATATATTATACACATAACACCCCAAGGAGGTCGTTTCCAATGAAAGTCAATATCGGCACCTATTCCTTCGGCGGCATCGCCAGCTACTTGGGCCTTGGGCCCACGCTGCTGGAGAAGTTCCAGACCATCAAGGCCCTGGGCTTCGACGGCGTGGAGCTGCTGCCCGTGGACCTGGACAATCCCGTGGAGGACATCAAGAAGTGGGCGGAGGAGACCGGACTTGAGATAGTCTCTGTCCACGCCGAGCCCACCGAGGAGATAGTCAAGAAGATGGCTGCCCTTGGCGGCAAGGCCGTTATCTGGGCCAGCACCGACTTCTGCAACAAGGAGGAGGCCATCGAGGTGGCCCAAAAGCTCGATAAGATGGCGGAGATGGCCGAGCCCTACGGCATAAAGATAGGCTATCACAACCACAGCAAGGAGTTCTATGTGGACGAGGGCCTGCCCCTTATCGAGCATATGGCAAATAACTCCTCTAAGTTCTTCTTCCAGCTGGACTGCGGCTGGTGCATGAACGCCGGTACATATCCCCCCACCTTCATCCGCAGGTATAAGGACCGGGTGGTGGCCATCCACGTCAAGGAGAACTGCCGTGTACAGGGCCCCGGGCCCCAGCCCAAATCCGCCCACGCCGAGGGCCCCCACGAGAGCCCCTTCGCCCACGTGAAGGAGATGAGCCTTGAGGAGCGCCAGGCCATGCTGGACCAGTTCAACGCCCGCAACAACAGCCCCGAGGGGCAGAAGCGCTTTAACGTCCAGTGCAAGATGGGCGCGCCCGAGTCCAATATGGACTGGAAGGCCATCAAGGAGGCCCTGGACGAGCAGAGCTTCGAGGCCTTCTGGGTGGTGGAGCGCGAGGGCTTCTATGACGAGCACGACAAGTGCATCGCCGACGACGCCAAGTACGTTAAGGAAAATATCCAGTAAGGTAAAATAAAAGGCCGGCCCTGACAGCAGGGCCGGTCAAATTTTTTGTTATCGTTACAGTAGGACTATCCCGGCATCCCGGCACTTCTGCCGGGTGTCCCCGTCCCAGAGGGAGGCCTGGACCTCGCCGATATGGGCCTTGCCAAGAAGCAGCATACAGAGCCTGCTCTGGCCGATGCCGCCGCCTATGGTCAGGGGCAGCCCGCCCGAGAGGAGCTGCTTGTGGAAGAGCAGCTCCCGCCTGTGCCCGCAGCCGGATTCCTCAAGCTGGCGGTCAAGGCTCTCGGGGTCCACGCGTATGCCCATGCTGCTTATCTCCATGGCGCAGCCTAGGGCCTCGTGCCAGAAGAACAGGTCGCCGTTCAGGGCCCAGTCGTCATAGTCCGGGGCCCGGCCGTCGTGGGGCCTTCCGCTCTTAAGCTTCCCGCCGATGCCCTCTATAAACACCGTCTTATGCTCACTAGTGAACCTGTTTTCCCGCTCCTTGGGGGAGAGCTTTGGCCACATGTCCTCCAGCTCCTGGGCGGTTATGAAGGTCACCTCCCGGCACAGCTCCACGGGCAGGTCCGAAAACTGCCACTGCAGCTCGTCCAGTGTGCCGCAGATGGCGCTGACTATCCTTCGCACGGTCTCCTGCAAAAAGCCCACGTTCCGGCTCTCCCGGTCGATGACCTTCTCCCAGTCCCACTGGTCCACATAGACCGAGTGCAGGTTGTCCAGCTCCTCGTCCCGGCGTATGGCGTTCATGTCCGTCACAAGGCCGTTGCCCACATAGAAGCTGTACTCCTTAAGGGCCAGCCGCTTCCATTTGGCCAGGGAGTGGACCACCTGGCCGTCTATCCCCACGGCGGGGATGTCGAAGCCCACCGGGCGCTCCACGCCGTTGAGGTCGTCGTTAAGGCCCGTGGCGGGGTCCACGAACAGTGGAGCCGTGACCCGCTTCAAATGCAGGGCCGCGCAGAGCTTCACCTGAAATACGTTCTTTATAAGGCCGATGGCCTTCTGGGTGTCGTAAAGGCTGAGGGTCGAGACGTAGCCCTCGGGTATTGTCGTCATGGTAAACACTTCCAATCGGTTAGTTTGCTTTACCTTACTTTACAGCTATGGCCTCTATCTCAAAGAGCGCGCCTTTGGGCAGGGCCGCCACCTGTACGCAGGAGCGTGCAGGCGCTTCGCCCACAAAGTATTTGGCATAAATGGCGTTTATGGCGGCGAAGTCGTTGATGTCGGCCAAAAATACGGTGGTCTTGGCAACGTCAGAGAGGGCCATGCCCCCGGCCTCAAGCACGGCCTTAAGGTTCTCCAGGGCCTGCCTTGCCTGGGCCTCGACGCCCTCGGGCAGCTCGCCTGTGGCGGGGACGAGCCCCAGCTGGCCGGAGGTGTAGAGGGTATTGCCGCAGAGTTTCGCGTGGCAGTAGGGGCCCACGGCGGCGGGGGCGTTATTAGCTGTGATGGTCTTGTTCATAAAAATATCCTCCTTTGGTCTTTTATATACCATATATATTATACTTTTTGCAGGAAAAAATCAAGCCCTTGACATTCCAAAGGTACTGCGCTAATATGGTAGTAAAATCACCGGGAGGTAATTATTATGAAACTAGGCGCACAGCTTTTCACCTTACGCGAGTACACCCAGACGGAAAAGGACCTGGACTACTCCCTTATGCGGGTGGCGAAGATGGGCTATACCACCGTGCAGATATCGGCCATAGGGCCCATCGCCCCGGAGAAAGTCCGGGAGCTCTGCGATAAGCACGGCCTTGAGATAGTCCTGACCCATACGGACCCGAACCGCATCCTGAACGACACGGAGAACGTCATTAAGGAGCACGACGTCATGGGGTGCGGCTACATAGGCATCGGGATGATGCCGAAGAAATACTGCTCCCCAGAGTGGCTATGGCACTTCGCCGAGGACTATAAGGAGGCCGCAAAGAAGATCGCCGCCGCGGGCAAGCTCCTTATGTACCATAATCATAATATCGAGTTCCAGAGGTTCGGCGGCAAGCTGGTGATAGACACCCTTCTTGAGAGCTTCGCCTCCGATGAGCTGGGCTTTACTCTGGACACCTACTGGGTGCATATGGGCGGCGCGGACGTATGCGCCTGGATGGAAAAGCTCTCCGGGCGCATACCCTGCATACACCTTAAGGACATGGCCGTAAGCGGCTGGGAGCCCATTATGGCCCCGGTGGGCGAGGGCAACCTGGACTTTGACAAAATTATCAAGACCGCCGAGAGGTGCGGCACAAAGCACCTTCTGGTGGAGCAGGACACCTGCATAGGCAGCCCCTTCGACTGCCTTGAGACGAGCTTTAAGAATTTGCAGGGGAAGTATTGAGCTTTTTATAGAGCCTGACGGCCCAGACCGCCAGCAGCACCGCCCACAAGAGCACCCAGCCCTCGCAGAGGAGCATACTTACCGCGCCCCGCTGGTACATGGCGGGGAGAAGGTCCAGCAGCGCGTGGGCCAGTATAGCAAGGGGCAGGTACAGCCGGGTCCTGCCCGTGTCCAGCCCATAGGCAACTACCAGGGTCAGGGAGACGTGCGCGGACATAGCCAGCAGGCGCTCCACGATGCTCAGCAGCCCCATCATGGGGCCAAAGCCCGCGGCGGTCTCCAGGGTGGGGCCGAGATTACCCGCGCCCGTGGGGTCCAGCATCTTTTCAGTGGCCTCGGGCCCTTGGAGCATCAGCAGCACGGCTATCACCAGATAGCTTACAATGCCAGTGAGTATGACAAAGACCTCTATGCCCCCGTGGCCTATGCCGTACATGACGTAGTCCCGGGGGTTTCTGTGCTTCTTCATGGTGAAGCGCAGGAAGACGTACCGCCCGCACTCCTCAAAGATACCGGCCATCAGAGCGCCGTAAAGCACGTAGAGGGGCGTGCTTGAGAGTATAACGCGGGAGACGGGGTTGTCCATGACGATGCACACCATATGGACCCCCAACTCCAGCACCCGGGCAAAGAGCAAAAAGCCCGCCGCCCCCAGGAACAGGGGCGTAAGGCTGGGCCTTGTGCGCTTTTTCCAGACCAGGGCCGCGATCACGGGCAGCGCCAGCATGAGCAGGGAGGTCACGGCCAGGACTATGACAGCTTGAAATAGGTTCTGAGTGTTCTGCATGATTTGGTTCCCCCTTTGGATATTTTACGTTTAAGTTAAATGTTGTGCGTATTATAGCATAGGGAGACGGGGTTGTCAAGGGTGGAAATATAAGAGGACAGGGGCTCCGATATGGGGCCCCTGTCCTTTCTGTCAGCTTTCGGCCAGATACATGTTCATCTTCACATACGCCTTATGGCAGAGCTCTTTAAGCTCGTCCTCGCCGGCGTTCAGGTCCCAGGCATCGTACACCAGGTCATCGAGCGGGGTGTTGAATTTCACCACGTCTATCTTGTCTATAAGCCCCGAGAACTCCTCGAAGTTCCCCTGGCTCATATAGCGTCCGTGCCAGGGGTGGTCCTCGGTGCCAAGCTGGGAGTGCACTGGCAGGGCAAGGTTGTAAATTTGGGAGCGGGTCAAAAGCTCCTCAGACAGCAGGAAGTCCAGTACCCGGAAGGCCTCGGCGGGGTGCTTTGTGTTACGGTTTATCCCCGCAAAGCAGGTGATGTTCGCCGTGATGCCGCCGGAGATATTCGGCCCCGAGAGCATCCAATACTCCGTGTCCTTAAGGTCCAGGGGCTCCGGGCGGTTTTCCCCCATGGTCGTGAAGGCGCCCTCGCTTATGTACGCGAACTTTACCGGCAGCTCCTTTGCACTTTTGAAGCGGTCCAGCTGCTCAAGGCAGTTCTCCAGCAGCTCCTCCTCCGAGAGGGCCAGCCGGTCGTTGTCATAGTCCGCCAACTCCCCAAGCACATTGTACAGCGCCATCTGCCCTGTCAGATCCCCGGACAGCGGGTGGCCGAAGGTGGGCTCGCCCTGGGACTTTTCCATCACGTACATCTGGAACTCGTACCCCAGCGGCAGCAGCTGCTGGCCGTCGGCGTTCTTTCCGGCATCCATTATCTTTGGCAGCAGCTTGTCCCACTCCATGTACTGGGCCTTTTCGATATAGTCATCCAGGGGCAGGAAGATGCGGCTTTCCATCACCTGCCGGGGGAAGGGGAACAGCACGCCGTCGTCATAAAGGAGCTGGGCCGCGTCGCAGAGGAAGATGTCCGGCCCCTTCCCGGCCAGTATCTCCGTACGGACCCGCTGCATGGTGTTCTCCCGCTCCGAGCCCTCGGCGGGGATGGTCTCCATAAGCAGGGTGAACTCCTTGCCGGAGCCCGGTACGGACAGCAGCATGTCCGACACCGCCGTGCCGCCCACCCGCCTAAGGTCCACGCATACGTTGAGGGCTGCCGGGGAGTCCTCCTTTGGAGGCTCCTCCCCGCCGCCGCAGGCGGTGAGCGGCAGGAGAGCCAGGGCGATGGTCAGGGTCATGAGTATGAGTTTTTTCATAATATCACCTCGTGGGTTTAGTTTATACTTATAAGAATACAAGTTGGGGCGGTTTGGTTGCATGGTTTTTTAAAAAAATTTCACTTTTTTTTCAGAAAACCTGCCCCGCTTGACATGACAGCTTCATTGTGCTAAAATTTCCAATATAAACTCAAGTAAAAGGGGTAGGCAGCATGAAAAATTACAAGCTCACCGTTTTAAAGGGCGACGGCATCGGGCCCGAGATAGTGGACGAGGCCATAAAGGCCCTGGATAAGGCCGCGGACAAGTTCGGCTTTTCTGTGGAGTACGACTACCAGCTCCTGGGCGGCGCGGCCATCGACGCCACCGGGGTCCCCCTGCCGGAGGAGACCGTCAATTCCTGCAAGGCGGCGGATTCCGTGATACTCGGCGCCGTCGGCGGCCCCAAGTGGGACAGCCAGCCGGGGAACAACAGGCCCGAGGCGGGGCTTCTGGGCATACGCAAGGCCCTGGGGCTCTACGCCAACCTGCGCCCGGCAGTGATATTCGCCCCCCTGCGGGACGCGTCCCCCTTAAAGCCCGAGATAATCGGCGAGAGCCTTGACCTCATGGTGGTGCGGGAGCTTACCGGGGGCATCTACTTCGGGGACCGGGGCACCGAGGAGCACGACGGCGTGAAGTCAGCCTTTGACACCGAGCGCTACTCCGTGCCGGAGATAGAGCGCATAGCCCGGGTGGCTTTTGATATGGCCCAGAAGCGCGGCCATAAGCTGACCAGCGTGGACAAGGCCAACGTGCTGGACAGCTCGAGGCTCTGGCGGGCCACGGTGGACAGGATAGCGGCGGAGTACCCCGACGTGCAGGTCAGCCATCTTTACGTGGACAACACCGCCATGCAGCTGGTCCGGGATCCGGGGCAGTTCGACGTGATACTCACCTCCAACATGTTCGGGGATATCCTCTCAGACGAGGCCTCCATGATAAGCGGCTCCATCGGTATGCTGGCCTCGGCAAGCCTTGGCGGCAGCGGCTTCGGCCTGTACGAGCCCATACACGGCTCCGCCCCGGACATCGCCGGGCAGGACGCGGCCAATCCTCTGGCGACCATACTCTCCATCGCCATGCTCTTAAAATACTCCCTGGACGAGCCCCAGGCCGCAAAGGCCATAGAGGACGCCGTGGCCAAGGCCCTGACTATGGCCCGGACCCGGGACATCTACACCGAGGGCTGCGGCGCGAAGCTGGTTGGGTGCAGGGAGATGGGCGACATCGTGGCATCCCTTATCTGAGCCAGGGTATGTAAAACTTAATAGCTGCCACCGGGCAGCTGGTGCAATAGCATAGCTGGGGCACCCGGCGCACATCGTTAGGTCTTTGAAGATGTGCGCGGGGGCCCTGTTCTTTTGGAATGACTTTGGAGATTTCAGGAGGTTTTTGGAATGAAAAAGGCCGGCTTTCGCATATTTCTGTACGATTTCTACCACTATTTTACCCGGGGCGAGCGGGCGCTCTGGTGCTGCTCCATAGCGCTGGTGCTCGTGGCGTTCATCATCTTTGACCGGCGGGACTATATGACCCTCACGGCCTCCCTTGTGGGGGTGACCTTCCTGATACTGGACGCCAAGGCCAATCCCATCGGGCAGGTGCTGATGGTGGTCTTCAGCCTGCTGTACGGAGCCATCTCCTTCCACTGCGCCTACTACGGCGAGATGATCACCTATCTGGGTATGACCGCGCCCATGTCCGTGTTCGCCCTTGTCTCGTGGCTTCGGCACCCCTTTGAGGGGGACCGCTCCCAGGTGCGGGTGCGGGGGCTCAGGGCCGGGGACGGTATTATCACGCTGCTGCTCTGCGGGGCGGTGACGCTGATATTCTTCTTTATCCTCCGGGCCATGGGTACGGCAAATCTTGTTCCCGGCACGATATCCGTCGCCACAAGCTTTCTCGCCGTGGCGCTGACGTATCTCAGGAGCCCGCTGTTCGCCCTGGCCTATGCGGCCAACGACGCGGTGCTTATCGTGCTGTGGGTAATGGCGGGCCTTTCGGAGCCGTCTTACCTGTCGGTGGCGGTATGCTTTGGGGTGTTCCTTGTGAACGATTCGTATACCTATATAAACTGGCGCAGGCTGAAAAGGCAGCAGGGGGAGAAAACCAGAGCTTGACCCCCGGGCCGAAACAGTTTATACTGGTACTGCCGAATAAATCCAAAAAGGGTGACTTTAATGAAGAAGATATTGCTGATAGCCACCGGCGGCACCATAGCCTGCCGCAGGACCCAGTCGGGCCTTGCCCCGGGGCTGTCCACAGAGGAGCTGCTGGCCCAGGTGCCGGACGTGAAAAGCCTCTGCGAGGTACAGGCCGTCCAGCCCATGAACCTGGACAGCACCAACATATCCCCCGGGGACTGGCTGCTGCTGGCGGGGGTGATAGAGAAAAATTACGAGAGCTTTGACGGCTTCGTCATATGCCACGGCACAGACACCCTGGCCTATACCGCCGCGGCCCTCTCGTACCTCATACAGAATACCCGCAAGCCCATCGTCCTCACCGGGGCCCAGCACCCCATCGACCGGGAGGACACCGACGCCCGGCAGAACATTTACGACAGCTTCAGCTACGCCTGCAGCGGGGACAGCGGGGTGTGCATCGTCTTCGGCGGCCGGGTCATAGCCGGGACCAGGGCCAGGAAGACCCGCACCAAGAGCTATAACGCCTTTTCAAGCATAAACTTCCCGGATATCGCGGAGCTCCGGGACCGGCGTGTGGTGCGCTTTATACCCTATAAGGGCGCGGGGGAGCCCGCCTTCACACATAAGCTCGACACCCATGTGGCCCTTTTGAAGCTGATACCCGGCCTGCCGCCGGAGACATTCAGGTCCGTGGGGGAGCTCTGCCACGGGCTGATAATCGAGAGCTACGGCGTGGGGGGCATCCCGGACGCGTACCTCTCGGAGCTTGAAAGCATACTACAGGCGGGCAGGACCGTGGTCCTCGCCACCCAGGTGCCCCAGGAGGGCAGCGACCTGTCGGTGTACCAGGTGGGCCACAGGCTGAAGGACAGGCCGGGGCTTTTGGAGCCCTTTGACATGACCCTGGAGTCCACGGTGACGAAGCTCATGTGGGTGCTGGGACGGACCAGGGAGCCGGAGGAGGTGCGGCGGCTGTTCTATACTCCTGTGAACTATGATCTGTTGTTTTGAATTTTTTTGTGCATAATGTTGACAACGCCTTTGAAAAATGTTATAATGGACAAAAAGCAAGGGCGAGGTGATGTAAATGTACAATAAATTACCCATACGCGCGCTGGGGCTGATGCTTGCGGTATTGGCTATTACAGCCACTCTCACCGCCGTCGGCTTTGAGAAGCCCTCTGTCACCCGCCCCTGCCCATGCGAGAGCTGCGGCTGCGAATTGCCCTCAGGGCGGCTGTTCGCCCTGTCAAAGGAACATCTCATTGACGTTGTCATACAAGAGGAGGGGCCCTCCGGAAGAGTGGTATTGGAGGGTGAGGACGCGGAACGGGCCGTGGACCTGCTGAACTCTTTTGTGGTGGTGTCCGAAAAAGAAATCGGCGGGGAGTACATCGGCGGCAGCGGGGCGTGGGTGAACCTGTATGATTCGCGCAGGGCTTTCCAGCCCATACGGACTCAGAATGCCGTTATTATTGGCAAAACGCAGTATATCCTTGAGCCTTGGTGCCTGGAGGAGTTTTATAAGCTCTATGACGAGGCCATGGAGAAAGGGGGGCGGGACTCATGAAAAGGAGCGTAAGGCTGGCAGCCCTGCTTGGGGCTCTCGGACTTGTGGCGGCGCTTGGGGGCTGCGAAAGTGAGGTCCGGGAGGTTTACTGCTCTTGCGGCCGCCAGGAGTGCACCGTCAGCCCGCCGGATGAATACCTGTTCGCATTTTCCGACTATTGCCTGCGGGAGATAACGGTGGGGGAGAACAAGGATGCCGAGGACACCGTGTACCTTTCTTTGCTGGGCGATGACTGTCTTGAGAGGGGCCGGGAGATACTGAACAGCTTTATGCCCCAGGGGGAGCCAGTAGAGGCGGAGGAGATTCCCCCGGGGAGCGTGAGGGTACAGGTCACATATTATGATATGTACAGGGAGTTTTACCTGGAGGGGGACAGTATCACCATAAACAAAAAGAAGTACACCGGCAAAAAGGGGAGCCTGGACCCGTTTTATGAGCTTATCGCGGAATAAAGCGGCAGGTACAAGCAAATATTTTGGGGGCCGCTCATACAATTAACGTAAAGCATCAACATGTTGATTGTATAGGAGTGACCCCCATGCTTTTTGCAAATCTGCTGGATATCCTGTCCCACGCCGTCTACCTTCTCCTGCACGTCACCGGCGCGGGAAGCTTCCCCCGGGCCCTGGGCGCCCAGGCCGAGCGCCAGGCCCTTTCCGAGATGGCCGCGGGCAGCGCCGCCGCCCGGCAGAGGCTGATAGAGCACAACCTGCGGCTGGTGGCCCATATCGTGAAGAAATACTATGTCAGCGGCAGCGACCAGGAGGACCTCATCTCTATCGGGACCATCGGGCTGATAAAGGCTGTGGACACCTTTGATGCGGGGAAGGGGATAAGGCTTTCAAGCTATGCTTCTAAGTGTATTGAGAATGGTACTATCACATGACTTCCGCTTGGCGGGTGAATGTTTCCCTGGGAGATGGGGAGGAAGAAGGTCAGTTGGAGAAGCTGGGAGAGGATAAAAACGGTTTTGATTCTGTAGAGAAATATCCGGGAGCCAAACACCCCCGGGCAGTTCCTCATTCTTCATCTTCTGAAAGACCAGCGGCCCCAAAGAGTAGCTCGGGGTAGTTCCGGCGGCCGTAGAGGACACGGGCAACGGTAATAACACCATCATCCACCTGATAAAAAACCATGTAGTTTCCCGATACAAGGAAACGGAAGCCGCTGTCAAAGGACGAAATGGACGACAGGGCGGGCCCCATAAAGGGACTCTGCTTCAGCCGCGAAATGTCAGTTGTGATGCGGTCAATGGTACTCTTAGCGGCAATGGGGTTCTTAAGCTCCTGGGCGATGTAGTCCCAAATATCGTCCATATCCTGGAGGGCTCTGGGGGAGTAGTTGATTTTATTCATTTTCCCGCGCCTTCTCCTCAAAATGAGCCAGCACTTCTTCCTCGCTCAGCCAGCCCTTTTCCTCTCCGGAGCGCCGCCCCTTCTCCAACTCATTCATCAGCCAAATAGAGGCCTGCAGCTTCTCATAGTCCGCCATGTCCAGAATGGCGTACTTGCCCCGGCCGTTGCGAGTGAGGAAAACCGGCGCGCCAACGTCCACGTCCCGCAGGACCTCGGTGTAGTTTCTCAGGTCAGAGATAGGCTTGATGTTCGGCATAGTGGTCAGCTCCTTTGTTGTAGTAAGTATAGTATACACTATTTTGCTGAGAAATTCAACCGCGAATTTTACAGCAAAACATTTTCTTTCTATTCCGGGAGCGATGTGCTATAATAAAGTAAAGTAACCATCGGAGGAACACATCGTGAAATTATTCACCATCATCGGCGGGGTAAACGGCTGCGGGAAGTCCAGCCTGACCGGAGCCTTAAAAGCAGAGCGGGACGACCTGGGCATCATCATCGACCCGGACAAGCTGTCGGCTAAACTGGGCGGCTACGGGGCCGGAGGCCGGGCGGCGGTCGAGAAGATAAACGAGTGCCTGACAAAGGGCCTGAACTTCACCCAGGAGACTACTTTAGCCGGGGCGCGGACAGAGCGTACCATCCGCCGCGCCAAAGAGCTGGGCTATACCATCCGGCTCTACTATATCGGTCTGGACAGCCTTGAGGAAAGCCTTTCGCGCATTGAGAACCGTGTCAAGAAGGGCGGACACAATATCCCCCAGCGGGACGTGGAGCGGCGGTATGCTGGGCGGTTTGAGGCGCTGACCAAGGTACTGCCTTACTGTGACGAGGCCCGGTTCTTTGACAACGGCAACGGTTTTGTGGAGGTGGCGCGGTATGAGAACGGGGAGCTGCTGTCCATCACTGCAAGCCCGCCCAAATGGCTTGTGGAGTTGATGGGGGCTTTGCCTGTTTGATTTGTAGAATATGAAAGTCCCGGAGAGAATGAAAACCTCCGGGACTGTTTTTGCTTATTCATTTTTTAACAACATAGTTTGTTGGATTTTTCTTTTTTGGATAGGTCGAAGGCCTCTTGGTCAAAGACCTATTTCATTTTGTTCCTTTGAGATTTGCCGTTTTTTTGCGGCATTTGCTACAGCCTGCATCATTGCAATTTTTTCTTTGACAGAGCTTCTTGTACCGTTTATTTTATGTATCACAGCGCTTGCGTGAGCTTCGGCAACTTGCTGGGATAGTTGGCGTGTTCCTTCTGCGGTCTTGGGGTAGTGCATGACGAGCTTGATCTCCTGGCTTTTGGGCAAAGGCGGCACCTCCGTTTCAGTTACTCATATGATCGGTGGCTTGTACGCTATGCCGATTAGTAGTCGGCAAATAGGTTGCTGTTGCCGATGTCGGTCGTTGTGTAACGGGGACTGGATTCAGGCGTAAATTTAGCCAGATTGTTATGGGAATTTATCATTGATTCACCCTCTTTTTGGCCTTCTCCCGAGCCTTCTTCTCCCAATAAGAGCTTTGATGTTGATAAAAACGTCATTTTGTCGGTTTTAGAATGTCACGTCAAGACAGTAATCTGGTTGGCGACAGAAATTCGTTGACCAGAACGACAATATGTCGGTGTGATTTTGTGGGTCGCGGCAGATTTTGCCGTGACCGTCTGCACACAATATTTAGTGTCAATAAGTTAGTTTTTCCTCAAATCCACATTGTGCGGTTGAAATCTTCCTGCGAATATGGTATAATTATCCACATATATTGAGGTTTATGTCAATGCCCGGAAACAGCAATCTACATATGCCAAGAGCTGAAAAGACAAAAACCGCTCGTACCTAATCAAATCTGATATTGAAAATGGGGATCGCTATGTCACCGGAGGAAAAGTCCCGTCTTGCTATAGACCAGAGGCTGACACAGTCTGGCTGGGTTGTTCAAGACTTAAAGAAACTGAATCTGTCTGCTTCTCTTGGCGTAGCCGTGCGGGAATTTCCCACCAGCACGGGTGAGGTAGATTACGCCCTGTTCGTTGCGGGCATACCTGTTGGCGTAGTGGAGGCGAAACGTTCGGAGTTCGGCGAGAAAATCACTGTCGTGGAAGATCAATCTGCCCGCTATGCCTATAGCAAATTCAAGTGGCTCAAAGAAGACGTCCCCATCCGGTTTGCCTATGAGGCAACAGATAAGCTGACCCGGTTCACCGACTACCGGGATATCAAGTTCTGCTCCCGGACGGTGTTCTCTTTCCACCGGCCAGAGACCTTACAGACCTTGCTGAACGCTCCCGATACCGTCCGCAACAATCTGAAACATCTCCCGCCCTTTGATACTGCAGGCTTTCGAGAGTGTCAGATCCGCGCTATCACCAGACTTGACCGCTCCTTCGCTGAGAACAGGCCCAGAGCTCTGATGCAGATGGCTACTGGAGCGGGCAAGACCTTTACCGCCATCACTGCCGCATACCGTCTGCTGAAATTTGGCAAAATGGACCGCATCCTGTTTCTGGTGGATACAAAAAGCCTTGGAGAACAGGCGGAGGACGAGTTCCGGAGATACATTCCCAACGACGACCACCGGCCATTCCCTGAAATTTACGGCGTATACCGTCTGAAATCATCCAGAATGCCATTGGCCACCCAGGTCTATATCAGCACCATCCAGCGGATGTACTCCATCTTGAAGGGCGAGGATTTGGATGAATCCGCCGAGGAAACGCCCTTTGACGAGTATATCACCGCCAATAGGAAACCACCCCGGGAAGTAGTCTATAACGTCAAATACCCGCCGGAGTTTTTCGACTGCATCATCGTGGACGAGTGTCACCGCTCTATCTACAATGTCTGGAGCCAGGTGCTGGAGTATTTCGACGCCTTTATCGTAGGACTGACAGCCACGCCGGATAAGCGCACCTTCGCCTTTTTCCACGAAAATGTAGTCAGCGAGTATTCCCGGGAACAGGCTATTATTGATGGCGTAAACGTAGGGGAGGACATTTTCCTGATTGAAACGGAGGTTGGCAAAAACGGGGCGCATCTGATGAAACAGCTCATTGAGTGCCGCGACCGTCTCTCTCGGGCCAAGCGCTGGAAACAGTTGGATGAGGAAGTGGACTATGCTCCCTCCCGGCTGGACCGGGACATCGTCAATCCAAGCCAGATCCGCACGGTGATCCGCGTGTTTCGGGAAAATCTTTTTACCACTCTGTTCCCCCGGCGGAGAGAGGTCCCCAAAACACTTATTTTCGCCAAGACCGACAGCCATGCCGACGACATCATCCAGATTGTTCGGGAGGAGTTCGGCGAGGGTAATGCGTTCTGCAAGAAGATCACCTATACCGCGAAAGACCCGGAGGCGGCGCTTTCAGCATTCCGCAACGACTTCTATCCCCGCATTGCGGTTACTGTGGACATGATTGCCACCGGGACGGATGTAAAGCCCATCGAGTGTCTGGTTTTTATGCGGGACGTGCGCAGCAAAAACTATTTTGAACAGATGAAGGGCAGAGGCACCCGAGTGCTGAGCAGGGACGAGCTGCAAGCTGTGTCCCCCTCTGCTGGGTCAAACAAGGACCACTTCGTCATCGTAGATGCGGTGGGAGTGACTAAGTCCAAGAAATCCGATACCCGCGCCTTGGAACGTAAGCCCACTGTCTCCCTGAAAGAGCTGATGATGAACGTGGCTTTGAACGCAAAGGACAAGGACACTCTTACATCTCTGGCCAACCGCATCATTCGGCTCAATGCCCAACTGACCTCCGCCGAGCGGAAAGAGTTCCAGCAGACCGTGGGGCAAACTCCCGGGCAGACAGCCCAGGCTCTGCTGGACGCCTTCGACCAGGATGTGATCGCGGCCCGGGCGGGTATATCCCTGCCAGAGGACGAAGAACCTGCTCCGGAACAGCGGACTGCTCTCGATACCGCCCAACAGGAGCTGATTGCAGCCGCTGTCGCCCCATTCCACAGGCCGGAGGTGCGGGGCTACATCGAAAATGTCCGCAGAAAGCATGAACAGATTATCGACAATGTGAATCTGGACACGGTCCTGTTCGCGGGCTATGACGCGGACCAGGAGAAGACCGCCCGGCGGGTGGTCCAGACCTTCCGGGAGTTCATCCAGGAGAACCAGGATGAGATCACCGCTATGCGGATCATCTACGACCAGCGGTACAGGGACCGCCCCATGGCGATTGCCAAGCTGAAAGGACTGTATGAGAAGCTAACGGCCCGGAATATCACGCTGGACCGGCTGTGGGACTGCTATGCCATCCGCCAGCCGGACAAGGTAAAACGCGGGATCGTGCCCCAGCTGGCCGACCTGGTGTCCCTGGTCCGGTTCGAGCTGGGCGCGGCTGAGACTTTGGCTCCATTTGCCGAACGGGTCAACTACAACTTCCAGCAGTGGTCCTTCCGCCGCAACGCCGGGGCCCTCCACTTCACCGATGAACAGATGGAGTGGCTGCGGCTCATCAAAGACCACATTGCCGCGTCCCTCAGCGTGGAGCCGGAGGACCTGGATCTGAGCCCATTCGACCGAAGGGGCGGCCTGGGGCGGTTCTATGAGGTGTTCGGGGAGGATTATGAGAGGATTTTGATGGAATTGAATTTGGAGTTAGTGGCGTGAGGAGGCGATAACTTTGACACCATTTGAAGCAATGAGTTTAGCAAAATTGTTTTATCAAATCATGGGCGGCGGTATGACACCTGCTAAAGCGGAACTGGAAACTGCATCGAAGATGCTGAAAGAGTTAGGGGATAATTCACCAAACTGGAATCCCATGCAGAAGGAGATGTACAAAGTTATGGTGGATGCCGCAAAAGAACTCAGCGAGAGGAGATATCATGGCTAATTGGAATGAATATTCTCTTGGTCAACTGCTGTCATATGAGCAGCCTACTCCTTATGTTGTTTCCTCTACTAAGTATAGCGACACATACGAAACACCTGTTTTAACTGCTGGCAAGGGTTTTATCTTGGGATATACCAACGAAGTGAACGGAATCTATGACAAGCTGCCTGTAATTATCTTTGATGACTTCACTACGGCAAGTCAATATGTCAATTTCAAGTTCAAAGTAAAGTCATCTGCGATGAAGATTCTGACAGCCAATACCGAACTGGTGCTACCCGAATTCATTTTCTATAGGATGCAAATTATCGAATTTGATGCCAGCACACATAAGCGGTATTGGATTCAACATTATTCCAAAATCAAAGTTAAAATCCCACCTACTATTTCTGAGCAAGAGCGCATTGTTGCCCGCATTGATGATTTGTTCTCCCAACTGAACGCCAGCGTGGCTGAGCTGAAAGAGGCGAAGAAAAGGCTGGGGGTGTATAGGCAGGCGGTGCTGAAGGAGGCGTTTGATTTGTGCCCAGAGGAAAAAGCACTAAGTTCTGTTTGTATACATATTACGGACGGAGACCATATGCCGCCTCCAAAATCCAAAACCGGCATTCCATTCATAATGATTTCCAATATACACCATAATAGAATCAACTGGTCAAATACCGCGAATGTTGATAGAAAATATTATGCAAATATTGATGAGAAACGTCGCCCTCAAAATGGGGATGTTCTGTATACTGTCACAGGTTCATTTGGAATTCCTGTCCTCGTTGATTATAATAAACTTTTTTGTTTTCAACGACATATTGCTTTATTGCGGCCAAACAAGTCTATCACTCAGAAGTTCCTGTATTATGCCATGCAAGATCCGAGAGTATATTCCCAAGCAGTAAAAAAAGCTACTGGAACTGCGCAAAAAACAGTAGGACTTTCTGTGTTAAGGGAATTAAGGATTCCTTTTATAGAAGCTATTGAGGTTCAAAAAAAGATTGTGTCTAAAATTGAAGCTCATATATTTGTCTGTGACAGCATTGAAAAAACAGTGGACACCGCCCTGCAACAGGCGGAAGCTCTGAGGCAGAGTATTTTGAAGAAAGCGTTTGAGGGAGGACTTTAAAATGCCAACGATTACAGATTGGTTAATGGTTGTAATAACGGCTGTTTATGTGATTGCAACTATTCTCATTTGCAGAGCAAATATTAAGTCTGCGAATGCTACCCGCGAGCAAGTAGCAGAATCAAAGCGACAGTTTGATGAAGGAAATCGGGCATATATTACTTATGCCTTCATCTTTGAGAAGAGATCATTTTATGGACTGCGTTTTACAAATCACGGTAGGCGTGTTGCTAAAAAAGTTAAAATTGTCCTTTCTAAAGATTTCATTCAGAGTCTGAATGAATCTAAATTTGTGGATTCTCTAAACAAAGTTTCAATGAACGAATGCGTTTTAGGCGTCGATCAAAGTATTGACATTTATTTCGGCGGAAATGAGTTTAGGGAAAATTCTAACAAATTGCCGATTGAAGGCGAAATAATCTATGAGGATAATTTAGGAAAGTATGTTGAGTCCTTTATGATTGATTTCAATAGTTATCCGCCGATTTTTTCAGTTGATTCTGAACTTGAAGATATTCGCAAAGAAATAAAAAAGCAAACACTGGAACTGCAAAAGTTGCACAAAGGAATTACTGCCTTGCAGAAAAATGCAGAACAGGGGGGCAAAGATGCCTAACCAAACCTCCACCATCATCTCCAAAGTCTGGGGCATGTGCAACCCCCTGCGGGACAGCGGCGTGTCCTACGGCGACTATTTGGAGCAGCTTACATACCTTATCTTCCTGAAAATGTCCGACGAATACTCCAAGCCCCCATACAGGCGGGAGACCGGCATCCCCGAGGGGTACACTTGGGCGGATATGAACACACTCAAGGGCGCGGAACTGGAGGAGCAGTATAGGGCCACTCTGGAAAAGCTGGGAGAGCAGGGCGGTATCTTAGGGAAGATTTTTAAGGGAGCGGTAAACAAGATCGGCAGCGCCGCCATTCTGTACCGCATCGTGCAGATGATCGGCCAGGAGCGGTGGGTGTCCATGTCTTCCGACGTCAAGGGCGAGATCTACGAGGGGCTGCTCCAAAAGAACGCCGAGGACGTAAAAAGCGGCGCGGGGCAGTATTTCACTCCGCGCCCTCTTATCCGGGCTATGGTGCGCTGTGTCCGGCCGGAGCCCATGAAGACCATTGCAGACCCCTGTTGCGGCAGCGGAGGGTTTTTCCTGGCGGCCCAAGAATATGTTGCTGACCCTAACCGCTATACTCTGACCCGGGAACAAAAGGAATTTCTGAAGGCCAAGACCTTTTATGGCAACGAGATTGTACCCGCCACCTATAAAACCGCGCTGATGAATCTCTACCTGCACAACATTGGGGACATTTACGGCGCTGTACCGGTTACTTTAGGCGACGCCCTGCTTACGGACCCCGGCTACCGGGTGGATTATGTACTGACAAACCCTCCCTTTGGCAAAAAGTCTTCCATGACCTTCACCAACGGAGAAGGGGAGCAGGAGGAAGAGGATTTGGTATACAACCGTCAGGATTTCTGGGCCACCAGCACCAACAAACAGCTGAACTTTGTCCAGCATATCAATACCCTGCTGAACAACACTGGAAAAGCAGCGGTAGTGGTGCCGGACAATGTGTTGTTTGAGGGCGGGGCCGGGGAGACGGTGCGCCGAAAACTGCTGGAAACCACCGACCTGCACACCATTCTGCGCCTGCCCACGGGGATCTTCTACAAGCCGGGGGTTAAGGCAAATGTGATCTTCTTCGACAAGCGTCCGGCTGGTCCTCAACGGCAGACAAAGGAGGTGTGGATATACGATTTCCGCACCAATGTCCACTTCACGCTGAAACAGCACCCAATGACCGATGGGGATTTGGAGGATTTCGTCTCCTGCTATCATTCGGAGAACCGACAGCAGCGGAAGGAGACTTGGTCGGAGGAAAATCCGAGTGGCCGCTGGCGAAAGTTTTCTGCGGAGGAAATTCTGGCACGTGACAAGACCAGCTTGGATATTTTCTGGATAAAGGATCAGTCTCTGGCAGATTTGGACAACCTGCCAGAGCCAGACCAGCTGGCAGCAGACATCATCGAGAACCTGCAAAGTGCGCTGGATGGGTTCCAGGAGTTAAAACGGCAGTTGGGCTCTTTTTAGGCATCGACCGATCCAATATATAACAAATCTGCGGTTCTGCAAAAGCAGTATCGCAGATTTTCAATTTTCTCTATACATCTCTGTTACTCTATGATATACTATGCCAAAACACATACCACAAAGGAGTCCCCACCATGCCCACCGCCATCTACTCCCGCAAATCCAAATTCACCGGCAAAGGCGAAAGCATTGGCAACCAGATCGACCTCTGCCGTGAATACATCCGCCTGCACTCCGGCGAGGAAGCCGCCCGCACCTCCCTTGTCTTCGAGGACGAGGGCTTCTCCGGCGGCAACCTGAACCGCCCGGCTTTCCAGCAGATGCTCAAAGCCGCCCGCAGCCACGAAATCAGCGCCATCGTAGTCTACCGCCTAGACCGCATCAGCCGTAACATCAGCGACTTCTCCGCCCTTATTGAGGAGCTGAGCCGCCTGAATGTATCGTTCATCTCTATCCGTGAGCAGTTCGACACCGCCAGCCCCATGGGCCGCGCCATGATGTACATTGCCTCCGTGTTCTCCCAGTTGGAGCGGGAGACCATCGCCGAGCGCATCCGGGACAACATGCACGAGCTGGCAAAGACTGGACGCTGGCTGGGCGGCAACACGCCAACCGGCTACGCCTCCGAGAGCGTCCAGACCATCACTGTGGACGGCAAGACCCGCAAGGCCTGCAAGCTCCGGCTTATCCCGGAGGAGGCCGGGCTTGTCAAGAAGATATTTGCGCTCTACGCCGAAACCGACTCCCTCTCCAAGACCGAGGCCGAGCTTCGCCGCCAGAATATCAAGACCAAGACGGGCCGGGATTTCACCCGGTTCGCCGTTAAAAACATTTTGCAAAACCCGGTCTACCTAAAGATGAAGTAAGATAGCGTTACTTTTGAAAACACAGGAAAATCAATGCTTCCAGACAGTGGACAAGCATGGGTATGTACTACAACTGAACACAATACCGCATGACGGCGTTTCTTCACTCCCCGCGACGGGGAGAAAAGGAACGCCGTTTTTTTATGCCCTCTGTTACGCAGTAGGGGCAAAAAGAGCCTTGCGCCATGCGGCTTTTCGGGCGCGGTTCTGGCGGGGCAAGGTGTTTATACCTAACCCCTCAAAATCGGGCTTCTACTGCGTAACAAATCTACCGCAAAGGAGTATCACACTATGGCAGTTTTCCGCGTGGAGCGCAACCGTGGCTACACCGTCATGTCAAACCACCATCTGCGCAATAAAGAGCTGTCCCTAAAGGCAAAGGGGCTGCTGTCACAAATGCTTTCGCTTCCCGAAGATTGGGACTATACCCTTGCGGGGCTGGCCCTTATCAACAAGGAGAAGATCGACGCTAGTCCCAAACCCTTATGTGGAAAGGAGAAACGATTATGGCGAGTTTACGGGAAGCCGTAAAGGATTATCAGGACGAGCTGCGGGCTGGTATTGCGTGGGTAGCCTTTTGGCGGGAGGGGCGTTCTTGGAGCAGCGACTATATCTATCCAGAGGTGGACGACACCCTTACGCCGGAGGACAGGGAACGCTTGCAGGAAATCCAGAGCATAGACCCCGCCGCCGTTGTTCTGAACGGCTATTATTGCGGCTACTTGGGCGAGGACATGAACCTTGCGGAGCTGACCGCCGGAGTGCGCCGCCACTATGAGAACGGCTACAACAATATCGCTGACTTTATCGAAGCCCACGACAACACACTGTCGCCGGAGCAGATCGAGGAAGCGAGGGAAGCAGCCCACGCCGCAGGACTTCCCTTTTCGGAGAAGCCCTACCGCGACGGGGACTTTGACCCCTACACGTTTGACGGAAGCATGAGCGCGGAGGACTACGATCTTATGCACCGCATGATGAACGAGGAAAGGAGTGACCGAGTGAACGAAGTTTTTTCAATTTTGATTGACAGCCGCAGCCGCGCCGAAACAGGAGAACCGGGCGGGGTGTGGCTTTCCATGCCAGCGACTACGGAGCAGCTTCACGCCGCTATGCAGAGCGTCGGCATTACTGCTGACAATCCGCAGGATTTCTTTGTGGGCGGCTTTGCCAATACCGAGGATTGCCCCTTTGAAGTGCCGCTATCCGTTATCCAGAGCGGCAGCGTGGACGAGCTGAACTATTTAGCCGCCCTGTTGGAAATGCAGCAGGACGAGGACAAGGGCAAGTTTGCGGCGGCGGTGACGCTTGGCGACCACGCCGAGAACGTGAAAGACCTTATCAATCTTGTGCAAAATCTTGATTGCTACTGGATTTATCCCACCGTCCAGACCGAAAAGGATTATGGTTATTACCTGATCGACGAGCTGGACGAACTGGAATTGCCGGAGGAAGCAAAAAAGTATTTCATGTATGAGGAATACGGGCGCGACGCCGTAGCCCATGACGGCGGGTGTTTCACAGAACAGGGCTATATCTACAACAACAAAAATACGTTCTCCCAGTGGTATAACGGACGGGAAACCGATATACCGGGAGAATACCGCATTATGAGCTATCCCCAGCCCCCGACGCGGCCTGACCCGGAAAAAGTTGAAATGGACGCCGCAGCCACAGGACAGGTACAGGCCGTCCAGCCTACGGAACCGCGCCCCGTTGTCCCTATCGTCCTGATTTCCGAGAAGCCAGCGGAGAAAGTCAAGGAAATCACCGACCGTCTGGAACAGGGCATTGCGGAGCTGTTCCAGAGTGAACGCTACAAGGAATATCTGCGTGTCATGTCTAAGTTTCACAATTACAGTTTTCGGAACACCCTTTTGATTGCCATGCAAGCCCCTGACGCTTCCCTTGTGGCAGGCTTTAACACATGGAAAAACACTCATGGGCGCAATGTCAAGCGGGGCGAAAAGGGCATTAAAATCTTTGCGCCGTCCCCCTACAAAATCAAGCGGGAAATGGAGAAGATCGACCCGCAGACACAGAAGCCCGTTATCGGCAAGGACGGCAAGCCCGTCACCGAGGAAAAGGAAATCACCGTCCCAGCCTACAAGGTGGTGTCGGTCTTTGACGTGTCCCAGACCGAGGGACGGGAAATCCCCTCTATCGGCGCGGACGAGCTGACGGGGGACGTTGACCGCTACAAGGACTTTTTCGCCGCGCTGGAAAAGACCTCACCCGTCCCCATCGGCTTTGAGAACATCGAGGGCAGCTCACACGGGTATTACCATCTGGAAGAAAAGCGGATTGCCATTCAAGAGGGAATGAGCGAATTGCAGACCCTTAAAACCGCTGTCCATGAGATCGCCCACGCGAAGCTGCACGACATTGATTTGAACGCTCCGAAAGAGGAACAGGGGGACAGGCCAGACCGCCGCACAAGGGAGGTACAGGCCGAAAGCGTGGCGTACACCGTCTGCCAGCACTACGGGCTTGATACGTCGGACTATTCCTTTGGCTACGTCGCCGGGTGGAGCAGCGGCAAGGAATTGTCTGAACTGAAATCCTCTCTTGAAACAATCCGCGCCGCTGCCGTTGAGATCATCGACAGCATAGACGCGAACCTTGCGGAGCTGCAACAGGCGCGGGAAGCGGAACAGGAAGCCGCCCCTGACCTCACCGCCGAGCCGACGGTTACGATTATTTGGAGCGAAAGCGCGGAGCTGCGCGAGGGTGAAACCATGCCCCTTTCCCGCGCAAATACCCTGTTCGCTTCCCTTGACGAAGCGCAGCTTGCAAGCCCCGGCTACGATAAGACGAAGTTTGCCATTGACTGTGTGATGGACGGACAGCCCGAACACTATGAGGGGCGGCAGGACTTTGGCGACGGCGACGGGACTTTGATAGACCACATCGAAAAATACCACGCCTACTATGAGAATAACGAGGAATGGGACAATCATTTGCTGCACAACGAGGGCAAGGAAGCCTTGGAAGCGGACAAAGCATATCGGGCCGTCTTGCTCCATGAGTTTGTCCCCTATCTGAAACTGCATTGCGCCCTTTCCGAGATGGAGCAGGCCGCAGCCGCCGCATTGCAAAGCGGCGAAAGTCTGACGCCCACCGAAACGGACTACCACACCGCCGTACAAGCCTATGTTGCCGAGTGCCGGGAAAAGCTCAACGGCGGCGATTATGAATTGCCGCCCGCGCCCCGCCTTGTGGACTTTGACGCAGAGCTTCAGGCGTACAAGGAACACGTCAAGGAGGAAATCGCGCAGGAAGCCGCCGCAGCGGGAATGACTGTCGAGGAATACGCCGCCAATGGCTATGAGCCATACACCACGCCGGAGCCGCCGCCGCAGGAGGAAACCCCTGTCTTTGATAAGCTGTCCCCCGAACAGCAGCAGGAGCTATCCGGCGAGGTAAAGGCGACGCTGCAAATGATGATCGACGCGGACATACAGGCCAGCGGCGAGGTTACGGCTGACACGCTGGAAGCAATCGCGGCACAGGGCTATTCCTATGAGAACGGGAACCTTACCAAGCAGCCGCCGCAGGAGGACATAGCGGACGACTTTTCGGACATAGACCCCGCCGCTGTTCGGGAAGCCCTTGCGGAACGCGGGATTGAAAATGGACAGGTAGTAAACCCCGAAAAGCTGGAAAGCGACCCGTTTATCCAACAGGTGACGGCTGACGTGGAGCGTTTGGCGCAGGAGCAGACCACAGCGGAGCCGCAGCCCCCTACGGCAGAGAAGCCGGAAGCGTCCGTTACCTATTACCCTATCAACGAGGATGCCGCCCGTCGTGCAAAGGAAGCTATGAGCTATGATAGCTACAAGCCGGGGCGGGCGACAGCCGAATACCGCTCCTATGTGGATAAAGCCGCCGAGGTAGCGGCGCGGCAGAAAAAGCGCGTTGACCCCTCTTTCCATGCGAAAATTGACGGGCTGCTGGACACCTATGCCCGGAAGCTGGCGGCAAATATGAACAAGGGCTATGAAATTGCGGCGCGTGTTCCCTCTGTTCTGATTGCTGGCCCCGCTAACTTCCCTGTAAGGAAAAAACAGAAGCAAAACGCCGCCGATGAAAAGAATATGCAGGAGTTTTCCGAGATACAGGGCTTGCTTTCCAAAATCCGCAGTACAGGTATGGGCGGTATCAGCGCGGACGACCCTAACGCGATTGCCAAGCTGGAAAGCAAGCTGGCGAAACGGGAAGCCTTGCAGGAAACCATGAAAGCGGTAAACGCTTATTACCGCAAGCACAAGACCGTTGACGGCTGCCCTCACCTGACGGCGGCGCAGATCGAAGCAATGAAAGATTCCCTGTCCAGCGATTGGCGGGCGAATCCGAAGCCCTTTGAAACCTACCAGCTCTCCAACAACAACGCGGAAATCCGCAGACTAAAGGAGCGCATTGCCACCCTGACCCGGCAAAAGGAAGTCGGCTATGTGGGCTGGGAGTTTGACGGCGGCAAGGTGGAAGCCAACGCCGGGGACAACCGCTTGCAAATCTT
Source organism: uncultured Eubacteriales bacterium (assembly GCA_910584745.1). Taxonomy (GTDB): domain Bacteria; phylum Bacillota; class Clostridia; order Oscillospirales; family Acutalibacteraceae; genus Acutalibacter. The sequence continues at coordinate 65,889 of CAJUDG010000009.1, forward strand.
CTTTGACGAGAAGCCCGACGCTGATACCCGCGACAAATTGAAAGAGTACGGCTTTAAGTGGTCGCCCTCTGCGGGGGCATGGCAGCGGCAGCTTACCGACAACGCTATACGCGCCGCCGACGCGCTGGCCTGTATTGCCCCTCTGACCGGGGAGCGTCCCACCGAGGTACAGAAACGGGCGCGGCAGGAAGCCGCAGCACAGGACGCGCCGAAAGAGAAAGCAGCCGCGCCGGAGTACATCTACAAGATGGAAGCCAACCCCCACAGTGAAAATAACAATGACCGCTTTTTCCTGCAAGCCTATCTTCCGCAGGAGGACGGCAAGGCGCAGATCGGGGACGTGCTGTATATCGGCACAGCGGAGAACTGCCGCGAGATCATGGTGCAGCTTGCCGCTGGGGAGCTGACACAGGGCGAAGTCAAGGAGCTTTACGCAAAGGCACAGGAAGCGGAGCCGGACAAGGACACCTTTTCCATCTATCAGCTAAAGCGCGGGGACGACACGCGGGACTACCGCTTTGAACCCTATGACCGCTTACAGGCGGCGGGGCTTACCGTTGACCCGGCAAATTATGACCTCATTTATACCGCGCCCCTTGCGCCGGGTATGTCGCTGGACGATATTTATACCCGCTTCAACATCGACCACCCCGCAGACTTCAAGGGACACAGCCTTTCCGTTTCGGACGTGATCGTGCTTCATCAGGCCGGACAGGACACCGCCCACTATGTAGACAGTTTCGACTATCAGGAGGTGCCGGAGTTTTTACAGCCGGAAAACCACCTAAAGCACATCGAGGACACCGTAGAGCAGAACGACAACAACTTTGACGGTATCATCAACAACACCCCGCCCACACCCACCGTTGACGAGCTGGAAGCAAAGGTACAGGCTGGGGAACAGATTTCTTTGCTTGACCTTGCCGACGCTATCAAGGCCGAAAAGGAGCGCGGCGGGGATAAGCCGGAGAAAAAGCCGTCTATCCGGGCGCAGCTCAAAGCGGACAAGGAACGGACGGCGCAGAAAAAGACGGCGGCAAAAACGAAGTCGCAGGACTTGGAAAGGAGCTGACCCATGCAGAGATTTGATAATGTGGACGTGCTTGCGGCCCTCAATACCATTATGAAGCAAAACACAGGCTTTTACCAAAGTGATTTCAAGTATGACAAGGAGATCATTGCAAGGGCGGCGGCAAGCCCTGACGCAGCGGACAAAACGCTTCTCTGGCTCTCCCGCCCGTCCGGGACGCATTGCTTCAAGGAGGGCGACGTTTTCCTAAAGGACACAGGGGCGCACAATACCTGGCGTTTCCACAAGGAGCAGACCCGCGACAGGGTGCTTGCCTATGCCGTCGAGATTACAGGCGTGGAGGACGGGAAAATCCGGGGCAATCTGTGTGAGCTGGACTATGCGCAGCACTACCAGCGCGTCAAGGAACAGAGTATTCCCGCCGATATGGTGCGCCTGACCTACGCTTATGGGGAAAAAGAGCAGCCTGTAAAGGATTTCTTTGACAGCTCTCCCGACCCTCGGCTTGGCAAATATCAGGGCTACGAAATACTGCCCAATGACCCCGAAGCACTCCGGGACGTGCTGCAAGCAGAAAAACGCAGCCGGGACGACCTGACGCCGGGGGATTTCAAGGCGCACGTCGCCGCGCTCCATGACAGGCTGATTGAGAACGAAGCGCGGCGTATTGTGGAGCGCATGAAAGGGTTGGACAATCCCAACAGCCCCAATAAGACGCATTTCATGGTGGAGCTGTCCCCGGCGTTCATGCAACTTGCGAACACAAAGGACACCGACCGTCTTTTCTCCATGCTGCCCTACAAAACCCTTTCCTTTTCCAAAATCAAGGACAGACATGGCACCTATGCCCTGATCGGCAAGGACGAAAGCCGCGACAAGGAGATACGCAAGCCCCGACGCTCTATCCGGGCGCAGCTTGCCGCAGACAAGAAAACAGCCGCCCCGAAAAAGGCGGCAGCAAAATCTAAACGTCACGAAATGGAGGTATGAGCATGATTCGATTGACCGTTGAGGAAGAAAACCTTTTGAGCATTTACAACACAGGCAGTAAGCGGGAGCTGATCGAGAACGTCAACGCCGCGCTGCCGTTCATGGACGGAGATATACGGGAGCTGGCGGTACGCGCCTTGCAAAAGATCGACGCCCTGACCGAAGCGGAGTACGCAGAGCTGGCTATTTCTGCCGCAGAGGACGAATGAACGGGCTGAAACGGCTGACGCCGAAGCAGAGCCGGAAAGTCAATGCCCTTGTGAAAAAATCCTGCTGCAACTACGAAAACGGGAATTGCCTGTTGTTGGACGACGGGGAAACGTGCGTCTGTCCGCAGCTTATTTCCTATTCGCTGCTGTGCAAGTGGTTTCGCGCCGCCGTCCTGCCGGACGATAAGGAATTGCAAGCTGAGCTTTACCAGCGGGAGAACTTGCGCCGCTGTGCCGTCTGCGGCGCGGCCTTTGCGTCCAGCTCTAACAGCGTCAAATACTGCCCCGATTGCCGGAAGCGTATCACCCGAAAGCAAGCCGCCGAGCGCATGAGGAAACGACGCGCCCATGTTACGCGGTAGGAGCGAAATAAGCCCCATTTTATAGGGCTTTCCGGGCGTGTTTTTTAGGAAGCAAGGGAATTATATTCAAGCCCTCAAAAACGGGCTTCTACTGCGTAACACACACGAAAAGCTGCACCCACAACAAAGGCGGGGCGCGGTGGCCATACTTGGCTGCCGCGCCCCGCCTTTTCTTTTTTCACAAGAGAGCTGCGCCCTCTTGTGGCACTTGCGGAAAAGGTACACCCGCTGCGCGTCTGTACCTTTTCCGCAAGTCGGTATTTCCTTTGCTGCCAGAACTGCGTCTATTCGCCCTCAATGGGGAATTGCGGGATTGCTTCAAGTAACTTTAGAATAAGCTGCTGCCGCATATCTTCATCGACAACGGCCTTGGTACTCCCGTCCGGCTGACGTTTCTTCACCGTCGCAAGGCGGTTGATCTCGTCGTCGTAACAGGAAAGCACCTTTTCCAAAGCCCACGCTTCCCCGGCGACGGCGGCGCGTATCGTTTCAATATCCGGCGTGTTCTGCGTTCCCATACCAAAGCCCCCGTATGTGTTGATAGTCCTATTGTACCACGCCTTTCCCGTACTATCTACTGGCAAAAGGGATATTATTCACGCTCTGTCTGCCGCTCCTTTTCCGGCTGGCGTTCCTGCTGCAAAATACTGTCAATATTCTGCTTGATAACATCGTACTCCCTGACCTGTTTTTTCAGCTTGCCATAGTCGGTGTAAAGAGCTTCTTTCTGGCTTTGGAGGTTTTCATACTCTGCTTGGAGGGCGGCGACGCTGGGGAGCTTTCTGCCGATCTGCGCGGCCTGTAACGCTCTTGCCGCTGCTTCATGGAGAATAATGCCGCGCTCATGGCCTGCCTTGAATTGCGCCTTGTCCTTGGCCTTGCGGTACGCTTCATAGAGGGGCTTTGTCTTTTGGTAGGTGGTGACGTTCTTAATCAGCACCGCCATATCCGCAAGCCGCTTTTCCACGTCCTTTAGGCTGTCTGCGGCCTGTTCGCTGGCGGCTGTCACTTCCTCTATCCGGCTGACTAAATCCGCGTACTGTTCAATCTTGTGTTCTGTCAAGAAGTTCATCGTCTTTGCGGCCTGTTTCAGATTATGGATTTTCGCCCATTGCTCATAGCCCCGGCTCTGCTGCGCCTTGATACTGTTTTCAATGTCGATAAGCAGACTGACGCCGCCCCGCTGCTGCTTGGGAGTTTTGGCGGCGCGGGTGCGCTTTCCGGCTATCCGTTCCCGTATGGCTTCCTCTGTGTAATCTGCGCCGAGGGTTTTTAGGCGGGTGAAACGCTCCTGCCCCGGTGCGCGACAAGATATGTATTTCCCCGGCTTGATTTCATACCCCGCCGCCTGTAACCGCTGCAACAATTCTTCAAAGCTGGACACTTGGGGGATAAGCGCGTCAACGGCAATTTTTAGCTTGCCTTTCCAGCTCGTCCCCGTTTTCTCTGCCTGATATTCCGCATAGCTTTTGCCTTTGCTGCCCTTGCTGGGGACGACAACGGACAGACCCTTTTCTCGGCACAGCTTATCGCTTATGTTCCGTATGCCGTAATACGTCCGCTTGTTGGAAACGTACTTGTGGTGGTCTACGAAATTGACAGCGCAGAAAATGATATGGTTATGGACGTGGCCTTTGTCAATGTGCGTCGTCAATACATATTCGTGCTGGCCTTTGGTAACTGCGTCGGCAAGCTGCCGCCCGATCTCATGGGCGGTCTGCGCGTCCGTTTCCCCCGGCTCAAAGGACTGTATCAGGTGAAAGGCTAAATTGTTGCCCTTTTGGATTGCTTGCGACAGGGTAAAGCCAAACTCTATATCTGCCGTTTCATAGGAGCAGCCGAAAGAGGACACCAGCATTTTCCCGTCCGTCTTGTCCGGGTTTTCGATGTAGTCAAGGGCTTTACTTAGAGTACTTTTAATAGGCTTAATCTTTGTAACCGCCATATTTCATCTAACGCCCCCTTTATCTCGTCTATGTCCTCGCGGTACACGCTGCCTGTACTGTTCACCCGCCGCGCTATCTGATTGATATTCACCCCGATTTTCTGTATCTCCGCTGTCATGGCCTTTATGTCGCTGTGATCGACTTGCACGATATAGCCGTCAATGGCAATCTTCCGCAGATATGCCGCCATGTTGTTTGTTGGTATGAGCTTCATTTTTTCAAGAATCAAATCCCGTTCCGCTTCCGTCACGCGAAACTTGACTTGCACCGTCCTTTTCCGTCCGTCCATGCGCTGCCGCTCCTTTCCGTTCTCATAGAGGGTTTGGGACATTTCCCAACAAGCAATTTTCAACCGACGCGCCGCAGCGCGGGAGGGCGAAAATACGGAAGTGGGTACCCGCTTCCTATGCTTGCTACGAAACTTTTTCCTTAATTCCTACTACAACGGAAAGCCCCCGTTTGCCAAAGTACAGCAAAGAAAAACGCTGCGGCCTGTGTAGGCTGCAACGCTTTTCAAAACCTTGTTTAGATTTTCTTTTCAAGTTCTACGATTTCATTTGCCGTTGCCGTAACTATCCGTATTCCCTGTTCACTCATACCGTCCAGTAGCGCGTCGAGCTGCCGCCTTTGCGTTGGCTTTTCGGCTATCATGTCCGGGAAAAAGAATTGGTCTACCGATATATGGTAACGGGTGACAAGCTCATAAAAGATTTGAAAACTGGGCTGCTGTCCTTTGTTTTCAATGTTTGCAAGGTAACGTGGGGAAATAAACATATCATCGCTTACTTTTTTGCGGCTCTCTCCACGCCCCTTTCGTGCAGCCTTTATCGCTTGCCCGAAAGATATAAAGTCATATTTAGGTACTGGTCTTTTAGCCATAATCATTCACCCTATTACATTTTACTGTTCCCCTTTCTCTTTGGATATGTCTACACAGTTCACTGCATTGACTTAAATACAACCGCTTATTTACAAAATAAAGCGGAGGCTCATTTTTGTCCTCCGCTTCACTAACAATATTTACTCTCCTAAAAACACCTGTGCCTGATAATTCCATTGCAATATGCCGGATACCACAATTTGCTGTACTGTGAAATGTGGTTCAACACCATACTTCTGCTTTGCAATTTGCATTAATTCATTCAGTTTTTCCGCCCGGTTTTCTTCCGTACAGTCAATGCACAGATAATTCCCTGAGGGCAAAGTTTTTAGCTCACTGATATTGGCATAACGGATACATATAGCAAACAGTCGTGATACTCCGTCCTCAGTATAAATACCCGCTAAATCCTCAAAAGCAAACTGTTCCTGTTGCGCTGGTTCAATCTTATTGTAAAAGTGGCTTAAATAACTCCATAATGTATCAAGCGTTGGCTGTTCCAATGTATCTGAAAGCATAATAACACGTTTTGGGAAATGCTGAATGGTTACGTCATTGATGTATGGTTGAATACGCAGTTTGTTTTCATAAGTTTCTCTTGCTAACCGTATTTTAGATTTGCTATATTTCAAAGATAAAATTTTTTCGTCTGCGCTCTTTTCCACCTGCTTCAGAAAGTCAACAATTTTTCTAAGATCATCATATTCCAAAACTTCTTTGATTTTCTGTAAGGTCATGTCCATCTGTTGCAACGCATGGACAGTATTCAACCTCACAATATCCTGTTCCGTGTAGTAGCGATAATTTGTCAACTCATTCTTTTTGCTCGGTTTTACTAACCCAATACGGTCATAGTGCCGTAAAGTCTCGCTGGTCATATTTACCATTTTGGCAGCTTCACCGACTGAAAAATAATTTTCCACTTTTCTCTTTGCCCCCTTGACCTTTGTGTAACACAAAGGCTTATACTTGATTTTAGCACAAGGAATTGCAAAAGGCAATAGCCATGTCAACAACCGAATTAGGAGGCCTTTTTACATGATTGGACTGACAAGTGTTACAAAGACATACGGTAATGCGTCTGTTCTGAAAAATATCACTCTGCAAATTGACGAGCCGGGGATTTATTGTCTGCTTGGCAGAAACGGTGCGGGCAAAACGACGCTCTTAAAATCCATAGCGGGGTATCAGAACATTACCACCGGGAAAATCGAAGTGGACGGGAAGGTGATTTCAACTTCAACCTTGGACACAGGAGTAAGCTATATTGAAAACTTTGCAAAGCACTTTAATCTCCCAGTGAATAAGCTGCTCCATATCGCTTCACAGGTAAATCCAAACTATGACTATGAACTTGCGTCTGAAATGATGGAACGGTTTGAGCTTGACGGCAAAAAGAAGTTTAATCATCTTTCGCTTGGAATGAAAACAATGGTTTCTACCATTATTTGCCTTGCAAGCAATAAAAGCGTCGTTTTGCTTGACGAGCCAGTTCTTGGCTTTGACGCAATCATGCGTGTTGAGTTTTACGAGATGTTGACAGAGAGTTTTCGGAAGCACCCCCGTATCATTATTGTATCGACCCATATCATCGAAGAAATTGCAAAGACAATTCAAAAGCTGATTATTATAGACAAAGGTAGTATCCGCTTCTTTGACACGCTACAAGCTGTCGAAGAAAAAGCATTTAGCGTAAGCGGATTAAAGAAAGACGTGGACGTGGCGACGGAAAATCTGAATATTATCGGACAGGACACAGTAGGCGGCCTCGTAACAAGCTATATTTTTGACAAGCCGCCCGTCGTCGGAGCCTCTTTGGAGTTGAAAAATCTATCTTTACAGGATTTCTTTATCCAAATGGTAGGACATAGAGGAGGGGAAAAGAAATGAGTGCAATTCCCGCTATTGTAAAGCGTATATTTTCCAGCAATAAGATAAGTTTCATTATCACGGCTATCGTCGTGTTATGCGCCACGACTTCGGGCGACGCTGAAATCGCATTGAGTAATGGTAACTACACATGGTTACTTGCTGTTATGACCCCGTTCTTTGTTGTGTATTACGATTACACAAAGCTTGTACACTTGGGGGCAAGCAAGAAAGATTATTACACCGGAAGTCTTGTCAGCTATGGACTGCTTGCGTTCTTTATCTCCCTTATAAATACAGGAATACATCTTCTGATTGATCCTCTTAACAGGACACAGACAGTCATTAACATGATGGACGTGTGCAAGTGGACAGAGAATGGAATTATTTTTGCCTATTTTCAACAGGCTTTGTTTTTGCTTCTCGCAATGATTTTTCTCCATGTTCTTCTGTCTATGCAGCCCTATTGGTACGGCTGGCTGACAGATAGTATATTGGTAGCCATTATATGTATTTTCACACCTATTGCTCCCCTACGGCATATATTGGCGGGATTTTTTAAGATCATAATGTTTAACTCCCATGCTTTTCTTCATGCCGGAGTTTGCTTGATACTTTCCGGCGTTTTATCCCTTATCGGCCTTGCCGTGTTGAAAAGAAAGACTTTGTGATTGGAAGGGACACGTTAAAAATGAAAAAGATTATTGTACTTGTACTGTGCCTGATACTGGGCAGCACTCTTTTAGCGGGTTGCTCCGGCAATGGTGAATCGTTTACGCAAAAAAATTATACGGCTGACGGAGGACAAATAAAAGAAATCTGCATTGATGTTCGAGACAGACAGATTGAAGTTGCACTTTCTGCTGATAACCAAATTCATATTGAGTATTCTGAAAGCAGCAAGGAGTATTACGACATTTCTGCGTCAGATAGCGGTGTGCTGACTATGACCGCCGCAGAGAATAAACAGTGGACGGATTACATAGGAGGAAAAACCGCAGCAAGCTATCGAAAATTATCATTACAAGTGCCGGAAATTCTTTTGACAACACTCAAATTATCAACCACAAATGAGGATATTTTGCTTCCTGCTCTGACAGTATCGGGGAATGTTGAACTTACTTCTACTGGCGGAAACATTAACTTTGAGAAGCTGAATGTCGGGAATAGTATCATAATCAGCGCGAAAAATGGAGATATATCGGGAACAGTTATTGGCAGCTACGATGAATACACAATTTCTTGTAACGTGAAAAAGGGCGAAAGCAATTTACCCACTGAGAAGAGCGGCGGAGAAAAAATGCTGAATGTATCAAATAACAACGGAGATATAGCTATCGAATTTGTCAAAGAATAGATATATTTTCCAAAACAAAACCGTTGTTTTACGGTTGATGAACACATAGAAGCGGCGGTTTTGAATAATCATCAAAGCCGCCGTTTTCTTTGAAAAAAAGAGAATACGGAGGGTGTGTTAAAGTCGCCCATTTTTAGGAACACGGCGGTATCGGGAGGTATCACCGTGTTCCTTTTTCATCAACCGGATAAAACTTTATTCAACCTATCAAAAAAAGTCCGTCCCCTGCCGCAGGACATTGCACCCATGAATACGAACTGTCAGACTACATATATACTATATATAATTCCTATTCCCCCATCTGTATTTCGCAGACGGGGGAGTTTTTGCATTTTCCAGAAAGGATTTTTAGAAATCTATCCTTTGTTTCCGGCGTAATTAAAACGCTTGGTGTTGAGGGCTTACGAAAGGGGAAATCATCACCCGCTTTCGCGGTTGCGAAAGGAGGTGATACCATGATCGAGCCTATTCGTAGCCAATGGCAAATCCGTTGCGCTTTTAACGGCTTTTGCAAGCGGACGTTGAAAAACGAAGTAATCAACGCCCACAGGGACACGAAGCGTCAGCAGCTCCGCGAGGTTAGTTTTTCTGACTTGTCCCCGCAAGAGGAAAAACAGCTTTACACCTATGATACCTATTTTGCAGATGATGAAGCTGAAAAGTCCTTTTGTGTGGCGGGAAAGGAAATCACCGCGAAGCTGCTTGCCGAAGCCCTACGCAGCTTGCCGGAAGAAAAACGGGACGCCGTACTGCTCTACTACTTCTTTGACATGAGCGACGTGGAGATCGCAAAGCTCCGCGACGTTCCGAGAAGCACAGTCCAGTATCGGCGGACAAGCTCTTTTGAACTGTTAAAACGCTATTTGGAGGAACGCGCCTATGACACAAACGATTGGTAACACCGAACAGGACGAGCGCGGCTTACTGCCTTATCCGGTAATCATAGCCGCGACAAAAGGCGACCCGGAAGCTATGCAGATCGTCGTGAAGCACTACGACAGCTACATAGCGTCCCTGTCTATGCGGAAGCTCCGCGACGAGCGCGGCAACAGCTACTACGGCATAGACGAGGATATACGCGACCGCTTGCGGTCAAAGCTCATGCGGGCTGTCCTGTCATTCAAGGTCTAAACTGAAAAGCAGCGTCCCCCTTTCCGCTGCTGCCAGCTCCGGCCTTGCTGCTGCACCTTGAAAAAGAAAGCCCGCAAGATAACGGCGGCGCAGTATAGGGCAAATCGGATACGTTCCTTTTGCGCCGAGCCACGCGGCGGGTGCGCCATGACACTTTTCCCGTAGGGGAAAAGCCGAGCGACCAACACCGACGCCGGAAAACAGGCATAGCAGCATTGTAGGCCACGACGCGCAGAATACACAATGATACTCCTGTATAGCCACAGTCCGAGCGTTCAAAGCGTCGCAGGCAATGGGTACAGCTCCGGCAGACCGTCGGAGGGGTGAAACTCCCGTGAGGTTGCCGCTAACAGCCGTCCGATGATAGCCCCTGTTTAGAAAATCGGAATAGTGGACGAGCCACTATTCATAGGCTATAACAAATAGGCAATCGAGGAAAGGGGGCTTTTCCTTTGCCACAGAAAACAATACCCGTTACAAAAACGGAACACAAGATCGGCAAAACGACTTACATTGTGTGTTCGTCGGCAAGCGAAAACGCGACGGACACGCTGGATAGAAAGATAAAAAAACTCATTCGTAAGGACATGGAGCAAAACGCCGCAAACGCCCGAAATTAGGGCGTTTTTTCATATTTTGTTCGTGACTTTGGCAGCGGTTCGTGGTATAATATAATCAGTACAAGTACCATGCTTGTCTGCCGTTGGAAAGGAGGAACTATGTTACAGGCAGACAAGATAACCGCTTTGTATTGCAGATTGAGCCAAGAGGATATGCAAGCAGGCGAAAGCGAGAGCATACAGAATCAAAAGCTCATTTTGCAAAGGTACGCTGATGAACACCATTTCTTTAATACACGCTTTTTTGTTGACGACGGATTTTCCGGCGTGAGCTTTGAGCGTGAGGGGCTTCAAGAAATGCTGCGCGAGGTAGAAGCCGGAAACGTGGCAACGGTCATAACAAAAGACCTTTCCCGTTTGGGCCGTAACTATCTGAAAACCGGGGAACTGATTGAAATTATCTTTCCAGAATATGAAGTGCGCTACATAGCCATTAACGACGGTGTAGACACCGCAAGGGAGGATAACGAATTTACCCCGTTGCGAAATTGGTTCAATGAGTTTTACGCCCGCGATACGTCAAAGAAAATCCGGGCTGTGAAGCAGGCCAAAGCGCAGAAAGGTGAGCGCGTCAACGGCGAAGTCCCCTACGGGTATATCGCAGACCCGAACGACCGAAATCACCTAATCCCCGACCCGGAAACCGCCCATGTCGTCAAGCAGATTTTCGCAATGTATGTGCAAGGCGACCGCGTATGCGATATTCAGCGGTGGTTAAAGGAGCATGAGATATTGACTGTCGGGGAACTCCGCTATCGTCGGACAGGCAGCACACGCCACCCCCGCCCCCAGCAGAGCGCATGGTATAGTTGGCCGGACAAAACGCTGTATGACATTCTTGCCCGAAAAGAGTATTTAGGGCATACGTTTACAGGGAAATCCTACAAGGTGTCCTATAAGTCGAAAAAGACGAAGCGTATTCCAGAGGAAAAGCAATACTTCTTCCCGAATACCCACGAGCCGTTGATCGACGAGGAAACCTTTGAACTGGCGCAAAAGCGTCTTGCCAACCGCCACCGCTGCACAAGGGTAGATGAAGTAGACATTTTCTCCGGGCTTTTATTCTGCGGGGATTGCGGCTACAAAATGTACCTGATACGGGGCGCAGGAACGCCGGAGCGCAAACACGCCTATACTTGCGGGAACTACCGCAACCGGGCGAGGAATGATTTTGTTTGCACCACCCACTATATACGGAAATCCGTTGTAAGTGAGCTTGTTCTTGCCGACCTCAAAAGGGTACTGTCCTATGTCCAGTCGTCCGAGCAGGAGTTTATTCAGACCGCGAACGAGTACAACGCGCAGGCCATGAAGAAAGCTCTTGCACAGCAGCGCAAGGAGCTTGACAAGGCGGAAAAGCGAATGAGTGAGCTAAACGTCTTGTTCCGCAAGCTGTACGAGGACAACGCTTTGGGTAAAATCTCTGACAGCCAATTTGCCTTTCTGACTTCCGGCTACGACGAGGAAAAAACGACGTTGACCCGGCGTATCGCAGAACTGACGCAGGAGATCGACGCCGCCACCGAACGGAGCGCAGATGTGAAACGGTTTGTTGCGCTTGTGCGCAAATATACTGCGATTGAAGAACTGACCTACGAAAATGTGCATGAACTGATTGACCGTATCCTTATCCATGAGTTAGACCGGGAAACGAACACCCGCAAGGTTGAAATCTTCTATAACTTTGTCGGCAGGATTGACAGCGGCGACCAGCCCACCGAAAGCGTTTCCTATTTCAGACAGATAGGTGCGGACGTAAAGAGTTATGCTATCTGATATATAAATCAAAATGAGGTAAGGCAGCACTACCGCTAAAATGGTAACGCTATCTTACCTCATCAAATGGCCGACCAGGAGGCATACCAATATTTTACACAAAATGAGGCCGAGCTGTTTTCCCCTCCCGCCGACTTCGACGGCGTCCACGGTATTCTGGCCTACAACCGCACCGACCAGGAGAAGGGCCGGGCCACGGTCTATCTGCCGGTCAATGAGTGGATCGTCACCGTGGGCCAGCATGAGGGGCTGATACCAGGCCGGGAGTGGGTAAAAGTCCAGCAATCTTTGGAACAGAACCGCTCCAAATCCTACCGCAAGCCCAGGAGCAACCAGGCCCTGCTCACCGGCCTGCTGTTCTGCTCCTGCGGGAGCCGGATGTACCCCAAGACCTCCAAGCGGCTGGGCGCGGACGGCCAGCCCCTTTACACCTACATCTGCAAGCGCAAGGAGCACAGCCAGGGGAGCCAGTGCGTCCAGAAGAACGTCAGCGGCAACCGGCTGGACGCCGCTATTATTGAGGAGATCAAAGGGCTTACTGAGGATAAAGCGGCCTTCATTAGCCAACTGGAAAAAAGCAAGAGCTTCTATTCCGGCGAGCGCACCGGCTATGATGAACAGTTAGCCGGTCTCCGCAAGGAGAGTGCCGACATTGAAAGCAAGCTTACCGCGCTAGTGGATTCCCTTGCAGAGCTGGACAGCGCCGCCGCAAAGAATCAGGTGGCAAAGCGCATTGACGAGCTGAGCAGGCAGCAGGAAACCCTCCAGGCCCGGATAACCGAGTTGGAGGGCCTAACCGCTCAAAATGAGCTGAGTGCCGGAGAATTTGACATACTCGTCCAAATGCTTGCAAGCTTCCGCGCCACCATCGACCTGCTGTCCGTTGAGGAAAAGCGCGCCGCCATTCGCACCGTGGTGCAGAAGGTGATTTGGGATGGGGAAGCCGCCCATGTGGTGCTGTTCGGGGCCGAGGGCGATATCGACTATACCTCCATTCCAAACATGTTACCCTCAGGTGAGGATAGCAAATGAGATCCTCATGTTCTTCCGCACCGGCAAAAAGACCGCCCAGGACGTGTCCATCAACGAGCCCATCGACTCCGACAAGGACGGCAACGCCCTGACCCTTATGGACACCATGGCCGTGGACGACACCGTCATAGACGACATCGACGTGCGCATGAAAAGCGAGAAGCTGTACGACTACCTCCCCACCCTGGAGCCCAGAGAGCGCAGCGTCATCTGTATGCGCTACGGCCTTGGGGGGCGCAGGCCCCTGCCCCAGCGGGAGGTGGCCGCGAGACTTGGGATCTCCCGGTCATATGTGTCCAGGATAGAGAAGCGGGCCCTCTCAAAGCTGCGGGCCTGCTTTGAGGCCGGAGAGGGCGGAAAATGAAAGCCGCGGGCATAGCGGGTTCATGTAAGGCCGGCTTCTCTTAAAAGCCGGGTCTTCCCGAATCCCCGCTCGTACCTGAAGGGGTACTCCCCTACGCCTTTAAGGGATGCAAGCTTTGCCCGGCGGAATTCCCCGTCCCCAAGGCCCTTCCGGGGGGAGTGAAACACCGGGCGCCGGTCCCCCAGCCCCTCGGGCAGAGGGGAGAGCACCACGCGGTCACTGAGCCCCGGGTCCCGGGCGCAGAGCTCCTTTAACAGGTCCCGAAGGCCCAGCTGGGACAGGAACGCACCGTTCACCAGGGAGTATTTCAGCAGGCATGACAGATAGTAATCCCCCATGGAAAGGCAGATATCCGCGCCGCCATAGCCCCTCTTGTGTATGTACAGCCGCCCGAAGCGGTCCTTCTGCCAGGGGGTGCGGTGGACGCTTGTGTCCTCGAACCTGCCGGGGTGGTAATAGTAGGCTTCCACCCATAGGGGCAGCAGAAGGGTGTCCTCCCCAAGCCTTACGCAGAATCGGGTCAGGAGCAGGTCGTTGAGCCGCTGGAGCAGCGCTATCTGTTCATCTCTGCCCCGGGTGCGCTCCAGAGTGTGGACGGTCTCCATGAGCTCAAGCATGGGCTCTTTTTGATAGCAGCTTTCTGACCCCCGCCCGGCCCAGGGCCAGGACCGCGCCAACGGCCAGGGACAGTGCGAAGACTCCCAGGGGTATCAGGTGGAATATGCCGAACTCATACTGCCACTGCATATGCTGCCAGTATATGCCCCGAAGCAGGTCCAGAAAGTAGATATGCACGATGTAGACCGTAAGGGTCGTCTCCCGGCCAAGCCAGGAGATGGCCCTGACAAGCTTTGGCGCGTCGTAAAGTGGGCAGTTCAGGGCCAGGTGCATCAGCAGGAAGGCGGTCAGTGTGGAGCCGATGTACAGTTCCCACGGGCCCAGGGAGCCGTATTCCAGAACCGCCAGCCTTTCCGTCAGAAAGAGCATGGACAGGCAGCCCAACCAGGATATCTTTATCTTGGCGAAGGAGCCGGTGCGTATCAGCTTGCCCGAAAGGAAGAAGGGCAGGCCGAACAGCAGGAAGTTCCGGTAGTGGTAGAGCTGGAAGTCCACGCCGGGGTCCCGGGTCAGGAGATGGTACAGGGTGAGCCCGCCCAGCATAAGGGCCAGGGTAAGGCACCATCTGGTCCACCGGGGCAGCTTGTCGAAAAGCCATCCCAGCAGCAGGTCCAGCAGCAGCACATAGGCGAAGGCCCCCAGAAACCACAGATGGGCGCTGATGGGCGACTCGTTAAAGAGCAGGAGGTTTTTCCAGGACCCGGACGGGAAGATCTGGGACAGCCGCATCCTGGCGGCGTAGGCCGTGCGCTGGGGCAGCAGTTCCTTTGCTAGGTACATGAGGTTCGAGAGCACCGCCCATATGAGTATGCGTGAAAACTGCCGCAGCTTGCGCTTCCTGTCAAATCCCGCCGCGAAGTAGCCGGAGAACATGAAGAACAGGGGCACGGCAAAGCGTGTGAGGGCCACGGTCTCCTCGCCGCCGATGACCCCGGAGCCGCTGAAATTGTGCAGACAGATTATGGAGAAGGCCGCGAGAAGGCGCAGGATGTCTATGGTCTGGTTGCGCTGTCTGGGCTGGGCGTCCATTTTCATCACCTTACCTTGTTCAAATATCCAGCTGGGCCGAGAGCCAGGCCTTGGCAAGCTCCGGCCACACCCGGACTATCTGGCAGTCGCGGCTGAGCTTCCTCTGGTACTCCGGGTCCGGCTCCCCGGGCGGGGCAAAGAAGCCGTCCAGAGCGTCTGCGGGCACGCCGCCTATCCCATCAGACTTCAGCCTATCCCGCAGGGCGCTTATGGGCGCTAGGGTGTAGGTATCGCCGTGGTCGTTTCTCAGCCACGCGTCGTTGGCAAGGGACAGGCCGTGCTGGCCGCTGGTGAACACGTGGTGGGCAAATGGCACTCCCGCCGCCTTGCAGGCCTTGGCAAAGAGATAGCTGTTCTCCACGGGCACCGCGTCGTCCTCGGCGGTCTGCCACAGGAAGCAGGGCGGGGCCTTCTCCGTCACCTGGGTCTCAAGGCTCATGTAATGTAGCATATCCGGGCCGGGCTCCCTGCCCAGCAGCGCGTCGAATGAGCCCCGGTGGGCGTATTCCCCGGAGGTTATCACCGGGTAGCTGAGTATGGCCGCGTCCGGGCGGTTGGAGACGCCTGCGTACTCCGGGGAGGGGTCCTCCACGTCCTGCCAGTGGACGCACAGGCTGGCGCTCAGGTGCCCGCCGGCGGAGAAGCCGCATATGGCAAGCTTTCGGGGGTCGATATGGAACGCGCCGGAGTTCTTGCGTATGTACCGCACGGCCCGGGACAGGTCGTTTAAGGGCTGCATAAGAAGGGGCTCCAGCATGAGGGGGTTCACGGTGTAGGTGAGCACAAAGGCGTTATAGCCGGAGTTATAGAACTCCATGGCCACCGGCTCGGCCTCGCTGGGGGCCACAAAGCAGTAGCCGCCGCCGGGGATCACCAGCATGGCGGGGCGGGGCTCTGCGCCGGTGTGGATATAGCTGACGATAAAGGGCTCAAACCCGGCGGCCGAGGGGTAACGGTACTCGCCGGGGGCATAGATATTGTGGGTCTGCTTTTGCATATGGGCTCCTTTCGGGGGCTTATTTTTTCTGTCTTGAGAGCCACTGCAAGAGGGTCACAGGCTCTCCGTCTATGGTCACGGGCTTTCCGTCATAGTCCAGCCTGCAGTCGTCGTTGAGCATTGGTATCCAGGCGAAGTGACCGATGTACTCGAAGGGGTTCCCCTCCGCGTCCTTAAAGCCCTCGTGGATATCCTTTATATTGTCCCAGAAGGTGAAGTGCACGTTCTTTGCCCCGGCGGCTATAAGGCGCTTATAGGTGGGCTCCACGGTCTCCTCCGGCTTCACAACCGGGTCGTTCTTTGCATGGGTGAACCATAGGGCCTTGTCCTTGATGCCCGCTATATCGCTGTCGGTGATGGTCTCGTCATACAGCGCCTCGCAAACCGGGAAGGCCGCCGCGAAGTAATCCGGGTGGTCGATGAACATGCGCATGGTCATAAAGCCGCCGTTGCTGTCGCCGCCGATGTATATGCGGTCCCGGTCGATGTTCCCGTTGCGGGCGACGAAGTCCTCTATGCAGTCCATAAGGGCCTTCGAGTACATGCTCCTGCCCGTGCGGCCGTACTCGCCGCTGCCGTCGTTCATCCAGAAGGTGGGGGTCTGGGGGGCCAGCACATACGCGCCGCCGAAGAGCTTTTGGACCTTCTCTGAGCTGAGAGCCACCACCTTATTGCCCATATAGGCAACGGTCGGGTCCACGCCGCCCTCGCCCGCGCCGTGCAGCCAGATGATAAGGGGCCGGGGTCCGGGCTCCACGGTCTGGGGTATGTAATAGCCGTAGTTCAGGGGCTCCGCCGTGCGGGAGGTGTCGTTTATCCAGCCCTCCCCGCAGGGGCAGCTCTCGCCCAGGGGATAGTCGAACACGAGGCCGGTGACTGTGCCCTCAGAGCTCTCCAGGGGCTTGGTCTGGGTCACGGTGAAGCGCATGTTCACAAAGACGTTAAGGCCTTTCGGGGCGGATATGCGGGAGGCCAGCTGATACATGGGGCCATAGCAGAGCTCCAGGGCCACATAGTCCCCGGACTCACTGGGCTCGCCGGACAGGTCCGAGGGATAGGCGTTCTTTACCGGGATATAACCCCGGCTCTCCTCCTTGTCGTCCACGGCCATCCAGGACTTGGGCAGCAGGAGAGGCTCGCCCTTCTCGTCCATGCGCTGGACGTAAACGGAAAAGCCCTCGGCACAGGCCCCCCTGACCGGGGCGGGCATGGGCAGGACGATCTTAGTGACGTAGGGGCCGAAATCGGTGACGCGGGTGTGGGTGTAGTAACCTTTGCTCATTATATTCGCTCCTTTATAAGGTTTTTTTAATTATATCGCATAAGGGGGCGGGTGTCAAGGGATTGACCTGCCCCGGCGGCCTGCGGTTGACAAAATTCCGCAAAATGGTATAATAAAAGCGCCCCCTGTAAAGGGGGCCGGCTTGGCGGGGCGGAGCCCGGCCAATGCCGGGAGGACGCTGCTGCATAATATAAAGCGGTTAGCCGCCCCGGAAGGGGGTGGTTCATTTCCCAACTTTTGATAAGGAGGGAGGTGGCGCGCTATGGGAGCGAAAATACTGCGTTTCGCAGTTCTCGTAATGATTGCTTTTTTGGTAATCATGTACTTAGCCCCAAAAGCGTACTGACCGCTCGGCCGGACCCGAACGGTCAGTTAGACTTAACTGATATCTAAGGGCTAACCGCCATGCGGCAGCGTCCTTATTTGATTTTATTATACATGTTCGGAACGGATTTGTCAAGCGGCAAGATGGGGCTTGCAATCGGGGCAAATAGGTTTATAATAGGATTAGACTTTGCGAAGGGAGAATTTTTATGGACATCCGCTACAGTGCAAACCCCAACGACGTAAAACGCTACACCACCGAGGAGCTTCGGAAGGAGTTCCACATCACCGGCCTCTACCAGCCCGACACGGTGCAGGCCGTCTACAGCCACGTTGACCGCATGGTGACCCTGGGAATCATGCCGGTAAATGAGACCGTACCTATCGACAAGGGCATAGACGTTTGGGCGAACTTTGGCACCCACTACTTCTTAGAGCGACGGGAGGCCGGGCTTTTCAACCTGGGCGGTCCGGGTGTCGTGGTGTGCGATGGTACAGAGTACAGGATGGGGTATAAAGACTGCTTGTACATCACTATGGGCACCAAGGAGGTCACTTTCAAAAGTGAGAATCCAGAGCAGCCCGCCCGCTTCTATATCGTCAGCGCCCCGGCCCACCGCGCATATGAGACCCGGCTCATCACCTTTGAGGAGGCGGCGAAAAAGCCTTTGGGCTCTGCTGAAAGCTCAAACAAGCGGGTGATAAACCAGTTCATCCACCCGGACGTGCTGCCCACCTGTCAGCTCAGTATGGGCATGACCTGCCTTGAGCCCGGCAGCGTTTGGAACACCATGCCCTGCCATACCCACGAGCGCAGGATGGAAATTTATACATATTTCGAGATACCCGAGGACAATGTGGTGTTCCACCTGATGGGAGAGGGGGACGAGACCCGGCACATCGTCATGCAGAATTTCGACGCGGTGATATCGCCCAGCTGGTCTATTCATGCGGGCTGCGGCACCTCCAACTATACCTTCATCTGGGCTATGGGCGGCGAGAACCAGGCCTTTGACGATATGGACGTGATACCCACAACAGAACTGCGATAAAGGAGGCACACAATGAATATTCTTGATAAGTTTTCACTGAAGGGCAAGGTTGCCCTGGTGACCGGGGCCTCCTACGGCATAGGTTTCGCCATAGCCAGCGCCTACGCCCAGGCCGGGGCCACGGTGGTTTTCAACGACGTCAATCAGGAGCTCGTGGATAAAGGCCTTGCGTCGTACAGGGAGCTGGGCATAGAGGCCCGGGGCTATGTCTGCGACGTGACCGACGAGAGCGCCGTTATGGCCATGGTGGAGAGGATAGGGAATGAAGCGGGGCCCATCGACATACTGGTTAATAACGCCGGCATCATCCGCCGTGTGCCCATGACCGAGATGAGCGCCGGAGAGTTCCGCAAGGTGATAGACGTTGACCTGACCGCGCCCTTCATCGTGGCAAAGGCCGTCATACCCGGCATGATAGAGAGGGGACACGGCAAGATAATCAACATCTGCTCCATGATGAGCGAGCTGGGCCGGGAGACGGTCTCCGCCTACGCCGCCGCCAAGGGGGGCCTTAAGATGCTGACCCGGAACATCTGCTCCGAGTACGGCGGGTACAATATCCAGTGCAACGGCATAGGCCCGGGCTATATCGCCACGCCCCAGACCGCGCCCCTCAGGGAGCCCCAGCCCGACGGCAGCCGCCACCCCTTCGACCAGTTCATCGTGGCAAAGACCCCCGCCGCCCGCTGGGGCACGGTGGAGGATTTGACGGGTCCGGCGGTGTTCCTGGCAAGCGAGGCATCTGACTTTGTGAACGGCCAGATACTCTATGTGGACGGAGGAATACTTGCATATATTGGAAAACAGCCGTAAACGCGGCCGTTTTAATATCAAAAAAGCACATAAAACCGGTTGACACTGCCGTACTATTATGGTATAATGACTACGATGTAAAGCTGTGACGCAGCCGGGGCAGGCTTTTTGGCACTTTTGGCCCGGCGCGGCTCTTAAAAGGACGAAAACCCGCGCGCCCATATGGGCATTTTACCGGGAGACAAGAGCTGGACGACAGCGCGTACATAATATTTTCGAGGGGGGAGGTGAACGGGCCGGCACTTTTTCCATCAGCACTGCGGCGGAAAGCCGCGCGGGTCCGCTTGCTGGACGCATGATTTTTTAAGAAAGACTAGTCTTTCTTATGTGTGTATATCCATCGGATATACACAATGGCTCCACGGCGGCATGCGGCGTTTCGCTACAGGGCACCCCGAAAACCGGCGCCAGCGGGTGCGCCACCAGGGGCGACCTGATATTAAAATTTTACCCGCGCAATTTTCCAGAGGAGGCATTTTATAATGCGTAAAAAGGTAATCGCACTTTTGCTGGCAGTAGTCATGCTGGTCAGCGTCTTCGCGGCCTGCGGCGGCGAGACCAACAGCAGCACCGGCGGCGACAGCTCCGCCAGCACCCCCGAGAGCTCTACCGGCGGCGAAAGCTCTGAGAGCACCCCCGAGAGCTCCGAAGTGAGCACCGGCGACGGCGAGATGACCGAAGTGGGCACCCCCCGCAGCGAGACTCTGATCGTTGAGTTCCAGAGCGCCACGGACTGCCCCGGCCAGTTCAACACCTACTGCAACGGCACCTCCGCCGGTATCGGCATCCATCAGCTGATGTCCGCCATGATGTGGGAGATGGACACCGTCAAGGGCGAGCAGTTCCCCGAGGTGGCCGCCGACATGGGCACCCCCAACGACGACTTTACCGAGTGGACCGTCAAGATCCGCGAGGGCATCAAGTGGTCCGACGGCGAGGACCTGAACGCTGAGGACGTGGCCTATACCATGAACATGATAAAGGACACCGACTCCATCGGCGCCAGCTCCTACTATAAGCAGGTCTTCAAGTCCATCGAGGCCGTTGACGCCACCACTGTGAAGATCGTGACCAACGAGCCCTTCCCCAGGCTGACCCAGCGCTTCGGCGTCACCATCTGGGGCAACGACCTGCGCATCGTTCCCGAGCATATCTACAGCCAGCAGGCCGACGTGTACACCTTTAAGGATGAGCAGCCCGTAGTGGCCGGCCCCTACACCGTACACTCCTACGACCCCAACGGCACCTGGGTGCTGTATCAGCGCCGCGAGGACTGGGAGCAGTCCACCCTGGGCGTTGTGAATAAAGAGGTCTACGGCGTCACCGACGCGCCTCCCGCATGGGTATGGATGCGCACTCTGGGCGACGACGAGTCCACCAAGCAGATGGCCATGATCAACAATGAGATCGACGTGCTCTGCGAGGTCACCCCCGAGGTTCTGGAGGCCATGATGGCCCAGAACGACAAGGTCAGGGCCTGGTACACCGACTTCCCCTACGCTACCTCCGACGACCCCTGCTCCAAGGGCCTGAGCTTCTCCCAGGGCAAGGGCGCGCCTTATAACGACCCCAACTTCCGCTGGGGCATGACCCTGATGCTGGACTTTGACCAGATCTCCATGAACGTGTTCGAGGGCATCGGCCGCGCCTCCTGCATCCCGATCCTGACGGCTACCACCGCCATGACCGAGATGTACTATCAGCCCATGAAGGAGTGGCTCACCAACTTCGAGCTGGATCTGGGCGACGGCACCAAGTTCAAGCCCTTCGATCCTGAGTATAAGAACCGCATGGCCGAGACCCTGCGCGCTCAGGGCCGCGACATCCCCACCGACGAGGCTGCCCTTGAGGATATGTTCGGCATCGGCTGGTGGAAGCACGACGAGGAGGCCGCCACCAAGCTGCTGGCCAAGGCCGGCGTCACCAAGGAGGGCGACACCTGGATGTTCAACGGCGAGCCCTTCAAGTTCAACGTTTCCTATTATTCCTCCGGCGAGTTCCAGGCCGCCCGCAGCGCCCAGGCTGCCTACAACCAGTGGAAGGCCCTTGGCTTCGACTGCACCCTGGTCTCCGAGAGCTCCGCTACTTGGAGCACCAATCTCGGCACCGGCGCGTATGATATCGCTGGCGAATGGCCCACCGGCGGCATCACCAAGGACATCTACTCTCAGATCTCTGCCTATGACAACGCCCTCATCAAGCCCATGGGCGAGACTGGCTCCGGCCAGGGCATGCGCTGGGACAACGAGGAGGCCTCCAAGATCATCCAGGACCTCGCTAAGATCTCTCCTGACAGCGACGAGGCCTATCAGATGGGCATGGACTTCCTGAAGATCGCCATCGAGGACTGCACCATGATCACTTTCCACTCCGGCGTCAAGTTCGTTCCCACCAACGACAGCCACTGGACCGGCTATCCCTGCTCGGATGACCCCTACAACGGTCCCTGGTGGTGGTGGAGCTGCTTCAAGTACATCCTGCCCCATCTGAAGGCGGTTGGCTAAGAAGCGGTTTTCCGAAAGATAGTTTTGTAGTATAAGTATAGGGGAGAGGCGCGAACCTTCTTCTGACATGTTTGCGTCCCTCCCTTTTTATACTTAAAATCCATGTCAGTTTTTTTGCTCAATCACTAGATTTTTCGTCACTGTTGCAGGGCGCTCTATGCCTTGTCGTCCCATAATCTGTCAGATAAGGAAGTGTATTTGTGAAATTCCGTTCATATTTCATAAAACGTGTCCTGACTTGGGCTCTGACGATCTGGATCGGCGTGACATTCATATTCTTCATTCCCCGGATGTTCCCCTCTGATCCTGTTCAGAACATGATCGCACAGATCACAGCCCGGTCCGGCTCTATGGACCCTGCCCAGCGCGAGGCGCTGGAGAGCCAGCTGCGGGTGCAGTTCGGCCTTGAGGGTTCCCTTATGCAGCAGTACGGCTCTTTCCTGTGGAATGGGCTGCTGCACTTTAACTTCGGACCTTCCCTGATGAGCTATCCCACCCCCGTGAACGACATAATCGGACGGAACCTGCCCTATACGGTGTGCCTGTCGCTGTTCTCCACGGTGCTTGCCTGGACCATCGGCAACTTGATAGGCCTTCTGGCGGGCTTCCGCAAGAACAAGCGCTCCTCAAAGATACTTGAGGGCATCGCCATCTGCATCTACCCCGTGCCGTACTTTATCGTGGCGCTTATATTCCAGATAGTCTTCGCGTTCATCTTGGGATGGTTCCCCCTCACCACCACACTGCCCGCGTCGGGCGACGCGGCGGCGTTCTGGGCGGCCCTCTTGAGGGCCTCCATCCTGCCGGCCGTCACCATGCTGCTTGTGGGCACAGGCTGGTGGATAATCTCCATGAAGTCCCTGGCCGGCACCACCGCCGAGGAGGACTTCGTGCGCTATGCCCGCTACCGCGGCCTCTCCGAGGGAAAGATCGGCCGCAGCTATGTGTTCCACAACTCCATCCTCACCCAGATCACCGCTCTTGCCATGAGCCTGGGCGGCGTGTTTGGCGGCTCCATCATGACGGAGATAATCTTCGGCTATCCCGGCGTCGGCTCCCTGGTGCAGAAGGCCATACTGTCCACGGACTATAACATGATCCTGGGCTGTATAACCATCTCCATCGTGGCTGTCTCCACCGCCACACTGATAGTGGACCTTATCTATCCCTTCATCGATCCCCGGATCCGCTACAGCTAAGAAAGGAGGAAATTACACGTGGCTAAATTTAAAAAGTTCTGGAAAAACGCGAATTTCCGCCTGAAGGCCGGCCTTATCATAACGACGATCTTCTTCATCATCGGCTTTGTGATCTATTTCTTCCCCCATGAGGACCCCTTCGCCTTCAACACCTATCCCAACAAGCTGGGCGCCTCGGCGGAGCATCCCCTGGGCACGACCAATATGGGCCAGGACGTCATGTGGCTGCTTGTCGAGGCCATACATAACTCCCTGACCATCGGCCTTATCGTGGCGCTGATAGGCACCGTGGTGGGCGTTTTCGTGGGGCTGCTGGCCGGGTTTGCCGGCGGCGCGCTGGACCGGGTGCTGATGCTCATTACGGACACCTTCGTGGTCATCCCCTCGCTGCCCATCCTGATCCTTATGACCTCGCTGATGAAGGGCAGCTCCACCGTCATACTGATGGCGCTGGTGCTTGCCATGTTCGCCTGGGCCTGGCCCAGCCGTCAGATACGCTCCATGGCCCTGACCATAAAGGAGCGCGACTTTATCCACACGGCGCGGTTCTCCGGCGAGGGCACCGTACAGATAGTCGTCACCGAGATACTGCCCTTCGCGCTGTCCTGGTCCCTCTCGAACTTCATGAACGCCGTGCTCAGCGCCATCGGCTCAGAGTCCAGCCTGGCGGTCCTGGGCCTTTCCCCCGGCAGCCTTGTGTCCCTTGGCAACATGATCCAGTGGGCCCGGGAGAAGAACGCTATCTTTACCCAGCAGTGGCTTTGGATCGGCTCTCCCATAGTTGCCACAGTGGTTCTGTTCATCGGCCTGTTCCTGCTCATCACAGGCTATAACGACTATCAATCCATGAAGAGAGGCAGGTAAACCGAAAATGTTGAAAATCGAGAATCTGTCCACCTCTTATAAGACCATAGACGGCGACGTGCACGTTATCAACGATCTCAACCTCACCATAAACGACAACGAGATCTTCGGCATTGCGGGCGAGTCCGGCTGCGGCAAGACAACTCTGCTCAACACCCTCTACGACATCGTGGAGTTCCCCCTGGTGATCGACAAGGGCCGCGTGGTCCTGGAGGGGGAGAAGAACGGCCAGAAGTTCTCCTACGAGTCCGGAAAGATCCGCGATACCTGGTGGAACAATATCTCATATGTGCCCCAGGCCGCCCAGAGCGTGCTGAACCCCATCGTGCGGCTGAAAAAGCAGTTTGTGGATTCGATACCCAAGGAGGACAGGAAGAACGAGACCGAGGCCCAGACCCTGGAGCGCGTGGCCAACTACTTAAAGGAGCTGAGCCTTTCGCCCGACGTGCTGGAGGCATACCCCTTCCAGCTTTCCGGCGGCATGAGGCAGAGGGCCATCATAGCCCTTGCCACATTCATGTCTCCCAACGTGGTGCTGGCGGATGAACCCACCACCGCCCTGGACGTGGTGGTGCAGAAGGGCATTCTGATGATGCTCATGCGCCTGCAAAAGCAGCTTAAGAACACCCTTGTTATCGTCAGCCACGACATGGGCGTGCACTATCAGGTGACGAACCGCATGGCTATAATGTACTCCGGCAGCGTGGTGGAGCTGGGCAATACCGAGGACATCTTCGGCGACCCCATCCATCCCTATACCACCATGCTGGTGGGCGCTCTGCCCCGTGTGGGCGAGGATATACAGAGGGTCGGCATACCGGGCCGTCCCCCGGCCCTTAAGGACCCGCCTCCGGGCTGCCGTTTCGCGCCCCGGTGCCCCCACGCCACGGACAGGTGCCGCAAGGAGGTCCCGGCGTTCCGTGAGATAAGGCCGGGCCGGTTCGCCGCCTGCCATCTGCTCAACGAGGAGGTGAAGGGGAATGGCTAAAAAATTACTGGAGATAAACGGCGTCAGCAAGATATTCCGCGTGGGCGGTATGCTCCGGGGCAAGAAGCTGGTGGCCGTGGACGACGTTACCCTGTCCATCGACAGCGACAGGCCCGTTATACTGTCCGTTGTGGGCGAGTCCGGCTGCGGCAAGTCCACCCTGTGCAAGA
This sequence comes from uncultured Eubacteriales bacterium, assembly GCA_910584745.1. Taxonomy (GTDB): domain Bacteria; phylum Bacillota; class Clostridia; order Oscillospirales; family Acutalibacteraceae; genus Acutalibacter. The sequence goes on from CAJUDG010000009.1 coordinate 91,295, forward strand.
TGGTCCTGCGGCTGCACAACCCCGACATGGGCGAGATAATCCTGGACGGCAAGAACTACGCCGACAAAAAGAGCTATGACCCGCACCAGTTCAAGCTGGACGTGCAGCCCATATTCCAGAACCCATATGAGTCCTTCTCCGCCAGAAAGACCGTGGATACCTACCTATATAACACAGCCCTGCGTCTTGGCATCGCCAAGAACAGGCAGGAGGCCGACAGGCTGGTGGACGAGGCATTAAAGAGCGTGGGCATGTCCCTTGAGGTAGTCAAGGGAAAATATCCCACCCAGTTCTCCGGCGGCGAGCTCCAGCGCGTATCCATCGCCCGGGCACTTATCACCCGGCCGAAGCTGATAATTGCCGACGAGCCCGTGGCGGCCATCGACGCCTCCATGAAGATGAACATCGTCAACCTCTTCAAGGAGCTTCGCGATAAGTACAAGATATCCTTCATCTACATCACCCACGACCTGTCCACGGCGTACTACGTGTCGGACTATATCGCCACCCTCTACCGCGGATGCCTTATCGAATACGGCCCCGCCAAGGAGATAATGGACGAACCCGCCCACCCCTATACCGAGCTGCTGATGAGCTCTGTGCCCCGCGTGGGCGACAAGTGGGACAAGGAGCTGGCCATGCCCGACATGGAGGGCAAGGAGTACGCCATCTCCTACTGCAAGTTCGCCCCCCGCTGCCCCTATGCCACGGACAAGTGCCGCCAGGAGCGGCCAGCCCCCACAAAGCTTGGGGAGGAGCGCATGGTGCTGTGCTATCATCCGCTCAACGGCAAAAAGGATTAAAGCGGTCCCGAAACAGTCAAATAAGGCATGGGCTTTTGCCCATGCCTTATTTTTATGAGTTTCAAATTTCGCGGGGTTTAGATCCAACGGGCCTCGGTCATCTTGTCCTCAAAGGTGATAGAGCGCTTGAGCACGTCGCAGGCCTTCACAAGGCCCTCGTTCTGGCTCATGAGGCTGTCCTCATGCTCGATGGACAGGACATAGTCATAACCCACCATGCGAAGGTTGCTGACAAACTCCTTCCAGAACAGCTCGTCGTGGCCGTAGCCTATGCTGCGGAAGATCCAGCTGCGATGGAGCTCGTCGGCATAGCTGATGGTGTCCAGGGTGCCGTTTACCGGGGCATTGATGGGGTCGATTATGGCGTCCTTGGCGTGTACGTGGAAGATGGCGTCGCCGCCCAGGGCCCTTATGACCTTGATGGGATCCATCCCCTGCCAGAACAGATGGCTGGGGTCAAGGTTGGCGCCGATCTCGGGGCCAACGGCCTCGCGCAGCCTCAGCAGGGTGCGGGTGTTATGTACGCAGAAGCCCTGGTGCATCTCCATGGCGATTTTGTTGACGCCGTGCTCCTTGGCAAAGGCCACAAAGTTCTTCCAGTAGGGGATGAGCACCTCGTTCCACTGCCACTCCAAAAACTCGGGGAACTCGTTGGGCCAGGCGCAGACCACCCAGTTGGGGTTCTTGCTCTCAGGGCAGTCGCCCGGGCAGCCGGAGAAGGTGTTTATCTGGTGGATGCCCAGCTTCTCGGCCATGAGCACCGCATTGTGCAGGTCGTCGTCGAACTGCTTTGCGATCTCCTTGTTGGGATGTACAGGGTTGGCGTGGCAGCTAAGGGCGCTTATCTCAAGGCCGGACTCCTTAACGGTGGTCACGAACTCGTTGAACTTCTCCTCGTCGTGCAGCAGCACGCCCGGGTCGCAGTGGTCCTTGCCCGGATAGCCGCCGCAGCCGATCTCAACCATCTGTGCGCCCAGGCCCTTGAAGTAGGCCAGTGCCTCTTTAAGGGGGGTCTTGCCGATAACATTTGAAAGAATACCTAATTTCACTCCGTATGCACTCCTTAAAATTTATTTTGGTTCCTGGGAATATTATACAAAATTATGGGCTAAAAATCAATCCCATTTCCAAAATATTTTGGCAAATATTTTTGCTATTCGCCTTCATAATACCCGGCCTCCTCCGACAGCCGGAAGACCTTATTGGCCCCCTTGCCCCAGACCCCCATCTTCCCGGAATCCGGGTACAGCGCCGCGTCCAGGTCATTGGCCGTGTCAAAGTCGACGTACAAAAGTGGCTCCGCGCCGGTGTTCGTCAGCTTATGGGCCCCGCCCTCCCCCGCCGGAAAGAACAGCAGCTCCCCGGCCCGGACGGGCCTCTCGCCCTCGGTCGTGCGCAGGGTCCCCTGGCCGCTTACGATATAGAACACTTCTTCGTTCCGCAAATGGTAGTGATAGGGGTACGCAGACTTCCCCGGGGGTATCTCATAGACGCTGACCACGCACTGCCGGGCCTGACCTCGGCGCACAAAATCCCTGCGGGTATACTCGTACCCCTCATGCTCGGATCTGTGCCGGGAGGGCAGACCGTCTATAGATTCGTGCAGGACCTTATCCTCAAGCTCCATGGCCTACCCCTCCCTGGGGAACGTCCCCATGACCAGCTCCATCAGGTGCAGCGCGTTGCCGCCGTCCTGCCCGATGCACAGCCTGCACCGGTTGCAGTAGCATAGCACCGGCAGCCCGCCGTGCTTTGCCGCCTGGTCCGGCTGAAAGTGCAGGTCCCCGCAGTAGTCCGCAAGCTCCCGGTTCTCGGGTATGTCCCGAAAGCTCACGCCCATCTTTCTAAGCAGGCTGCGCACCGCCTCATGTATCTCCGGGTGTTCCCGGTCTCGCCAGCAGTCCTGGATGCTCACCAGAAGCCCGCTATAGTCCGGCAGCGGGAACTTTTCCTCCCTGTCCAGCCACACGAACAGGTTTTCCGGCACAAGCTCCGGGAACCGCACCTCTAAGCCTTCCCGGCAGGCCTGGCAGAGGTAAAGCGCCCGGTCGCCCTTCGGGTACTCCCGCTTGTCCACCCGGCAGCACCCCGCCGCCGGCATAAGCTCTCTCATGCGCTCCAAAAGCAGCCTTGCGGTCTCAGGCGTGGCCTTGTTAAAATTACAGCTGGGGAAAAATATATCGCCCATGGCCTACCCCTTTATAGACTCCATCAGCCCGCCGCTCCTGATAATATTCTGCAAAAACTCCGGGTATGGCTGGGCCTGATAGGTCTTGCCGGTGGTCTCGTCGGTGATAACGCCGGTGTCAAAGTCCACCGCCACGCTGTCCCCGGGGTTTATCTCCTCCGCAGCCTCCGGGCATTCCAGAATTGGGAAGCCGATGTTTATGGAGTTGCGATAGAATATCCTTGCGAAGGTCTTGGCGATAACGCAGGAAGCCCCGCTGGCCTTCAGCGCTATGGGCGCGTGCTCTCTGGAGGACCCGCAGCCGAAATTCTTCCCGGCCACCACCACGTCCCCGGGCTTCACGTTCTTCACGTAGTCCTTGTCGATGTCCTCCATGCAGTGGGCCGCAAGCTCCGCGTGGGAGGCGGTGTTGAGGTAGCGGGCGGGGATTATCACGTCGGTGTTCACGTCGTCGCCGTATTTGTGTACTGTGCCTTTTGCGTTCATATGCTCTATGCTCCTTTGTTTATGGCCATTTTCTGCGAAAATAGCCATAGCTTCTTTGATTATGTTTTGGCGCTGTCGCGCAAGACCTTGGGGGCTCTGCCCCCAAACCCCTGCCACCTTTGAAAAGGTGGACGAAACTTTTAACCTTGCTTACCTTACAGTATCGCCTGGGTTATCTCGTCGGCAGTATAGCTGTCCGTATGTATCGCGAACCTTCGGCCGTCAGCAAAATCCTTTTCCTCCAGCGGCGGCTTGCGGTTTGGCCGCTTCTTCATAAGTATCAGCGGCTTTATCTCCTCAAGCCGCTCCACACTGTCCACCCCGAACATCATCCACTTGCCGTCATGATAGGTCTTGGAGCCGTCGTAAACCTCCCGCACCCAAGGGGAAAACTCCTCCCGCCGGGCCTCAAAAGCCTCCCGCTCCGCCTTGCCGAAGATTATCATGAAGTCGAACCTGTCCTCTCTGGTGTACACGGTAAGGATGGTCTTCTTCCCCTGTCTGAACTTCAGCTCGTCCCTGCCGTCGCCAACCTCGTCCAGCCGGTACTTCCCCCGCATGAACACCATGGCCTCGTGGCTTACCCGCTCAAGCTCCGTCACATCCTCACCTCCGTGTGGTAATACTGCTCCTGAAAATGCGTCAGCTCAGCTATCTCCTCTTTAGTAAAGCTCATCCCCTCCGGCGCAAGCACCCACTTCTCCTCCACATCGTCGAACCTGTGGATAACAGCAATGAGCCTGCCGGTAAACTCTGTGAGGGGCTTGTCCACACCCAGCACATACGCGTCCTGCTCCTCGCCGTCCGGGGCAATGAGCCCGGGCACGTAGCCATAATTGATAGGGTAGACGATATCCGGGTGCTTGGGGTGCACCGTGCCGATGGGGCGGTCCATCTTTATGGAGACAGTGTCGCCTATCTTAGGCATGTCCATCACAGCTTCGCCGGGTCCGTCAGATACCCGGTCACGGCGCTGGCCGCCGCCACAGCCGGGCTCGCCAGTATCACCTCAGACTCCACATGCCCCATCCTGCCCACAAAGTTCCTGTTCGTGGTGGAAACGGCCCGCTCGCCCTCGGCCAGTATGCCCATATAGCCGCCTAAACACGGCCCGCAGGTGGGCGTGCTGAACACGGCCCCGGCCTCGATGAATATCTCCGCCAGCCCCTCGCGCACGCACTGTAGATAGACCTCCTGAGTGGCGGGTATCACAATGCAGCGCACGTTCTTCGCCACCTTGCGGCACTTGAGGATCTGGGCGGCTATCCGCATGTCGCTTATACGCCCGTTGGTGCAGGAGCCTATCACCGACTGGTCTATCTTAACGCCGCTTACTTCCTCAATAGTCCGGGTGTTCTCCGGCAGATGGGGCATGGACACCGTGGGCCGCAGGGCGGAGAGGTCTATAGTCACCGTGCGGGTGTACTCCGCGTCCGGGTCGGCCTCAAAGACCTTCGGCTCCCGCTGGAACCTGTCCCTGCAGTATTCCATGGTCTTCTCGTCCACCGGGAATATGCCGTTCTTGGCCCCGGCCTCTATGGCCATGTTGGCGATGGTGAACCTGTCGTCCATGGAGAGGGCGGAGACCCCGGGCCCCACAAACTCCAACGACTGGTACAGTGCGCCGTCAACGCCTATCTCGCCGATAAGGTGCAGCACCACGTCCTTGCCCGAGACAAAGCCCGTGGGCTTGTTTATCAGCTCCACCTTGATGGCCGAGGGTATCTTGAACCACAGTTTGCCGGTTATCATGGCCGCCGCCATGTCCGTGGAGCCAACGCCTGTGGAGAAGGCCCCCAGCGCCCCATAGGTGCAGGTGTGGGAGTCCGCGCCAACCACCGCGTCCCCGGGGCCCACCAGGCCCTGCTCGGGCAGCAGCGCGTGCTCTATGCCCATCTTGCCCACGTCAAAGAAGTTCTTGATATCATACTTGTCAGCAAACTGCCGTGTCTGCTTGCACTGCTGGGCGGCCTTGATGTCCTTGTTGGGGGCGAAGTGGTCCAGCACCAGGGCTATCTTCTCCCGGTCAAATACCCCTGCGGCCCCGCACTTCTCGAACTCGTTGATGGCCACCGGCGAGGTGATGTCGTTGCCCAGCACCATATCGAGGCTGGCCTCGATGAGCTGTCCGGGCTCCACCCTATCAAGGCCCGCGTGGGCGGCCAGTATCTTTTGTGTCATCGTCATAGGCATGTTGTTGCCCTCCTCATTTGTATATAATAATACATATATAAAATATATAATATTATTCCGGGTCGTTATCCGGGCTTAATCTCTCGCCCTTCTCAAGCCGCTCCAGAAGCTTTACCGAATCCTGGTAATAGGACTTGAGCTTTTCGTCCTTCTCCACCATGCCCTCCGGCGTGCGCACGGAGACGCTGAGCCTCTTGCACAGCTCCTGCACCACCTCCGGGGTCCAGTTGTTCAGCTCGTTGCCCTGGGCGGTAAAGTCGGAAAGGCCCGCAAACTCGCTCCAGGGGCGGCTGGCGTTCTCAAAGTCCACGGCCCCGTCGGGCATTGGCGTGCCGTCGTTGTACACAAAGAACCCCTGGGCCCCGTCCCCGAGGGTCCGAAGTCCGTCCTCGTCGTGGATATATATCATGCAGCTGCCTATGGCCGCGTCCCCGGCGAACCTTGTGTAGGCTGCCTGATACAGCTGATAGTCCTGGGAGGTGGAGAAGTCCCCGAACACATAGCTGCTGACCACAACCTTCACCTTGCCGTCGCCGTTGCGGTCCTCGCAGAAGGGCTCCAGATACCGTTCCAGCTCCTCTGTGACCTCGCTGGGCAGGTTGAAGCTTGTGACCATCCCCACGGTATAGTCCGGGTCCACCTTGGTGACGACGGAGTATATCCAGCTGAAGGCCACCGCCGCCGCTATGGCCACGAACAGCAGTATGCGCTTGTTATAATACCACCAGTTTTTGGCCTTGTCCTTTTTTGTCTTGAGCTCTATAACGCCGGTGTGTATGGTGTCCTCACCCACATCCAGCAGGTATCGTTCACGGGCCATGAAAGCACCTCCAAAGAATACAGATATCAGTAAGAATATTGTATTACCTTTGGGGGGTATTGTCAAGTTAATAAACTGTGAAGCGGGCACAGTTCCCACGGAACTGAACAGCTCCGGGGGGACTGTTCAGCTCTCCTGCAGCTCCATAGCCATGACCCGATAGGCCTCCTTTACCAGCTCCCTTATCCTCTCCCGGGCCTCGGGGGAGCAGGTGGACAGGGTCGGTATGTCGGCAAGGGACTCTACGCTGTCCCCGCCGTCCTCATACAGCGCCATATACGCGTCGATATACGCCTGCTCCATCTCGTGGTCCAGTATGTTTGCAAAGCCCACCGAGGTGATGGAATCCCGCAGCAGGCCGAGCTGCTCCACATTCTCCGGGGCCATGGGCTGGTGCTGGTAGCAGTAGTCCTCTTTTCCCACGTCCATGTCCATCACCATGGCGTTGTGCTGATGGGTTATCCACTGATAAAACTCGCTGTACATTATTGCGTCCTTACTAAGCAGGTAGTCCAGCACGAAGAAGGCCTCGTCCGCGCGCTTGCTGTTGCGGTTTATGGCGGCGAAGGCAGTGACCTTGGCGGTCAAGCCGCCCTCCTTGTTGTACAGGGGCACCATGGCCATGGGGGTCTCAGGGCGCAGGGTATCCATGGTGTAGCTGCCCAGGTCATTGTGCGACGGCCAGAAATCCGGTGACATCATGCCCTGATAGCAGGTGGGAAGCTCGTCCCAGCTCCCGGCCTGGTACTCGCCGAGAAGGGTCAGCTCTTGCTCGACCACGTCCAGCAGCTCCTCCCCGGTGAACAGCAGCTCCTCCTTCTTGTAATCGGCAAGCTGCGTGAATACGAGGGATGGGGACAGGAAACGGTCGCCCGGCCTGCCGTAGAAGGCCGACTGATGGAACATCATATCGTCCGAGGCGAGCATGTCCATCCAGGTGAGCTCCGGGCTGGGGGTATGCGCATAGTCCTCGGCCTTATAGCAGGTCAGGGGCAGGGTATACGCCAGGGGCACCAGTATCTGGCCCTCAGAGCCCCGCCCGGCCTCCATGACCTTTGGGGTCAGCCTGTCCCACTGGGCAAACTGTGCCTTTTCGATGTACTCGTCCAACGGCAGGAAGACGTGCCGCTCTATCATCTGCTCCGGGATGGTAAATATGGGCTCGTCGTCGTAGAAGTTGCCGTCATAGGCGTCCACTATGAACAGGTCCGGCCCGCTGCCGCTCATGAGCTCGGTCTTCAGATGCTTTATCACGGACTTGCGGTCCGCCCCCTCGGCGGGTATGTACTCCACCTCCACCTCCTTGGGCCCGCCGAAGTCCTCCATGGTCTTCAGCAGGTTTCCGAATTCCATCGCGGGCGTGGGGCTGGAGGAGAACCTTCCCCCGCCGCCCACGTCTACGCAGATACGCAGGGGCCCCGCCTCTTTCTTCCCACAGCCGGGAAGCAGCAGGACCATAATGAGCGTAAAGCTGAGCAAGATCGTCAGTGTGCGTTTGATGTTTTTCATAGAAAGCACCTCCTAAATTTATTTTAACTCTCTTTAAGTTCCATGTCAATGACCCGGCAGACCTCCCGGATATCCCCGTCTATATCCCCCTCAAGCCCCCGGCACTCCTCCAGCATCCGGTCGATCTCAAATTGCAGCCTGCCGTACACGTTCACTGCGGTCACACAGCGCCCGGCCGCGTCAATAGACGCGCGGTTCTCGGGGCTTATGGCCCCCTCGTATACGCTCTCCCAGCTTATGCCGCCGTCGATATGCAGGCCGTCAGAGCCGGTGAACAGGGAGTAGAAGTCCTGCCGGGCGCTGAGACCGTAGATGACGGAGCTCTCGTCCTCAACGTCCTTAAAGGCGGCGTCCCGGCTGAGAATATAGTCCAGCACAAAGAAAGCGTCCTCCCCGCGCCTGCTGCGGGCGTTTATGCAGGCGTAGTGCAGCACCGTGGCCGTCACGCCGCCGTCCTTATTGTACCGGGGCACCACCGTCAGCGGGTCGCCCTTTGGGATATAGGGCCGCACGCGCCCCTCGGTCTCGCCGTCGCCGCAGAACCACGGATAGGCGCGGGTGTGGAAGTATGCGGGCAGCTCCGAAAACTCCTCCGGGCCGCACCCGTCCAGCTCCAGCTGCTTATGGGTGTACTCTATCAGCTCCTCCTCTGAAAACAGCAGCTCCTCGGCCTTATAGTCCGCCGTCTTGCCCAGTATGGCGCTGAAATCCGGGCCGTCCAGCGCCCTTATCATGTTCTTATCGCTCCCCGCCTCCAGCGCCGCCGAGGCCCGCAGTATCCCGCCCTTATCCTCCAGCATATCGTCCCAGGTCAACTCTTTAGAGCAGGAGTGGCTGGCCTCCAGGCGCGGGAAGCAGGTGATGGGGAAGGTGTACGAGAGGGGCACCAGCATCTGCCCCCGCTCCGTGCGGCCCACAGCCATGACTGTCTCGTTAAAGCTGTCCCACATGGCAAACCTGGCGCTCTCGATATACCTGTCAAGGGGCATAAACAGCCCGTTTATGGCCGACTTCTCCGGGAAGGGGAACAAAAACTCCCCGTCCCGCCCTGGGCCTCTATCTCTTTTAAGAGCTCCTCCACTACCTGTGCGGTACGGCTGTACCGGGTCTCTCTGTCAACGTCCAGCAGTATGCGAAGGGGTCCTGCCTCTTTCTTCCCGCAGCCGGAAAGTCCAAATACCAGCACCATTGCCAGCATCAAAACCACTGCAAGCGCGCGTTTCATAATAAAACCTCTCTCCTATAAAATTTCCAGGCGCTCAGGCGGAGCCTGTCATAATACAAGAAGACAGGTTTTTTCGGTTTGGTTGCATTGGGCACTAGAAGTTCACAAAAAATTCACAATATCCTCTGTATGGCGTACCCGGCATTTCGTCAAAAACGTTTATTATGCTAACCGCGATACCCTGAAAGGGCGGGCTTAAGCCAAGAGGAGCACGACTAAAGGCGCGGCGGCTTTCGGGCCGCTCCCTGTCGCAGAAACCATTTGACTTTTTTTATACCATATTCTATAATAAATCCATACACAAACGAGTAGCTTTGCAGAGAAGTGATTATAAATGTCGAAAAAGAGAAATCAGCGCAATTATAAATCCTCCGCAAAAGTCTCTAAAGGTAATGCTGTAACAAGCTTTTTCCGCAAGGATTCTGATTTACGAAATCTGGTTATTATACCTCTGATAACCGGGCTGATAATTGCCGTGCTGACGCCTTTTGCAGTGCGTATCATAGCGCCGATTTTGAACAGATTTTCAGATGTTCCTTCCCTGCTCGTCACGCAGGATCATTTGATATCTTTCACTCCTCTTATTGCGCGAGACCCCTGCCACAAAGACGAGTATATTGCAGTAATCGAATCTGGGAAATATGGGGAACTGTCCATGAACTTAACAAACAATGATGAGAGGACTATGGTTGTCGAGAAAATATTGTTTGATTTATTGGAATACAATCCTACGGTGGAAATGAATTTTGAGTTACTAACTTGGAACGCGGAAAATACCGATAATATTTATTATGGCGTCAAGGTCAGAACTTCCTGTCAAGATTATCAGTGCGACTTATTAGACGATAGCGAATACTTCAAATTCATTGATAGCCGCGAACTTCCCGCTGAAGATTCGCCTGATAGAATAACCGAACATATTGAAGGCAAAGGCTGCGATTCTATTGACATCCTTATATCTCCCGATAAGCCAGGCATATATCGGTATAAAATTAAAATTTTTTATTCACTCGGGGACTCCGTAAATTGTGTGGAGACAAAGGAGCTGTCTTTCATATCATTGGATCCGAATGTTTGTCAGCAAACAGAGGATTCTTTATACCAAATGGTAATGGAACATTATTGAACAGCATTTTCTTATTGAAAAACAAAAAAGCCCCCGGTCCTTCCGCTTGGGAGAGCCAGGGGCTTTCGTATGTGATCATGTGCTCGGCGTCAAGGTGCCCACGCCCATTTTCTGGCTGCGCGCCTCCGCCTCGATGCGGCGCTTGAGGTACTCGTTCAGGCCGCCGTATTGCGGTTTATTCTTAACCTTTGGTATGCCGCAGGGTCCGCATACAGCGGGTGCATACCGTCATCCGTTTCCTGCCCTTTGGCGTGTCCACCATCATGTGGTGCAGGTTAGGCTTTATCTTTTTCGGCGTGCGGGCATTGATATACATGCGGTCATGGGCCACCTTTTTGCCGAATACCGTCGTCTTGCCGCAGATTTCACAGCGCAAATCCGTTCCCCCCTCTCCGGGCCTCTTTTAAGGCTTTAGCTTCAGTATAAGGGGCGGGGGGCGAATCCGCAAGCCTTGTGACGGTACAGAGTTGAACCCGCGCTTGAAACCGCGACGTTTTGGGGCTATAATATAGCAAACGAGATGATAAGGGGGGATATCGTTTTGACCCGATCCGTAAAGGGCGCATAGCAAGGGCTGCTGCGCTGACATAAAAAGAACGTAGGGCGCAATAGCCTTTGCTCATCCTGGAAAACATATTTTTAGGAGGAGCATCTATGCGCTATGTAAAAGCCGGGGACATACTGCCGGAGGAGCTTCTGCTGGAGCTTCAGCGGTATGTGGACGGGGCATATCTTTATGTCCCAAGAAAACAGGAGAACCGCCTATCCTGGGGTGAACGCACCCACAGCAAGGCGGAGACCGCCCGGCGCAACCGTGAGATATACCGCCGCTATCTGGAGGGCCAGTGTCCGGCCGCTCTTGCCGGGGACTATTTCCTGACGGAGAAGACCGTCCGCAGGATAATCCTGGAGGAGCGGAAGGCCCGGGAATACCGTGATAAAAAGGAATAGCCTGCCGTGGCAGGCTATTCCTTTTTTTATCTCAATATCTCCGAGAGGGCCCCGGCGGCGTCACTTGCCACCACAGCCCCGGTCCGCTCAAGGCGACGCCGGCTCTCATGGCCGCCCTCCATCAGCACGCACCGGCAGCCTATGGCCCGGGCCACCTGCCAGTCGTGGCCGGTGTCGCCGATAAAGACCGCGTCTTCACCCTTTATGCTGTTTTTCTCAAGGTACTCCTTGGCGACGCCCTCCTTGGTGACGGCCAAAATGTCACCGATACCCAGCACTGCCCTGAAATAGCCCGTAAGGCCCCGGCTCTCCACCTGCCGCGCCAGGGAGCTCTGCTGGGACGCGGAAACGATAAGCTGGGCGCAGCCGGCCCCTTTCAGCTTCTCAAGGGCCTCTATAGCGCCGGGGCGCAGGCCGCAGTCTATGACCCGCCGGTCGAACTCCGAGATATACTCGGCGGCAAGGGCCGTGAAGGGCTCGCTTTCAAGGTCCAGCCCCGCCGCCCGGTAGTAGTTCTCCACCGGGAAGGTGAATATCTCCCGATAGCGCTCCGGGGTGAGAGGCGGGAGGCCCCTTCGACGCAGCATACCGTTCATTACGTCTATGCACAGGGCCACGTCGTCGAGGAGGGTGCCGTTCCAGTCCCAGATGATGTATTTCATGGGTCAAAATGCTCCTTTATAGGATGTGGGGTTAGCGTATTATAGCATGGTTCCTTTAATATTGCAATTCCCGGGCAGAAACGCGCCTGAAAGTGAAAACTTTCGGGCCTTTATTATGCCAGAAACTGCCATAAGCCGACTCTATCTAATAAAATAGGGAGTGTTAAGCCATGTTAATCCAGAAAGGAGCCATGCACATGAAAACCTATGGGTATATCCGGGTGTCCAGCACCGACCAGAACGAGGACCGCCAGCGCCTTGCCATGAGGGCAAGGAAGATACCGCCGGACAATATCTTCACGGACAAGCAGTCCGGCAAGGATTTCCAGCGCCCCCAGTACAGGCGGATGGTAAAAAAGCTCAGGCCCGGGGACCTGCTCTATATCCTGAGCATCGACCGCCTTGGCCGCAACTACAGGGAGATCCAGGAGCAGTGGCGGGTACTGACAAAGGAGCGGGGCGTGGACGTCTGCGTCATCGACATGCCCCTTTTGGACACGCGCACCGCAAAGGACCTGATGGGCACCTTCATCGCCGATCTGGTGCTTCAGATACTCTCTTTTGTGGCCGAAAACGAGCGGGCAAACATCAAAAAGCGCCAGGAGCAGGGCATCGCCGCCGCCAAGGCCCGGGGGGTCCGCTTCGGCAGGCCGGAGAAGCCGGTGCCGGGAGATTTCCCCGAGATAGTGCGCAAATGGGAGCGCCAGGAGCTGGACATCGGCGGCGTGCTGAAGCTGTGCGGCATGAGCGACGCCACCTTCTACCGCAGGCTGAAGGAGTTCAGGGAGGAAAATCTGGTCCCGTGAGTTCCGGGCGCCCCGATATTCATATAGCCTCCAGCTGCGCCAGTTCTACGCGCCGGATGCGGGTCTTTGCCAGACAGCTGCCCTCGTCCCTGCCGCCGCAGCAGTAGGCAAGCATAAGGGCCTGCTCCGTAAAGTGCATGGCGCAGTAGCAGTAGCCCCGCTCCATGTCCCACTCAAAGGCCGTGGGCTCTGAAAAGCTCCTGCCATCGTCACGGCTGGCCGCTATCACAAGAGGGGTCCTTCCGCCGGTAAAGACCCCCTCGACCGCTTCCCTGCCGTTATACTCGGGGATTGGGTTCCAGACCGCGTAGAGCGCCCCGTCCGGCCCGCGCTTCATGCAGAGGGGGCTGTTCGGCGAGGTGAAGCGGGAGGGTTCCGGGGCGGTCCAGGTCCCGCCGCCGTCCAGGGAGAACATCTCGAACTGCCGGCCAAGGTCAGTCCTGGCCCAGCTCCAGATAACGCCGTTACTTAGCTCCACCGCCCCCGGCTCCTGCAGGCCGGAGAAGCTGTGGGCCGAATAGGGCAGCGCGGCCTTCCCCGGCGAGGGCGTCCAGCTTCTGCCGTCGTCGTCGGAGTAAAAATACATGGCCTCGGCCCGGCTGTCAAAGTATCCCTCCCCGGAGCGGTGGCTGGCCGCGGGCAGCAGCAGCCGACCTGTGCCGAGCCGCAGGGCCCGGTCGTTGTTCACCACAAAGAAATCCTCCTGGGGCGTGCACAGGACCCGCTCTCCCCAGGTCCGCCCGCCGTCCGCCGAGCGCCGCAGGAAGATCTTCGTCATGGTATACGTGATGCGCACCAGATAGAACAGGCCCACATCGCCGTTCTCCATCCTCATAAGGGACGGACACATCATGTTCACGCCGCCCTCGCCCTCACAGGTCAGGATAACTCCCTCGTCCAGAAAGCTGCGCCCCCCGTCCAAAGAACGCAGCAGCGCCAGATCGGCGCGGGCGTGGTCCGCGGCGGTGTCCCCCCGAAAGCGGCTGTATACGAACAGAAGACCCTCCGGGATATCCAAAAACGCCCCCTCGCTGTTGCGGGGATTGCCAGCGCGGGGGGCGATGTCCCGCACCACAGCGCCAAGCTCCGAAAATCTCATATATCCGTCCCTCCCTGCCGGTTTGTGATGATCTCTGATGATTCTATTATAGGGGAAACGGCTGCAAAAGGCAAGGGGGAAGATGGAGCTTACTTCCTTTCGCTTGACCTTTCAGAGGAAAAATGACAGGAGGGCCGTCGCAATTTTTGTAACATAGGTAAAAAAGACCGGCATGGTATATTATACCCATGATATCGTTTTATAGATTTTTCTGATTTAGGACAATAAGCTGGGTGATTGGATTATTGACAAGCCGACCACTGACAGCGAAAGCAGCCGCCACAAGAAATGTGAGAGCTGCGGGAAAACGCTGGAAACAGAAGCCGTCCTGAAGCTCTGCCTGACCGCCACCACCGACACCCACGGGGAAGCCGTTGCAGGCGGCTATCCCGTCATTGTCACCGATACCTTGTCCTTGTTCCTGCGGCCAACCTAATTGTAATGCTTACCTTTCATCTGCTGCATAAAAAAATCTCTTGACGAACGGCCCCGACTATGCTATAATCAGACGGTGGACAGGGATGGGGGCAAAAACCCGGCTTGCCCACCGATAGCTGCGGGTGTAGTTCAGTGGTAGAACTCCAGCCTTCCAAGCTGGTCGTGTGGGTTCGATTCCCATCACCCGCTCCAAAGCGCCTGAAAAGGTGCTCTCCCCAAAGGGGAAAATACATCGTGGGCCAAAGGGTATGCCCCGGACACGCGCCAATAGCTCAGTTGGATAGAGCAACTGCCTTCTAAGCAGTAGGCCAGGGGTTCGAGTCCCTTTTGGCGCGCCATATGGTGGACGTAGCTTAGCTGGTCAAAGCGCCAGATTGTGGCTCTGGAGACCGTGGGTTCGAATCCCACCGCCCACCCCACACAAAAAGTTCCTGGAATCAGCGATTTCAGGAACTTTGCATATTGGGCTGTCGCCAAGCGGTAAGGCAACGGACTTTGACTCCGTCATCCCGTGGGTTCGAATCCCGCCAGCCCAGCCATGTTTACGCATCTTAACAGATGTCACCCCCAAAAAACCGCGCAACGGCGCGGTTTTTGAGCGTTCAGAGGGCCCCAAAAGGGCCGTCACGGCGTGACGTGTTTTGGGGGATGCCACCCCGAAATTAGGGATCTGAACCTGCGTGGTTGGCAACAGTAATCCGAGACAGAATAAAACAAAAATAATTTTTGAGAGGGATCAAAGAGAAATCTTTGGTCCCTCTTTGCGTTTCCAGAGAAAGTTTGAAGGAGGAATGTAAAGTGCCTAACTTTACAGAAAACAAAACCGACAGGGCCTACGAGAGCTTCGATGAGAACGATGTTCAACTCGCCACAGGATCGATGAAATCGCGTTCCCAACTTCAGCCGGGACCCACCCGAAGCTAAAACCATCCAGAAGGACATAGACAGCAGCCAGAAGCAGAAAGGAGAAACACTTCATGACAAATCAGAATGAGCAGCCCATCCCCGGCCGCAAAGCCATGAGCAAGGACGGTTTCTGGAACCTGATCTCCGAGGTCAAAGCCGCCCAAGGCCAGGAAGACTACATAGACATCCTCATTACCCGCCTCAAGGAGCTGGGCCCTGACCATGCCCAGGACTTTTACGATATCGTCCAGGTTTAGCGGCGCTTTTTCTGTAGGTTTCCCAACTGGACTTCCGACCCCGGCTGGGGTATTGTGTGGGCAGGAGGTGATAAAAATGGATCATGGAAAGACCCTGCTGGAACAGCTCTACAACGGCGAGATATTCCCCGCCGAGGACATCGTCCCCCAATCGGCTGAGTATCGGGCAGCGGGGAGAGAACTGGAAGGGCTCCGGGACAAGCTGGAGGCAGAGCTCCCCGAAAAGGACACTGGACTGCTGGAGGATTATGAGTCGGCTTTTGAGGACGCTCACCGCATCGACCTGCGGCTCACCTACGTCGAAGGGGTCCGCTTTGGGGTGCGCTTCATGCTGGAAACGCTCCTGGAGGGTGGGAAACTCCCGCCGCGGAGAAAGAAGAATTAGGTCAGGAGGGCCGTGCCAAATAGTTAATTCACTTTTGAACTGAATTAACTATCGCTGCGGCCCTTCACTATATAAAAATGAAGGGAGCAATATAAATGAACAAAATCATGCTGGAAAAATGGGCGGCCGTTCCCGGCAAACCCCGCAAGATGGAGTACGTGGGCCAGCCCACAGGCAAGGCGGTATTTGAGGAACTGCGGCACAGGCTGGATGGTATGGGCTACCTTCCGGATGAGTATTTCGATTTAGACGAAAATTGGGAGAATGGCCGGAAGATAAGCCCATCATCAAGACTTTCATCACCGGCAAGACCCTGGGCGAGAACGGCAACGACCTGGACCGAATGTTCCTCATATCCTCTGCTATTACCAAAGCCTTCCACGGTGAAAACGCTACGCACTCAAGATACGCTCTGGTAAATGGCCGGGAGGACACCGGCGGCTCCGTACTGCTGAGTATGCAGGAACAGGACGTGCTGGTCCGCGCCCTGGCGGAGCAGCGGGAGCGCCAGGAAACGGCTATGTCTCAGACCGAGCAGCTCCTGCGGCGCATGACCGGGAGCATCACCGTCTACATGGATATGGTGGGCCAGCAGCCCCTCAACATGACGGACAGCGACAAGGCAGTGCTTGCGATTCGTGACGGTAACCTGAAAGAGTTTAAGGAACTGCTCCCCAAAATCACCGGGAAGGAAACCCTGGATATGCTGTTCATAGAGGCCGCGGCCCGGCCCGGAGGTGAGGGCCGGAAGATGACGCTGCTCCTGCTGGAGGACAGAGTGTACTCCGAAAGCGTCTACAAGCAAGCCTGTGAGAAAGCGGTGGAAATCGTGGATACAGAGAAAACCGCTTTCCTCCAGGAGCAGGCCAAAGAGCATACAGATAAGCTGTCGCCGGGCTTCTTCAGCGAGCTGGCACGATACGCCTTCAGCTGGCCCGGGGTGTGGTTTATGGCCAAACAGATCATCGGACGCTGTTCCCGAGAGGAAGTCCTGGCGGCGCCAAAGAGCCTGATGGAAATCTCCGCGGTCTGCGGACAGATGGGTGTGCCGGAAATCATGGCGGAAAAAGGCGTGAACGGCGATCATATAGGCCCGGTCGGTCTTGTTCTCTGTGAAGGTTGGCATAAAGGATCCTCATTCCTTTCGGTTATAAATATTTTCGGGCAAAAGAAAAGGGCCAGGAATTTCTTCCTGGCCCGCTCGAATTTCTCTATTCACTTTTTTATTTGCTCTGCTCTTTTTCTGAACCACGCCGGTTCGAATCTCGCCAGCAGGGGGGGTGGCATCCCCAAAAACACGGGATTTTTTACGGCCTTTTTTTGGCCCCATTGAACGCCAAAATCCCCGGAATTCCGGGGATTTTGGGGTGGCATCTGTTAAGATGCGTAAACATGGCACCCCCTGGGGGAATCGAACCCTCAACTAGCCCTTAGGAGGGGCTTATTATATCCATTTAACTAAGGAGGCTTCTGCCACACTATTGTAACCCATTTGGGCGCGTTTGTCAAATGAAATTCTTAAAAATGCGGGGATTTTGAAAAAATTGGGCTTTTTGCTAAAAAATTGCTTTCTTTCCGGGAGCATATGCGGTATAATAAGTTCAAAGTCCGGGTGAGACCGGACGGGTCCGGATTATTATTTTAAGGAGTGATCTATATGGCAAAGATCATCGGCAGGCCCGCTTTACCCAATATGCCCTGGCAGGATAAGCCCGCGGGGTATGACAAGCCCGTTTGGCGGTATACGGAGAATCCAATTATCAGGCGCGACGCTATCCCCACCTCCAACAGCATCTTCAACTCCGCGGTGGTGCCCTTTGGGGACAGCTATGCCGGGGTCTTCCGCTGCGATAACAGGGGCGTGGAGATGGATATCTTCGCGGGGTTCTCGGAGGATGGCATCCACTGGAATATAAACCATGACCCCATCGTCTTTGAGGGGGAGAAGGACGTTATCCGCAAGGAGTACCGCTATGACCCCAGGGTCTGCTTTATCGACGGCAAGTATTATATCACCTGGTGCAACGGCTATCACGGCCCCACCATCGGCGTGGGCTGGACAGAGGACTTCAAGACCTTCCACCAGATGGAGAACGCCTTTTTGCCCTATAACCGCAACGGCGTACTGTTCCCCAGGAAGATAAACGGCAACTATGCCATGGTCAGCCGCCCCAGCGACACCGGGCATACCCCCTTCGGTGACGTCTTCTACAGCGAGAGCCCGGACCTCTGCTACTGGGGCAAGCACCGCTGGCTGTTCGGCACGGCAAACGGCTGGCAGTCTAAGAAAGTCGGCCCCGGGCCCACGCCCATCGAGACCGACGAGGGATGGCTGATGATCTATCACGGGGTGCTCAACTCCTGCAACGGCTTTGTGTACCGCTTCGGTACGGCCCTTCTGGACATCGACCGGCCATGGATAGTCAAGGAGCGCGGGCGCTTCTATGTGTTCGGGCCCGAGGTGGACTATGAGCTCACCGGCGATGTGCCCAACGTCACATTCCCCTGCGCCACCCTCACCGACCCGGAGAACGGCCGCATCACCATCTACTATGGCGCGGCGGACACCGTTACCGGCCTTGCCTTCACCACGGTGGACGAGCTGCTGGGCTATATGCGCAAGTACCCCATGGAAGTGGGCGACCAGGAGAATAAGTGAAACTTTGTTCGATTTCGCTTGACTTTTCCCGGCGGATGTGCTATGCTTATATTAGAACACATGTTCTATTTCTGAAAGGAGCATAGGCATTATGAAAGACTACCGCTATGAGACCGAGAGCTTTCTGTTACGGCAGGTGAAAAAGGAGGACGCGCCGCAGCTTCTGCGGTGCTACTCCGACCCCGCCGCCGTGGCGCTGATGAACGACGACAACTGCATCGGCGGGTTTCTGTTTAAGACCCTGGATGAGATGGAGCGGGCCATATACTTCTGGAACAACGACGTCTTCCAGTACGCCCGGCCCGCGGTTATCGATAAGAGGACCGGGGAGGCCGTGGGCACCTTGGAGGTGTTCGGCGGGGAGACCGGCGTGCTGCGGGTGGACCTGCGGGCGGACTATGAGCGGCCGGAGGTTTTGAGGGAGCTGTATGCTCTGGCTGTGGAGCGGTTTCCGGGGGACTTCCCCATGGGGGCTATGGTGACGAAAGCCGTGCCCGAAGCTTCAGCGCGGCGGGCGGCGCTCGCGGAGCTGGGGTTCTCGGGGCCGGAGAGGTTCCGGGAGTATGAGGGCTATTATAGGCTGAGCTTTAGCAGGATGAAGCGGGAGCTGGGCCTGGCTTACTGCGGGCTGGCCTGCTGTCTATGCAGCGAGAATGAGGGCTGTAAGGGATGCAGGCAGAACGGCTGCGCGGCCTGGGCCGAGTGTCAGAACTATGGCTGCGTGACGGAGAGGGGCCTTGAGGGCTGCTGGGAGTGCCCGGAGTTCCCCTGCGGCAAGGGTATGCTGGAGAAGCCGAGGATGAGGGCCTTTGTGCGCTTTGCGAAGGAGCACGGCGTGGAGGGGCTTT
Source organism: uncultured Eubacteriales bacterium (assembly GCA_910584745.1). Taxonomy (GTDB): domain Bacteria; phylum Bacillota; class Clostridia; order Oscillospirales; family Acutalibacteraceae; genus Acutalibacter. The sequence goes on from CAJUDG010000009.1 coordinate 110,656, forward strand.
TGGACCGGCTTGCGGAGAATGAGCGGGCGGGGATAGTCTACCACTATCCCGGCGGGCTTACCGGCGACTATGACCTGCCAACGGAGGAGGAGGTCTTGGACCTTCTGGAGCGGGGCAGGTAAAGATCAACGGCTTTAGAGGACGCGGACGCGTCCTCTTGGCCGCTTTTAAAGGGGGAAATCTATGGTACAAAAGGTGGACGGCGTGGAGTTTCGGATGGGGGAGCCCTTTGACTTTGGGTTCCTTGAGAGGTTCGGCAGGGTGTTCAAGGTGTTTGACGACCAGGATTCAGGGAATATCTGCTTCGGCACGGAGAGGGACGGCAAAAGGTACTTTGTGAAGTTCGCCGGAGCCAGGACGGCAAGATGCCCCGGGGAGCCGGGTGAGGCTGTGGAGAGGCTCAAGGCGTCGGTGCCGGTGTACAGGGAGCTCTGTCACCCAAACCTTATCCGGCTTATTGAGGCGGGGGATATGGGCGGCGGCTTTGGGATGGTCTTTGAGTGGGCGGACGGCGACTGCATGGGCAGGATGTACCCAGAGGGGCACGAGCGGTTCATGGCTTTGCCGCTGAAGGCGCGGATGGAGGTGTTCCGGAGGGTGCTGGACTTTTTGGAGTATGTGCACTCCAGGGGGTATCTGGCGGTGGACTTTTATGACGGCAGCATCATGTACGATTTTGAGAGCGGCAAGACTACCGTCTGCGATGTGGATTTCTTTGTGAAGAAGCCTTACGTTAACACTATGGGCCGCATGTGGGGCAGCTCCATCTTTATGTCCCCGGAGGAGTTTCGGATGGGGGCGGAGATCGACGAGGTCACAAACGTGTATACCGCCGGGGCTATGGCCTTTGCGCTGCTGGGAGGTTACAGCAGGGAGCGAAAGGACTGGCCGCTGGGGGACGGGCTGTATGAGCTTGCCAGCAGGGCCGTGAGCGACGATAGGAATAACAGGCCCCAGTCTGTCCGGGAGCTGCGGGAGAGTTGGCGGGAGCTTGAAAATTTATTGTAGAGAGGAAAGTGATAGTATGAGAGAGAAGGCCATTGCGCTTTTGAGGGAGTATAACGGGAACGAGGCGCTTGTGAAGCACGGGATGCAGGTGGAGGCCATCATGCGGTACTATGCCAGGGAGGCCGGGGAGGAAAACGCCCCGGAGGGCGTGGAGTATTGGGGCTGCGTGGGGCTTCTGCACGACGTGGACTATGAGAGGTACCCGGAGGAGCACTGCAAGAAGGCAGTGGAGATACTTAAGGGGGCGGGGTATGACGAGGACTTTATACATGCGGTGGTGAGCCACGGCTTTGGCCTTTGCAGCGATGTGGAGCCGGAGCGGTATATGGAGAAGGTGCTGTATACCATCGACGAATTGAGCGGCCTTATAAACGCCACGGCCATCATGCGGCCCTCGAAGTCCGTTATGGACCTGGAGGTAAAGAGCGTCAAGAAGAAGTTCAAGGACAAGAAGTTTGCCGCCGGGGTGGACAGGCAGCTTATCCTGGACGGCTGCGAGCGGCTGGGTACTGATATCGACACGGTGATAGAGAAGTGCATACTGGGTATGCGCGAGAACCATGACGAGATCGGGCTTTAGGGGGGGATAATATGGCAAACAGCGACAGCCGCTTTGCGGTGCTTATAGACGCGGACAACGTGTCCGTCAGGTATATAAAGCTTATAATGGACGAGGTCTCGAAGGAGGGGGTCGCCACCTATAAGCGCATATACGGGGACTGGACAAACCCGGCGCTTATCTCCTGGAAGAGCACACTGGTGGACAACTCGATCCTGCCCATACAGCAGTACAGCTATACCACCGGGAAGAACTCCACGGACTCGGCAATGATAATCGACGCCATGGACATACTCTACTCCGGCAGCGTGGACGGCTTCTGCATAGTGTCCTCGGACAGCGACTTTACACGGCTTGCGGCCCGGCTTCGGGAGTCGGGCATGACGGTGGTGGGCATGGGGGAGAGCAAGACCCCCAACTCCTTTATCGCCGCCTGCAACTCCTTCAAGTATCTGGACCTGCTGCGCTCCGCCGAGGAGGAGGAGCCCGAGGAGCAGCAGAGACCCGCCGTGAAGAAGAAGCCCACGGCACAGAAAAAGGCCCCTCAGAAGCCCGCGAAGGCCAAGGAGGAGCCGCCAAAGGAGGAGCCGAAGACCAGCCTTAGGACTATCCGCAACGCCCTTCGCACCATCGTGCGGGAGAACTCTGACGAGGACGACTGGATATTCACCGGCAAGGTGGGGAACCTTCTGAGCAAGAGATACCCGGATTTTGACGTGCGCAACTTCGGGTTTTCAAAGCTTACGCCGTTTTTGGATTCGCTGGATATGTTTGAGATTAGGACAGAGCGCAAGGATAATGCGGGGCCGTCGCTGGTGTATGTGAGGTTAAAGTGAGCGAAAGGACGCGGTCAAGGTGCGTTAGGCACCTTGTGGGTTCTTAGGGCAAAGCCCTAAGCCGCCGGAGGCCGTAAATATACTAAAAGAATTATTGCTTCAAATCCTGCTTTATCTGGGTGGTGGATATCTCCGGCGTGCGGGGCAGGTAGACCACGTTGCAGTAGTCCTTGAGAAAGTCGAACTTGCCGGTCCAGTCATCGCCGATAACGAAGGTGTCCACCTTGTAGAGCTGCACGTCGGTGACCTTCTGCTCCCAGCTCTCCTCGGGTATCACGAGGTCGACGTAGCGGATGGCCTCCAGGAGGCGCTGGCGCTCCTCGTAGGTGAAGTAGCACTTTTTCTGCTTTTCGTTCCAGTTGAATTCATCCGTCGACAGGGCGACTATCAGGTAGTCGCCCAGTTCCTTTGCCCTCTTTAGGAGGTTGATGTGGCCGTAGTGTATCAGGTCGAAGGTGCCGTAGGTTATTACTCGTTTCATGGTTTTTCTCCTTAATTATATTTATGGCCTCCGGCGGCTCGGGGGCTCTGCCCCCAAGACCCCCGCCACCTTTGAAAAGGTGGACGAAACTTTTACCCTTTCGCATCATACCAGGTCCTGCCTGCGTTGGCCTCGGCCACCATGGGCACGGAGAGGTTTACCGCCTGCTCCATCTCCTCGGTCAGCAGGGCCTTTACCCGCTCCTGCTCGGACTCGGGGCACTCCACTATCAGCTCGTCGTGGACCTGGAGTATCATCCGGGCCTGTAGCCCCTCGGATTCAAGCCGCCGGCTTACACGTATCATGGCTATCTTGATGATGTCCGCCGCCGCGCCCTGGATGGGCATGTTCCTTGCTACGCGCTCGCCGAAGGAGCGCATGTTGAAGTTGCTGCTCTTGAGCTCCGGCAGGTATCTCCTGCGGCCGAACATGTCCTCAACGTACCCGGTCTCCCGGGCGCTTTCCGCCACGTTCTTCATGTAGGCGTCGACCCCCGAGTAGTTGCGCAGGTACTCTTTGATATAGGCGTCCGCCTCTTTGACGCTGACCCCGATGTCCTGGGACAGGGAGTAGGCCCCGATGCCGTAGACGATGCCGAAGTTCACGGCCTTTGCCCGGCTGCGGAGCTGGGAGGTGATGAGCTCCTGGGGCATGTTGAAGACCCTGGCGGCAGTTGAAGCGTGGATGTCGTGGCCCTGTAAAAAGTCCTCCCGCATGGCGGGGTCATTGGCCACGTGGGCCAGGACACGGAGCTCTATCTGGCTGTAGTCCGCGTCTACAAGAACACCGCTTTCGGCGGCGAAGAACTTGCGGAGTTCCCGGCCGATGGGCGTGCGCACGGGGATGTTCTGGAGGTTGGGCTCGGTGCTGGAGATGCGGCCGGTGCGGGTCTCGGTCTGGTTGAAGCTGGAGTGTATGCGCCCGTCCGGGCCGATGACCTTTAAGAGGCCGTCGCAGTAGGTGGACTTGAGCTTTGCCACCGTGCGGTAGCGAAGTATCTCGTCCACCACCGGGTTCATGGGGCGCAGGGATTCCAGCACGTCGGCGCTGGTGGACCAGCCGGACTTGGTCTTTTTGCCGTGGGGCAGGCCCAGCTTCTCGAAAAGGGCCTCGCCCAGCTGCTTGGGGGAGTTGATGTTGAAGTCGTAGCCCACCTGCTCGATGATGGAGTCGTGCAGGCTCTCCACCTCTGTCTGCAGCTTTTCGCCGTACTCCTTTATGCTCTGGCTGTCCACGTAGAAGCCGATATGCTCCATCTGGGCCAGGACGAAGCTCAGGGGTATCTCGATGTTCTCAAGAAGCTCCCGCTGGTTATTGCCGTCGATGGCCTTTGAGAGGGCCGCGCATAGACCGGGCATCACCGCCGCGCAGTTGTATTCCTCCTCCTCGAAATCCGGCAGGGGCACGGAGTATTCTGCCGCCAGCCGCAGCACGTCGTAGCCCGTGGCCGAGGGGTTCAGAAGGTAGGCCGCAAGGGCCGTGTCCAGAGAGACGGACTCTATCTTGCAGCCCATACTGAGGGCCAGCCGGTGCAGGGGCTTGATGTCGTGGGTGTGCTTTTTTATGAGGGGGTTGGTGAAGAAGGCCAGCAGGAACGCGCTGTCGGGGGTGACGCGCCAGAGGATGTCCTTGTGGGCGAAGATAAGGGAAAGGAGCTCGCCGGACTTGTCCCAGTGGCAGTAGAAGTAGGCGGCTCCCGCGTCTTCTAAGCGGGCAAGCATGGGCGCACCGTCGGGGAGCTCTATGACCTCGGGGCGGCCCGCGGCGATGGCTGTCTCCTGGGCGGGTGCGGCGGTGAGGCCGAACTTTTCTATCAGGGAGAACAGCTCCAGGCGGACCATTGTACTGCCGGCGCTCTGGGGGTCGCCGGGGGTGGGGACGTATTTTGAGAGGTCCGTCTCGATGGGGGCGTCACGGCGGATGGTGCCCAGGTCGTAGCTCATGAAGGCGTTGTCTTTGGAGGCCTCGAGTTTTTTGCGGGCGGCGGGCTTTATCTCGGGGTCGGCGAGGTTCTGGTAGATGTTCTCCAGGGAGCCGTACTTCTGGACCAGCTCGCCCGCGCCCTTGGGGCCGATGCCCGCCACGCCGGGGATGCAGTCGGAGCTGTCGCCCTGGATGGCCTTTATGTCTATCATCTGGCGGGGGGTGACGCCGTACTCCTCCATTATCTTCGCCTCGTCAAAGACTGTCACCTGGGGCTGGCCGAACTTGGTGCTCATGAGCCGGACGGTGGTGGCGGGGGAGACAAGCTGGAGGCTGTCCCGGTCGCCGGTGGCGATGACGCAGGAGCTGCCCTCACGCTCACAGGCGGCGGAGAGGGTGCCCAGGATGTCGTCGGCCTCCCAGCCCTCGCAGGTAACTATGCGGTAGCCGAGATCCTTCAGGAGCTGCTGGAGGACGGGGAGCTGCTGGGCAAGCTCCTCGGGCATACCCTTGCGGTTGGATTTGTAGCCGGCGTACTGCTTGTGGCGGAAGGTGGGGGCGCGCATGTCGAAGGCGATGGCCACGGCGTCGGGCTGTGTCTCGTCGTAGATCTTGCGGAACATGGTGAGGAAGCCGTAGATGCCGTTGGTGAAGTCGCCGGACTTGGTGGAGAGGAGCTTGATGCCGAAGAAGGCGCGGTTGAGGATGCTGTTGCCGTCGAGGACGAGAAGTTTCATTGTGCACACTCCTTTGGGAGGATAAAGTTGCGCGGTCAAGGGGCGTTAGGCCCCTTGTGGGGGTCTCGGGGGCAAAGCCCCTGAGCCGCCGGAGGCTGTAAATGTACTAAAAATATACCTATACAAAGAAACCCCGGAGTGCCGTCTCCGGGGTGAAGCCTTGCGCTTTACGAGTATATTTTAACACATATAAAGCGAAAATGCAAGGGTAATTTTGGCAATTTATTCTTTCTGGAGGGACGCTCTGTACACGTCCTCGATGAGCCGGTCCAGGTCCTCCATGGTTCTAAGCTCCCCGGCCCGCCGCCGGAACTCAGCCGCGCCGCGCATACCCTTTAAGTACCAGCCCACGTGCTTGCGGGCCTCGCGCATGGCCCGGGGCTCGGTCTTGTACTGGCACATGAGGGCGATGTGCCTGCGCATGGTGAGGAGCCGCTGGGAGAGGGGCGGGGGCGGCATGATGAGGCTCAGGTCCTGGAGGTGGGCGTTTATGTCACGGAAGACCCAGGGGTTCCCAAGGGCGGCGCGGCCTATCATGAGCATGTCGCAGCCGGTCTCGCTGAGCATACGGCTGGCGGAGAGGGGGTCCGTCACGTCGCCGTTGCCGATGACCGGGATGGAGACGGCGTTTTTTACGGCCTTGATGACGGACCAGTCGGCCTGACCGGAGTAGAACTGCTGGCGGGTGCGGGCGTGGACGGCTATGGCGTCGGCCCCGGCGGCTTCGCAGATCTTGGCGGTCTCGACGGCGTTTATGTGCTCCGGGTCCCAGCCGGAGCGTATCTTGACGGTCACGGGCAGGCCGAAGGGGCTTACGGCCTCTTTTACGGCGCGGACTATCTCGCCGCACTTATGGGGGTCCTTTAGAAGGGCGCTGCCCGCGCCGGAATTCACTATCTTTGGGACCGGGCAGCCCATGTTTATGTCGATTCCCGCCGGGGATAGGGCGGCCATCTTCCCGGCGGCGCGGGCCATGCAGGCGGGGTCCTCGCCGAATATCTGGATGAACACGGGGCCCTGGTCGTGGGAGAGGCTTGCTAGCTCAAGGCTCTTGCGGTCGTTAAAGTCCAGGGCCCGGGAGCTTATCATCTCGGCGACGGTATAGGCCGCGCCGATGTCCGCGCATATCCGCCGGAAGGCCGCGTCCGTGACCCCGGCCATGGGGGCCAGGGCGGCGGGTCCCTTTATCTCAAGGCTTCCTATTTTCAAGGGCGGGTCCTCCTTTGCTTTATGTTGACAGAATTATACAATATAGGTTATAATGTGTCTGCTTGCCCCGCCTACTCCGCAAGCGGAGAGGGGGTGAAAAGATGCAAGAGGCAATGTTATCTTTTGTGATGGCTGTCGCAGTAAATGTAGCATCGCACTACATAATCAAGTGGCTTGACAGCCTGAAGGGCGGCAAGTAAGCCTAAATGAACCCCCGGAGAGTGGCTTCTCCGGGGGTTCGCTTTTTGGTGAAAACATGCAAGAAATATTATCTTTTGCACCAACATTATACCACGCCCGCCCGGAAAATGCAAGCAGTAAATCAAGAATTATTCCAGCGCCTTGGAAAAGAACATTTGGGAGTCCTCCGATACCTTTACACCGGCGGTTGTGGAGTAGTTCTGCTCGTCAAGGGTCAGGCCGTAGCTGGGCAGGAACTCCTCCATAAAGTATTTTGCCTCGGGCAGGTCCATGTCACGAAGGAGCTTTAAGGTGCTGCGCTCGGCCTCGCGGAAGTCCTGGTTGCCGGAGAGGCGCTCCTCTATGCACTTTATGGCGGCGGAGATGCGGTCGGCGGCCTTTATAAGGGGCCGCAGTTCCTCGTCCCCGGGGGCGGACATGGTCATGAGCTCACGGTAATAGGGCCGCAGCTCCTCGGGCAGCAGGGACACAAGGCGCTCTACCGCCAGGGTCTCAACCTCTGCATAGGCCTTTCTGATATCCTCGGAGTGGTATTTCACCGGGGTGGGCATATCCCCGGTGATTATCTCGGAGGCGTCGTGGAGAAGGGCCAGGGCCGCCGCCCGCTGGGGGTCGCAGCTTCTGCCGAATTTTTCGTTGCCGATGACGGCCAGGGCGTGGGCAACTATGGCCGTCTCCAGAGAGTGCTCGGAGAGGTTCTCGCTGCGGGTGTTGCGCATAAGGCCCCAGCGGTTTATGTACTTCATGCGGGAGAGCATGGCGAAAAAATGGTACATCTGAAGGCTCCTTTCACCATTATGGGAACTTCATTATAGACCATTTTGCGGGAGCCTGTCAATATAGGGCGAAGGAAGAAAACAAAAAAGACTTCCCCCCGGCTGAAGATTGTGGTATAATATGGTAATAATACGTTTACGAGGTTGATACTATGGCGATACAGACCGCAAAAAAGACCGGCTGGAGGGAGAACTATTTCCTGAAGGCCTTTCTGCTGGGGCTGGGGCTCAGCTTTGTGATATTCCTGCCGTTTATTATAGTGGACGGCGGGCGCTTCCTGTTCTACGGCGACTTCAACGTGCAGCAGGTGCCCTTTTACCGCCTTGCCCACGACGCCATACGGTCGGGAGAGTGGGGCTGGAACAGCCGCACGGACCTGGGGGCGAACTTTATAGGCTCGTACTCCTTCTATCTTCTGGGAAGCCCCTTCTTCTGGCTGACCATACCCTTCCCCTCGGAGTGGGTGCAGTTTCTGATGGGCCCGCTGCTGATTTTAAAATTTGCCTGCGCGTCCCTTACCGGATATATCTATATCCACCGCTATACAAGGAACAACGACTCGGCCCTTATCGGCGCGGTGCTGTACGCCTTCTCGGGGTTCTCCGTGTATAATATCTTCTTCAACCACTTCCACGAGGCCATCATATTCTTCCCCCTGCTGCTCGCGGCCCTGGACGAGTATATGTATAAGCGCAGGAGGGGCGTTTTCGCCCTGGCGGTGTTTGCCTGCTGTTTTGTTAACTATTATTTCTTTGTGGGCATGGTCACCTTTACGCTCATCTACTTCTTCCTGCGGCTTATTGCGGGCAGCTGGCGGATAAGCTTTCGGGATTTTCTGCTTTTGGCGCTGGAGGCTGTGCTGGGGGTGGCGCTGTCGGGGGTGCTGCTGCTGCCGTCGGTGCTGGCGGTATTGCAGAACAACCGGGTATCCAACCCCGTAAACGGCTGGAACGGGGTGCTCTATAACCGCAACCAGCGGTACATGCACATAATCGAGTGCTTCTTCTTCCCGCCGGACCTGCCCGCCCGGCCCAACTTCACGCCGGATTCGGAGTCCAAATGGTCGTCCCTTGGGGCGTGGCTGCCGCTTTTCGGCATGACCGGCGTTATCGGCTGGCTTCAGCTTCGCAAAAAGCACTGGCTGAAAAAGATGCTCTGGGTGCTGTTCACGATGGCCCTGGTGCCGTTTCTGAACGCTGCCTTCCAGATGATGAACTCGGCCTACTACGCCAGATGGTTCTATATGCTGACGCTTATGATGGCCCTTTCGACGGTGCTGGCCCTTGAGAACGAGCGGGTGGACTGGAAGAGGGCCATAACCTGGAACTTCACGATAGTCATAGCCATCGCCGGGGTCATCGGCTTTATGCCGGTAAAGGAGACCGTGGACGGCGTTGAGAGCTGGGACATGGGGCTGATGGACTATCCCACCCGGTTCTGGAGCTATGTGGCCGTCTCCCTTTTATGCTTGGGGCTGGTGGTGTTCCTGTTCCTGTTCTGCAAAAGCAGAAACGCCTTTAAGAAAGGGACCTTCTGGTGCCTGTCAATAGTGACGGTGTTCTATTCCATCTTCTTTATATCCCTTGGAAAGACCCAGTCGGACTATACCTGGGACCACCTTATCCCATATGAGCTCAACGGCGGGGCAAACGTGCCCATAACCGACTGGCAGGCCTGCCGGTCGGACTTCTACGAGTCCATGGACAACGCGGCCATGTTCTGGCAGGTACCCAGCATACAGGCCTTTCACAGCATTGTGCCCGGGTCCGTTATGGAGTTTTACGACTCCATAGGCGTGCAGAGGGACGTGGGCTCGAGGCCGAAGACCAGCCATTACGCCATAAGGGGGCTGCTGTCGGTGAGGTGGCTGTTTGACGACGACTCTGACACGGAGTATTTTGCCGGCAGCGAGATGGACGACCCCGCCATGTCCGGCTGGGCCTATTACGGCAACGCCAACGGGTACGATATATGGGAGAACGAGTTTTATGTGCCCATGGGCTTTACCTATAAGTATTATCTGCCCAGAAGCGAGTATGAGGAGCTTACGAAGGGCAGCGACACCTCCGTGGGGCAGAGGGAGCTGTCAATGCTGCGGGCGCTGATAGTGGAGGATGAGGACGTGCCGAAGGTGGAGGAGCTTCTGACGCTTCTGCCCGAGGAGCTGCGCCACTTCAGCGAGCGGAACTATATGGACGACTGCCTTGAGCGGGCGGCGGGGGCCTGCAAGGCCTTCGGGTATAACAGCCCCGGCTTCTCGGCGGAGATAGACACCGGCGGGGACCAGCTGGTATTCTTCAGCGTGCCCTATGAGCCCGGCTGGAGCGCCCGGGTCAACGGACATGAGGCGGAGATACTCCGGGTGAACGTGGGCTTTATGGCCGTGGCGGTGCCCGGGGGTGAGAGCGTGCACATCGACTTTACCTACTCCACGCCGGGGCTGACGGCGGGCATAGCCATGACGGTGATAGCGCTGATGGGGCTGATAGCGTACCTTGCCGTAATGAAGCGTATGCCAGAGCCAGGGAGGCCCAGGTACCCGAAGCTCATGCGGGCGGGCAGCGTCCCAGGCTGGGCAAAGAAGAACGATGTGGCGGCCCAGAGGCCCATAAGGCTGAGGCGCAAGCCAAAGCGGCGGGCGGCCCTGCCCAAGGCGGCGCCGGCGCCGCAGGGAGCTCCCGCCCGGCCCGAGCCGCCCAGGGAGGAGGAGAAGCGGGAGCAGGCCCCAAGGAAGCTCCAGCCCAGGCCCTGGCCCCAGTTCGACGAGCCGGAGCCCGGGGAGCCGGAGGACGTGATGGAGATGGACGAGCCGGAGGAGGCCGTTGAGACTGAGCAGAAGGAGGACGTGGAATGAACCCCACCGTATATTTTGTGATACCCTGCTATAACGAGGAGGAGGTGCTGCCGGAGACCGTGCGGCGGCTGACGGAGAAGCTGGACGCTATGAGGGAGAGCGGCCTTGCGGATGAAAAGAGCCGTATGCTCCTGGTGGACGACGGCAGTAAGGACAGGACCTGGGAGATCATCTCGGGGCTCAATAGGGAGAACCCCTATGTGGAGGGGGTGAAGCTGGCCCATAACCGGGGGCACCAGAACGCCCTTTTGTGCGGGCTGATGACGGCCAGGGAATACTGCGACTGTGCCATAAGCCTGGACGCGGATTTGCAGGACGACGTGGACGCTCTGGACAAGTTCGTGGAGAAGTACCTCGAGGGCTGCGACGTGGTCTATGGGGTCAGGAACAAGAGGGAGACGGACACATGGTTCAAGCGCACCACCGCCGAGGGGTTCTATAAGGTGATGAAGCTTTTGGGCGTTGATATAGTGTTTAACCATGCGGACTACAGGCTTATGAGCAAAAGGGCGCTGGAGGGCCTCAGTGAGTATAAAGAGGTGAACCTGTTTTTAAGGGGCATAGTGCCGCTTATCGGCTATAGGAGCGACTATGTGTATTATGACAGGCACGAGCGGTTTGCGGGGGAGAGTAAGTACCCGCTCAAGAAGATGATAGCCTTTGCTCTTGACGGCATCACAAGCTTTAGCGTGAAGCCCCTAAAGCTCATATCGAACTTTGGCATACTCATCTCGATACTCAGCGTATTTGGGCTGCTGTATGCCCTGATATCCTACTTTTTGGGCCTTGCCGTGTCCGGCTGGACGGCCATCGTCTGCTCTATCTGGCTTCTGGGGGGCTTGCAGATGCTCTGCCTTGGCGTTGTGGGCGGGTATATCGGGAAGATATACAGCGAGGTCAAGGCCCGGCCACGGTATAGGGTGGAGGAGCATTTGAGAAATACGGAAAAAACCCTTGACAAAGGGGAGTAAATGGCGTATAATACCAGAGGAAAATAAAGAGGGAGGCGCTCCTTCCCACCCGCAGTGTTATATATGCGCTGTAGGTCAATACGGTTTAAGGGCCTGTTTTTGGGGCTTTTTACGGTGTGTTGATTCTGCGGGTGGAGTGCGTTCCACCCGCTTTTTCCGTGAGGACTGAGGATATCCCTTGATGGAGGTGCGGAACATTAGCAGCAAGGAACTACAGATCAACGAGCAGATCCGTGACAAGGAAATAAGGGTCATCGATTCCGACGGCTCCCAGCTGGGGATCATGCCCTCTAAAAAGGCCATGGAGCTGGCGGAGCAGAAGAATCTGGATCTGGTGAAGATCGCCCCACAGGCGACCCCGCCGGTGTGCAAGATCATCGACTATGGCAAGTACCGCTTCGAGCAGAGCAAGCGGGAAAAGGAGCAGCGCAAGAACCAGCGGGTGGTGGAGATAAAAGAGGTCCGCCTGTCGCTGAACATCGACACCCACGACTTTGAGACCAAGAAAAACCACGCCATGCGCTTTATCTCCGAGGGGAATAAGGTCAAGGCCTCCATTCGCTTTCGGGGCCGCGAGATGGGCCACCCGGAGCTGGGGCTGGAGATAATGAAGCGGTTTTCCGAGGCCATGGCCGAGGTGGCCAACGTGGAGCGCCAGCCCAAGCTCGAGGGCCGCACCATGATGATGTTCTTGGCGCCAAAACCGGCAAAGTAAGCGGCCGGCCCTGTATTTTAGGGACGGGGCTTAATATTAAGGAGGAATAAAGTTATGCCTAAACTGAAGACTCACAGCGGCGCGAAAAAGCGCTTCAAGCTCTCAAAAAACGGCAAGGTGATCCGCGCCCACGCGTTCACCAGCCACCTGTTCAACGGCCACGGCAAGACCCCCAAGGTTAAGCGCCACGCCAGGGGCACCACCGTCACCGACAAGACCAACACCGCCGCCGTGAAGCGGATGCTGCCCTATAAATAAGAAGGCTTTGGGGACTTTGTAACTTATGACTAACGCGCGGCATGTTTCGCCGCGTTTAACCGGGAAAGGATTGAGAAGCTATGGCAAGAGTAAAGGGCGCGCTGATGACGCGCAAGAGAAGGAAAAAGGTTCTGAAGCTGGCAAAGGGCTACTGGGGTTCCAAGAGCCGCCACTTTAAAATGGCCAAACAGGCCGTTATGAAGTCCGGCAACTATGCCTATATCGGCCGCAAGCAGCGCAAGCGCGACTTCAGGCGCCTGTGGATAACCCGCATCTCCGCGGGCTGCCGCATGAACGGCGTCAACTACTCCACCTTTATGAACGGACTTAAAAAGGCCGGGGTGACGCTGAACCGCAAGATGCTCTCTGAGATCGCCATCGCCGACCCCCAGGGCTTTACCGCTCTCGTGGAGAAGGCCAAGGCGGCACTGTAAACTGCCCGCCGCGTACTGCGGCACCCGCGCCTGAGGCTCTTTGCCTTGGGCGTTTGTATTCTTGTTTTGGAGTATTTTTGAGGCCTTCAGCGGCACAAGAGTTCGCGAAGCGAACTCTCGCGCCGCTTACGGCAAGACCTTGGGGCGACTTCGCGTAGCGAATGTCAACCGCCCCAAACCCTGCAAGCTTAAGGCCAGCTTGATCGGCCAACTTTTTGACAAAGGGGGAGCTTTGTGGATACCATAACCAGCCGCCGTAACCCGATAGTGAGGGCGGCGGCGGCCCTGCTGGGCTCCCCACGGGAGCGCCGGGAGCGCCGGGAGTTCCTCTGCGAGGGGGCCCGGCTCTGCCGGGACGCGGCGGAGTCTGGCGTAAGGATAAAGGCCTGCTTTTTCACCCCCCGGGCCGGTGAGAGGTATGTGGAGTACCTGAAGCCCATACTCCATGCGGCGGAGGCGGCCTATACCGTTGAGGACCCGGTGGCCGGGCTCCTCTCCGACACCAAAAGCCCCCAGGGGGTCTTCTGCCTCTGCGCCTGGCCCCAGGGTGGGCAGGGGGCCCATGACGGGCCGTGCCTGGTGCTGGAGAATATCCAGGACCCCGGGAACCTTGGGACCATCCTGCGCACCGCCGAGGCCCTGGGGCGGTTTCGGGTGGTCCTGCTGGGGGACTGTTGCGACCCCCTGGGGCCCAAGGCACTTAGGGCGTCTATGGGCGCGGTGTTCCGGCTGGGGATAGAGACGGAGGGGGACCCGGGGCGGCTTATGGAGGGGCTCAAGGATGAGGGGTACGCTGTCCATGGGGCGGTGCCCTCGGACAGGGCGCTGGAGGTCACGGGTATAGATTTTACCCGGGGCCGGCACGCGGTGATCATTGGCAACGAGGGCAGCGGGCTCAGCCGGGAGACGGCGGGGCTCTGCGGGGACCTTATCACCATACCCATGGGGGGCCGGGCGGAGTCGCTGAACGCGGCGGCCGCGGCCACGGTGCTGCTGTGGGAGCTTTCAGGCAGGGGGGAAGGCAAGTGGCGGGGCTGAGCAATATCGTGTTCTGGATGTGGGCCCAGCAGGCCTTCGGCCCGGGCAGCGGCACGCCCTGGCATATACACAAGAGCTTCCCCGGGGGCTTGGAGGGCTTTTATCGGGCGGGGCCCAGGTGCTGGAACAATATGGACTATGTGTCAGAGGTCCAGAGCGAGTCGCTGGCATTGTGCACGGTGGAGGAGGCCATGGCAAGGCTTGAGTACGCCGTGAAGCTGGGCTGGCAGGTGGTAACGCCGGAGTGTGAGCAATATCCCAGGGAACTGAGGAATATTTCTGACCCTCCTGCGGTACTGTATATTAAGGGCGCGAAGCCCGTGGAGCTTACGGGCCCCAAGGTGGCCGTGGTGGGGGCCAGAAAGGCCCTCAGAGAGAGCCTTGACGCGGCAAGGAGCATAGGCTATCAGCTGGCCACGGCCGGGGGCGTCGTGGTCACCGGCGAGGCCGTCGGCGCGGACGCCGGGGCCATGGAGGGCGTTATAAGCGCCGGGGGCCGGGCCGTATGCGTGCTGCCGGTAGATCTGAGCAGCCCTTATATGGCGAAGACCGCACACCTGCGCCGCAGGGTGCTGGAGCTGGGCGGGGCGCTTATGACGGAGTATTTCTCCCAGCGCAGCCCGGCCCAGGGGGGCTTTCAGCTTAGAAACCGGCTTATAACCGGGCTCTGCAGGAGGGTGGTGCTGGTGCAGGCCGCGGAGAAAAGCGGCACCATGATATACGCAAGGCACGCCGCCGGACAGGGCAGAAAGCTCTATGTGTTCCCCGGGCCCCCGGATGCGGAGGAGTTCGCCGGAAGCCGCAGGCTCCTTAAGGAGGGGGCTGCCCCTGTGTACAGCGGCAGCGAGGTCCTCGGCACGGACCGGGCCATCGCCATGGAGCCCCCGGCCCCCGCGGCCGTGAAAAAGCCCGAAAGAGAGCCGCCGGAGGAGAAGGAGCCGCCAAAGAGGCAAGAGCTTTCTATTGAACAACAGGCGGTGCTGGACCGGCTTGGCGGAGGGACGCTGACGGTGGACGAGCTCATGGAGGGCTGCGGTATGGAGATGGGGAAGCTTTTGCGGCTTCTGACCCGGATGGAGATGCAGGGGCTTATTGAGAGCGCCCCGGGCCGGAGATACCGGCGGCCCGGTAAACTATAGGAGATAGAGGAAACGATATATGTCTAAACTAGTCATTGTGGAGTCGCCCTCGAAGGCGAAGACCATACAGAAATACCTGGGGCCGGACTATCAGGTGGTGGCCTCAATGGGCCACGTGCGGGACCTGCCGAAAGCAAGGCTCTGCGTGGACGTAAAGGATAATTTCAAGCCGAAATACACCATTATAAAGGGCAAGGAGCAGCTTGTAAAGGACCTTAAGGCCGCGGCCCAGAAGTCCGACGGCGTGCTGCTGGCCACCGACCCGGACAGGGAGGGGGAGGCCATCTCCTGGCACCTGGCGTACATCCTGGACCTGCCCGAGGACGCTCTGGACCGGGTGACCTTCAACGAGATAACCAAGACCGGCGTATCCGAGGGCATGGCCCATCCCAGGACCATCGACATGGACCTTGTGAACGCCCAGCAGGCCCGCAGGATACTTGACAGGCTTGTGGGCTATACTCTGAGCCCGTTTTTGGTGAAGACCATCAGGAAGGGCCTGTCCGCCGGGCGGGTGCAGTCCGTGGCGGTCAGGATGATAGTGGACCGGGAGGAGGAGATACGCGCCTTTGTGCCCAGGGAGTATTGGAGCATCGACGCGAAGCTTACCGCGCCCCCGGCAAGGGTGGTGTTCCCGGCGGCGTTCTATGGGGACGAAAAGGGAGAGATAGAGATAACGAATAAGGAGCAGGCGGACGCTATACTCTCTGAGATACAGGATGAGGAGTTCGTAGTGGGCCCGGTGAAAAAGGGCAGGCGCAGCCGCCAGCCCGCCCCGCCCTTTATCACCTCTACCCTTCAGCAGGAGGCGTCAAAGCGCCTGGGCTTTCAGGCCTACCGCACCATGCGGGCGGCCCAGGAGCTGTATGAGGGCGTGGACGTTGAGGGCCAGGGGGCCGTGGGCCTTATCACCTATATGCGTACAGATTCCTTAAGGGTGTCGGAGGACGCTATAAGGGACGCGGCGGAGTTCATAGAGCGGCGCTGGGGGGAGAAGTACCTGCCCCCGAAGCCGCGGCACTATAAGTCCCGGGCGGGGGCCCAGGACGGCCACGAGGCCATTCGGCCCTCTACCATCAGCCTGACCCCCGAGCAGGTGAAGGGGTCCCTGACCCCGGACCAGTATAAGCTATATAAGCTCATCTGGGAGCGGTTCATCTCCAGCCAGATGGCAAACTGTGTGCTGAACACCACCCAGGCCAATATAAAGGCCGGGAAGTATGTCTTTAAGGCCAGCGGCTTCAACGTGAACTTCGAGGGCTTTACGGCCCTGTATGAGGAGACGAAGGAGGACGAGGAGAAGGCCGGGAAGGACCTGCCGCCCCTGGAGGAGGGCATGAAGCTGAGGGTAAGAGAGCTGCTGCCGAACCAGCACTTTACCCAGCCGCCACCCAGGTATACCGAGGCCTCGCTGATAAAGACCCTGGAGGAGAACGGCATAGGCAGGCCCTCCACCTATGCGGCGACTATCTCCACCATCACCATGCGGGAGTACGTCACCAGAGAGGGCAAGGCGTTTAAGCCCACGGAGCTGGGGGAGGTCATAACCAAGCTCATGAAGGAGCAGTTCCCCAAGATCGTGAACGTGCGCTTTACCGCCCAGGTTGAGGACGACCTGGACGCGGTGCAGCGGGGGGACGAGGAGTGGGTGGACACCCTGCACACCTTCTACGACGACTTTGACAAGACCGTCCAGAAGGCCAAGAAGGCCATGGATGGGGTGAAGATACACCTGAAAGAGGACGAGACCGACGAGATCTGCGATAAATGCGGGCGGCCCATGGTGGTGAAGCACGGAAGGTTCGGAAAGTTCATCGCCTGCTCGGGGTACCCCGAGTGCCAGAACATCAAGAAGATAGTGAAGCCCACCGGGGCCGAGTGCCCCAAGTGCGGGGGGAACATTATCGAGCGCAAGTCCAAGAAGGGCCGGGTGTTCTATGGCTGCGACCGGTATCCGGAGTGCGACTTCGTCAGCTGGGACCCGCCCAGTAAGGAGAAATGCCCGGTCTGCGGCAAGGTGCTCTTGCAGAAGAAGACCAAGGATAAGCGGCTGTACTGCGTCACAGAGGGCTGCACCTTCCAGGGGAAGGAGCCCAAGGAGTGACGGCGGGGGTCACGGTCATAGGCGGAGGGCTCGCCGGGTGCGAGGCCGCGTGGCAGATAGCGAAGGCGGGCGTAAGTGTAAAGCTCTATGAGATGAAGCCGGAGAGGTTTTCCCCGGCCCATAAGAGCGCGGGGCTCGCGGAGCTCATCTGCTCCAACTCCCTTAAGGCGGCGCGGATAGAGAGCGCGGCGGGGCTTCTTAAAGAGGAGATGCGGCGGCTGGGGTCGCTTCTGATGGAGTGCGCCGGAAAGTGCAGCGTCCCCGCCGGGGGAGCCCTGGCGGTGGACAGGGAGGAGTTCTCAAGGCTTGCGACCGAGGCCATAGAGAACGAGCCCCTTATAGAGCTCTGCCGCCGGGAGGTCACGGAGATACCCGGGGGAGCTGCTGTTATAGCCAGCGGGCCGCTGACGGACGGCGGGCTTGCGGGGGAGATAGAGAAGCTCTGCGGGGGAAGGCTCAGCTTTTTTGACGCGGCCGCGCCTATCGTTACGGCTGAGAGCGTTGATATGACGAAGTGCTTTGCCGCCTCCAGGTATGGGCGTGGCGAGGACGACTATATAAACTGCCCAATGAATAAAGAGGAGTACGAGCGGTTCGTGACGGAGCTGGTGGGCGCTGAGAGAGCGCCTTTGCACGGCTGTGATGTGCAAGACCCAAAGGTTTATGAGGGATGTATGCCTATAGAGGTCTTGGCATCCCGGGGCCGGGACGCTATACGCTTCGGGCCGATGAAGCCGGTGGGGCTTGTGGACCCAAATACCGGACACAGGCCCTGGGCGGTGGTGCAGCTGAGGGCGGAGAACAGGGAGAGGACCCTGTATAACCTGGTGGGCTTCCAGACGAACTTGAAGTTCGGGGAGCAGAAAAGAGTGTTCGGGATGATACCGGGGCTTGAAAATGCCGAGTTCATGCGGTATGGGGTCATGCACAGGAACACGTTTCTGGACTCCCCAAGGGTGCTGGACGCGGACTTTTCGCTGAGGGCAAGGCCGGAGCTTTTCTTCGCCGGGCAGATGACCGGCGTGGAGGGGTATATGGAGTCGGCGGCCTCGGGGATGATGGCGGGGATGAACGCCGTAAGGAGGCTTCGGGGGCAGGAGACAGTGGTGCTGCCGGGGACAACGATGATAGGGGCTCTAAGCCGGTATATAGCCGGGTATGAGGGGAAGGACTTTCAGCCCATGGGCGCGAACTTTGGCATACTGCCGCCCCTTGACACACATATCAGGGACAAGCGGGAGAGGTACGCGGGGCTGTCAAGACGGGCCCTTCTTGACCTTGGAAAGGAGATATCATGCGAGTTATAGTTGACGGCTTCGGCGGGGACAACGCGCCGGGGGAGATACTGCTGGGCTGCGCCCGGGCAATGGAGGAGCTGGGCATTGACATAAGCGTGGCGGGGGATAAGGACAAGCTTCTTAAGAGCGCCAGGGAGCTGGGGCTTGAGAGCAGCTTTGATAAGATGGAGGTCCTGCACTGTACGGACGTGCTCAGTATGGAGGACGAGCCGGACAGCGTACTTAAGGCAAAGTCCGAGAGCTCCATGGCCGTGGGCATGAGGGCCCTCTCGGAGGGCAGGGGCGACGCCTTTGCCAGCGCCGGGAACAGCGGGGCCCTTACCGTGGGGGCCACCATGATAGTGAAGCGGATAAAGGGCGTGAAGCGGATAGCCTTCGCGCCGGTGCTGCCCACCACCAAGACCCCCTTTATGATATCCGACGGCGGGGCCAACGTCCAGTGCCGGCCGGAGATGCTATTGCAGTTCGGGCTGATGGGCTCGGTGTACATGGAGAAGGTCATGGGGGTCAAGAGCCCCAGGGTGGGCCTTGTGAACGTGGGCACCGAGGAGCATAAGGGGGACGACCTGAGGAAAGAGGCCCACGCGCTTTTAAAGGCCTGTGGGGGGCTGAACTTTATCGGGAACATAGAGCCCAGGGATATCCCCTATGGGGTCTGCGACGTGGCGGTGGCCGACGGGTTTACCGGCAACACGGTCTTAAAGCTCTATGAGGGCACGGCCCTGGCGATGATGGGCATGGTGAAGGATATCTTCAAGAAATCGCTGAAGAATAAGCTGGTCGCCGGGATGATATACGGGGACTTGCAGGGCCTTAAAAAGA
This sequence comes from uncultured Eubacteriales bacterium, assembly GCA_910584745.1. GTDB lineage: Bacteria > Bacillota > Clostridia > Oscillospirales > Acutalibacteraceae > Acutalibacter. Next base: position 130,020 of record CAJUDG010000009.1, read on the forward strand.
CCATGGATTATAACTCCTACGGCGGCGCGCCGCTGATAGGGGCCGCAAAGCCTGTGTTCAAGATGCACGGCAACGCCAAGGCATACGCGGTGCAGAGCGCCTTGAAGCTGGTGCGGGACTGCACGGAGTCGGGGTATGTGGAGGCCATAGGGGCCGCGCTGGGAAAGTAAATTTGGGGAGGTGCCTAGATGAGGGCGCTTGAGGAATACGAGAAGCTTATAGGGTATGAGTTCCGGGACAGGGGATTGCTGGAGACGGCGCTGACCCACTCCTCCTATGCCAACGAGCATAAGACGGAGAGCTATGAGCGGCTGGAGTTTCTGGGGGACTCGGTGCTGGGGTTCGTTACGGCGGAGTACCTTTTTGAGAATATGGGCCACCTGTCCGAGGGGCAGCTTACGAAGACCCGGGCGGCGCTGGTATGCGAGAAGTCCCTGTGCGGGTTTTCAAGGAGCCTGGAGGTGGGCAGCTTTCTGCGGCTGAGCCACGGGGAGATGCACTCGGGGGGGCGCGAGCGGCCCAGTATACTGGCGGACGTGTTCGAGTCCACCACCGCCGCCATATACCTTGACAGCGGGGAGCTTGATGAGGCAAAAAGGTTCATCCTGCGCTTTATAGTGCCCGCGGCCAAGAGCAGCGGGCAGAAGGCATTTAAGGACTATAAGACCACCTTGCAGGAGATAATCCAGCAGAACCCGGAGGAGAGGCTTGAATATGTTCTGACCGGGGAGAGCGGGCCGGACCATCAGAAGCACTTTACGGTGGAGGTGCACCTTAACAGCAACGTCATAGGCCGGGGCGGCGGCAGGAGCAAGAAGGAGGCCGAGCAGCAGGCCGCAAGGGAAGCCTTGGAGCTGATGGGGTACTGATGGGTAAGCACGCGAATATAGCCATATTTGTGCCCCATCTGGGCTGCCCAAGGCAGTGCAGCTTCTGCGAGCAGAGGACCATCACCGGGCGGCAGGACGCGCCGGGGCCGGAGGACGTGCTCAGTGCGGCGAAGACGGCGGCGGGGTCCCTTGAGGACTGCTCTGAGACCGAGGTGGCCTTTTTCGGGGGGAGCTTTACGGCCATAGACCGGGGGTATATGCTCTCACTGCTGGAGGCGGCGAAATGGGCCGTGGAGAGGTACGGCTTCAAGGGCGTCAGGTGCTCCACGAGGCCGGACGCTGTAGACCCGGAGGTGCTGGATATTTTGAAGGCGCATAGGGTCACGGCGGTGGAGCTGGGGGCCCAGTCCATGGACGACGGGGTGCTTCTGGCCAACAGGCGGGGGCATACTGCGGAGGACACAAGGAGAGCGGCGGGGCTTATACGCCGGGCCGGGCTTGAGCTGGGATTGCAGATGATGACCGGGCTCTATAAGAGCACGCCGGAGAAGGACCTTGAGACCGCCAGGGAGTTTTTGAAGCTTTTGCCCGCGACGGTGCGGGTGTACCCGACGATAGTGCTGCCGGGGACGGAGCTTTGCCGGCTTTATGAGGCCGGGGAGTACAGGCCGGAGGAGCTCCCGGAGGCCGTGGAGCTGTGCGCGGAGCTTCTGGAGATGTTCGAGGGCGCGGGCGTGCGGGTGATACGCATGGGGCTGCACCCGGGGCGGGAGCTGGAGGAGCGGATGGCGGCGGGGCCTTACCATCAGGCGTTCCGGCAGCTTGTTGAGAGCGAAAGGCTTCTGAGACGAATTGTGGAGGAGTTGGGGAAACCGGGGCGGTACGAAGTAAGGGTAAACCCCCGGGATATCTCCACGGCCCTGGGGCAGGGCAGGGCGAACGTAAAGCGACTTGAAGCCGAAGGTTACACAGCGACGTTCATTCAGGACGCGAGCGTGGATAGAGGAAACTTAAAAGTTTCGCCCGCCTTTTCAAAGGCGGTGGGGGTGGAGGGGGCAAAGCCCCATCCCCGCCGGAGGCTTTAAACGTGCAAAAAGAATTCAGGCATTTCACAGAGTGAAATGCCTGACAGAACTACTTAAAGGAGAAATCTATGCAAAAGCTTATAATCCTCAGCGGCTCGCCCTGCGTGGGCAAGAGCGCGGCGGGAGATATATTGTTCCAGATGTACGAGAACTCGGCATACCTGGACGGCGACTGGTGCTGGTGCGTGAACCCCTTCAGGCTGGACGACCCGAGACTTCGGGAGGGTGACAAGGCTATGTCGATGGTGCTGTCGAACTATCTTCGGCTGGGGTTTGAGTATGTGGTGTTCTGCTCGGTGGTGGCCATGTATGAGAATATCCGGGAGGGCATCCTCCGGGACATTGCCGGGGAGGGCTATCAGGTGATAGGCTTCACCCTGACCTGCTCGGAGGAGACGCTGAGAGAGCGGCACAGCAAGCGCGGCGATAAGAACGAGTGCTCTATGGAGTGGCTGAGACTGCCGCACTATCCGGGGGACCATGTGATATATACCGACGGCAAGACGCCGGGAGAAGTTGCGCTTATGTGCAAGGAGATAATCGACGGCTATAGAGATTAAAACTGCAAGCCTCATTTGAGCAAGGAGACTTACCTCGATGATATTGAAATCGCTGGAGCTGCAGGGCTTCAAGACCTTCCCGGATAAGACCACGCTGTCCTTTGAGAGGGGCATAACCTCGGTTGTGGGACCAAACGGCAGCGGAAAGAGCAATATAAGCGACGCCATGCGCTGGGTGCTGGGGGAGCAGTCCCTCAGGTCCCTGCGCTGCTCCAAGATGGAGGACGTTATCTTCGGCGGCACGCCGCAGCGGCGTGCGCTGGGCTTTGCCGAGGTCACACTGACCATAGACAACGCCGACCGGGCCCTGCCCTTTGACAACGACCAGGTGGCCATAACCCGCCGGTACTATAGGTCCGGGGAGAGCGAGTATCTTATCAACAAGAATACGGTGCGCCTTAGGGACATAAACGAGCTGTTTATGGACACTGGGCTGGGCCGGGACGGCTACTCCATCATAGGCCAGGGCAAGATCGACAGCATCGTGGCCGCCCGCTCGGAGGACCGGCGGGAGATATTCGAGGAGGCGGCGGGCATATCCCGCTACCGCTACCGCAAGGAGGAGGCCGAGAGAAGGCTATCTAGGGCCGAGGAGAACCTTGTGCGCCTTCGGGACATTTTAAGCGAGCTTGAGGGCCGGGTGGGCCCCCTGAAGGAGCAGGCCGAGAAGGCGGAGAAGTTTATCGAGTACGACGGGGAGAAGAAGGGCCTTGAGATAGGCATCTGGCTCGAGACCCTGCGCCGGTCCGCCCAGGGCATTAGAGAGCACAGGGACAAGATAGACCTTGCCGGGGCACAGCACAGGCAGATAGAGAGGGAGCTTGAGGAGATAGCCCGGCGCACCGAGGAGAACCTGCGGGAGGTGAACGGCTGCACCGCCGCCATGGACGGTGCCCGGAACGAGGCCGCTTCCCTTGACGAGCAGGCCGTCAGGGCCGAGGGCGAGGTGGGGCTTCTGGAGCAGGAGATAGCCCATAACGCCCAGGATATCTTAAGGCTGGAGGGTCAGATAGAGGCCGCCCTGCAGTCCAGAGAGGACACACAGAGGGAGATAGAGGACAAGCGCACCCAGCTTGCGGAGCAGGAGCGGCGCATTGAGGACAGCAGGAAAAAGCTTCAGGACTTCACCCTGACCCTTGAGGAGCTGAGAATGGGCGCGGATCAGGCCACCAGGGAGATAGAGCTGGCGGCGGCAAAATTGGCCGGGGTCAACGCAAGCCTCTCTGAGGAGCGGGTGAAGATAAGCTCGGCCCAGTCCTCCATGGAGGAGATACTGCGCCGGGCCCAGGCCGTGGAGGAGAGCGTACGACAGACGGCGGAGCGCCAGGAGGCCGCCGAGAAGGAGGGCCGGGAGCTCTCGGAGCTGTTGGATGGCATAGAGACGGAGATAGCCGCCAGGGAGAACGCTGTAAAGGGCTATCAGCTGCGCCTTGAGAGCCGCAGGCGAAAGGTGCAGCAGAACAAGGATCAGGTGGACAAGCTGACCCTTGACACCAACGAGCAGCTAAGGCGCGCGAAGCTCCTGGAGGACCTGGAGCGCAGCATGGAGGGCTTCGGCCAGAGCGTCAAGGCCGTGATGAGAGAGTCGGGGCGCGGGATGCTAAAGGGTATCTGCGGGCCGGTGACCAGGGTAATCAAGGTCCCCGGGGAGTATGCCGTGGCCATTGAGACCGCCCTGGGCGCGGCCATGCAGAATATCGTGGTGGAGACCGAGGGGGACGCCAAGGCCGCCATCGGCTTTCTAAAGCAGCGGGACCAGGGCCGGGCCACCTTCCTGCCCCTGACCACGGTGAAGGGCCGGACCATGGACAGGCGGGAGATGGAGGATATCCCCGGCTTTGTGGGAATAGCCTCGGAGCTCTGCGGCTGTGAGGAGCGCTTTGAGGGCATAAAGGCTTCGCTTCTGGGCCGTGTGGCCGTGGCTGAGGACCTGGACAGCGCGGTCTCTATCGCAAAGCGCACCGGCTACAGATACCGGGTGGTGAGCCTGGACGGCCAGGTGGTGAACGCCGGGGGCTCGCTGACCGGCGGCTCTAGGGCCAAGAACTCGGGGCTTTTGAGCCGGGCCGGGGAGATAGAGCGCATAAGGGCCAAGGCGGCGGGCCTTCGGGAGCAGACGGAGAAGGCTGCCATAGCCCTTAAGGAGAGCCAGCAGGAGCTGTCCGCCTGCGAGGCGGAGCTGGACGCGGCCCAGGGAGAGCTGGGCACCTTGCAGGACGAGCGCACCAAGGTCACCGCGGAGCTCTCTGCGGCCGGCCGGGAGCTGGAGAGCATAAGGCAGAGCGCCGGGGAGCTCCAAAAGGAACGGGCCAGCGCCGGAGAGCGGCTTGAGGCCCTGAACAGCGCCCAGCAGGAGAGCAGGGAGCGGCTTGAGGCCCTGGAGCGGGAGGCGGAGGACTGGCAGGAAAAGAGCCGGGCCCTGACCGGCGACAGGCAGGAGCAGCTGGACCGCTGCGACCAGATAGGAGAGACGGTCCAGGCCCTTAGGATGGAGGAGTTCTCCGCCAGAAAGGACCGGGACGCCCTTACGGAGGCCCTGCGGGAGCTTGCGGCCCGGCAGGACGGCTCCAGCGGCGAGCAGCAGCGGCTTTTAGAGGAGATAGGGGCCCTTGAGGAGAAGAACGGGGGCCTTAAGGAGGACATACTAAGACAGAAGGAGCAGATAGAGTCCCTGAGGGCCTTGGCCCGGGACAAGCGGGCAGAGGTCCAGGAGCAGGCCGAAAGGCGAGGGGAGCTTGAGCGGGAATCCGCCCAGCTGAGAAGCGCCGAGCGGGACGCCCTGGCCCGCCGGGAGAGCGCCGCCGGGGAGCTTGCAAGGCTTCAGGAGCGGGAGGGGAACCTTCAGAAGGAGTACGACGGCCTTACGAACCGGCTCTGGGAGGAGTACGAGTTGACCCGCCGGGAGGCCGAGGAGGTGGCCGCGGAGATAGACGACCTTCAAAAGGCCCAGCGCAGGCTCGCGGAACTTAAGAACAAGATAAAGGCCCTGGGCGCGGTGAACGTTGGGGCCGTGGTGGAGTATAAGGAGGTCTCTGAGCGGTATGACTTCCTCAGTAAGCAGGTGGGGGACGCGGAGAAGTCCAAGAAGGAGCTTCTGGACCTGATAACCCAGCTTACGGGGGCCATGCAGGAGCAGTTTATAGAGCGCTTCGGCAAGATAAACGAGAACTTCGGCCATATCTTCCGGGAGCTTTTCGGCGGGGGAGCCGCCGAGCTCAGCTTCTCGGACCCGGAGAACGTGCTGACCTCCGGCATAGACATAAAGGTCCACCCCCCGGGGAAGATAGTGACCCATATCGAGTCGCTGTCCGGCGGGGAGAAGGCCCTGGTGGCCATATCCATATACTTTGCCATAATGCGGGTGAACCCGCCGCCCTTCTGCGTGCTGGACGAGATAGAGGCCGCCCTGGACGACGTGAACGTCACGAGGTTCGCACAATACTTACGCCGCATGACCGGCAGGAGCCAGTTCATCACCATCACACATAGGCGCGGCACCATGGAGGGGTCGGATATGCTGTATGGGGTGACCATGCAGGATCAGGGGATCAGTAAGCTGCTGGCGCTGAGGACGGATGAGGCGGCGGAGTATGGGAGCTAGTATTTTTCAGACACTATAGAAAGGCGGGTTTGCAGTCTGCCGGTGAAACAGCTCAAGCTGGTGCAGGCCTGGGCGGTGATACATGAGGACGAGCTGTATGCCGCCTGGAATAACGCAGTGAGGAATATTCCCTTTGGGAAGATAGAGCCGCTGAAATAAGGAGGGTATCTATGCGCATAGTGGATGGGGTGGCCTATGCCGACAGCGCCGCGCAGGAAGTGAAGGTCCTGGATATCAGGACACTGGAGGAGTATAAGCTTTGGCTTCGGTTCAGCAACGGGGAGACGGGGGTGTTTGACTTCTCTCCGCTGCTTAAGTATGACGGGTTTGCTTCCCTCAGAGATAAAGAGGTTTTTAGCAGAGTGGAGGTCGAATACGGCGTTCCCATATGGAACGGCGGAGAAACGGATATATCGCCGAAGTACCTTTACGATAATTTTATGAGATCAACTGTGCAGGAGGAGGCATAAAATGGGAATCTTTGAAAAAATACGCCAGGGCCTGAAAAAGACCCGGGACAGCATCTCCGGGCAGATAGCCCAGATGGTGAACTCGTTTACGAAGATAGACGAGGAGCTTTTTGAGGAGCTTGAGGAGCTTCTGGTCATGGGCGACGTGGGCATGGACACCGCGGAGTTCATCACCGGGGAACTGAGAAGGGTAATTAAAGAGAAGGGCATCACGGACCCGGCGCTGATAATGGACGAGCTGCAGGGCATCGTCCGGGAGCTGCTATCCGGGGACTGCGCACTGCATATAGGCACGAAGCCCTCGGTGATACTGGTGATAGGCGTAAACGGCGTGGGCAAGACCACGGCCATCGGCAAGCTCTCGGCCATGCTTAAGGCCCAGGGCAAGTCGGTGATACTGGGCGCGGCCGACACCTTCCGTGCGGCGGCCATAGAGCAGCTGGAGGTCTGGGCCCAGCGGGCCGGGGTGCCCATGATAAAGCAGGGCGAGGGCTCTGACCCGGCGGCGGTGGTCTTCGACACCATCGCGGCGGCCAAGGCCAGGGGCTGCGACGTGGTGATATGCGACACGGCGGGCAGGCTTCACAACAAGAAGAACCTGATGGACGAGCTAAGTAAGATTTCCCGGATAATCGACCGGGAGCTGCCCGGCTGCGACCGGGAGAACCTGCTGGTGCTGGACGCGGCCACGGGTCAGAACGCTGTGAATCAGGCCCGGGAGTTCATGGGCGCGGCGGGGATAACCGGCATCGTGCTGACAAAGCTTGACGGCACCCCCAAGGGCGGCGTGGTGCTGCCCATCAAGCGGGAGCTGGGCCTGCCGGTGAAGTTCATTGGCGTGGGCGAGCAGATAGACGACCTTCAGCCCTTCGACCCGGGGGCCTTCGCGGCGGGGCTGTTCAACATGGAGGAGCCTGCGGCGGCGGAGGAGCCCGCTGTAAATGAACAGCCTTTACCGAAGCCGGAACCTTTACCGGAGCCCGAGCCCGCACCCGAAAACGAGAGCCCGGAGGAGAAGCACGCCCGGTTCAGGCGCTTTGCCGAGGAGCTTATGGAGCGTCTTGACAGTAACGAGAGCGTCCGGGACATGCTGCCGGGGCTGAAAGCCTGGCTTGACGACCGGGAACTGGACCGGGACGACCAGCGCCTTGCCAGGAACCTTATGCTCACCGCCGGGAAGCGGGAGCAGTAAATAAAGGAGCATACTATCATGAAATATGTTATCGCTACCCATAATAAGGGCAAGCTCGTGGAGTTCCAGCGGCTTCTGGAGCCCATGGGCATCGAGGCCGTGACCATGGACATCTCGGAGCCCGAGGAGACCGGCAAGACCTTCGCGGAGAACGCCTTTATCAAGGCCGAGGCCGCCTGTAAGGAGACCGGCCTGCCCGCCGTGGCGGACGATTCGGGGCTCTGCGTGGACTATCTGGGCGGCGCGCCGGGGATATACTCCGCAAGATTCGCCGAGCCGGGCAAAAGAAGGCTGACGGTCCTTGAAAAGCTAAAGGGCGTGCCGGAGGAGCAGCGTGGGGCCCACTTTGTAAGCTCCGTCTGCTGCGTGTTCCCAAACGGGGATAAGATAGAGGCCGAGGGCAAGTGCTTCGGCAGGATAGCCTTTGAGAGCCGGGGCGAGAACGGCTTTGGCTACGACTCCATCTTCCAGCAGGGGGACGTGACCTTCGGGGAGCTCTCTGCGGAGGAGAAGGACCAAAGGAGCCATCGGGGCCACGCCTTCGCGGAGTTTGAGAAGAAGCTGAGGGAGTACCTTAGGGAGAAGGGGGAGCTATGAGCGAGGCCAATACCCCCCGGCTCGAGACGGAGCGGCTGATTCTGCGCCGGTTCACCCCGGAGGACATCCCGGCCATCTATGAGATACTGGGCGACCCGAAGGTAAACGAGTTCGTGCCCTTTCGGCTGGGCTCGCCGGAGGATGCCCGGAGGTTCTATGAGGAGCACTACGCCGAAGCGTACCGAAAGCCCCGGGGCTGCGCCTATGCCATCTGTCTTAAAGAGAGCGGCCAAGTGATAGGCTATATCGGTGCGGCAACGGATGAGCCCTATGACCTGGGCTACGGCCTGCGCCCGGAGTTCTGGCGGCAGGGCTATGTCAGCGAGGCCGCCAGGGCCGTGACAGAGTGGCTGAAGGAGCAGGGCCTGCCATACGTCACCGCCACCCACGACGTGGAGAACCCCAGGAGCGGCCGGGTCATGAGGGCCATAGGTATGACCTATAGATACACCTATCACGAGCACTGGGAGGCCGGGGACCGCTGGGTATGGTTTCGGCTGTACCAGCTGGACCTGAACGGTAAAAACGGCACGTATATGGGCTACTGGGACAAGTACCCGGAGCATAGGATAGAGGAAAATCTTGACTGAAATGAGGGATATATCTTGACAAGCAAGCAGCGGGCGTACCTGCGCTCCCTGGCCGTCAGTGAGGACACCATACTGTACGTGGGCAAGTCCGGCCTGGGGCCGGAGGTCTTTAAGGAGGCCGGGGACGCCATTAAAAAGCGGGAGCTCATAAAGGGCCGGGTGCTGCCCGACACCTGCCCCAGCACCCCCAGGGAGGCCGCCGAGGAGATAGCCGCCGCCACTGGCTCGGAGGTGGTGCAGGTGATAGGCAGCAGGTTCGTGCTCTATAAGCCGGACCCAAAAGAGCCCAGGATAAAGCTGCCAAAATGAGGATAGGAGTTTACGGGGGGACCTTCAACCCCATACACCTGGGGCACGTGCATATTTTGAGGGAGTTCATCAGACGGCTGGACCTTCAAAAGGTGCTGCTCATCCCCGACGGCACGCCGCCCCATAAAGTCGCGGAGGACCTTGCCCCGCCGGAGGACCGGGTCAAAATGTGCCAGATAGCCACGGAGGAGCTTGGCATAGTGGAGGTCAGCCGGATGGAGCTTACGCGCCCCGGCAAGAGCTTCACAAGCGACACTCTAACACAGCTCCACGAGCTGTACCCGCGGGACGAGCTGTACTTCCTTATGGGCGAGGACATGTTCCTGACCGTGGACAAATGGCACGACGCGCCCACCATATTCCGGCTGGCGGTGCTCTGCGCCTCCCCCAGGAGCCACGAGGGCTATGAGGGGCTCGTGGCAAAGCAGAGGGAGCTGGAGGCCCTTGGGGCCCGGTGCCGGGTGGAGGATATACCTTTCCTGGACGCGTCGTCCACCAGGGTCCGGGAGCTTGCCCGGGAGGGGAAAGATATCTCCGGGCTCGTGCCCAAAGAGGTGGCTGAGTATATAAGCGAGAACAGGATATACGGAGGGAGACCCATGACCTTTGAGGAATACGAGGCGCTGGTAAAGCCCCATTTGAGCGAGCGCCGGTTCTATCACAGCCAGTGCGTGGCAAAATGCGCGGCGGAGCTGGCGGGGAAGTACGGCGCGGATGTGGAGAAGGCGCGGCTTGCGGGCATACTCCACGACGTGATGAAGGACACAGCGCCCGAGGAACAGTTGAAAATCATGGAGCGCTCTGGTATAATACTGACAGAGGCCCAGCGGCGCAACACAAAGCTCTGGCACGCCATATCCGGCGCGGCCTTTGTGGAGAGCGAGCTGGGGGTCACTGACCGGGACATCCTGGACGCCATCGCCTGCCACACCGGGGGCAAGGCCGGGATGACTGCCTTAGACAAGGTGCTGTTCGTGGCGGACTACATCTCCGCCGACCGGGACTATCCCGGGGTGGAGGAGCTGCGCATAGCAGCAGAGAGCAGCCTTGAGGAAGTGATAGTGGAGGGGATCACCTTCACCATGCAGGAGCGCATGGGAGAGCGCATGACCATGGAGCCCCGCTCCATCGACGCGTACAACGAGGCGCTCTGGATATTGGAGAGCAAAGAGAAAGGATGAAGCAAATGGAATCTTTTGAACTGGCAAAAAACGCCGCCCGCCTGCTGGACGAGAAGAAGGCGGAGAATATCAGCGTGATAAAGATAGAGGACATCTCAAGCCTTGCGGACTATTTCGTCATAGCCAACGGCCGGGGCAGCACCCACGTGCGCTCGCTCTCGGACGAGCTTGAGGAGAAGCTGAAGCTTCTGGGCGCGGAGCCCATGAGGATAGAGGGCTACCGCTCTGACAACTGGGTGCTCATGGACTACGCCAATGTGGTTGTGCACATCTTCACCCAGGAGGCCAGGGACTTTTATGATCTGGACAGGCTGTGGGCAGACGGGGTGAAGACCCAGTGGCAGGAGGGCGGCAGTGAGGACTGAGAAACAGCGGGCGCTTATAGAGGAGTACCTGGGAAAGCTCCCGCCGGAGCTCGCTGAGGTGTACGGGGAGCTTATCCAGCACCTGTCAAAGCTGGGCTATGACCCCAAAAAGCAGCGCGCCGCCATAGTCTTCACCTGCGCCCGGCACAATAAGCAGCTGGTGAAGATAGGCTTCGGCCGAAAAGGAGAGCCATTTTTTGCCCTGAGATTTTCGGCCTGCCGGGGGTATTCACAGCGGTTTGAGGAGATAGTGCGCGGAGCCGTCTGCGGGGAGAACTACAAGGAGCCGAACTGCTTCGCAAAGGGCGAGGACTTCTGCAAAGGGCCCATAGAGCAACGGCTCTATACCTATGAGCTGCCAAACGGCGAAAAGCGCTATCACTGCGGGGCCAAGGCCCTCCCTATACCCGGGCTCTCTAGGGAGGACGTTCCGGAGATAGAGGCGCTGATGGAGCAGGAAGACAGGTTTTTGATGGAGTATGAGGCGAAGGCGCAGGAAACGCCTTGACAAACCCCGCCCCATAGTGTATAATCATCAGAGAAAAATTCCTAAAGACTGTGACGGGAAGAAGGCGCCGGGGCCGCTTTTCAGAGAGCCTGCGGTTGGTGCAAGCAGGCAGCAGGCACGGCGCGCATACTGGTCCCCGAGTCTCCCCACCCAAAGGCGGCGCTTAGTAGGCCGGGGACGTGTGGCGGCGTTATATGCCAAGCCTTGTTGGAGGCTGTGAGGGGGTATGCGTGAGCGTGCCCTGAGATCACGGGTGGTACCGCGAAATTTTCGCCCCGGACGCTTAAGCTGAGCGTCCGGGGTTTTTAACTTTATCTGAAAGGATGATGCAAAATGAAATACGACCACAAGTCCATCGAACCAAAATGGCAGAAAAAATGGGAGGAAAAGGGCGTTTTCCACGCCGAAAACGGCAGTGAGAAGGAGAAGTTCTACGCGCTTATCGAGTTCCCCTACCCCTCCGGCGCGGGCCTGCACGTTGGGCACCCCAGGCCCTATATCGGCCTGGACGTTGTGGCAAGAAAGCGCCGCCTGCAGGGCTATAACGTGCTGTACCCCATCGGCTGGGACGCCTTCGGACTGCCCGCCGAGAACTACGCTATCAAGAACCACGTGCACCCCGAGGGCATAACCCGGGAGAATATCTCAAGGTATAAGCGGCAGATACAGTCCCTGGGCATATCCTTCGACTGGAGCCGGGAGATAGCCACCATCGACCCGGAGTATTACAAGTGGACCCAGTGGATATTCCTGCAGCTCTATAAGCACGGCCTTGCCTATAAGAAGGAGATGAACGTCAACTGGTGCACCAGCTGCAAGTGCGTGCTTGCCAACGAGGAGGTGGTCAACGGCGTTTGCGAGCGCTGCGGCAGCGAGGTGGTGCACAAGGTCAAATCTCAGTGGATGCTGAAGATCACCGAGTACGCCCAGCGGCTGATAGACGACCTGGACAAGGTGGACTATCCCGAGCGGGTCCGGCTCCAGCAGAAGAACTGGATAGGCCGATCCACCGGCGCGGAGGTGGACTTCGATACCTCCGCCGGGGATAAGCTCAGGATATACACCACCCGGCCCGACACCCTGTATGGGGCCACATATATGGTCATCTCCCCAGAGCACCCCTATATAGAGAAGTGGGCCGATAAGCTCAGCAATATGGACGAGGTCCGTGAGTATCAGGCCCAGGCGGCCAGAAAGTCCGACTTCGAGCGCACCGAGGTTGCCAAGGAGAAGACGGGCGTAAAGCTCATGGGTGTTACAGCCGTCAACCCGGTGAACGGCCGAGAGATACCCATCTTCATCTCCGACTACGTCCTTGTAAGCTACGGCACCGGCGCTATCATGGCCGTGCCCGCCCACGACGACCGGGACTGGGACTTTGCCAAGAAGTTCGGTCTGCCCATCATCGAGGTGGTGAAGGGCGGGGATGTACAGTCCGCCGCCTTTACAGACTGCGAGACCGGCATAATGGTGAACTCCGGCATTTTGGACGGGCTCAGCGTGGAGGACGCCAAGGTCAGGATAACCGAGTTTTTGGAGGAGAAGGGCATCGGCCACGCCAAGGTGAACTATAAGCTCCGCGACTGGGTCTTCTCCCGGCAGAGGTACTGGGGCGAGCCCATCCCCATGGTCTACTGCGAGCACTGCGGCTGGCAGCCAATAGCCGAGAGCGAGCTGCCCCTTCGGCTCCCACAGGTGGACAGCTATGAGCCCACGGACACCGGGGAGTCGCCGCTGGCCAAGATGACCGACTGGGTTAACACCACCTGCCCCCACTGCGGCGGGCCCGCCAAGCGCGAGACCGACACCATGCCCCAGTGGGCCGGGTCCTCCTGGTACTTCCTGCGGTATATGGACCCCAATAACAGCGAGGCCCTGGCATCGAAGGAGGCCCTTGAGTATTGGTCCCCGGTGGACTGGTACAACGGCGGCATGGAGCACACCACCCTGCACCTCTTATACAGCCGCTTCTGGCATAAGTTCCTCTACGATATCGGCGTGGTCCCCACCCCGGAACCCTATCAGAAGCGCACCAGCCACGGCATGATACTGGGCCTTAACCCCCACAACTTCCAGAACCTGCCCTCCAACGAGCAGAAGAAGATGCTTGCGGAGTACGGCAGTCAGGAGAAGGCCCAGGCGGCCCTTCGGGAGCAGTTCGGCGAGATGGCCGACCACCCCATCGTGAAGATGAGCAAGTCCCTTAATAACGTGGTGAACCCCGACGAGCTGGTGGGGGAGCTGGGCGCGGACACTGTGCGGCTCTATGAGATGTTCATCGGCGACTTTGAGAAGTCCGCCCCCTGGAGCACCGCCGGGGTCAAGGGCTGCAGAAGGCTTGCGGACAGGTACTGGGCTTTGCAGGACGGCCTCATCGACAGCGAAGATATCCGCCCGGAGCTTGAGACCTCTTTCCATAAGGCCATCAAGAAGGTGGGCGAGGACATCGAGACCCTGAAGTTCAACACGGCCATCGCCACCCTTATGGCCCTGATAAACGAGATAGGCCAGAAGGTCAAGGGCATAACCCGGGGCGAGCTCAAGGTGTTCACACTGCTTCTGAACCCCTTTGCGCCCCATATCACCGAGGAGGTCTGGGAGGCCTGCGGGCTTGGTGAAGGCATGGCCTGCGAGCAGAGCTGGCCCCGGTACGACGAGGCTAAGACCAAGGACAGCACCGTTGAGATAGTTTTGCAGATAAAGGGCAAGGTGCGCTCCAGGATAAACGTGCCCGCGGATATCAGCAAGGAGGAGGTCCTTGCCGCGGCCAGGGCCGAGGAGAAGATAGCCGCCGAGATAGCGGGGAAGGAGATCGTCAAGGAGATATATGTGCCAGGGAAGCTCGTGAACCTGGTCGTTAAATAAAGCGCCCGTTAAAGTAAGAGAGCCCCGGCATAGCCGGGGCTCTTTTGTGCTGTTTACTTGAGCTTGTGCAGGTACTTTCGGTAGACGTTGCTCCCGGCGGCGAACACGGCCAGCAGCGCGCAGGCTATCAGCAGCACCCACATGACCACGGCGAAGATGCCCTTAAGGTCCAACCCGCCGCAGTCCCAGAGCCAGTCGACGCCCCGGGTGAAGGGGGTCAGCATAAAGTCGAGGACGGCCCCCACAGCCCTCATGCCAAAGTTGACGGCGGCCCCGAAGAACCGCAGGCTCAGGTCAGCCACCCAGGAGAAAAGCTTCCAGGCGTACCCCAGCATGGTGAAAAACAGGTCGAAGATGGACAGTGTCATAAAAATACCCCCTTAAAAGTAAGATCTAGTTTTTGCTCTCGACTATCCTATAGTAGGTCCGGGCGGTGAGCAGGTATATCACAAGATAGAACACGCTGAACACCAGCACGCAGCCCACCATGGACAGAAGTATCAGGTCAAGGTTCACCATCTGCATGAGCATGAGTATCTTTTGCAGCATGGGGAACGCAAAGCACAGGTGCACGACAGCCATCAGAAGCGGCAGGAAGAAGACCATCAGCACCTGACTGTGGATGCTGCGCTTCACCTCCTGGTGGCTCATGCCCACCTTCTGCATGATGTCAAAGCGTTTTGCGTCCTCATAGCCCTCTGAGACCTGCTTATAGTAGATGATGAGCACCGTGCCTATGAGGAACATGGCCCCCATAAAGAGCCCCAGGAAGAACAGCCCGCCGAACAGGCCCGTGGCATCCTCGCGCTCGCTGATAATATTGTTGAAGGAGTAGCTCATGCCCGGGACGTTCAGCTCCGCGTTTCCCGCCCAGTCCCACTTCTCGTCCATGACCCACTCCAGCAGCTCGTCGTATACGGCCTCTATGGTCTCCGGGTCGTGGCCGGAGAGGTCGAAGTCGAAGGTGTAATCCGGGTCCAGCCAGGGGTAGTCTGAGGAGATGCCGTCCACGGGGTTCACCATGCGGCCGTCCTGCATGAGCTCCGGGTCGTTCAGCACCAGGCCGTACTTCTGGATGTTCGGGAAGTTCAAGTACGTGGAGTTGGTGTAGGGCATCTCTATCTCCTCCACCTGATAGGTTTTGCCGAAAAGGTCAACGGTCTCGCTGTCGAACTTGCCGTCCGGGTCGCATAAGAGGACCTTGCCGCTGTCAAGGGTGTAGTTCGTCCCGGCGAAGTCGTTGTAGTCCTCCGGGGTGAATATGATGAAGTAGGCGTAGATAGTGCCGGTTTCGGTGGAGTTCTTGAACTTGAAGCCGTCCCCCTCCCGGACGGAGCCAAGGCTCCAAGAGCGGTAGGTGAGCACATTCTCTATCTCCGCGCCGTGGGCGGCGGATATCTCCCCCGCCTTGACCTTTACGGAATCGAACTCCTCCTCCTTCACGCCGGTGAAGCTGAGGTTTATGTCCCGGGCGCAGCGGCTGTCTATCATGTCCTCAATGCCGGTGTAGAGGGAGAAGGTGGTGGACACCGTCACCAGTAAGCAGGTGAACAGTATGCAGATGGAGGCAAGGCCCGCGGCGTTCTGCTTCATTCTGTAGAGCATACCAGAGACGGTGGTGAAGTGCCGGGTCTTATAGTAGAAACCCTTGTTTTTCTTTAAGAGCTTCAGCATGGCGGTGATGCCCACCATGAACAGCAGGTATGTGCCGAGTATCACCAGTATCACCGCCACAAAGAACATTAAGAGGGCGGCCACCGGGTCCTCGATGGTCAGGGCTATATAGTACCCAGCCCCCAAAAGCCCCGCGCCTATTATGGCCAGAAGCCAGTGGGCTTTGGGCTCCTTCTCGCCGGCCTCGCCGCCGTGTAGCAGCTCGATGGGCTTACTAAGCCGCACCTGCAAAATATTGTAGAGGGCTGTGGCCAGGAAGATACAGGCGAAGATTATGACAGTGTTGCTGATACCCGAGAGGGGTATCACGAAGGGCACCAGCCCGGGCATACCCAGCAGGTTCTCCAGTATGAGGAAGAACACCTTTGAGAATATTATACCGAAGCCAAGGCCCAAAATGAGGCATACGGCGGCGGTCAGAATTGTCTCGGTGAGGATGACCCCGGCGATGTGCCGCTTCTCCATGCCCAGGATGTTGTAAAGCCCCAGCTCCTTCTTGCGGCGCTTCATAAGGAAGCTGTTGGTGTAAAAGAGGAATATGGCGCCGAATATGGCTATGATATGTGTGCCAAGCTCCAGGGCCATGCCGGAGCTGGTGACGCCGTAGAAGTCGGCCTGCCCGGTGCCCACGGTCAGGGCGTAGAGCATATAGTACATCATGATTATCCCCGAGCCCGAGAGCAGGTAGGGCACCGTCAGCCTATAGCTGCTCTTTAGGTTGTGGACGGCCAGCTTTGGGTACAGCTTAAACATCCCGCTCATCCCCCTCTCTGCCGGTGGCAAGGACCGTCAGGGTGTCGGAAATGCTCTGGTACATCTGGTCGCCGGTCTGATTCCCACGGTATATCTGGTGGAATACCTGACCGTCCTTGATAAAGAGCACCCTGCCCGCGCGGCTCGCGGCCTGGATGGAGTGGGTCACCATCAGCACCGTCTGGCCGGTACTGTTGACCTTGCCGAAGATATCCATTATCTGCCCGGCGGAGCGGGAGTCCAGGGCCCCGGTGGGCTCGTCGGCCAGTATCAGCTGGGGCTCTGTGATGATGGCCCGGGCGATGGCTGTGCGCTGCTTCTGGCCGCCGGATATCTCATAGGGGAACTTCTCTAAAAGCTCCGTTATCCCAAGGCTGGCAGCGATGGGCTCCAGCCGCTGGCGCATCTCCGGGTACTTTTTTCCCGCCAGCACCAGGGGCAGGAAGATGTTGTCCTGGACGGAGAAGGTGTCCAGCAGGTTGAAGTCCTGGAACACAAAGCCCAGGTTGTCCCGGCGGAAGGCGGATATCTCGGACTCCCGGAGGGTGGTGATGTCGCGCATGTTGAGGAATACGCTGCCGGAGGTGGGCTTGTCGAGGGCGGCCAGGATGTTTAAAAGGGTGGTCTTGCCGGAGCCGGACTCGCCCATTATGGCGGCAAACTCGCCCTGCTCCACGGTGAAGCTCACGTCCCGGAGGGCCTGGACCTGGGCGCCGCCCAGGCGGTTGGAGTAGGTCTTTTTGAGGTGTTCTACGTTTAAGAGTGACATATGTGAATCTCCTTTGGTTTTTTGCATGGTTTAAGTATAGCGGGTAATTCTTACAAAATCCATAAGATGGGCTTACAAAATGGGGCCGGTGGCTTACAGTTTTGTAAGGTTGGACGCAGCGGGCAAAAAAAGAAGCCCCGGAGGGCTTCAATCCTTAGGCGGCGCGGGCCTGTCCAAATACAGCAGAACTGTCGTGCCCTTGCCCGGCTCAGAGCGTATCTCAAAGGGCGTTTGCAGCTTGTCCAAAACCGACTTGCACAGATACAGCCCCAGCCCGGTGCTGGACCTGTCGGCACGGCCGTTCTGGCCGGTGAAGCCGCGCTCGCAGACCCGGGGCAGGTCGGCGGGGTCGATGCCTATGCCGGTGTCCGATATGCTCAGCACGCTGTCGCTGTCCATGGACACGGTGACGCCGCCGGTGAAGGTGTACTTGACGGCGTTGGAGATGAGCTGCTCAAGCACGAAAAGCAGCCACTTCCTGTCGGTGACCACGCGGTTGTCAAAGTCAAGGAGGTCCGCGCGCAGGTCCTTATAGATAAACTGTGTGGCAAACTTCTTCACGGCCTTGGCGGCGATGGGCCGCACCGGGCACTTCTCAAGGCGCAGGTCCGAGCTCATGGAGTGCAGCCTGAGATATCCCAGCAGCATCTCCATATAGCGCTCTATCTTAAAGAGTTCCTGGCGCAGGGCCTCGCCCTCTCCGGGCGGCACGCTGCCCGACTGCAGTATCAGGCCCATGGCGGAGAGGGGTGTCTTAACCTGATGCACCCATAGGGTGTAGTAGTCCATCAGCTCCTCCTGGCGGGCGCTGGCCTGGCTCTCAAGGCCGGCGGCTTTTGCGCGCAGCAGCTCGAAGGACTCTATTAGCAGCGCCTCCGGCAGGGGGCCCTGGGGCTCCAGGGGCTGGGGGCAGTCCTGCGAAGTGGAGCGCTTTACAGCCCGGAAGCGCCGGACATCTCTACAGTAGCGCACAAAGTCCGGCACGGCCATGACGGCCGCCAGCACCAGGGCTATCAGGGCGCAGTACCCTATATCCATGGGCCCCAGGCCGTAGAGTAGCAGGAGGGCGCCTATGGCAAGGAGCAGCAGGACCACGTAGAGCAGCACGCGGCGGCGGTCAAAGAGGTATCTGAAAAACAGCATATTTCCCCTCCATCTAGCCGAACTGATAGCCAAGGCCCTTCTTGGTGGCCAGTATGCCCCCAAGGCCCACGGCCTCCAGCTTCTTCCTAAGGCGCGACACGTTCACCGTCAGGGTGTTGTCGTCGATAAAGCTCTCGCTCTCCCAAAGGCGCACCATCAGGTCGCTGCGGCTGACGGTGTGGCCGCCGTTCTCCATGAGTATCTGTAGGATGCGGAACTCGTTTTTTGTCAGCGTCTCTTTACCCTCCGGCCCCGACACCGTCTCGGCCCCCAGGTCCAGCAGGGCCCTGCCGTACTCCAGCAGGTTCACGCTGCCCTGCAGGGAGTAGGCCCGGCGCAGCACGGCCTGGACCTTGGCCGTCAGCACCGTAAGGTCAAAGGGCTTTGCGATGAAGTCGTCGCCGCCCAGCTCTATGGCGGTGACGATGTTGATATTGTCCGAGGCCGAGGACAGGAAGACCACCGGCACCTTGGAGCGCTTTCTGAGCTCCTGGCAGTAGTAATAGCCGTTGTGCACCGGCAGGCCGATGTCCAGAAGCACCAGGTGGGGCTCGAAGTCCATAAGCTCCTCTATGACCCGGGAGAAGTCCCGGACAGAGCGCACCTGATAGCCCCACAGGGCCAGGTGCTCGGACACCGTCCGGCATATCACAGGGTCGTCCTCGATAAGGAACAGCTTATACATGGCGCAGCACTCGCTTTATCTCGTAGTAGTTCCCGGCGCGCCAGGTATAGCCCGCCTCGGGCCGGGCCTCGCCCCGGGGGGCGAACCATATGCTGCGAAGGCCGGCGTTGACGGCCCCCTGGATGTCCGAGGATAGTGAGTCGCCGATGACCACGGCCTCCTCCCGGGAGAAGCCCGGAATATTCGCGGCCACATAGTCGAAATACCGCTTGTCCGGCTTGCCCACGCCCACGGCCTCTGAGACGAAGACGTCCCGAAAATAGGGGGCGAGGCCGGAGTTCTTTATCCTTGGCAGGGCGCTGACCACATTGCCGTTGGTTATCATATAGAGCTCGTACGTCTTGCTCAGGTCCTTTACAAGCTTCACCGCCCCGGGATAGGCGGTGCCGGTCTCGGCCATGGCCGTGAAGTATTTTTCATTTACAGTCTCCGGGTCCCCGGAGAGGCCGGTCTCTGAGAGGAACTCCACGAAGCGGGAGATGTAGAGCTCATGCTTTGTGCACTCCCCCCGCTCGAAGCGGTCCCAGGCCCGGTTATTGCAGGCCTCATAGCGCCGGAGGAGCTCCGGGGAGTAGGGGCGCTGAGAGGCGAAGCAGGCCTCGTACATTATCATGAAGGACCGGGTCATGTCCTTGGGGAAGTCCAGAAGGGTGTAGTCGGCGTCGAAAAGAAGAAAGCGCATAGGACCATCCTTTCCCGCATAGATTTATAGAGAAATTATACCCGGTTTTTGGGTCCGTGTCAATCTCGGGAGGACAAGTCTATGCGAAGAAGAAAAGGGTTTCTGAAATACTTTGTGGTCTGGCTGGCCCTCTGCGGGGCGGTGGGGACGGTCTGGCTGCTGGGGGGAGGGGAAGGGGAAAAGGCCGGGACCGGGGAGCTGGAGGGGTCCATGATAAGGCTTGAGCCCACAGAGGAGCCCCAGGAGATGGAGGTGCACGCGCCGGTGAGCAGTAAAGGGGGGGAGCTTGCGGGGGTCTGGGTGCCGTACATGTCCCTTGAGACCGGGGAGCACACCAGGGAGGCCTTTGAGAGGAACTTTAAAAGCATAGCGGACAGCGCCAGAGAGAAGGGGCTCAACGCCCTGTTCGTCCATGTGCGGCCCTTTTCCGACGCGCTGTACCCCTCAAGGCTCTACCCCTGGTCCCATATACTGACCGGCACCCAGGGCAAGGGCCCGGGCTTTGACCCGCTGGAGTTCATGGTGGAGTACGCCCACGGGCTGGGGCTGGAGTTCCACGCCTGGATAAACCCACTGCGGGTGTCCACGGATAAGACCCCGGGGGAGCTCTCTGGGCAGATAGCGGAGCTCCGGGAAGACGAGCCCTACTACTTTATGGAGTGGCAGGGGGCGCTGTACCTGGACCCGGCGTACCCATATGTGCGCACGCTGATAGCGAAGGGTGCGGCGGAGATAGCGGAGAAGTACCCGGTGGACGGCATACACTTTGACGACTACTTCTACCCATCTCAGGACGGGAGTTTGGACGCGGAGGCCTATGGGCTGCACGTGGAGACCGTGTCGGAGCCGCTGGACCTACAGGAATGGAGAAAGGCCAATATCAGCGCCATGGTGGCCGAGGTCTATCAGAGGGTCAAGGCCGCACGGCCGGAGACACAGTTCGGCATCTCCCCCCAGGGGAACATTGAGAACGACCTGGGCATGGGCGCGGACGTAAAGGCCTGGTGCGCCATGCCGGGGTATCTGGACTATATCTGCCCACAGGTGTACTATGGCTTTGAGAACCCGGGGCTAAGCTATACCGAGGCCCTGGAGGACTGGCAGGGGATATATAAACGTGAGGGGCTGAAGCTCTATATCGGGCTGGCCCTCTACAAGGCCGGGGACAGCGCCCAGGGCGAGGCCTGGGCCGGGGGGGACGTGATAAGCCGCCAGATAGAGGCCGCAAGGGGGCTGCCATGTAATGGGGTGGTACTTTACAGCAGCGCATTCCTGGACGCGGAGCAGACCGCCGCCGAGATGGCAAACGCCGTTGAGACTCTGGCTAAAGTGGAGGAAAAATAAAAAGCGGGGCCGGTGGATCTCCCACCGGCCCCAAAGCTTTGGTTACTTGTCGAAGGAGGGGTTGAAGGCGTAGAAGTTTTTGCTGTCCAGCCGGTCGGTGAGGATGCGCAGGCCCTCGCCGAAGCGCTGATAGTGCACGACCTCCCGCTCCCGCAGGAACTTGATGGGCTCGGCCACATCCGGGTCGTCGGCAAAGCGCAGGATGTTGTCATAGCTGAGCCTGGCCTTCTGCTCCGCCGCCAGGTCCTCGTTGAGGTCCGCGATAGGGTCGCCGGTGACGGCAAAGGTGGAGGCCGAGAAGGGCATCCCCGATGCCGCCTGGGGATAGACGCCGGTGGTGTGGTCCACGAAATAGTCAGCGAAGCCCTCTTTCTCGATCTGCTCGGGGGTCAGGCAGCGGGTCAGCTGGTAGACGATGGTGCCGACCATTTCAAGGTGGGCGAGTTCTTCGGTGCCTATATCCGTCAGTATGGCGCTGAGCTCGGGGTAGGGCATGGCGTAGCGCTGGCTGAGGTAGCGCAGGGAGGCTCCGATCTCGCCGTGGGGGCCGCCGTATGTCAAGAGGTGAGAGAAAGAATTAGCAGATCTTCCCGCACCTTACACGTAATATACCACCTCCACCTTCTTCGTGTCCTTATAAAAGACCATATGGTCCACGAATCCGCGCAGCAGCTGGTTCTTCTCCTGGTCCGTAAGATTTCCGTCCTTAAGCGCCCGGACCACCTCTCTATGCTTTTCCGCGAAGGCTGCCGGGTCGACTTCGGTCGGCTGCTGGAGACTATCCAGGGCTTTCAGTATCTCCCCGGTGCGCTTGCCGCTGGCGGCTTTATGCGCACGGTACTCCTCCAGGCTGTCCACCCCGGCAGCATAGGCCTCCTTATACCGGCCAAGGACAGCCTCCTCCCGCTTTAGCAGCTGCTCCAGGCGCTGGCGCTCTACCTCCAGGTCAGGGCGCTGGCGGGGGATAATGCTGAGCTCCAGGCTGCTCATTTGCTCCTCAATGGAGTTAAGCGCCAGTTCCTCAAGCTTTTTTACCGTGATATAGTGGGACACCCGGCATTTGCCGTGGACGTACTGCACACAGTTCATACCCGTGCCGGTGAAGCTGAGAGTGCCGCCGCAGGCGCTGCATTTTACCAGGCCCTGGAGCATCCGGGAGACCTCCTGCCGCTGGGCCTTCGGGGCCGTGCCCTTATAGCGCTTGAGATAGTCCTCCATGCGCTGCTGGGCCCGGTCAAAGTCCTCCTGGGAGATGATGGCCTCGTGCTCGCCGTCCACTATCATCGTGCCCTCCAGAAGGGTGGAGCAGTGATAATCGTTGGCGCCCTCCCTGCACCAGCGCACCTTGCCGGTATAGACCGGGTTCGTCAGGATATATCGGACCGTGCGGTTCTCCCAGGGGCCGCCCCGCTTTGTCCGAATACCCTGGCTGTTGAGCTTTTTGGCTATGGCTATAATGGGGACGCCGTTAATAAAGTCTTGATAGATGGCCCGCACGGTGGCGGCCTCCTCCGGAATCACCACAAAGGCCTTGTCCCTGTATGTATACCCCAGCGGTGCGACGCTTACCGGCAGGCCGCGGCTGGCCCGCTCAGTCATGCCCCGGCGTACCTCCGCGCCCAGGTTCGCGCTGTAGAAGGCGTCGAACCACTCGATAATGCGCTCGATAAGCCCACCGAAGGGGCCCTCCATCAAGGGTTCAGATATGCTTACAACATCGATGCCGTTCTCCTTTTTCAGAAGGGATTTGTACACGACGCTCTCCTCCTGGTTTCTGGCGAACCTGCTGAACTTCCAGACCAGGATGGTCTCAAAGGGCCGGGGCTTTTCCTTGGCGGTGGCGATCATCCGCATAAAGCCCGGGCGCTTCTCAGCGGTGCGCCCGCTTATGCCGTCGTCCTGGAAGACGAACTCCTCCGGCAGGACATAGCCGTTCTTCCTGGCGTAATCCCGGATAAGCTTCAGTTGGCTGTCGGGGCTGTACTCCTCCTGGTCGTGGGTGCTGACCCGGATATAGGCGGCGCAGATCTTCAAATCATTTTCCATTTTGACCCATCCTTTCGGCAGACGGGCGCAAAAAAGCGCCCACTGCTCCCTTGTATAATAAGAGTAGTGAGCGGTTACGCAAAATATGCGCGCCGTTCCGGCTGGTGGATGGGCCCCGCAGTGCGCCGTCGCTGGGGGGTACATTGAAATTGAGCCTTTCCAGGTATTGGTAGTATCGGGGGCGGCTTTTTTATTTTTCCAAAACGTCAAGCGCTCTGGAAAGCAGTTCAGCCATACTAATGCTTTCTTTCTCTTTGTAGGCTCGTATGCGCGCAGCAAGTTCGGGCTTTACTTGAACAGTAAAAGATTTATAGGCTTTCTGATTGTACCGCCGTTTTACGGTTGTGCTGGTATGCGTCTTCCGTTTTGTTTCCATAGCTAACCTCCGAGCATGAAAAAGGCGGCGGCAAGTGCCGCCCTTTTCCTACTGCTGTTCTTTTGATTCGTTTTCTTCTCTCAGCCCCGCGGAATGTTTGCGGATCTCCTCGTTCATCTTTCTAACTTCTTCCATACTCTCACATTTATCTGTGGCGGTTGTGATGAGCCATGCGATAAATTGCATTTGCTTGTCTGTCATAGCGGTTACCATTTCCTTTCCTACTGTTTGTCCAGGTCTTGCCCCCTTGACTGATTATATTATACCATACTCCTTGGAGTATGTCAAGCCCCTCACCAAATATTTACTAAAAATAGACCTTCTCAGCCGCCCGCCGCGCTTCACTATATCAGGTGGGTTTCCCTTTCGGCTTGATGTATATGATACCATTTTCTTTAATGGTATCAGCCTGTGTAATACTTATCCGATTTTCGTTTTTTAATCTACTTTCGTAGGGCGGCATCTACAAGATTATTCGATTGCAATAAGTCGGTTACTTTGTTTTGAAGATATCCTTTTACAATGTGAACATTTATATGTAGTTGACTTGGCAGGTACAGTTACCGAATTATTGCAATATGGACACCTGCCATGCTGGACTCCAGAAATCTTTTGAGAGCCTAGGGAGATGAGACCAATACCACCGATTATAGCGAAAATTCCAACAATAATAGTTAAAAAAAAGCATCCCCCAATAATCGCAATAATGCCAAGAATAATGAACCCGATTCCTGCGCCGGGGCTGGTTTCAACATCCGAAAGCGAACTTTCGCGAACCGTTTGTTTAGTTGCATTTTTCAGCTCATATCCGCAATTAGGACATACACTTGCCTGATCTGATATTTCTTTTTTGCATTCGGGGCAAGAAATTAGCGCCATTCCCAAATCCCTCATTTCAATTTATTTTCGGGACTATATGAACAATCACATCTATCTTAACCATGTCAGCCTGAGTAACACTCACTATGCTTTAAGACGAGTTATTTACTTTATCCTATAGCCGTTTTGGAGTTTCCAAGCCCAGAAACTGATTGTTTGTCTACCTGTTGCTTTTGTTCAGCAAGTTGTCTATTGAGTTCGGCATGAAGTTCATCATCAGACATTTCTGCCTGGTGACCCGGATTATGCTTGGCGGAACGCCGTTCATCCATGACCAAATCACTACGGTAATGACCAACTTCAGCATCTATATTTATAGATTTTATTGTGGTCACAATGTCTAGTGGCGTATCGTCCCTATTCAAGGCGGCAGCAACTTCAAGCATATACTCGGCAACGGCCAAACGGCTTTCTCGTTTCAGGCTCAAAAACTTTTCAATTAAAATAAAATCACTATGTGTTAGTCCGCGTTCACGTGCCAAAGCCTCCATAGCTGCACTGGATGTAGGGCTAAACATTTCTCCATTTCCAGTGCGGAGCCATTCTTCGTTAGCATTGAATTCTCGACAGATAAGAGAAATCACAGCATCGATAGGTTCGTTACGACCGGTTTCGTAGTTTGCAATAGTATTCCTTTTAATGCCAATTCGATCACCAAATTCTTGTTGCGTAAGGTCAAGAGCCTTACGCAGTTTTTTTATGCGTTCCTGCATGGTGCTACCTCCTTCATTTCTACTTGTAAGGATAGCACAGAAAAGTGCGAATGTCAACAAAAAGTCAGAAAAACGCAAAAAAGCTATTGACAAATGTGTTTTCGGGACTTATAATAGTCACATAAGCACAGAAAGGGGGCGATAAAGTGTACCAGGACAAATTCACAACTATGGTAAAGGACGGAAACACCATTGCAGACATTCTCCAAAGCGTTCCAGAAAGCAAACGGCCCATTATAATAGCAATGGCAGAAGCGTTTATAAATGGAATGATTACTCAGGAGCAGTTAACAAGCAGGATGATCATTCAAAACCAGCGCGACCGCCCGGCGTGAGGGGGCGGGATAATAATCGCATAATCCAGTGGGGGGAGGGTAAACGAATGAAGATTAAAAAGTGGGCCGCTCATGAAATGCAGGCTCATGAGCGGCAGGCTGTTAAGGCTCAGAAATTAGCACAGGGTCACCAGATTGCCCTTCCTGTTTTCTCCACGCAAGAAAATCAGCGGCAATACCGTATTGACCAGCCATCAAAAAGAGGTTTTCTTCATCTTTATGCAGAAAAGGAATCTGCTGGTGCTGAATCTCAAAGGCGTGTTCAATCTCTTGAGGATTCCATCTGTACTTCTTGATATACTCGAAAGCGCGGATTCGGGCTTTGTCAAGAGAACTGTCCATCACCCAGATATGGACATGTGCTCCACCTACTAGATTAAAGTTTTTATTGTCTGGTAAAGGATAGCTTAAAATAACGAACATGTATGGATTCATAAAAATCACCTCCTTTCCGCCGCAGCAAGCGGCGGGCATGACAGATATAACCACCACCTTTCGAGGTGATTATATCACGGAGCGGGTGGACAAGCAACACAAAACCAGCGCGACCGCCCAGCGTGAGGGGGCGGGAGAGAGGAGCACCTATGCGCCAGAACCTAAAGCAGGCCCGCAAAGCGGCGGGCCTTACCCAGCAGCAGATAGCGGATAAGTTGGGGATAAGTCTCCGCTACTATCAGCAGCTTGAGGCGGGAGACCGTACGGGTGATTTCACGATTTGGGACACGATAGAGGATATCACTGGAGTCCATCAAAGGATTTTAAGAGAGATAAATCTCGACAAAGCAAGTAATCGGTAGGCACTTGCAGCACGTCAGCAAGTTTGACAAGCATATCTAAAGGCGGCTCACGTGTACCTTGCTCGTAACATTGATAGCTTCTTAATGCCAGACCAACCGCATCGGCCAATTTCTGCTGTGTTAAGTGACGCAACATACGAACTTCACGCAATTTTTTACAAAACATAAAATTTCCTCCAAAAAAGACTTGACTACGTGCTAATTGTACGCTATAATGTGGTCACTGACAACGTGCAGATAGCACGTAAAGGAGGAGGGGCCCCAATGCATAAAAGCATGACGCAGAGTGAACGCTGTAAGTTCTATTGCCAAAATTGTCACTGGATGCCAAAGGATATCCCAATGTGTGTCAACTGCAAGCACTTTTGGCAGCACTATATTTGTAAAGGAGGGCCTAATGATACTGCCCAGTGGGTGGTGCCACTGCACTGCGGCCATTGTATATACCCAAGGGTGAAAGACCGAAAGGTTTATGACGTTTGTGAACATTTCAAGCAAAAATGATTGTGATTTGACCGCCCGGCGTGAGGGGGGGCGAAGGAAGGGGGTAAGAAGAAATGCTAACAGAAAAAGAGAATAACATCCTGGATAAAGCTGAGGATACTATTCTGAGACAGTTTGAATCCAGTCTAAAAGAGAACTTCCCGCTATCTGACACTAACTTTGAGAGTCTGATGGATGGGCTAAGGGTTTTGGATAGGATTTGCAAAATGAAATACACGCATCAGGGCGGGATATAATCCCATTCAGACAAGTCGCAAGGCTCATCAAGAAGTTCACCATCAAGCCTATCCCATGCATAGCAGCCTGTTACATGCATGTAGACGTTATCGGCCTCCGCTTGTGGAGAGTGGCAGCTTTCCCAAACGGTTCCATCATAAATCAGTCCGTACCGGCCATTTTCTAGGCGCTTAATGTATAACGGCCCAATCGGTGAATGGTATACCCACATCTGTTTCACCTCCCTTCGAGGTAATTATATCACGGAGCGGGTGGACAAGCAACGCAAAACCAGCGCGACCGCCCGGCGTGAGGGGCGGGAAAAGAAAGGAGGTAAGCATATGCTAATCTCTGAAAGCAATGCACCTGTGCCTGAAAATTTAAACCGTATCATGAACCAGAAGGGGCTAAAGCAGTTGTTTGTTGCAAAGCAAGCTGGCCTAACCGGTCAGCAGATGACAGATATGCTAAATGGACGCAGGCTTATTAAAGTTAGCGACCTGCTCAAGTTTTCGGACGTGCTCGATGTCAGCGTCGGTGACCTGTGTGCCAGAGCGGAGCCGAATGAGTGAGCGGGGTGAAAAGATGAAATTTAAAAAGAAAGACGAGTTGTTCGTGCCGACCAATAGTTTTATACACGCAGCACTTGTAGCTCAACTCATTACGCGGCCGGTATGCTTTGGGAAAAAATCGAAAATTATCATCGACTTTGACCCGGAGAGCAAAAGAACCTACATAAGGTACTACGAAGAAAAAAAGGCCGGGCATAAGCCTAGCCAGTCAGACATTAAAGCTGATTCAAATCCCAGCCGGTTACATCCTGCCAAGGGAAGTTCTCAGGATGGGTGAAGGATGAGAATTGTTCTGGAGTGTACTTTGTTATCACAAAATACCGTGGGGGAACACCACGAGTAGAATGGGGAGCGGTAAACACTTCACCAAATTTCTCCATATGTGATTCAACCGTTTTTCTATCTTCTGGAGTCATGCCTTTTGTGTCGACAAGGTATACGTAGTTCAGGGTAATCATCCTTCCTAAATGTACTTTAACATTATTATATAGCGCCATCAATAAAAAAGCAATGAAAAATCAATATTTTGATAAAACCAGCGCGGCTGCCCGGCGTGAGGGGGCGGGAGAGAGGAAGGGGGTGTAGACCAATGCAGAATATCGAACAAATAAACAATTTTAGCATAGTCAAGACAGAGTACGAATCTACCATGCGCCAGTTTTATCATGAACTGGAAGAAAAGCGGAATGCGCGGGTAAAAGAAACTGGCGATAACCATTTTACAAAGGAAGAAGCTCTGCTTCCCTGGCTGGTAAGCTTTCTTCTCCCGGACAGTAGCTGCCGGGCCGTAATGGAGTACGACCCGACAGCTGATAGGGTTAAGTTCTATCGCGAAGAGTTCCCTCAATCTCTACGCGACACTCAGGCGGAATCTTAGCGAAGTCTTCTAGCCGCTCATTATCCATTAGAAAAAACTGGATAACAGAGCTGTCAAGATTCCGAGATACCCCAGTCCAGGAAACAGGATCGAAAGTATCGTATAACGAGTTCCTTGTTTCCCTGGACACCGAATCAAGGTGGAGCGTGTACTTTACTAAGCTCCCCACAGTTATCACCTCCTTCCTACCACCCAGATTATACCACAGGTGGTAGAAGGAGACAACCAAAACAAAGGCGCTCCGATTTCTAGTATAGTATTGGATTATTGAAGAGAAATTGCTTGTAATAGATGATCAAATAAAAACTACAAGTTCTTAACCTGCTTTTTCTCTGCCGCTATAGATATAATTTCATTATAGAGCTGTTCTTCGTCATGCCGACTTATATACCACTTTTCCATTAACAGTTCAAGTAGTTTAATAAGTGCTACAGCCTCTTCCTGCTCCACGTCGACAATTAAACTTACATCCTTTTCCATATGTGCACCGATATTGCCAATACTGCGCACGGCATTAATAGCGGTCCATTGAGCTGCCGGAATCTTGCCCTTCAGTTCATTGATTTCGTCAATAAGCCGGTTTTTTGATATGCCCCAGAAATCTCGGATTATCCCTTGCAGGCATCTTCGAGCAAGAGTTGCAGCGGCTTTTGGACTTTTGCTCACAATGGAGCAAGCTTCTTCATAATCATCTCGGATAGCTATTGGAATATAATCAGGATATTGATTTGCTTGACTATCAGGACATATCCAAACCACCTTATCACCTATATATCCATTAACTCCATTGATAACTACCGTTTCTTTTCCGCAATCATCGTATGGGCAACGGTAAATATCGACTCTCAAATAAGGAACATCATCATCACTGACAAATACCGAGCTGTCAAAATTAAATTCACGTTTATTGTAGGTCTTGCTATTTAATATCATCATGTTTCCACAAAATGGACATCTAAAACTAGCCATTACCCTTATCTCCTTTCTGGGCACTCTGACCGCCCCACCAGATAATCCAGTGACACATCAAAGTAGTCGGCGAGGGCGATGAGCTGCTTGAAAGCTGGTTCTCGGTCTCCGTACTCATACCTTTGATACCCGATTGCCGACATATCAATAGCTTCGTATACCTGCTTTTGTGTTAAATTCCGTGAAGTTCTTAGTCCTTTTAACCGTTCGTGAAACGTCATAGCATTTTCCCCCAAAGAATTTTATAATAAAGCTTAACATATCCAAATGGTAGTGCTATAATACAACCATAACACTACCAAACGGTAGTGTTAAATCTGAAAGAGAGGAGAGCATGAAGGAAGACTTGAAAGCAGCTCGCAAAGCGTCTGGCAAGACACAAGAAAGGGTTGCTATGGAAATCGGAATTTCTACTTTGTCATATCAGCGCTATGAATATGGCAAGCGAGAACCTAGCGTTCGGACAGCCATCCGAATTGCTGACGTTCTGGGCGTGAAGCCTTACCAGGACTTCAAAAGTATTTTCAATTAAAGCATACCACGACACGAACGAAAAGGCAAGGGGGAATTGCAATGACAGTCAACACACTGCTAAAAATGTTGGACGTAACCAGGAACACCTCAGACACCTACATCATGAATATCATGATGGAAGGTTACGGCAAACCGCTGAACGCAAAGGTGGAGGATATACGGATACACGAAGGGAGCGTATTCATCAAGGCGATGGGTATAGATAATTCAATCATACCCGGAAAAGAAAGTAACAAAAAGCGCCGCCCGGCGTGAGGGGGCGGGATAAAGCCCCCCTTCCCCGCAACCTGTACAACCCCACCAACATATAATATCACCGAAAGGAGCTGAGACAAATGGCACTGGAAAAATGGACTTTTGATGGAGTGGATCAGAACGGCATCAAATTCATGGAGACCACACTTATATGGGACACCAAGCTGAAGAAGGTCGTCGAGAAAAGCTCGAAGCTGCTTATCCCAGAGGCGGAGTTCGAGCGCCGCAAGGCCGCTATGGAGCCGGTGACGCTTTACCGGTAGCAGGAGGCCCGTATGAAGCAGACGTATAAAAACCTGGCCAACCGGGCCGGGTGCATCCGAAGAAAGTACAAGCTTACCCCGCTGGAGGCCGCCTGGTGCGCGCTGTGGCTGGCGGGAGTGGATGAGCCGAATATTTCCGGCCTTGCGGACTTGATGGACAGTATGCGGGCGGAGAGATATAAGGACAGGAAAGGAGCCCCAAATGCCCATAAAAATTGAACGCCGTCAGCCGGTGAACCTCTACCGCAAGCGCCGGGAGGCCCAGTTTCGGGACCGCATCCCGCTGGCAGCTATAGCCAAATACGGAGCCTTGACCATTGCTGGGCTCCTGCTTTTCCGGGCCGGACAAGCCCATGCTTTGATAGAGCGGGGATATGAGGCGCTGGGCGGCGAGGCCTTCGCCCTGTTCCTTCCGGGGATGTACTGGATGACGTCCCGGATCACCAGGGATATCCTGGACATTAAGGAGGACAAACATGACGGTGAATAGAAAAGTTGCCTTCCCGCGGCGGCAACCGCAGAAAGGCAAAGTGTGGATGTGAGTTGGTGAAAACTCTATTAAAAATTATAACAAAAAGCGGCGGGCTTGTCAAGCCTGCCGCAACGAATAAATGGGGGTTTGACCGTGGACATATGGAGGTGACAGCCCCATGAAAAACCTGACCCGCCAAGTGCGCGGCCAGACCCAAAAGGAGCTTGTCAA